>NZ_JABAIG010000019.1:0-103333 GCF_012641385.1 Rhizobium sp. P28RR-XV
TCAATCCCATCGAGCAAGTCTTTGCGAAGCTCAAGCACCTGATCAGGAGAGAACAACCTCGCACAGTCGAAGCGACATGGCGCAAGGCTGGTGAAATGCTCGACTGCTTCTCGCCAGCCGAATGCGCAAACTATCTCACAAACTCAGGATATGCTTCCGTATGAAAGCAGCAGGCTCTAGGACGGTTGTCTTCCAGCCCATGCGGGCGACGTTGAGCATCGCGGTACCGATTTCCTCAGTTGTCACGACGTAGCCGTTCATCAGGCCGCGCAACGGCCGGAAGAACCAGCCCGTGGCATCATACAGCCAGTTATAATGCGCGACCTTCGATCGCTCGCCGTGGACCGGAAGAACGCCTGCCGGTCTGAACAGATGGACAGTCTTGAACGGCAGTTTCGCAAGGGCGTTTTCGGTGCGCCCCTTGACGCGCGCCCACATGCTCCGCCCGCTGGCGTCGGTTCCCACGCCGGAGACGTAGATGAAGGTCATCTGCGGATTGAGGGATGCCAGCAGGGTGGCGATGGACAGTGTGAGGTCGAAGGTCAAACGGGTGTAGGTCGCTTCATCCATACCGACCGACGAAACCCCCAATGAGAAAAAGCAGGCATCGTACCCGCTGAGTTGATCCTCATATTCGGCTAGCGTGAAGAGGTCGGATAAGAGCAATTCCCTCAAACGAGGGTTCATCTCTCCGGCCGACGTCCGGCTTACGGACAGGATCTGTTCGACGTCTCCGGCACCGAGGCATTCTCGCAGAACACCCTGACCCATCAATCCGGTAGCGCCAAAGATCATCACCTTCATGTTAAGCCTCTCCTTCCAAAGGAAGAGAATGTCCGGCGCGACGTGCGCGCCAGACATCGAATGCAGATGGCATTTACTTCAAGGTTGCCATGAAGTGCTCGGCCACGTGGTCGGCCGCATCCGTCACCTGCGGAGCCTGATCGTAGAAGTCGAAATGATTTCCCGTGGCCCAATATAAGTCCTTCGGTCCCGCCAGTTGATCGTAGACTTTTCGCGCCTGATCCGGAAACGCAGAACCGTCAGAGTGTACGATGAGCGTCGGTGACTTCACACTCGATGCTTTCTCGACCGAGTTGAAATCCAGAACGTTGGCCCACGACATTACGGCCATCGCATTGCGCCATTCAGGCACTCCGCCACGGCTTGGGTCCATGTAATAGTCCATGGGACCAACATTGGCGGCAGCTTGATCGGTGTAGTGATAGGCCGGAATGAATTCAAGTTCGCCGGTCTTCTCGAAGCGCTCGCGGGCCTTGCGACCAGCTTCCTTCTTCTTGGCGACACCGTCATCGGCGCCATAGATCATCGATGTGATGGACGGTTCGAAAAAGGACCCTGCAACCGTTGCCACCGCACCAACACTCGGGTCCTTGGATGCTGCATAAAGTACCGAGCCAGCCGAGGAGCAGATCCCAAGCAGACCAGTGCCCGAAACGTCGGTGCGTTTCTTCAGGTAAGCGAGAGCGGCAAGAAGATCATCGGCCTTGCTGTCGGCATCCTCATATTGGCGCATGATACCGCTGCTCTGGCCGTAGTTGCGATAGTCGATGGCGAGCGCCATGATGCCACGTCGGGCCATCTCTGCGCCGTATATGCCACCCATCTGTTCCTTGACGGAGTTGAACGAGCCACCGATCGCCACGGCGGGGTAGCGCTTGGTATAGTCATAACCTTCCGGGAGGTATAGTTGGCCGACAACGTAGCCATCGCCGCTTGAGAAACTCACGGTCAGGGGTTTTGCGCCGTTGGGTGCGTTCAGGGTCTGTGACATAGCCACTCCTATGGGGGAGAGCATCGCCAGAACGCCCACAAGAATGCCCAGGTCTCGACGGGTTATTGCTAAGCGTGCCAATGATCTCTCCAGCGTTGATCTTGTTTTTCATTTTCCACCACGATAGTTTCATTGACAATACGCTCATATTTTCACTGCCTTTCAAGTCAGGCTTGACAATGCACGCTGACCTTCTCGACGGAATCCTTGCCTTTACCCGCGTGGCAGAGAGGCGAAGCTTCACCGCAGCAGCCAAGGAGCTCGGTATAACAACGGCTGGGATCTCATGGACAATCAAGCAACTCGAAGCGCGTGTCGGCACCCCCTTGTTTACCCGCACCACCCGCGCGGTCGGTCTCACGGAGGCAGGCATGCTGTTTCTTGAACATGCCCGCGTCAGCGTTGAGCAGGTCGACGCCGCTTTCGAAGCCGCGCAGACCACCGGGTCACGTCCGACGGGATTGTTGCGTTTGAACCTTCCGTTCGTAGCCCAGCCTCTCCTGGAACCAATCCTTGCGGAGTTCGCGGAAACTTATCCGGAGATCGAGCTGGAGCTAACGGTCGAGGATCGTTTCGTCGATATCGTTGCAGAGAGATATGATGCCGGGATACGCATCGGCGAGATGATCCAGCAGGACATGGTCGCCGTGCGGCTAACACCGCCCGTTGCTCTCACTGTTGTCGGCGCGCCCTCCTACTTCGCCCGCCGCAATAAACCGCAACGGCCGGAAGATTTGACTGGACATGCGTGCATCAATATCCGGCAGACCAGCGGTGGGCTTTATCGCTGGTCCTTCATGGAACCCGGCCGCAATAAAAAGCCTCGAGTGTTTGAGATCGCTGTAAAGGGGCCTCTGACCGTCAATGGTGCACTACTATGCGTGTCGGCGGCAGCCTCCGGCGTGGGGCTTACCTACACTGTCGCCTCGGTCGTCGAACCCTTGGTCAGGCAAGGATTGCTTGAACCGTGCCTCGAGCGGTTCATGCCAACAATTCCCGGCTTTTTCATGTATTTCCCAAAGCAAGCCACACTCCTGCCTAAACTACGCGCGTTCCTTGATTTCTGGGCCGCGAAGCAACAGTCTGCAAATTCCGAGGTAATCCGCCCCCTAATTCCGAAATGATGTCGCCCCCCAATTCCGAGAAATAGTCGCCCCCTGATTCCGAGATGATGCCGCCCCCGTTGGACGGCATCTGGCGTGGGTGTTCTGCTGGTGTGAAGTTTCTTCCTTCGACTTTGATGAGGAACGAACGGGATGCCTGCGGAGAGATTGGAGATGCGGCGTGTCCGCGAGATATTGAGATATCGCTTTGAGCAAGGACTTGGCCACAAGTCGATTGCGGTGCGGGTTGGAACTGCGCCCTCGACGGTGCGCGAGACGCTACGGCGTGCGGCGGTAGCCGGGCTGTCGTGGCCTCTGGGTGACGACGTCAGCGATGCAGTGCTGGAGGCGGCGCTTTATAAAGCGGCCGGGACGAAGACGGGGCATCGTCGCGCCCCTGAGCCGGACTGGGCACACGTCCATCGCGAGCTGAAGCGCAAGCATGTGACGTTGCAGATCCTCTGGGACGAATACATCAGCCGTCATCCCGATGGATATCGCTATAGTCGGTACTGTGACCTTTACCGCGGCTGGGCGCTGAAGCTGCCGGTGACGATGCGGCAGGATCATGCGGCCGGCGACAAGCTGTTCGTCGACTACGCCGGCGACACGGTCACCGTCATCGTTGATCGGCTGTCCGGCAAGACGAGACAAGCCAAGCTGGACAAGCCGCCGTGCCCTTGACATCGACAGAGCCTGGGCATCGGTGTTTGCAACGATGAATTCGACCCCCGCCAGATTCTGTGTGATCATATTGTTGACAGCACTACCTCCGCCGCCACCGCCGCTAACGATGGCGATCCTTGGCTTGAGGTGCGTTATGTTCTGGATAGTAACCTCCGTTGGTTTCATGGAAGGTCAGCTCTTGGGGCAAATATAATGGTCTCATGATGCCGCTAAGGTCGTGATGAACCATCAGCCAATGAACGACGTCCGGCGACCTTCCGTCGGCCAGCGCCGAAAAAGTGCGCTGGCGTTAACGCCGCCAAAACCGAAGCCGTTGGATATCGCGTATTCGGCGTCGATGCGGCGTGCTTCATTTGCGACGAAATCGATTCCGGCCGCCTCCGGGTCTGGAATACTCAAATTCAGGGTCGGTGGCGCCACCTGGCCCTTGAGAGCCAAAATGGTGAAGATGGCTTCCAGCCCTCCGGCCGCGCCGAGCAGGTGTCCTGTTGCCGACTTCGTTCCACTGACGGCGATAGACTTTCCGTCGCCAAATAGACCCTTGATAGCTCTGATTTCTCCAAGATCTCCCACCGGTGTCGAGGTGGCGTGCGCGTTCAGATGACGCACGTCATGAGGGGCGACGCCGGCTTGCGCGATCGCAAGCTCCATTGCTCTGCGCGCTCCGCTTCCGTCTTCGGGACCGGAGGTGATGTGGTGGGCGTCGGCTGTCGTGCCGTATCCGACGAGTTCGGCAATCGGGGTGGCACCGCGAGCAAGAGCGTGGCTCAGTGCTTCGATCACGAGTATGCCCGCTCCTTCGCCCATGACGAAGCCGTCGCGCGAGGTGTCGAAGGGACGCGACGCCTTGCTCGGCGTTTCGTTGAAGCCGGTTGACAGCGATCTTGCCGCGGCGAAGCCGCCAAGGCTGACGATGTTTATGCAGGCCTCGGTTCCGCCGCAGATGGCAATGTCGGCCTCATTGGATCGAATGAGCCGGGCGGCATCACCGATGGCCTGAACGCCAGCTGCGCACGCCGTCACGGGGGCGCCGAGAGGGCCTTTGAAGCCATGGCGGATTGAGACTTGCCCGGCTGCGAGATTGACGAGGAAGGACGGAATCGTGAAGGGCGAGAGGCGGCGCACCCCGCGTTGATCGACGGTGCGGACGGCCTCGGTTATTGCAGGGAAGCCACCGATGCCGGACGCGATGATCGTCGCTGTTCTGAGCTTGTCTTCATTCGACGCCGGCTTCCAGTTCGCTTGCGTTAGCGCCTCTTCTGCGGCTGCCAGCGCGAAAATGATGAACCGGTCGACCTTGCGTTGATCCTTTGGCGGCATGATCGTATCCGGATCGAAGCCTCCTTCAGGGTCTTCGTCCAGTGAGGGGACCACGCCTCCTACTTTCGCGGGCAGGTCCCCGACCACATCGTTATCCAGTCGCCGAATACCGCTTTGGCCCGCGAGAAGGCGCGACCAGGAAATATCGACATTTGCTCCAAGGGGGCTGACAGCTCCCATACCTGTGACAACGATGCGACGCATCTGCTTTCCACCTGTCTTCGCATTAAAAATTGGCTTGCAATCGGCGTCCCGACCGACAATGGGTCAGGGCCTGCTCTCCAAACATGCAGCTTACTCAAAGACCTAATCAAGCGGCAGCCACATCTCGGCCCATGTCGGCGTCGGGGGCCTGGAGCCCGACATGGCTCTCAGGCAACATCGTCGCGATGCGCAATGCGCCTGACTTCGCCACTGGCTGCGTCGAGCACACCTTGCGACAGGCTCTCGTCATCGATGATGCGGGATAGCATGACGGACCCCACCATCAGAGACAGTATCGCCATCGCCTTGTCGCTTGGACTTGCGCTGTTGGCGTCACCCATCAGTTCATCCAGCACCTCGAAGTGAGCGCGAATACCATCCTCAAATGGACGCCTGACGTCTTCGCTTTGCCGAGCCGCATCCGCTCCGAGCGCCACCAGGGGGCAACCTTCCGCCTTCTCTCCTCTGTGATCCTTGGAGAGATAGAATGCCATGACAGCTTCCAGGGGATCGGAGGCGTCTGCGGCTGCGGTTGACCATCGTCTCGTGGCGCTTTCCAGCGCGCGCCTTGATGCAAGCGCGGCAAGATCGTCCTTCGACGCGAACTGCTTGTAGAACGCACCCTGCGTGAGGCCGGCGCCCTTCATTAGGTCCTTCAGCCCGATCCCATCGAATCCATGCTCTCGGAAGAGCCGGCTTGCCGCGTCGATCACCGCTTCGCGATTTGCCTCTGCCTGAGCCCGACTGACTCTCATATCGATCTCCATTTAGATTTCACTTGACATCTATAACACATTTAGAGTTAGATCGCAATCTAAATTAACCACTGCACCCGTCAACAAGGGTCAAATGACATGAACCGCAAAATTCTCCTCGCCTCCGTGGGCATATTGGTGGCCGCTGGCGCCACGGCGTTCGTTCTCCTTGCCGAATCTTCGGAAGGAAGAGCGCAAGCCGCAGACCCCCGCGTCGTGCCGCCGCTCGTCAGTGTGGTGGATGCAAAGAGGCCGGGTACCACTGTGCGCACCTTCACCGGTACCATTGCCGCTCGCGTGCAAAGTAATCTGGGATTTCGGGTGCCCGGCAAGATCATTGAGCGCTACGTTGACGTCGGCCAGCAGGTCAAGGCGGGTCAGCCCTTGATGCGCATTGACGAGACCGATCTTAATCTGGCGCTTGCCGCCAAACGCAACGCGGTCGCGGCGGCTCAAGCCGTCCGGACCCAGGCGCAAGCTGACGAGAGACGCTACGCCGCCTTGGTGAAAAACGGGTTGGCGGCCGCTTCTCCGCAGCGTTACGAGCAAGCAAAGGCTGCGTTGGACACGGCAACCGCGCAACTCGCGGCGGCGGAAGCCGATGCGAGGGTCGCCGAAAACGCGGCGACTTACTCACTGCTGATGGCTGATACCGATGGCACTGTCGTCGAAACGCTTGGGGAGCCGGGCCAAGTTGTCGCGGCTGGGCAGACAGTCATCCGGCTCGCCCAGGCCGGGCCTCGTGAGGCACTGGTCTGGCTACCGGAATCCACTCGGCCGCAGATTGGGGACGAGGCCGAGGCGAGCATCTATGGAAGCGAGAGCCGGCAAGACAAGGCGCGGCTCCGGCAAATCTCGGATGCCGCCGACCCGCAAACCCGCACCTATGAAGCACGCTGGGTTCTGGATGGCACCGCAGCCTCGGCCCCACTCGGCGCGACAGTCACCATCAAAATCTCCAACGACACCGGTCTGGCGCATGCGGTGGTGCCAGTCGGTGCTGTCTTTGACGACGGCAGCCGAACTGGAGTGTGGGTCTTTGACCAAAAAACGTCGACTGTCCACTTCCGGCAAGTAAAGATCGAGAAGATGGGTGAGGAGGTCGCGGTGGTTTCGAGCCTCAAGGCGGGCGAGCCGATCGTCGCGCTCGGAGCGCATCTCCTGCAGGACGGCGCCAGCGTCCGGACCACGACAGAACAAGCAGAGGCGACCAATCAATGAGCTTCAATCTATCCGCGCTTGCGGTTCGCGAGAGAGCCGTTACGCTGTTCTTCATCATTCTGCTTGCCGCCGCCGGCGTCTATGCCTTCGCCAAGCTCGGACGGGCGGAGGATCCCTCGTTTACCATCAAGACGCTGACCGTGACAGCCGTGTGGCCAGGCGCGACAGCGCGCGAGATGCAGGATCTTGTCGCCGAGCCTCTTGAGAAGCGCCTCCAGGAACTGACATGGTATGATCGCGTCGAGACGACCACGCGACCGGGATACGCTTTTCTGACCGTCACGCTGAAGGACAGTACACCGCCCACAGCGGTGGAGGAGGAGTTCTATCAGGCACGAAAGAAGCTTGGAGACGAGGCGCGAAACCTGCCCCAAGGCGTTCTTGGTCCCTTTGTCAACGACGAGTATTCCGACGTCAGCTTCGGTCTTTATGCGCTAAAGGCGAAGGGCATGCCGATGCGCGACCTTGTGCGTCAGGCAGAGGTGATCCGCCAGGACCTTCTGCATGTGCCCGGCGTCAAGAAGATCAACATTCTCGGAGAGCGCCCCGAGCAGATCTTCGTTGAATTCTCCTTTGCCAAACTGGCTACCCTTGGCATTTCTGCGCAGGACATAGCTGCCGCGTTGCAGCGGCAGAATACCGTGACGCCAGCGGGATCGATTGACACGCGCGGCCCACAGGTTTTCATCCGCTTCGATGGCGCTTACGACAGCATACAGGCGATCGCCGACACGCCCATCGTCGCAGGCGGGCGCACGCTGAAGCTCTCGGATTTTGCAGAGATTCGCCGCGGCTATGAAGATCCGGCCACCTATCTCATCCGTCACAATGGCGAACCGGCCATTATGCTTGGAGTGGTGATGCAGCAGGGCTGGAACGGTCTGGAACTCGGCAAGGCACTGGAAGAAAGATCCGATGCGATCGCACAGATCTTGCCGCTCGGCATGACGCTCGCGAAGGTCAGCGACCAGGCCGTCAACATCCAGGAAGCCGTCGGCGAGTTCATGCTGAAATTCGCCATGGCGCTTGGCGTCGTGCTGTTCGTGAGCCTTATCAGCCTCGGGTGGCGCGTCGGCATCGTCGTTGCCCTTGCCGTTCCGCTGACGCTTGCCGTCGTCTTCCTCATCATGCTGGAGACTGGGCGGTTCTTCGATCGCATCACGCTTGGCGCCCTTATTCTCGCACTCGGCCTTCTGGTCGACGACGCCATCATCGCCATCGAGGTGATGGTTGTGAAGATGGAAGAGGGGATGGATCGCATCAAGGCGGCCGCCTATGCCTGGAGTCATACGGCCGCGCCCATGCTGTCCGGCACGCTCGTGACGATCATCGGGCTGATGCCGGTCGGCTTCGCGCGCTCGACCGCCGGCGAATATGCCGGCAACATCTTCTGGGTCGTGGGTTTTGCCCTCATCGTCTCCTGGATCGTCGCCGTGGTCTTCACGCCCTATCTTGGCGTCAAGATGCTGCCGGCGATCAAGCCGGTCGACGGTGGCCATCACGCGATCTACGACACGCCAAATTATCGCCGCCTTCGGGGAATGATCGAGTTTGCCGTGCGGCACAAGTTCGTCACCTGTGCGGTGGTCGGCATCACCATGGGTGTGTCCGTCGTTGGTATGGGCGCCGTCAAGCAGCAGTTCTTCCCGACGTCGGACCGCCCCGAAGTACTGGTCGAGGTCCGCTTGCCCGAGGGCACCAGCATTGAGACGACGACGGCGACGGTTGAGAAGCTTGAGGGATGGCTGCAGAAGCAGCCGGAGGCAAAGACTGTCACGAGCTATGTGGGGCAGGGCGCTCCTCGCTTCTTCTTCGCCATGGCGCCGGAATTGCCGGATCCTTCCTTCGCCAAGATCGTCGTGCTGACACCTGATGCCGAAGCCCGCGAAGCCCTGAAGCAACGTCTCCGGAGCGCTGTGTCGGATGGCCTCGCTCCCGAAGCCTATGTCCGCGTCACGCAGCTCGTATTCGGCCCTTACACGCCGTTTCCTGTCGAATTCCGTGTTATGGGTCCGGATCCTCAGCAACTGTACCAGATTTCCGAAAAGGCTTTGGAAATCATGAAGACTGTACCGGATGTCCGCCAGGCAAACCGTGACTGGGGCAACCGCACACCTGTGCTGCGCTTCGTCCCAGACCAGGATCGGCTCAATCTGATCGGTCTATCGTCGGCGGAGGCGGCCCAGCAGTTGCAATTGTTGCTGAGCGGAATTCCGATCACGCAGGTTCGCGAGAATATTCGCACCGTGCCTGTCATCGCCCGCAGCGCCGGTGAAAGCCGCCTCGATCCTTCTAGACTCGCAGACTTCTCGCTGATGAGCCGCGGTGGCCGGCAGGTTCCGCTCGATCAGATCGGGCACTCGGAAATTCGGTTTGAAGAACCAATCCTGAAAAGACGCGATCGAACGCCTGTCATTACCGTCCGCTCCGACATCAACGAGGCAACGCAGCCCCCGGAAGTTTCGCAGCAGATTCTGAAGGCGCTTCAGCCGCTGATCGCGTCGCTTCCAGCCGGCTACCGTATCGAGATGGGAGGAAACATCGAGGAGTCCTTGAAGGCTAACGTCGCCCTCGTCCAGATCTTCCCGGCGATGATTGCAGCTATGCTGATCGTCATTGTCCTGCAGGTCCGCAGCCTGTCGACCATGACCATGGTCATGCTGACGGGACCGCTAGGCCTTGCGGGCGTGGTTCCGGTGCTGCTCCTCTTCCATCAGCCGTTCGGCTTCAACGCCATTCTCGGATTGATCGGGCTGGCGGGAATCCTTATGCGCAATACTTTGATCCTGACCGAGCAGATCAAGGAGAACAAGGCAGCCGGTCTCGACGACTATCACGCCGTCATCGAGGCGACGGTGCAGCGGACCCGCCCGGTCATGCTGACAGCCCTTGCGGCCGTTCTTGCCTTCATTCCTCTCACCCATTCGGTGTTCTGGGGGTCGATGGCCTACACGCTGATCGGCGGTACGGCGGTCGGGACCGTAATGATCCTGCTGTTCCTTCCTGCTCTCTACGCAACTTGGTTCCGCATCAAGCCGACGAAGGGAGAAGCACATCATCCAGAGCAAAAGGCTCCCGAACTGCAACGCGCTATGGCTGCGGAGTGAGATCATGTTTCGGATGTGTACTGACGTGACCGCTTCCAGCGCGAAGGAGAAAACGAGGGATTCAGCATCGACGGTGTCGGACGCCTATTGGGCGTCCGATCGACAGGAACCGGAATCCGAGGAAGGGGGGTCTCATTCCCCAGATGCCAGCGACGCAATTTTAGAGCAAACACGTAACCGGATCCTGGATATTGCGGAAAAACACATTCGGCGTATCGGTCATCGCAAAACAACGATTGCTGACATAGCGTCTGGCCTGGGTACAAGTCGCGCGAACGTGTACCGCTTCTTTCCTACAAGGGCCGCGATCGACAATGCTGTGTGCGAGCGTGTCTTGAAGGCGCAGACTGAAATTGCTTTTTCTATCGCACGGACAGACGCGGTAGCCAGCAAAAAGCTCGTTGAACTTTTGAACGTCCTTCATCGTTACAGCAAGCGGACGATGATCGAAGAAAGACCCATGCACGAGTTGTTTGTCGCTGCCATGAACGAAAATTGGGCACCGATGAATGCGTATGGTGAGCAAATTCGGGCGATCCTGGAAGAGATTATCCGTCAGGGTCTACGATCGGGCGAACTCCTGGTGGAAGATGCCGACCATGCCACAAGGGGAGTGATCACCGCATTCCTGCCGTTCTTCCATCCGGTTTTGGTTGAACAACGTGTTCAGGAGGGAGAGGGCATTGCTGAAGCCGTGCATGCGCAAATCCGCTTCATCATGCGAGCTCTCGGCAAATCCGACTTGCAAAGCACCGAAGCTTCCGAGGTGATGATAAGCGCATAGATCTTGTTCGAAGCCAGCTACTCGACCTTCACGGTCCGGGTCGAACGATCAGGCAGGTTGACGTCCCATGTGCATGGAGTTTGTCTTGAGGGCTTTCTATCCTGCCCTCTAACGTGATGACCGTCCGACCGCGAGAGATCACCTTTCCGGTGATCCTCAATTCGCCGCAGTCGGCAGAAATTGGACGTATGAATTTAACAGAGGTTTCTTGCGAAGGGCAGATTTCGCCGGGCATCAACGTTGTTTGCGCGGCAAGCGACATGGAGGTGTCGAGCATCGTCATGATCCATCCGCCGTGGACTGTATTCATCATATTGAGAAAACGTGCCTCGGGCTCGGCGAGAAGCTCAACATGACTGTCCTCGGGTGGAAGAAGTGTGAACGGCAGCAGATCTGCCATCGGCGGGGGCGAGGGAAGATACCCTTCGGAAGGCCCGTCACAAACTCGAAACCGTTCATCAGCGCAGTGTCAGGCAAGGAACTTCTCCTCCTCGGCTCGATCGTCAATCGTTCATCATAGCGTGCCGCATGGGTCGCGGCTGCGAACGCACCGGCTTGGTGGCACTGAGCACATTGGCAATGCTGCGGCTGTCATCAATCGACTGAGGGGAAGTCCTGCCACGCATCTCCAGTCGTTGCATGCGAACCTCGCACACCCAAGCGCGTCATCTGGATGAAAATGCTTCGAAACAGCCGCAGTCTCAATTTATATGTTGATCGACATCCAAAATCACGTTAGATTGCAATCGAACTCTAACAGAATCTCGTGCGAAGCAAAACGCGGAATTCCCACCGGACAAAGGAACAAAAAATCCGATTCCGCTGAAAGCTTCCTAGCACTTGTTCGCACAAAGCTCAGGAGCATGCATGTCCAATCAGAAAGTCGTCGTAATCACCGGCGCATCATCCGGAATAGGCGAGGCCGCTGCCCGCCTTCTCGCACAAAACGGCTTCAGGGTGTTTGGTGGCGTTCGCAACCCGAACCGCACCAATTCAATCCCAGGCGTGCACTTCGGAACCGTTGACGTCAACGACGACACATCGGTTGCGAACTTTGTGGAATGGGTTCTGTCTGAAGCAGGTAAGATCGACGTTTTGATCAACAATGCCGGCGTTTCGCTGATCGGCCCCGTCGAGAATACCTCGACTGCGGAAGCTCAAAGAGTCTTCGATACCAACGTGTTCGGCCCATTGCGCATGATACGTGCCGCTCTGCCATCCATGCGAGCCGCCCGTAGCGGCCTCATCATCAATGTCAGCTCGGTCTTGGGCTTCCTGCCAGCGCCATTCATGGGACTCTATGCCAGCAGCAAGCATGCGCTTGAGGGGCTGTCGGAGTCGCTGGACCACGAAATCCGCGAGTTCAACGTCAGGGTCGTGCTGCTCGAACCCACCTTCACCAACACGAAGCTCGACGTCAACGCGGCCCATACCGAGGCCCCCCTGGGCGCCTATGAAAAGCAGGCCTATGCGACCATCGAGACACTTCAGGCGCAGATCAAGTCAGCGCCCTCACCACAGGTCGTGGCCGCGAAAATCCTGGCGGCCATCAACGGCCCGTACCGCATGCGCCGGCCGGCGGGCGGCAACGCGACGCTTCTCAGCCGCTTGCGCAGATTCATGCCGGCGAACGCAGTCGATAAAAGTTTGCGCAAGACATTCGGCTTCGGCAAGTGAAGGGCACTCCCCAAGAGTTGCTGAAACGGTGGCGTCGCCTTAACCGATCGCGTACGTCGTGAGTTCTTGCAGGCCGAATTTCAGGCGTCAACCGACAATGCGATTTCACGCCAGGTGGTGACGGCGATGGTGCGGAGCTGGCGATGATCGGTGGCAGAGAGATGTTTCCGATGAAGCTGAAAGAGGTTGGCGACCTGGCCATGGACCGAGACGAAACGTTGACATTGTCGCGCTGACTTAAAGCACATCATTCGCCGCTCTCGGCGCCGTAGCGGCAGATGAGAATTTTCGGCACGGTTGTTCAATCCCTTGTGCGATCGATGCTCTACGCCCGGCATCAACTCGGCCTTCGCGGCCGAATACGAATGCAGCTTGTCAGTCACCAGCACCCGCGGGGTGGTAGCCTGGCCCTTGAGCAGCTTGCGCATCAGACGCAGCGCCGCTGCCTTGTTCCTTCTGCTTTGCAGCAGGGCATCGAGGACATAACCGTTTGCATCGACGGCGCGCCACAGCCAGTATTTCTTTCCCTTGATCGTCACCACCATCTCATCGAGCTGCCACTTATCGGCAAAGTGGCCTCGTGAGCGGCGCCGGAGCTGATGAGCGAACTTTAAGCCGAATTTCGCCGCCCATTCCGCGACGGTCTGAAACGTGACGACAATGCCGCGCTCCGCCAACAGATCTTCGACGTCGCGCAGGCTCAGCGGGAACCGATAATACAGCCACACCGCATGGGCAATGATCTCAGCAGGAAACCGGTGGCGTCTGAAGTGGGCATGCGGGGCTTCGGTCATGACAGCCCGATTATCAAGTCGATTCAAACCAGCCGGTTAAGGCGACGCCACCGATTCTACGTCTGACTTATGCCCAGGAGTAGAGGCGCTGATCGTCTGCAAGGGGCAAAGGATGGACGCCGAAAAAGGATCAACCTTCGTACTGCGGCATCCCCAGTTCTCACGTTCAAAAGGAATACATGCCGTGGTTGTTGACTCCAAGGCGCTATCTTTGTCGAAAAACATCCCTGTGATAAACCTTCTTGTGGTTTGGCACATACTCGGAAACGCGTCCCGGTTTTGATCTTACTGCCGTTTCGCTGGCAGTAAGAAACTGCAGTGATATGCCGGTCTCGTCCGAAAGCCGTGCAGCTTGGGCTGTAAACAGCTTCAGAATGCCGTGCTCAATAAAGCGCTTAGAAAGCACATCCGGCATCGTGACGACGAGTGTGCCGTTGATACGATCCACGGCAAGCTCTCGGATTGAGCCAACGTCCTTAAGGCCAGCGCCCACTGCAAGCCTTCTGGCTTCGATGACGAGATGGCCACGCACAAAATTGTCGGATTGCCAGCGGTCTGCTTGTCGTTCACCCCAGTTCGCTCTGACGTAACCATAAGCGCCGTTGGCCAGCTGCCGGCGGTCTAGCCTGTCGGTTGCCATGGCCAGGTCGAGCAATGCCAAGGGTATGTCCTCAGCGATCTGATCCATCACTTGTGCGAACTGTGCGATTATGACTGCCGGCGCTCCCACATAGACTTCCTTGTTCCAGAGGAGAACATCGTGCCATGGGTCACCCACCGAAACCGATCGCGATGCTTCCGCTTCCAATCGAATTATTCCGTCGGCCTCGAATGGCTCGAATGAAATGATCGTCCCAGAATGGTCGCCATCAATGGAGCAGACTGCGCAATACCAAACATTAGAATTCGGCCCAGATGCATAACAAGGCAGGGCAAGACCCTGTGTCCGCAGCGGCAGGTAGCCAGTTAGCAGCAGGTCCGTTATTCCGTCACCGGTCATGACATCAGCCCCTTTTTCTTAAAGTAGGCACGCGCGATCCGCGCAATTTCTTCCTGAAATTCGTTGGGCGTCGTATTAGGTTGCCATATATAGGTCTCCCATTCAATGTGACGATCATTCAGCTGCTTTATGAATGAGGAGTTTTTGGTGCCGTTGTCTTCGAGATACCGATCGGGGACAATGGCCAGCATTACGTTACCCTTTAGCGGAACGTTGCGCGACGTTGCAATTTCGATCGCCGAGGCACGCTTGTCCGGCTGATTGCTGCCGCTCCGAGCCATGCCAGCTATGGCGTGATAGCTGAGTGTCACAGTTTCGTGGGCGGGCACGTCACTAACCAGATCGGCTCGAAGGTCGCCGTCGAAATACGCTTCAAGTGACCCGAACGCCCAACCGATCTGCCCAGCCGCTGCGGCATGAGTCGCATGAAGTTCGTAATCTTCGAGACAAACGAACTCGTCAGCCTGGTCGGCAAATACTCCAGCGTCGGCTCCGCCAGTATCTAACGGATACACATGGTAGGGAGTAACAGCGTTTGGAGCAACAATGAAAACGAAAGGGAAGCGATTGATCAGATCGGACTTTGCGTCTCCATCTTTTCTCTTGTACGCCGGTCTCAACACAAAGAAGTAGATCAAGTCCTTGTTGAATATTTTGCAATGATGGACTTCGAATTTACCGCTTTCAACGATTTCTCTCGCAAGTGCGGTGGCGGTGACGTGGATCAGGGGAAGCTTGTTTGGCAACGTTCCCGGTGAAGCACGGTCACGCAGCTGTCGTTGAGGTGGCAGGCCTTTGCGGCGTCGCATTTTTCTCGACGACTGCCTCATTCAGCCCCCCTGCACAACATTGACTTTAGGCGGGCTGGGTTGAATTCAGCTCGCTTGGCTTCGCGTTGCCAGCGAAAAGGCAGTCCAAACCTATGAGAAGCGAGACGCACGATCAATTGCCGTTTAGTGTCGAGCGCTTGCAGTTCTTCTATATACTCCGCGCGCTCAACACTTGCCACGCTGCCCATAAAATCTCCCCGAATGCCCCAACGAAGCTTAGCTAAATCGGCATCATGAGGCTAGAAGAAGTGGCAGCCTTAACAAGATAATTCTGAGAAAACCCCCTATCGGAGGTTGGCTGGTCTTGGAGAGGAGCGCATGAAGCGCCTTATCGATGAAGTGAGAGATGGAAGAGCCGCCAAGACGCTCGTGATGCCCGACTGTGAAAAAGACGGAGTCAAAAACACCGACGTCGTCGGTAGAATCGCCAGCTTGCGCATCGCTCCCCAAGGACTGAAGGGACAATGTGCTCGGTCATTGATTAAGGCAAGAACATCAGGAATGAATCTACAAGACGGTCTAATTTCCGCTTATCTATTGAGCGGCGGGCATTAATAGACCGCCCTCAAAGGTCTGCTACAGCCGTTACGCGGCCGAACGCAGTTGGTCGCCTGACGGCCATAAAGCGGTCATTCCACACAGCCAAAGCCGACGTTCGCTATTGAAGTAATTTAAACGGATAGCTTTTTGCAACAATAGGATCGTCGGTTCGGCTCCTTTCACATCAAAAGATTTGATCTTGTCGGTGGTGTGTCGGTGTTTAAAAGACAGCGTCGCAGCAAAGGGCAGAACGACTGCTTTGCGCTATTGTCGCCGTTCGCGGCATCAATCGGCGATCCTGAAAGCCGTAATCCATTCATGTTCGCCGTCTGGTCGTGTCCGACGGCCGCTTGAGCCACTAGCTTGACTTCACCGCAATGTTTTTCCCTGCTCCCTTGATCGCCTTCCGGGCCTTCGTCTTCCCCGCTGTGATCCCAGCATTGCGCTGGCGGTGTTGGCCCATGTTTAGCACTAGAAAAACCACCTTCACCTCGCCGAAGTCGGCGTCATAGCGGGCAACAAAGCCCGGCGGCTGTGAGTCTTCATGGCGAATCTTCTCTTGGCCGAGATATTTGAAGCCCGGCGGGCATGCCGTCTCGGCCGCTGTCCCGAGGAAGGCTATGACCTCGCCAACGTCGATATAGGCGTAGGTCAGGTGGAAGAAGATCCGTGGGCTGCCGTAGCCCAACAGTTTCTGGAAGTGGCTTTCCAGGTCCGCCCTCACGACGTCCTGGGTCAGCGCGCTCTTGCATTTGAGCGCTTCGATGATCGTCAGGATGGTGCTGCCGCTGGTGAGGATGATGTCGCGCTCGCCGGCGTTGGCGTTCGCGCTATAGCCTCCCTTCGACTGGTCGTTTACCGACCAGCCGAGGAATTGGACGCGCGCCGCCAACAGATGCTGCACGAAGCCGTTCAGATCGTCTTCAATGGCGTCGATATCGACGCCCTTCATCATGGGGACCAGGGACACGACCGCGTCGGCCGCCCGACGCACATAGTCGATCAGCAGCGTCTCGAAGGCGTCCGACTGCGGACGAAGCACCCGGGCCTGCTGTTGCGGGCCCATCAGCCGGAAACGCGCGATCGCCGACCCGACATTGTCCACGAGGTTGCCGTAAGCGGAGACCTCGGGCAAGGCGAGGAACGCCGCCCCGCTAGCGATGTGCGCCCGCGCCGCGGCGAGGATGGGCGTCGCGCCGAACCGAAACTCGGCGCCGTCCAAGGCCGCCGTGGCTTCAGCCGGCTGACCCAAGCGGGCAAAGGCGACGGCGCGATAGGCGGCGGCGACGGCGTGAAGACGCGTCAGCGGCACGCCGGATAGCGTCGCCAAGGCCTGGCCGGGTTCGCCCAGCGCCAGCAGCAACTGCGCGCGATTGCACTCCAGGACTTCGTCGGTTGGCCCCTTCGGCAACAAGGCGACCATGCGGTCGAGCTCGGCGAGCACCTGGCGACCGAGCCGGACGTCGGGACCCGCTAAGAGACTGAAGCTGTCGTCGACCAAGAGTTCGCTGATGGCCGCAACGAACCAGTTGGTGGCGAAGATCAGGGATTTCCGTTTCGAGAAGAGATTGGCGAACACCGCCTTCGCCACCGCTGGGTCGGAGTTGGGCCCTACCAGCGCCACGAGGCCGCGAAATTGCTGCAAGGTTTCGAGGGCTGATTCCTGTGCCAGCTGGGCGGTGAAGGCCGGTCGCGGCGCTTGCGTGATCGCGTCCCAATCTTGCTTCAGAAACGCCAGCCGCAGCTCATTGCGAAAGCGAGTCAGTTCCCGGCCGGCAGGTTTGCCCCACGTCTTCAGGTTCTCTTCGGCGGCCATGTAACTCGCCGCGGCGTCGGCCGCCCCGATGGTCAGCAGCTGATCGATGCGGGCGTGCATCTCGGGCAAAGATCGAATCTCGGCGGCGGCGTCAGGCGCCAGTGCTGCGATCCGCTGCTCGACGCGCGCGCGGAGGTTCGGCGGCACGTTCGGCAAGATCTGCGCGAGGATCAGAGGCTCGTCGGTTTCCAGGATCGCGTCCAGCAGGGCGACCTGCGCCGCGGGGTTCAGGCGCCCAAGAGCCGCCGTCAGGTCGCCCGACAGCGGGCGATCGCGTGGCGTGCGGATCAACGTGCTTTCAAAGCTCGGCGCGAAAGCCGCGACCCGCCCCTTTTCCTTATGCTCCAGCGCACCGGACCGAACAGCGTCGACCAGCGCTTCCAAGAGGTCGCTGGTTGCGTCGCGGGGACCGCCGACGATTGCGCGGCACAGGATGCGGATATGAGCGCGGACGCACCGGCCGAGAGCATCGGCGAGCGTGAACGGATTGTGGTCCAGCGGAGCGGCGGCCAGACGAGCGCGAAGGTGCAAGGGATAGAGGAAGCGCTTTCTCAGATCGTCGGTTCGCTCGCTCAGGCGGGCCAAGGCCGCCGCGCCAGCGGCGCCCACGCGGTAAGCCGACAGACTGTAGTGGCCGGCCTGCAAGGCGCTCTCATAGGCGGCGATCACTCCCTCGGGATCAACGTCGTCCGTCAGGTTCCCGAGGTCGCAAAGGTCCAGGACTGCGGCGAATTCCGGCGCGCCTAATCCCTGGTCCAGAGCCGGTCCCCGCAGAAACCCCGTTATGGCCAACAGAACGGGCGCGGGGCAAATCGCCAACTCCCGGCGCAGGCTCGCCATTAGCACGTCCGCCCCGGCGACGTCATCGACAAACTCGGGCCCGGCGCGGCGATGCAACCAAGTCAGCAGCGCCGCAGCCTCGCCCACGGGGATTGCGTCGCGCCGCAGGTGTTCCCCTAAAATCGCGACGCCATCGGCGAAGGTGTCGGCCTGTCCAACCTGATGATCCGCCTCGGTGAGGGACCGTTCCCAGGCGCCGCCTGGATGACGCCACTGGGCGATCAAGAGACAGGCGAGTGCGGCCGTGGGCGGATGCAGCACAAGGTCGGCGAGCAGCCGCGGATGGCTACGGGCCTGATGCAGCACGGCATTGAAGAGTTCGGACCGGTCAAGCGCGAGGTCGAACAGCGCGGCGGCCAGGGGGTGCGGGGCCTTGGCGTTGTTCTGCGCATCGACGTCGGCGAGGAGCACCCGCGCTAATCCGAACAGGGCGTCGCAGTCGTCCAGTGATCCATAGGCGCTGGCTTCAACGGCCTGGCCTTCCAGCCAAAGCGCGCGGTAGACGGCCGTGCTCGGCGGCGCCGGGATACGCGACTCGGCGTTGGCGGCCGTGGTGTTGTGGGCGAACGCCGCTTGCCGGACATAGAGGTCACGAGTTTCGATCCAGCCAGCCAGCGCCGGTTCTGATCCGATCAAGCCAAGCGCTGCCTCTCGAAACGTGGCGGCGTCACCCGGCCCCCATGCCCGCTCGGGGACGATGTCGGGATATTGAAGCACGCCCCAGAGATCGATCCAGTGGCGCAACGCGACCTCGACTGAGTTCGCTTGGCTGCGAACAGGTTCCCAAAGCCGTTCGGCGATCCAGGCCGGACTGCGCACGACAAGGCGATGCGGATCTAGTTGGCCCGCAACAATATCTTCGGACAGAGCACGCAACTCGGAGTCCGCCCCTACATCCGTGTCGAACCCGAACGTCTGGCCGTGGATGCCTTTCACGAGCGCCTTCAGGGCGTCCATCTCGCCGTTGGGCGCGCGTAGCGCCCTGACCGCGATGTCCCGCGAGATTTTGACTCTTCCCCAGACCACGCGCGCACCGCCGGACGACACAAGGTCTGGTAGAGTGGCCGCTTCGTCTGGACAAACCCCGTCCAAGCCGTAGGCGGCCTCGACGGCGGGCCAGGCCGAGGCCGGCGATATCGTCATCTTCTGAAGGAGACGCAGGGCCACGACGTCGGGCGTGTAGGCAAGATTCGGGTCGAGATAGCGATCCTGCCACGAAACGCGGAGCTTGCGCGAGAAGCGATCCCGAAGAATTTGGCGCGTCTCGCTCGGCGCATATTGGAAGCTTGGAAAGCGGGACATCGAATGGCCGTCCTTCAAGAGGGTCGAAGCCGACCGGGTCAGATCTCCTCCTCGCAAAGTCTAGCCTACCACGCGAGCCCTGTCATTTATTAGAGCAGCGCATGATTGCCCTGTAGTCGATTGCGCTGCGATTCGCACGAGGCCTCCCGTCGGCCCTTTTTGCGGCACTATTGCATGGGGGCCCAGCACAAGCAGCGATCATCATAATGCCGAACACTGCGGCCCAATAAAGGAATGTCTGCAAGCCACCCCGGCGCGCCCGAAACCCGCCAGAGCATAAACGGTCCCATATCGGCCATCCCCCGAAGGCAAGCAGCTGCCCACACAGGGAGATTCTGGGCGAGCACTTCGACTAAACGACGAGGTCGGCGGTTCGAGTCCCTTCAAGAGCATTGTGTTTTGCGAATAATCGACGCCGAGACCGGGTTTGTTGCTCGATATAGTGGGTTGATTGCAACCTACCATCCGATATCCCAGGGGCGGGGCTTGCCGTGGAAAATCACCACGCGGGCGCCGGAGGGGATTGACCCATTCCCGCGCTCATCATCGTAAAGCGCTTGCCTCACATGCGATTTCCACGAGACGATCTGACCGGGCAGGAAATCCTGCCACCGCTTGGCGCGATCCAGCCAAAAGCGCTCGAGAAACGCCTGGTCGCCACCCTTTCGATAAAGATCCATCCAATGCTGCGGCCGATTGGACCATTCGGCCCAAATCCGCGCGCGTTCCGCCTTAGGCAGATACATGATCGATGATTGCAGACCGTCCGGGCGATAGATATCGCGCATCAAGGCAAGCCGACGGACCGAAGCGATATCGGTAAGGTTTCCGACAATCGAGGTGTCGAGATCCATGAAGAGAATATCGCCAGATATCTCGGGCCGAAATAGCTCCATCTTCGACCACCAGCCCGGCCAGTCATATGCCAGCGGCACAGTTTTGACGCCGCCGACTTCGATATCGCAGAGACAGCGAAAATCGGCGTCCGGAAGATGTCTCATCACCTGCGCATATAGGCGCAACACGTGCTCGGCCTTGTACTCGCCGCCGGACCGCAGAACACAATAAACGGAGATCACGTTAAGTCGGCCTCGCCAATTATATCTTCTTTAAGATGTAGAAATCCGGACGAGCATATGGGCCATTACTCAAACTGTCATCGGCCGTATCGCAATTTTTCCGTCCTGAGTTCCGCTAAGACGATGTGCTCGTGAACATTTCGATTTTTGGGATTCCACGCAAACGCCATCGGATACCCTTCGAAATTGATTGGAATTGTGCCAGACTGCGAAAGGTTGCAGGATTGTTGGGCATGTCTGGGAAAATGGTGCGCGCATTCGCATTGATTGTCATTGGTCTTTGGTCGAGCACCGGGCTGGCGAACGCAGCCATGCGTATTCCGAATGGATGCACGCCGGGTGTTTTTTTGACAATCTCCGGCAAAATTGGAAAGACGACGAACAGCGCCGCAAATGCCTATGAGATGTCTGAACGCGAATTTCTCGGACTACCGCAATCGACAGTGACAACATCGACGGCGTGGACTCCCAATAGCGATTTCGCGGGGCCCTTGCTCAGTAAGGTGCTGAGCGAGGTTGATGCGAAAGGAACGAAGCTGCGGCTCATTGCGCTTGATAATTTCAGCGTGGAAGTGGATGCCGATTATCTGGAGAAGTACGGCACCATCCTTGCCGTCAGCAAGAACGGGGTTCGGCTGACGATTAGGGATTTTGGACCGGTCTTCGTCATGTTTCCCCGTGACAGTTTCAAGGAGCAATTGGACACGCCGGCCGCGGCCTCGTATCTGGTGTGGCAGCTCTGCGGGATCGAAGTGGAATGAAGTTTTTCCATGTTGCATGGTTTAGCATTCCCGCAGTGATCGTAGCCCTATGCCTTGGAGTTATCGGCTACAACTGGGCTGCCATTCGAGCTGCCTATGATCTCTGGGATTCCGCGAGCAGCAGAAATCCGTCGTTTTCTTATTGGCCGACGGCGCAGGTGCTCAGGGAGCTCGAAGATGTCAGATTGGACCTGAAAGCAATGGCCGATGGATCTGCCATTGAACCGGACGCGCTCTCGTTTCACATTGATGTCCTGATTTCCGGCATCACTATTATCGTCCGGCCCTCCCAGTTGAACGATAGTTTTAAGACGCTTCCGGGCTTTTCCGAGGATGGAGTCGCGTTGGAGAAATTCGCGACAGAGGTCCTGCCCGCAATCAAACCCGCTATTTCGTCAGCCGATGCCCAGGCATTGTTGCCGAAGCTGGAGGAAATGGCCTTTGTCGTGGACAGAGTCTCCAAGGCGGCCATGGATCGGGATAGCCAGTTGAAGGAAAAGGCTTTCCAGACGATTCAGGCAGGGCATATCATCATCCTAGTAATTGCCGGCATGCTGTTTTGTGCAATCCTGTCCTTCATTATCATTTCGATCTTCTATTGGCTGGCGATTGCCGCAAGGACGCGCGCGATAGCCGCTGCGGAAGCGGCTGTCGAAGACAAGATCTCATTCCTCGCCATGGTCAGCCATGAGCTTAGGACGCCGCTTCAGGTGATCGTTTCGGCGCTGGATATTCTCGAACGCCCTCAGGATATAAGGACGCGGAGCGAATTGACGGCGCGTATCCGCCGGGCGGCAAATAGCCTTGCAATCCAGCTTCGCGACATGCTGACGTTGGCTCGGGCGCAAACGGGATATATCGAACTGCAGCCTGGTGTATTCGAGGCAGGGGAGCTCGTCCGCGAGGTGGTGGAAAATTATCAAGACATGGCGCAAGCCAAGCATCTGCAGCTGCGGCTGATCAGTCCAGATGAAGCTATTTTCGTGGTCGCGGACAGCGAGCGCATTGCGCAATTATTGCATAACCTCGTTTCGAATGCCGTGAAATACACGTCATCCGGTTTTGTCCAGGTCGATCTTGCGCCATTTGATGAAAAGGCTGGCGAACTTTCCCTGCGCGTGACCGATACCGGACCGGGCCTGCCGTCGAGAATCCTCGAGAGCGACGTGGATGCGAGGGGACCTTTGAGCCTCGGCGCAGGCCGCGGCATCGGCCTATCGGTCGTCCAGACCCTGTTGCGGCAGCTTGGCGCGCGAATGACGGTCAGCAGCCCGCCCGAGGGCGGCAGCCTGTTTGACCTGTCAATTCCCGCAGTCCTCGCGGAGGGACACTCGCAGAGGGCGAATGACGATCAGAAACGGGTGCTGGTAGTGGACGACCATCCTGACCTCCTGAAAGGCTTTTCGGCGGTGCTTGAAGAGCTTGGTTTAGCAACCGACGTCGCATCCTCCGGTATGGCGGCACTGAACTATGCCGCCGCACATGCCTATTCGGCTATCTTCATCGATCTCGATATGCCGATCATGACCGGACCCGAGCTTGCCGCCCAGATCCGCAAGACGAATTTGGGCTACAAGCCAAAGCTCGTCGCCATTTCAGCCGCCAATGCTGGCTCCAGGCGGGACCTGTCACTTTTCGATGCCATGCTCACTAAGCCGATACGGCAGCAGCAATTGCGGACGATCATGCAGTTTTGAAGCTGGCGTTCAAGGCGGCAATGAGGATCGGCATGCTTGCCGGCTTGGTGAAGAACTTCAGATTGTGCTGCGCCAATGCCGCGGCAATGTTCTCCTCGTCGACATTCCCGGTCCTGATCTGCCCAGTGAGGATGATGATCGGGCAAAGCGCATTGCGCGCGCGGATATTCTCGACCAGTTCCAGTGCCGTCTGGCGCCGTGCATCGCGCTCGATGATCCAGTCCAACACATAAGCGTCGAAATCGGTCTGATCGTGAAGAGCTTGAGGGTCGCTGAAGGCGACCGCCTCAAACCCCGCCGTCTCCATATACTGGACGATCGTCTTGGCGGTATCGGCGTGATCGTCCAGAATGGCAACCCGGCGCCGTGAGGCAGTCGGTTCGATCAGCAGACGGGTAACGATATGGGCCGGTATGATCGATCTGGCGTCTGCCGGCATCACCCGCCACGATCCGTCGATCTCGGCGGCAATCAGCGTTCCTGGCGACACCTGACCAACGATGGTACCCAGGCGGATACGGCAGGGCACGATGTGGTTGTTGATGACGATCGAAGCATCGACAAGGGCGTCGGCATTTTCTGATGTGACGAGTTCCTGCAGCGTCTCGCCAAAATGCTCGGCGACGCGCTTCAATTCCTCAAGCGACCAGGAGGCATTTGTCGTCAGACGACGGTTTCCCGCCGAGTAGGAAAGGCCGAGGATCTCGGAGACGGTGACGGCGAACCGGTACTTGGGAATGCCGTGCCGTGTCAGTAGGGCCGCGATGCATTGTGCGGCGAGCGCTGGTTCGCCTTCTGGATGATCTGAGCGTAATTCGGATATGGCGTGATCATTTTCGCTTATTTCGCTCGTCATCGAAAAGTCCTTTATTGCAAATGACAAAAATGCGCGTATACGTGGAGTTAATATGCGCATTGTGAGTGGGTTGCGATGCCTCGGCTTCGTTTCGTTCGTAATCACCGCGAATATACGCGATGATTGTAGATTGACAATGCTGAGCAACCGGTGAGCCGTCAGTTTAGAGTTGCGACCAGTTTGGCTTGGGTAGTGAGAAGCGCCGCAGCTGCGAGTCCGATGGAGGAGTTACAGGCTTGGTGAGCAGCTTGGCGAACATGAGGACTTGTACTGATCGTTCGAGGTTGCAGATGCGCTAGGGTATGCCACTTATCGGCGACGTCACCGTGATTACTAGATCACTTAACAACTGGGTATCGCTATGCGCGTCATATACTTACTCGCAATATCGATAATTATCGCTGCACTTCAAACGGCCGCATATGCTGACGAAGGGCAGGATCTATATAATACAGGAGATTATCAACGCGCGCTGAAATACTGGCAGCCCTTGGCTGAGCAGGGCGATGCTCAAGCCGAGTTTGGCTTGGGGCTTCTTTATGAAACCGGGCATGGCGTGGAGCAAAACTTCGATACGGCCCAACGATGGTATCGAAAGGCGGCGGATCAGGGCCTGGCGAGTGCGCAAAACGCTCTAGGGGCAATGTACGCAAATGGTCGAGGTGTTGCGAAAGATGATGTGCAAGCCGCAGAATTGTACCGCAAGGCGGCAGAACAAGGGGATGTCCGCGCGGAAGTAAACTTGAGCGGCCGGTATGAGTGGGGGCTTGGCGTTCCTCGTGACATAAGTGTTGCAATCGCTTGGCTGGAAAAAGCGTCCAGCGCTGGTAACGCAGTTGCTCAATCCAATTTGGGCGGCATTTATATTTCAATGAATGGAGTGAAGGACTATTCGAAAGCGGCAATTCTGTTCCAAAAGTCTGCAGATCAGGGCTATCCGGGTGGACAAAATGGTCTTGGCATCATGTGTTCTCTTGGGTTGGGACGCCCAAAGGATACCGCTTGTGCTGTGAATTGGTATCGGAAGGCGGCAGCGCAGGGCTATCCGCGCGCTGAAAAGAACCTTGGTGACGCGTATCTTGAGGGCGCAGGCGTCGAAAAGGATATCAGTCAAGCGATGTTTTGGTATCGAAAGGCCGCGGAACATGGAGATCTCCAGGCGCCGAAGATACTTCAAGATCTCATACAAGGGCTTGAGGATATGAGATCTGTCATCAAAGGCTAAGTCATAAAGGTGATATTGATAGTAAAACGCTACAAACTCTCCACTCAATACATAGAGAGATAAGTATGGGAACGCTACGAGATGAACCTAAAAGCGATGAGCGGTTTGACGTCGGTGTCGGCGCTGCAGCCGGCGTTGGGCTGCATGGAGCCGGCCTAGAGGTTGGTGTCAATCACAGCCTGATGACGGGCAAAACTGAATTTGAACACAATATTACCGCCCCAGGAGTAAGTTACGATCCCTCCAACAAGGAGGCGAATCCTGGTGCCGAGTATTTTGAGGGAGCCGGCGTAGGAGTTTCATTGGGGACACATTCTGCGACCGTTCAATTGGGGGTGGGGATGGGAGAGAAATCCCCGGCGGGCGAGGCGGAGGCTAAAGCATATGGTTATGTGAAGGCACCGTACGAACTCCTTGAAGCAATCGGGGCTGCCTTTGTAGGTGCGCTAAATGATACCGCGTATTTAGGAGCTCTAAATCCTGATACGTTTGGCGTTGCTGATCCAGCACCCGTTACTCCTTCGCAGCCATATTCTGGCCCATTCAATCTTGACCTAGCGATCAATCCCCCGACGCCTGATAGCATCGGTCCCATCTCGTTCACTCCGGTTGATCCGGTGGCGCCGACGCCAGTTACGCCTGTCGATAACCCCGCATGGAATTTCGGCTTTATGCCGAACGTTCCAGATGTCCCGGTTGCTCCGACGCCGCCGAACATGAACTTTGAGCCATTCTACGGAGGGATTCTGGGTGACCTTGGTCTCGACGGTTCGCCTGGCGGGTACTATAGCTCGTCCTCCCACAGTGCGACGGAAGATCATGCGGGGAAGTCCGCAGACGACAATATCGGGGGTGGTTCGTCGTCCCACAGTGCCACCGAGGACCATGCAGGGAAGTCCGCAGATGATCATATCGGGGGATATTCGTCCTCCCACAGTGCGACGGAAGATCATGCAGGGAAGTCTGCGGATGATCATATCGGGGGCTACTCATCATCCCACAGTGCAACGGAAGATCACCCAGGCAAATCTGAAGACGACAGTTTGAACCCTGTTCTCCTCGACCTTTCTGGCAATGGCGTAAACGTCGATACGCTCGGCAGTTCGTCCCAGTTCTTGAACATCGCTGGCGACGGCTACCAGCACCGCATGGCTTGGGCAGGCAACGGCACGGGCGTCCTGGTGTTCGACGCCGACGGCGACGGCAAGATCAGCAACTCGAAGGAATTTGAGTTCACGCAGTGGGATCCGACGGCGACGGGCGATCTTGAGGCGCTCAAGGACGTCTTCGACACCAATGACAATGGCAAACTCGATGCCGGCGATGCGCAATGGTCGAAGTTCAAGGTCATGGTCGACGGCCAGCTTGTGTCGCTGGATTCGCTCGGGATCACCTCGATCGACCTGACGCCAAAGGGCAGCGGCCAGAGTTTTAGCGACGGCTCGGCCATTACCGGGACGACGACCTATACCAAGTCCGACGGCTCGACGGGAGCAGTGGGCGACGCCGTTCTTGCCAGCGATTCCAACGGCTATATCGTTAAATCGACGGCCGTGACCAATGTCGACCAGTCGAAGACGAATACGATTCAGGCCTACAATGCCGATGGCAGCCTGGCCTTCCAGGATTTGGTAAACACCAGCGCCGACGGTAACAGCGTGTCGACCAAATTCGACGATGACGGCAACGGCACCTATGACCGCTCGCAAACGGATGTCGCCACGGTTGCCTCGGGTGTTCGCACGCGGGTCATCACGAATTTCAATGCCGATGGCTCCGTCCTCAACAGCACGACAACGGTCACCAGTGCCGACCACAACACGATCACGACGACCATTGATCAAGATGGCGACGGAAAGGCCGATCAGAGCCAGACGTTTGTCACCAATGCCGATGGTTCGACGACTACCACGACCACGGCTCTCAGCGCCTCCGGGACGGTGCTGAGCCAGATACAGGTTCTCGCCAGCGCCGATGGCCTGACGAAGGCGACAAAGACCGATATTAACGGCGACGGAACCTATGATGAGGTCGTCTCAGACGCCACGACCGTCGCCAGCGACGGATCGCGCACGCGAACAGTGACTGACAGCAGCTCGAACGGCACTTTGCTCTCGAGCGTCACGACGGTCACCAGCGCCGACCGGCACACGAAGACCGTGACCAGTGATCTCGACGGCAATGGCACGATCGACGAGCGCGATCTGACCCAGACGACGATTGCTACCAATGGCGACGTGACGACCGTGGTGACCACGATGAATGGTGACAATTCGGCCAGAAGCACGGTGACGACCGTCGCGGCCGCAAGCGGCCTGTCGACGACGACTTCGTCTGATGTCACGGGGGACGGCATTGCCGATCTCGTTCATTCCGACGTGACGACGGCCGCCTCCGACGGCTCACGGACCGAGACGGTCCAGGATACCAGCGCCAGCGGTGTCCTCCTGTCGAAGAGCGTCACGATCACCAGCGCAGACGGCAAGAGCAAGAATATCTCGGCCGATGCCAATGGTGACGGCGCTGCGGATGGACAGACCGTGATTGCGGTTGCGAGCGACGGAACGATCACCGAGACCGACAGCACCCTTAATCCGAACGGATCGATCGTCGGCAAGGTGCTGACGACGACCAACGCCGATGGCCTTTCCAAAACCGTCAGCACCGATGCCAATGGTGACGGTGTCTATGATGCCGTGACGACCGATGTCATCACGGCAGGCACTGGCGGCGCACGGGTCGAGACGGTGACGAAGAAGAGCGGCAATGGTGCATTGATCGGCCAGACGGTGACGACAACGTCTGCCGACAGCCTGACGCAAACGGTTCAGTCCGATCTGAACGGCGACAGCACGGTCGATCAGACCGTCACCGACGTGATTACCCTCAATGCTGGCGTTCGCACCGAAACGGTAACGGCGAAGAGCGGCAACGGCACGCTGCTCAGCCAAACGGTGATCACGGTCAGCGCGGATCGCAAGACGACCTCTGTCACGAAGGACGTGGATGGTGACGGTCACATCGATGCGGCCGCAGCGCAGATCATCGCCGCGGACGGCAGCCAGACGACGACCACGATACAGGCAAGCGCCGATGGTGCGCTCCACCGCAAAACGATCGTGACGGTCAGCGCTGACAAGCTGACCACGACCACGGCGGACGATCTGAACGGCGACGGCACGGTCGATGTGACCACGGTGGACCAAACCGTCATCAATGCCGACGGCAGCCGGACGGAAACGGTGACCGACAAGAGCAATACTGGCGTCTTGCTCGACAAGGTAACGACGACCACGTCGGGCAACGGCCTGACGATCACGGTCCAGAGCGACATCAATGGCGATGGCGCGATCGATGCCAAAAGCACCAAGGCGACGGTTCTGAACAATGACGGCTCGAAGACGACCACGACGTCTGATTACGTCGGCACCTCGTTCACCGATCAGACCAAGGTGACCGTCAGCGCCAATGGGCTGGCGACGAAGAGCGATTACGATTATGACGGCAATGGCACGGTCGACCGGAGCGAGACCGTCACGAAGACGTTGAACGCTGACGGCTCGACCTCGTTGGTCGATGCCGTCAGCACGGCAACCGGCACGCTTTTGTCGAAGACGACGAACACCGCGACCTCGGATGGCAAGACTGTTACGAGCCAAGTCGATTTCGATGGGGACGGCAAGAGCGACGTCAAGACGACGGCTGTCATTGATGCGACAGGTCTGACGACGAAGACGGTCGAGACCTACAAGGCCGGCACTACGACGCTTGCCAGCCGCGCCGTCACGACGACGTCGGCCAATGGACTGTCCGTGACTACGAGTTCCGATCTCGACGGTGACGGCGTCTATGAGCAAGTCATCACCGACGTCGTGGTGCTCAATGCCGATGGCAGCAAGACCGAGACGGTCTCAAGGTTCGGCGTGGGCAGCAGCCTCATCTCGAAGACGGCAACGACGACGAGCGGCAATGGTTTGTCCAGGCAGACCAGCTGGACCGATGGCGCGGGTGCGACTCTGCGCACGGGTAGCGACGTCACGACGCTTGGCGCGGATGGGTCGACAACCGAGGTTTTGACCAACACCGGTGTGATCGCCAACAAGACGACGACCACGACGAGCGGTGACGGCAAGGCGATCACGGTGAACTACGATATCGACGGCAATGGCGTCGTGGACCAGAAGTCCGTCACGACCAAGAATGCCGACGGCAGCGTCACCCAGACTCTCTCGGATCTGACATCCACGGGCGCTGTGTCGCATTCCACAATGCTGACGACGGGCGCCGGTGGTTTCAACACCTCGGTGAACTACGACACCGATGGAAACGGTGCCGCCAACAAGACCGTCAGCGATTTGACGACGCTCAATGCCAATGGCAGCAAGACGACGGTCGAAAAGATCTACACCGCCGACAGCAGTGGCACGCTTGCCCTAAGTGCCATTACCCAGACCGACATCTCTGCCGACGGCTTGAGCAGGACAACGGTGGTGTCCGACGATCCGTTTGGCGCGACGATCCGAAATGAGCTTTACCGGCTTTATCATGCTGTTTTGGGACGCGATCCTGATGCCGCCGGCTTCGCCACTTACGCGAGCGCACTTAATACCGGCACGACCGCAGTACAAGTTGTCGCCATGATGATCGGGTCCGCTGAGTTTGCGCAAAAGTACGGCACGCTCACCGATCTTCAGTTCGCCCAGTTGCTTTATCAAAACGCTCTCGGTCGGGCGCCCGAACCAGGAGCTGCCGAAGCCTGGGTGAGCGCGATCGCGGCCGGAACCACGCGCGCCTCCTTGGCCCAACAATGCGCGGATTCTCCGGAGGGGCAGGGGCACACAGCCGCCGCAGCGCAGGCGTGGGCTCTTGCCAATTCCTCAGTCGTTCTCTCGAGGGTTAGGACGACGACCGACGTGACGGTTCTGAATACCGATGGTTCGCGGACTGAGACCGTCAGCTACTTTTTCGGCACGACACTCACCAGCCGCTATCTGACCACTACCAGCGCCAACGGCATGTCGATCACCTCGCAATCGGATCTGAAGGGCGCTGGCACCTATGCCCAGACCTCGACAGACGTGACCGCGATCAATGCCGACGGTACCCGCACCCGGACGGTGACGAGCACGAAAGCCGATGGCTCTCTAATCTCGAAGTTCGTTACAACGACGAATGCCGATGGTCTGGTCGTCTCCACCAACGAGCAACGGACGGGCCTTGCGACGCAAACGGTCAGCGATACGGTCGAGATTTTAGCGGACGGCGCCAAGCGCGAGACCGTCACAACGACGGATGCCTCCGGCAAGCTCATCGACAAGACTGTCACGCTCACCAGCGCCGATAAGCAGACGTTGACGATCGACCGCGATGCTAATGGCGACGGCGTTATCGATCAGCACCAGCAGACGGTCACGGCGGATTCCGGTGTTACGACGCAGAGCGTGACCGACTACAAGTCCGCCGGCGTCAAGGGCGACGGCTCGACCTCCACCACCACGGCTAACGGGCTGCAGACCACCACCGACTGGGATCTCGATGGAAACGGCACCGTCGATCGCCGCCGTGTCACCGTCAATACCAACAATGCCGATGGCAGCAAGATGACCGTCATCTCCGATACGGATCTGACGACCGGCAAGCTGGCGACGAAGACGACCATCCAGCAATCGTCCGACGGCATGGTGCGCACCACCTCCAAGGACGTCGATGGCGACGGCACGGTGGACCAGGTGGAGACGCTGACCGCCGACACGGCGGGTTCGGTCGTCTCCATCGTCACCAACAATGCCATCGCGAAGAAGACGAATTATCTTCCGGCCGGTAAGGTCAATTGGCGCCAGGCGATTGCCGCCAAGGTGGAAACCGACAGCTACCGCGATGGCCATACGAAGATTGTGAATTACGACTACGACAACAACGGCACCTTCGAGGTTGTCATGCAGTCGCAGCTTCAGGTCGACGGTTCGACGGTTGCCACGGTGACAGAGACGAATACCAGCGGCACGGTCATTGCCAAGGGCACGATCAAGACCAGCGCGGACGGCCTGATCACAGTGCTGAGCAAGGATTCCAACAATGATGGCGTTATCGACCACACCGAAACGTCCGTCATTCACAATGATGGCTCGATCACGCTGACGAAGGTCGATCTCAATGCCAGCAGCGCGGTGACGCAGAGCGTCGTCGACACTGTCTCGGCGATGGGAAGCCTGACGCTCAGGGTCACCAGCGATGGTCAGGGCCGAAAGACGGCGCAGGTCGTTATCGCCGGCGATGGAAGCTCGGTAACGACAAACTACAATGCCGCCGGCGGGCAAGTGCTTGGTGTCATCAACGCCAACAAGACGGGCATCCCAACGTTCGCCGTTTACTACGATCCACTGAATGCGAATCCCTGGACCCGTGTCGAGCGGTCCTTCAACGTGTTGGGCAACAGAACGATAGACAAGCAGTTCAACGACGACGGTTCGCGGACGGAGATTACTTTCTACACGCCAACCGACGCCCAGCAGCACGTCGATTTCTTCAACGCTGCGGGTGTCCGCACCGCGAGCATCGACTACGACGTAACAAGCTCCAATGACTGGGCAAGCTACCAGATTTCCTATGACAGCGCTGGGCGCGTAACCCAGCAAGTCAACTATATGGATGACGGGCGCAAGGGCGTTTACAATTACGATCCCGGCAATACGCAACCGTGGTCGAGCTATAGCCAGATTTACAATTCTGCCGGGCAGATGACCAACCAGACGGTCAACAACGATGATGGCACTCGAACAGAAATTGCCTTCTATGCGCCGACGGGCGCTCAGCAGCATATTGATTATTTCAATGCGGTGAACCAAAGGACCGGTAGTGTCGATTTCGATGTCACCAATGCGCAGGCCTGGAGCCGGCTTGACCAGAGTTTTAATACAAACGGTCAACGCACGTCTCAGACGGCCTATTATGATGACGGCACAAAGGGGGTGTGGACCTGGGATCCGACCAATGCGCAATCATGGTCCGAGATCGATCAGTCCTTCAATTCTGCTGGTCAGATGACCAATCAAACGGTCAACAACGACGATGGAACCAGAACTGCAATTACCCTCTACGCACCGACCGGAGCGCAGCAGCACATCGATTACTACAATGCCGCGGGCCAGCGTACAGGTTGTATCGACTTCGACGTCACCAATGCCCAGTCGTGGAACCGAGTTGACCAAAGCTTTAATGGAAATGGTCAGCGAACCTCACAGACGGCCTATTACGATGATGGCACAAAGGGGGTATGGATCTGGGATCCGACCAATGCCCAATCATGGTCCGAGATCGACCAGTCGTTCAATACCGCTGGTCAGATGACCAATCAAAATGTCTATTATGATGACGGCAGCAAGATTTTGTATGCCTACGACGTTAACAACTCCCAGAGCTGGTCGTCTCTTGCCAATGCCTATAATTCAGCTGGTCAGCTTGTGACCGAAAGTGTCTACAGCGATACGGCGGGCACCTACCAAGTGACCACACACGACGTGAGCAACAATCAGGCGTGGACCACCGTTGTTCAGCATTTCGTCAACAACGTGCTCCACGACGCAAGATCAAATAACGACGACGGCGGCTATACCGATTATCAGTACAACAGCTCCGGTACACTGATCGCTTGGGCGCGATATGCATACCAAGGTGGCGGACACCAAAATCCCTACATTATGGTCGATCAATGGCCGGCACAGCATTATGGCCATGGTCCGGTGCTGCTCGATCTGAATGGCGACGGTCATATCGATCTGCGGCCGCTCGATACCAACGCGCTCGCCACCGGCTCCTCCGTCACCTTCGACTGGAATGGCGACGGCGCACGCGACGGCACCGCCTGGGTGGGTCCGCAGGACGGCTTCCTCGCGATCGATCTTGGCGAGGACGGCCAGGCGGGTTCAGACGGCAAGATCGATCAGTCGAAGGAGCTCGCCTTCTCCGAATGGGCGACGCCTGATCAGGTGGCGGCGAATGGTGGCTCGGTCTCTGACCTGGACGGTCTGCGTCTCGCCTTCGACAGCAATCACGATAATGTGCTTGATGCCAATGACGATCGCTGGAGCGAATTCCGTGTCTGGCGCGATGCCAACCAAAACGGCGCTGTCGACGATGGGGAACTGCAAACCATGTCGGAGGCGGGCATCAAACTGGTCAACCTTCTATCGACCACGGATGGCAGCCAGTCCTTCTCTGACGGATCCGCGATTACGGGGACAAGCTCCTATCAAACGTCCGACGGCACGTCGCACTACCTGGTCGGCGACGCCACGCTTAGCTACCAGCCGGCGATCCCCAAGCAAAATGCCGCTTAAGGATCGCTAACGAAAACCGACACGCCAGGCCAACGCAGTTTGGTGTGTCGGTTAAGTACCTTCCGTTGCTCGATATCGATTCTTGGGTCGCCGCAATCCACGGACCAGCCGCGCCGATGCCAAACAAATGAGATCAGAATGAGACGCAATCTTCCAATTTTCGCTGCGATTTCCATAGCCGCCTTTTCTGTTTCGGCGAATGCCGCGCCCGTCACGACCAAGGGCGGGTATGACTATGATAAGAACATGTTGAGCAATCCTGCGGCTCTCAATTGGAACATCGAGCAATGCAGCCACTCTGGCATCACGCCGGACGCCCAGGACAAGCTCGCGAAGCTGATGAATGTCGAGCGATCCAATGTACGTCACGAATATTGCCGCCGTATTCTCACCGCCTATGCCAAAGGCGCCATCCCCTATGATGAGTATGTTCAGTTTACTCAAAATCGCGTTATGAGCGCGAGCATGGTGAGGGCTCTGCGGACCGCCGGTTCACACCCCGCAACGCCGCGTTCCCAACACGAAAAGCTCTCCGGTTTTCATTGAATGGCCCCAGGCAGAGGAGTTGGCATGCATAAAGTATTGATTTTACCCTTGATCCTAGTCGGTGCAGGCGCCGCATTGTCGGGTTGCGTAACCAGCAACGCGGATGGCATCAAGCAGATTAATGACCATGCCTTTGCCGTGAGCGGTGAACGCACGGAGGTCGGGCGCGATTGGAGTCTGAACCCTGATTGTAGCGTGCGGGGAAATCCTTCCGTTCGCGTGCTGCAGGCGCCAAAGCACGGCAAACTTCTGATCCAGCGAGAGGATGTTTTCCCGTATTGGAAGAACGGCAAATGCAATTCCAAGAAAGTACCAGGCAACGGGCAGTATTATACGTCCGATAGTGGATTCATCGGTACCGACCGCGCGATTACACGACACTCCTACGCAAATGGCTTCGTTCAAGATGTGACGACTGAGATCAATGTCGTCAAATGAGCTGGCTTTAATTGGTGAGCTGCATGGCATCTACACCGTCGCATTTATCAATCCGGATAACGCGCCGGAGCATTAAGGACAAGGAAGCAATGCGATTTCCTCTTGTGGCTTTCTCTTCTATCATAATCGCCATATCAATGTCTGGATGCGTCACTACATCTGCGGACGGAGTGAGGCAGGTGAGCCACGACAAGACTGCAAAAAGCGGCAACCGTGAACGTGTTGGACGCGCTTGGCACATCAACCCCGACTGCAGCGCAGGGCATTCACCGACGATACGCGTGGTCGAACCGCCCGCTCATGGCAAGTTGACGCTTGTTGCAGAGCAGGAGGTCTTGACCGACGCAAAGGGCCGATTTGCAAAATGCAACTCACTGAAGCTTCCCGTCATCGGCTACTATTACCAATCGTCTCCGGGCTATAGCGGGAGCGACAGGTTCATCCTCCGCGTTTCGTTCGGAAATGGCACCGTGAAGGACAGCGCTACCAGCATCCAGGTTCAAAAATAACTCCGGCGCGTCTCGATCAACCTGCTCAAGCCAACTGTCATGGACCAAACAATCACCCTCGAACCGAGCCCGCCGCCGACCGCCTCCCTGGACGAAGTGCGCGTGCCCGACAGTGGTCTTGCAGCGATTGCGGCGATCGCCGGCTATTTCCGCATCGCCTCCAACCCGGATGTACTGGCCCGCGATCTGGCGCTGTCGAAGGAGGCTGGGCGCAACGACCTGCTACGCGCTGCCAAGCTTGTCGGGTTGAAAGCCAAGCATCTGGAGATCCAGTCCGATGCCCGGCTTGCGACCTTGCCGACGCCGGCGATCGCCTGCCTGACCGATGGCCGCTTTGCGGTCTTCGGCGGAGCCGCACCAGACAACAGCTGGCGCATCATCGATCCGACGGACTTTTCCAGCCGCAATCTTGGGGCGCATGAACTGCTGGCCGAGACATCAGGCCACTTCATCCTGCTGCAGCGGCGTTTGGCCGGGCCTGGAGCCTCGCGCGGCAATTTCGGCTTCCGCTGGTTCCTGCCGTCGATCTGGCGTTATCGCCATGCCTTCGGGCACGTCCTGCTTGCCTCGCTGATCGTGCAAATCTTCGCACTGGTCACACCATTGTTCTTCCAGGTGGTGGTCGACAAAGTCCTGGCTCATCGCAGCTATTCGACGCTGATCGTGCTGGTCGTCGGTCTCGCCGCCGTCGGCTTGTTCGATGTCATTCTGCAGTATCTTCGAACCTATGCACTGTCGCATACGACCAATCGCATCGACGTCGAGCTCGGGCGACGGTTGTTTCGCCATATGCTCAACCTGCCACTCTCCTATTTCGAGACGCGGGCGACAGGCCAGACGATCGCCCGCGTGCGCGAGCTGGAGACGATCCGCAATTTCCTGACGGGGCAGGGGCTGTTCTCCGGTCTCGATCTGATCTTCACCATCGTCTTCATCTTCGTACTGTTTTCCTATTCCGCGAAGCTTGCCTGGATCGTCGTGGCCTCGATCCCCTTCTATCTGGCGATCGGCTTTCTGGTCCGGCCGTTTCTGAAGGAGAAGATCGACGAGAAGTTCGAGCGTGGCGCCTATAGCCAGCAGCTCCTCGTCGAGACCGTGGTCGGCGTGCAGACATTGAAGGCCTCGGCCGTCGAGCCGGTCGTCGCCGCGCAATGGGAAGAGCGGCTGGCAGGCTACGTGCAATCGTCATTCGGCACCACCATGCTCGCCGCCAAGGGCCAGAACGCCATCCAGTATGTCAACAAGATCACCTCCGCCGCATTGCTTCTGTTCGGCGCTCAGGCCGTCATCAATGGCGAGCTGTCCGTCGGCGCGCTCGTTGCCTTCAACATGATTGCCGGCCAGGTCTCGCAGCCGATCCTGCGTCTGTCGCAGCTCTGGCAGGATTTCCAGCAGGTGCAGGTCTCGGTGGCGCGGCTTGCCGATATCCTCAACGCGCCGCCGGAGCCGCGGCCGGAAGTCTCCGTCAGCCTGCCAAAGCCCAGAGGCGCCATCTCCTTCAGGGGCGTCAACTTCCGCTATACCGCCGATGGCCCGGAAGTGCTGCGTGATATCTCCCTTTCGGTGCGGCCGGGAGAAGTGATCGGCATTGTCGGGCCATCCGGATCGGGCAAATCGACGCTGACCAAGCTGGTGCAGCGCTTCTATATCCCGACCCGCGGCCAGGTCTTCGTCGACGGCCAGGATATCGCCCAGGTCGATCCGGCCTGGCTCCGATCGAATATCGGCGTCGTGCTGCAGGAGAACATGCTGTTCAACCGGACGATCCACGACAATATCTGTCTGGTCAATCCATCAATGTCGCGCGCAGCCGCCATGCAGATGGCGCGGCTGTCGGGCGCCGACGAGTTCATCGCCAAGCTGCCGAAGGGCTATGATACGCTGATCGAGGAGCGCGGCGCCAACCTCTCCGGCGGCCAGAGGCAGCGCCTGGCGATCGCGCGAGCATTGGCCACCAATCCGCCGATGCTGATCCTCGACGAGGCCACCAGTGCGCTCGACTATGAGAGCGAGCGCATCATCCTTGCCAACATGCGCGAGATCGTCAAAGGCAGGACGGTCGTTATCATCGCCCATCGCCTGGCAACCGTCCGCCATTGCGACCGCATCATCGGCATGAAGGATGGCCGCATTGTCGAAGAGGGCACGCACGACAGCCTGCTTGCCCGGTCGAACGGTCTTTATGCGCATCTGTGGCAATTGCAGACGGGGCTCAATCAGCCATGAACCAGGTGGTCAAGCCGCCCAAGCGCCCGAGCCGGCCACAGCGGCGCAGTAGAACCGAGAACGAGTTCCTGCCGGCGGCGCTCGAGATTCTTGAGACACCAGCCTCGCCGATCCGCACCGCTTTCATCTGGTTCATCGCCATCGTCGTGGCAGCCACGCTCCTTTGGAGCTATCTCGGCACTTTCGACATCGTCTCGACCGCGCAAGGCAAGATCCAACCGACCGGCCGCGTCAAGGTGATCCAGTCGATCGAGCTCGGCAAGGTCAGGTCCATTCCGGTCGTCAATGGCTCAAAGGTCAAGGTGGGCGACATCGTCGTTCAGCTCGATGATACCGAGCTTAGGTCGGACGAGGAGGCGATATCGATCAATCTGCAGGCCTATCGGGGTGAGATGGTCCGCCGCAAGGCTGTGCTGGCAACGGTCGAGCAGTGGCAGGAGCAGGGCATTTGGACGGACAGGAAACAAATCCCCGATCTCCCGCTTGCTTTTGCCTCCGACACGCCGGCCAGCATCCGCGAGCGCGAACAGTCGATCTTCAAGGCCGACCTTTCCCAGCTTGCCGCAAGCCTCACCAATATCGCCGCACAGCACACGCAGAGCCAAGCGACTGTCGCCAGGCTTCAGCAGACAATGACGGCGCAGCAGCGGTTGGTCGACACGCTCAACGAACGGGTGGCCATCCGTGCGTCGCTGGTGGATCAGGACGCGGGCTCGAAGACCGGTGTGATCGACGCCAAGGAGGTCAGCCAGAAGGAGGAAGCAACACTCGCCGAGGAGACCGGCCAACTCGAAGAGGCCAAGGCATCGCTCAGCGTCACCACCAGCGACGGAGAGAAGACGCTGCACACCTTCATTGCCGACAATGTCGAAAAGGCAGGCGAGGCCTCACGCCAGGCCGACGAACTCGAGCGCCAGCTGATCAAGGCCCGCAAGCGGCGGGAATCGATGACGATCGCCACCCCGATCGATGGTATGATCCAATCGTCGGCGATCAATACCATCGGCCAGGTGGTCACCACAGGCGTCGACCTCATGCGCATCGTGCCGGATGGTTCGACGCTGGAGGTGGAGGCCTATATCCCAAACAGCGATATCGGCTTCGTCTCCGTCGGACAGACCGCCGTCGTTAAGCTCGAAGCGTTCCCATTCACGCGCTATGGCGTGATCCATGGCCATGTCACAGCGGTCGCGCGAGACGCAATCCCCGAGCCCGATGCCAACCAGCTTGAAGGCGCTCCGACCAAGCAATTGCAGGCAACTGTGCCGACAACGAATGTGCAGCGGGTGCAGAACCTTGTTTTTCCCGTTACCGTCAAGCTCGACGCCGGCACCATGAATGTCGACGGCAACGTCGTGCCGCTCTCGCCGGGCATGGCGGCCACCGCCGAGATCAAGACCGGCAAGCGGCGGATCCTCGAATACCTGTTCTCGCCGATCGTCGAGGTCACGTCGCAGGCCATGCAGGAGCGGTGATCCAGATGCGGCAGCGGGGTCTTCCAAAAATAGCGAATTCAATTGACCTACCACTGAACTTTCATCCAGCGGCAAGCCCCGGCGTTCTGCACATCTCTGTCGGATCAGGCGACTTTCGCTGCGAGCATTTCGTTGATGCAATCCTCATTGCGTGCTTCCAACTGCTGCAGCGGAAATGCATCGATGAAGATGCGGATCGTTTCGTCGAGATTGGCGCCCGATTAAACAACTGTCGCTTGCCATTTAATCGTGGTCGTTCTCACCTTGTGGGGTAACCTCGTCAATTGAGCGGTAGCATGCTTCCCGCCCATCCCGCTAAAAGCGCCTGCCGGATCGTCTTCAATGGACTGATCCGATCTCTGCATGGCCGCTACTTCGCTGAAATTCTCCTCCGCCGGTGCAGCGTTGAGCATTGCGACCACCGCAAAGTCTATCACCACAGAAAGTGAGGAAGACCCGAAATTAAATGGAAAGTGACACGTAGCACTGCGAGTTGTGCGAGTGCTTGCAAAACCCATTGCAAGATATAAGGTATTTATACCGAGTTCGTTTTTGCTAAGTCATGGTGTTGGTGCGCGGTCCTTGGAATTTTGGAGGCACTTGATATGGATTTAGTTAATGCTGCGGATGGCTCCGACCATTCTCTTTTGATAGACGAAATCAAGCACTTGTTTCTGGATGGTCCCATCTCAGACGCGCTTGGGCAACGTGCCGAGAGCCACACGTTTGTGAGACCATCCGAAACCGCGGTGGCAAAGCTATCGCTTCACGCGGCGTCGCCACCAGCTGAAGAGTTTGTCGGCGAATACTTTGCCGCCCATTCTGGCGGAGGGTTATGCCGATCGGACATCTGCATGTCTAAGCAAATTTGCCACACCGACGTTTGTCCTCCTCAGGTTGAAGAAAAATGAGAATTGGTGAAGGGGGTGGATCGCCGCCACGCGTTGAGTGGCAAACTTTACCGCACCGATGATATTAAGTGAAGCGGACGCGGCTCGCCTGCTTTTGGGTGCCGGCCTGATATCCAATGCGGACATCGTTGAAGGTGGTCTTACGATCACCCGGTTGGGGCGGCGCAATTGCAACATTCGCGTTGAGAGAGCAGATGGTACGGGTTTTTTTATCAAACAAGCCCGCAATGACACGACGGCTCGTTCAGTCCGAAACGAAGCACAGTTTCTCGAGTCTGACCTTAAGGAGCTTCGAATTTACGTACCGCGTATGGTTCACCATGATCTTAGACTTCGCGTATTTGTGACCGAGCTGATCCCCTCATCTACTGGGGTAGGCACGCCGAAAAGCTGGAAAGAGGTTGCTGCCGCTCAGGTGGAAGAACTTGGCCGTGCCCTAGCAATTGCCCATCGGGCTACGTCGGGGAGCCACATCGAAGGTGCTTCACCAACTCCGAGGGGGATTTCGCTGCTCCGTCCCGGCCTCGAGTTCTTTCGCGACCTGACACCCGCCAATATTCAGCTGATTTCAGCGATCCATCACGATAGGCCGCTTTGTGAACTCCTGACAGATTTGGAGGTATCCTGGCAATCTTCGAACCTGATTCATGGTGACTTGAAATTCGATAACATAGTATTCCGAGACATTGAACGCGCTATCGTTCTGGTCGACTGGGAGTTTGCGGGGTTAGGTGATACCCGTTGGGATTTGGGATCTATACTCGCGGATCTGCTTCATGTTTGGTTGATTGACGCCGTGAATCACGGCATCGAAACGAGCGACGATCAGAACGGAAAACGCGAAGTGGCTTTGTTTCATAGGGTCAGTCTTTTCTGCAAGGTCTTTCTAAAAAGCTACTGTGCCAACGCTGGTAAGAAGCTCGATGCACAATTCGCAGATGAATGTCTCTGCTTTTCAGCAGCTCGCCTCCTTCAGACTGCTTTTGAGGCGGGTCAGATTCGCACCGAACTCGACCTCTATTCCGTCAAGGCTGTTCAGATGGCAGCAAACCTCGCAGTTCGCCGTAAAGAGCTGTCACGGCTTTTGTGGGAGGCGGATAGCTAATGTTGGACGACAACCCGGGCGCTGCAATCGACGTTGCGATGAGAGAACTGCTGGTCTCTCTTGATCCGCCAGGGTTTGAATGGTTTGGCGTGTATCGCGCGCTCTCGCAACGCAGGGTTCATTCGCTTAAGCCCCTGCGCCGCAACGCTACTCTTATTGGAGCAATGACGGACTGCCTGTACGAGAATTTCTACTGCGTCGGCGGCCCGACGCCCTATCTCGAATATCCTCATTATTATGTCCAGGCAGATAACGAGTTTGTGCAAATGCTCTGTGATGCCAGATTCAACAAAATCGCGTGGACGGAGATGCCAGTCGAAAACATCACGCCAACAGCGCTCGTGGGATCCTTGGGAGGGATTTCCGTTTACCCGGATCGAACTTCCCAACTTCGGCGGCGCGAGAACGGTCTCCCCATATCCGCTGATAACGGCGAGGACACTTGGCCCGACGTCGTCGCCGTAGGCGGTCGCAGTTGGACCTTGCACGCGTCGCCGGGGTTTCTTTTGCTGTTCGGCCGAAACGACCTTAATGAGGCTGCGCCGCATCGAGTATACTCAAATTTGCATGCCCGCGGCGCCGCAGAATGGATTGCGACCGCGACACGCCATCTAGATTGTGCACAGGTCAAGTTCAGGTTGAAGGCGCTTGCTCATCCACTTGACTATAGTCGTCGGCTGGATACCAGCGTGATCTACATTGATCTTCGCGCACGCGGCGCACAAAGAGCGCTCGCGGATGCGTACCGGGAGGCAAGCCATTGTTTTCGGGATGGTGTTCCGGCGTTAACCCGCTGGATCGCACCAGGATTATCGGTAGCAGAAAATCCTCCGGGAGGCGAGAGTTTTGGAAGGCATCGTTGTGGCCTTATCGCTGAAGCCCGATTGCGCGCCGCTGAGGTCGAACTTACAAAGCCGGAGGACGTTCACTCTTGCTGCGACGCGGTTTTTCTCAGTCACGGCATTGATCCAAGCCGCCCTTACAAGCAGCAACATTCGGACGAGGGTTGCATCGAGCAGCTCGAGACTCTCATCTGTCGATCCGCAACGAACACAGCCGACCGATGGCAACAGAGCTCAGGAGCCGTGCCTGCAGAAAAATGGTTGATGGCGGCCAAGAAGATTGGTCAACGACTGTCGGCGGACGCGTTTTGGTACGAGCGCCGCTGCCAATGGATTGGCAGCACTACCCTTCCTGGATCACCCTTGACCGCTAGAACGCTTCCTTCATGTCTCTACAATGGGACAGCCGGAATAGGACATTTTCTGTTGGAATTGGGATATCGAACCCAAAGCGAGGAGTTCCTGGAAACGGGAACAGCGGCCATGCGGCAGGCGCTTTTTGATACATCGGAGCCCGCAGGAGCGACCGGTCTGTACGCCGGATCGCTGGGAATCGCCTTGATTGCGGCGCGCTCCGCTCTTGCCCTTGGAAACGAAAGCGTCGTAGACGAAGCCGTCGTCGTAGCTCGCCACGTTGCTACATCACAGGCGGCTCCCGAAGCGAACAGCCCTGATTTGCTTCTTGGATTGGCCGGAAAAATACTTGGATTGTTGAGCTTTTCGGTTCTCTTGCGGGATGATTCATTTCGCGGATATGCAATCGATTTTGGCGAAATGCTTCTAAAAATTGTGCACCGGGATGGGCCGTCATGGTCTTGGCATAATCCAACGATTGCCTCCAGCAGGCATCTCAGTGGGATGTCGCACGGCGTTGCCGGTATTGTCCTTGCGTTGGCAGAGCTCTGGCGAATTACCACGGATCGTTCATTCTTGGATGCAATTATAGGTGCCATGCACTACGAAGATCTGACCTACAGTGACAGTCGCGCCAACTGGCCCGACCATCGAGGTCATGATAAGTCCCGCCAATTCATCAACTTCTGGTGCCACGGTGGCGCGGGCATTATTCTTAGCCGCCTGCATTTGGGCCGTGTCATGGGACTTCGGCAGCTCCCGAAGCACATCGTCAACGCTATTGAGACACTCCGGCTAACGGTCCAAAGGAACACTGGGAACGAGAGCGCCAATTTCAACCTATGTCATGGGCTCGCCGGAAATTCCGAGATCTTGTTGGAGGCTTCCCGATGGGGAAATGCTGACTTGAATTGGCAAAACTGCGCCGCGAAAGCCGCCGTGGAATGTTTTATTGGTGGTATTGAATGCCACGGGATCTCAGGAGTATGGCCTTGCGGGTGGGATGTCGAAGACCCCTCTCTGCTGCTGGGTCGAGCAGGCATCGGCTATGCTTATCTGCGGCTGTATGACCAATCTGTGCCCTCTGTGCTCGCGTTCGATCCAGCCGAGTGGGGGCGATTGCCTGGGGCTATCCCATTCGAGCGCAAACGCTAACTTCAAATGGAATGACTGACTTGGCGCTCACTCAATCCCGGATTGCGAGCATGCGAAACGCTTGATGCCAAGCGGACCTTGCGCAAGCGGTGCACCTGCGTTAGCTTTGGAGTGGACGCACCGAAACTCGACGAGGTGATGTGATGGCCGCTAAAAAGCCCGAGAAAGAGCATTCGGCTGAAGCCGCGCGTGTTCGCCTTAGAAACACGTTGTGGCTGATAATAAATGCGCATGGCGGATCATTCACGTTGAACAAATCCCATTTCACTGATTATCCCGGAGATGAATACATAAACATTGAAACATCCGAAGACCGGGACGCAAATACGGTCACATTTCGCGCTACAAGGGTCGAGGCTAACTAAATCCACCGTGGGAGAGCAACGGGAGGCGAGAACTCGCCGATATCCAAAATGAGAACGATTGCGACTAGCGGAAGATTGTCGTAATCGCTCCGTTCTATTTCTTTGTTATTACGGGCAATATTCATTGAATGGGATGAGCACCGGTTCTTATCCATTCGAGAGCAAAGATCCGGTTTGGGATGCCATCGTTTGCCATATCCCAAGCAGGCCGCCCCAACTCGGCTTTACAAGGGCGGTGGCAAATATTGGTCGCTCCGCTGCTCCTCAATTAAATATGAGCGCTACCCGCTGGCCGCCTCTGGGTCAGCGCGAGGATCATCGGCACGTCTCGCGGAGCGTTGATACGAAGTAGATGATGACCTATCCCGGCCGTTCCTAGCATAAGCGAGGGTGTCGGTCCCCCGGTCCCCGTTGGCCAGTTTTCCTTTGTTGAATGTCTATCAATTAAGTCCAGAGCGGTGTTTCGCGCCTGATCCACATAGCCTTCTTCACCCAGAACGATTCCACCAGTCAAAAGTACCTCATTGAGCCCAGCTACGCCGTGACACAAGGTTGCGTCTTGAAAACCCTGTCGAGTGCGATGGAAAACCGCATCTATTGTCGTGCGCAGACCCGCACGTGCCTCCGTCGCGAGCGCATCTCGACGCGCAGGATCGAGTGACATCGCGCAAAGGCGAGAGAGTGAAATCCCAGCCGCACCGTGACACCAGGCCACGGCATATGGAGTTCCTTTTCCTGCTTCGGAGACGTGTCGGAAGTCCGGCCAATTGCCGAGAGCTGGATTAAAGTGAGCGTCTTCGTATGCAAACGCAAGGCGTGCATATTCGAGAAAATCTCGTCGAGCAGTTTCGGCATATGCTTTGAGCAAAGCAAGTCCGATGCCGGCAGCGCCGTGAGCGAATCCGGTAAGGGGGGCAGACGCTACATCGGCACCACTCGTTATTTTTGGTTGCCAGATCGCGAAGTTGTTTTCACGCGTGGCATTTTCGCAAATTTCTTCAGCAAGGCTCGTGGCTAGCTCCCTGCAACCTTCGCCGACGCCCATTCGGTCAAGCGCTAGTAGCGCTGGTATCGCTCCCGCATTTCCCCCGATCAGGTCCAGTGGCCTTGATGCACGTTGTCGTTCTCTAACCAGCCTCAAAAGCATGATCGCAAGATCGAAGACCTCTTCGCAGCTGGTCAGTTTCGCCAGCAGACAACCGACATAGGCGACGCCAAGCGACCCGCTGAAAAATGATAAGGGTGACGCGCCCTGAGGGTCATGAGACTGGCTCTTACTTTGGTGTATTGCTTGGTTGATCGCGCCAATTGCCGCCCGCCGGAATTTTGTTTCTCCGGTTTGGCCAAATAATTCACCGAGGAAAAGCGCCACTCCGCTCGTCCCGCCGTACAAGTCAGCGCTGAGCGCGGCGGCCTTCGGAACCATCCCCTCCACTCCCGATAATGGACCGCTCGCAACGCGACCGACCCAATTGCAGCGCGACTGCGTTCGATCCCAATAGGCTGTATCACAGATTGTTCGGCCAATTGCAGCCGCGGCGTCCAGGAAGACTGTCACGTTCCAGCCCTTTTGATCAGAGTTTCGTTCCTTCAGCTCTCTGCAACGCGGAGTGCCGCCTTAAGCCTATGACAATCTTGTGATCGCGGGCCTAAGTGAGGACGCAAGGGATTGAGATCTGCGGCGCGCATGGCGGCAGTAATCGCGAGCGCGCGGGCATGCACGCTCGTCTTGCCTTGCGCGAACGCATCCCAAAGCGCCCCGGCAACGATATGGCAACGATCCTGCCCAAAGCTCAATCCATTGGCCGGGTCCTCGGCCGCAGCCAATCCGTTCTCGATAGGTCGAGCAAACATCGGGGTTTCTGCACGCAAAACCGTCGCTACGTCCCTATATACGCAGGCTAGCAGGTCGGTGGACTGGCGATACCAGCGACGTTCCAAATAGAGCACGCCAGCATCAGCCCGACAGTAAGCCTCTGCGGCATTGAGTACCTTGGCGCGAAAAGGTACTCTCGCGGAATTTAGATGTTTCGTCACCGATTCGATGAACGGAACTGCCCCCTGGGCGGTCAAGTGCCAATAGAGGCGCATCAGTGCGGGATTCACACTCGCACTCGCGCGCGTGCCATGCCCGGGATCACCATCACCGATAGCGATATAATAGCCTGGCATGAGATTACGGATTTCCTTGCCAATTCGCACGCGACAAAGCTCGCCCGCTTGAAGATGGCCTGAGTGGCCGCGAATATCGTTTCTTGGCACCATGAATGTAACCCCGTCTTTTCGCATCGCTGCATAGCCATCCCGCCCTTTCGACTGTTCCACCATGATCCATCCGCTCTCCCATCCTCCGCGCCCGCCGTTGACAGAAGACAAGGTGTTGACCAAGCTTCTTTGCGCGAAGGTATTAACGTGTGATGGGGCAGCTTGCGTCGGCCGGACGTACAGTTGAACATAGAGATCATCCTGTAGCGCCCGCACCATCTGGGATCGTGTGTTAAGGTGGCGATCACCGTGATCGATTGCGGTGAGTGTGCATTCAAGGTTCCTGACGCTCCCAAGCACGCGATAGGTGGTCGGGGAAAGAACCTCCGCTGCTTCAGCCATCGCGAGTAGGTCCGGATGAAGACTTACCATCAGGCCGCCACCGACTGCGGAATGCCAAAAAGTCTTACCTGAGCGGTCGCCGGATCATCCAGGATGTTCGATGCGATCTGCAGTAGCAGGACCGCCTTTGAAGGAAGAGGGCCGCCGCCTTGAGTAGCTTCTAAGGCTGCTTGAATGAGCCGGATGGACGAAAATTGAATAGCGCGCGATAGGACAAAATGCATGGAAGCGGATCGTAGGTCGGCGGTCTCCCGATAGCCGTGCCATACGGCGCGAAGTGCTGCTTGGATCACAGCCAAGGGATAGTGCGCCTGCGCCGTCCGCAGTTCGAGGTCGGAATTCGACGTTTCTGGAAGATCTGGGATTGTACTGATCCAGAAAAGAAGGAGATCCTGAAACGCCCCTGCAAGGTCCCAAGCTGGATCTCCGTACTGAACCAGCTCCCAATCCACCAGCCTCAACTGGACTGATTCAGGTTGAGATGGAATGACCAATATATTGTCCGCCCTTATGTCCCCATGAATAATGGTATTCGGTGTCCATGCGCTCGAAAGCTTATCCAGCTGTCGCATCAAGCGCCTGCGGGATTGAAGGATACGAAGTATCTCATAACCGCCAGCGCTTATGTCAGCGAGCCAATCGATACTTGGTCGATGGATGCGCAGTATCTGTGGGAGATGGGTCGGCAACCACTTGAGAGAGTTATCTGAAAGCGGGCTCCGCAAGCGAAAGGCGGCATGCCATGAGCCCAAAGCACGACCGAGATCGACGGTTGGTCGTCGAGGAATATCAGTTTGGGCGAGATAATGCTGCCAGAGCGGCATAGCCTCACTCAAGAGCTCCAGTACAAGGACGGAGCGGTCTTCATCGAAGCGGACGAAGCGCGGGAGTATATTCAGTACGGAAGCGCCAGTCAGGTGCTCATGACAGAAAAGATAGAACGCTGCCTCGTTTCGGAGTGTGGTCGGACTTTCGGAGGGGCCATTCGACTGCTTCACCAGAAAGCCGGGCATACCAGAGATCTCAACGCGGAGATGTCGATTTCGCCGCGCGCCCTCCGTTATTGTCAACGCCCTATCCAGGACTGCCGTCGTATCGATCAACCCTTGCTCGATCAAATAAGTCGTCGCGCTATCGACATCCAGGATAGTCCTTAGCGATGGCGGCGCTATAACACTTCCGGCGGACATATAAAGGTTTTAGTACAAGTCAGACACAGACTGCCGGCTAGTGTATAGCAGCCCAACTCGAACGTATTCCCTGCGAATGCGTTCTCTACCCCGGCTCGTCCGCCATAAGCCAAATTGCCATTGAGACCTGACGATGACGACGAACCAGTAAGGTAATCGGTCGAAATCCTTCCCCGCAGATACCTTGCTTCGACCGTTTGTGTCTCCGTGTACACGAGATCCAGCTTGGCATCACGGCGAACAAAGAGGCGCGATGGACTATTTTCATCTTGTGCGTCGACGGCTTGAGTCAGCACAATGTCTCCGACGGGGATCTCAATAAATCTATCAAAGCTCAGACTTAGGTAAAGCCGAATGAAATTGGCTTTCTTCGACGGTCCCAAAAAGCCAACGAGCGCGACTTGGTCGGCTTCACCCTCACCCTGCTGATAAAGGCGCTCAACGAGTGGATGATGGGAAAGATCAACGGCACCCTCATTGGGTTGCTGTTTTGATCGTGAACGATCTTTAGAAGAAACCATAACTTACCTCGGAACATTGCAATTTAACGAGATGCTCTGCCGTTCCTGGCGGAGACCTGATGCAAAAGTTTAGGCATGCAGTATGGATCTGCTCATTAGAATAGATGAGAGATATCACAGGAAAAACGACCGGTCAAAAGGGAGGAAGACGTTTCCGCAAGCCGCGAACGCACGCTTTCCGAAGCTCTTCTTCCGCTTTGACCGGTGCCGAGCAGCGGGGCCGGAGGTCAGCCTTCGCCAAACAGAGGGCACAACGTCATTCAGGACTACTGTCATGTCGGCCTGATGCTATGCCAACATCCGCTTGCCTTTTTGCGCAAGGATCTGACCGCCCGCGATATCGCCACCTACGAGGAGGCGATGTCAACCCGTGACGGCCGTTTGCTGATGACAACGGATCTCGTGCTGGTGCGTCAGAAACCTGGTTCGGCCAAGGGCGTCACATTCCTGACCATCGAAGACGAAACGGGGCCAGGCAATGTCGTCGTCTGGCCGACACTTTTCGAACGCCGCAGCAGGTGGTGCTCGGTTCCAGCATGATGGCGATCAACGGCCGCATCCAGCGGGAAGGGGAGGTCGTGAATCTCGTCGCCCCTAATTGGACGACGTCCTCCATGCTCAAGAGCCTACCAGAATGCCGAGGTGCGATTCGACCAACCCGTTAATTTTAGGGGTGAGCCCGGACGAGCAATATCGCAGGGCCAGCCAAGAGAGATAGGCCGATCAAGAGCGAAACACCGAACTTCAATATCTTGATACGCCGTGTTCTAACGCCGTCCCAATCATATGCCACGTAGAACCTCACGCGCGAAACAAAAAGGTCTGGGCTACAGATAATGGTTGCAAGCGCATTGGCCAAGAGAAGTCGACCTATCGTTCAAGCGGGTGAAAAGACAAGGCAACACCAGAATTTAAACGCAAAAAGCTGTGCCGGCTTCAGGCTTGCCGTAATCCCCATTCCTGTTCGAATTCATCCGCAAAATCGTTTGGCGGCTCCTTCATTATTTGGGCGGGAGACTTTGGATCAACGCTCATAGTCGCTGGCGAGAGCTCTTTTGCCGACCTTTTGCCGTCCTCAATCTCAAGAGTATAGGCAATTGACACGCCTGGTCGCAGGTGAGGCAACTTCGCCTTCATCACTTCACTCAGATGCACGAAAACATCTGGACCGCCGTCGTCAGGCTTTATGAAGCCGTACTTCCTATTCACGTCGAACCACTTGACTTTCCCTTGCGCCATGGCGTTCCCCATGTTGGTTTTGGTCGGATTGCGAGCGATATCGTCGCTAGTCTTTTGAAGCAGGATCAATTTTAGGAGGCGAGATTTACACTTTTAAATAAAACATCGCAGAACGCGAAGAGTGTTGCCGCACGCCCATTAGAATTTAACGATCTATCGTTCTACGGCAATTGCCGATCGGAGGTTTGGAAAAATATCATTAGCTGCGCGAAGCAGAAACTATCACATAGCGCCCCTTCGACGGGGCAACATGGATATTCTTTGAACAAGCTCACCTCTCGTAACGCCAGATAATTTTCCGCCAGTGAAAAAGGGATCATTCGTCACCTCGACTGCCGCCCAAGGCGGTAGCGTAAAATTCAGCAATTCTTTCGGGGACGGACTTTCAACCTCACACAATGTCAAGCCCTCAAGCTCGCCCTGAAAGACGTCAATTGCGAACGTCACCTCCCCAAAATCGAGACGGTATCGCCGCTTATGAAGGGCTCGTCCCGGCAACCGCGACAGTAGCCTGTGCTCGTCTTCAGTCAAATATACGTTTACGATGGGACTGGATGTGGCACTATCCGATGGATACTTCTTACACAGCTTGAACTCCGTCGAAGATCCGTCACTGCTAGTAATCGCTCGAAGCCTTAACCGGGTACCTTCCACGTAGATGTCGTTGATCAACCGAAATGGAACCGACGACAAGTCGGGACAATGCTCAACGAAAAATCGGCGCTCGTTTTCAAGATGGGCATACTTTGGAACATGGGGCATTTTAGAAAGCTCCGTACGGACGGGAGGCTGACGAAAGTCAAGAGTTGATGCACATCCCAAGGTGCCGTTAGTGACAAGCATCTTCTATTGCTGCAACCATTTGGAATAGGGGCCGACACCGGCACCTGTCGCCAGTACGCAGGAAACGTTGGATCGTTTATGCTAAACCGCCCTTTGCGGGGCCCGAAGCTGTGCTTGAATATCTATCTCGCTATACGCACCGGGTCGCAATCTCGAACAGTCGCCTGATCGCGTTCAACGAAACGGACGTCACCTTCCGCTACAAGAATTACCGTCGAGACGGCCGCGATCGACAGCAGGTCATGACGCTTGCGGTCGACGAGTTCATCCGTCGCTTCCTGCTTCACGTCTTGCCGCGCGGTTTCCACCGCATCCGGCATTACGGTCTGCTTGCCGGCAGCGCTCGAAAGACCAACATCGCCCACGCCCGCGAACTCCTCCACGCTGAACCGTCGCCCCCTGACGTGGAGGAGGACGAACCGATCGACTTCCGACCGCAATGCCCATGCTGCGGCGGGCGCATGATCGTAATAGAGGTGTTCAAGCGCTGGCGGCAGCCTCGTGCACCGCCAGACGAGGCAACAAGAAACCGGGAGAATACCTTATGACCCGGCATGAAATGATCATTTATATGGTCTGCTCACAGCAGTGCTGGCCAACGGAAAACTATGCGCCAGCCCCTATGGTGAGGGCCTTTAGCGGAGCAAACCTGCTCTCACGCACCACGGATATCTCGGCAATCACACCGGCAAGTACCGCTCCGGACACGTTGGGACTGACAACCGTCGCTGCGATCGGCGGTCAGCCAGACGCTTCCCTCCACAAAACCCCATAGCTCACAGTCTGACGACCGCGGGTTCCTGCATGAGAGGCTTTCGTACGCCTCCGGCACCCGAAACCCTTAACCAATTATTCGGTCGTCGATTGCAGCCTCGCCAACTCTCGTAAGCAGACGTTCGTTCGGCGGACGAGCATCACACAGACGATGCACGATGGTCGATTACGCCGCTGCCGAGCTGCCGATCGTCTGCCGGAGCTGCCGCATGTCGCGCACCGGCGAGGCGCCAAATTGCCTGAGATATTCGCGACTAAATTGCGAGGCGCTTTCATAACCAACGGCAAAGGCGACATCTGAAGCAGTCCGGTCACCGGAGAGTAGCAGTTGTCGCGCCTCCTGCAATCGAAGCTGCTTCTGATACTGGATCGGGCTTAGTCCGGTCAGTGCAACGAAGTGGCGGTGCAGGCTGGCGCGGCTCATCCCGCTTACGTCGCACAGGGCTTCGATCCGCAGCCGGGCGTTTTGGTGATCGCGAATCCATTCGACCGCACGCCGGATTCGGCCGAGCGCCCCCTCAGGCCGGGCGATATGGCGCAGCAGGCGTCCCTTCGGTCCTTGCAGGAGACGATAAAGCAATTCGCGTTCCGCCATCGGCGCCAGAACCGGAATGTCGGCCGGCGTGTCGAGCAGCGCGAGCAGGCGCAGCAGCGTGTCGCGGAGCGGCGGGGTCATCGTATTGATCGCGATGCCCATACCAGGCGCATCGGCGTCGCGCACCGGCGGCATGGTGGATGCGACCTCGGCTAGCAATGCGGGGTCGAGGACGAGCGAAACCGCGACATAAGGCCGGCCGTCACCAGCATCGTGGATCTGGCCGCTCAGTGGCAGATCCAGCGCGCTGACCAGATACTGCGCGGAGTCGTAGCGCAGCAGAGTATCGTGGATCACCACATCCTTCGAACCCTGCAGGATGAAGCAGATCATTGAACGGTACAGGCAAGGCGCCGTGCCTGATGTCGCTTGCCCCACGCCGATCTCCAGTCGCTGGATCGGCGTAACGGTCATCCCCGATCGCGCGTGGCGCAGGGCGAGGTCGATATGCGGTTGGAGCTGCTCAATCATGAGCCTTCTATGGCATTGTTTTTCGAGCAAGCAAAGAGCTTGAGACAATCAGGCAATAGATTGAGAGCATTGGGCGGGCGGGCGCGGCCCGCCCAGCTTATCTGGTTGGTATCGGAACGACGCCGCGGCGGTGCGGCATTCCGGCGAGACCACTCCAGGAAGGACATACCATGACCAAGCAGATCGCACTCATCACCGGCGCTAGCCGCGGCCTCGGCCGCAGCATGGCGCTGCATCTTGCCAAGCGCGGCGTCGCCATCATCGGCACCTATCGCAGCGGCGCGGCAGAGGCCGATACGCTGCGCCAGGAGATCGAGGCGCTGGGCGGCAAGGCCGCGATGATCGCGCTCGACGTCAGCGATTCGGCAAGCTTCCCGGCATTTGCCGAGACGATCGCCGAGACGCTGAAGACCCGGTTCGGCCGCGAGCAGTTCGATTTCCTGGTCAACAATGCCGGTCAGGGCCTGTACGCGCTGATGATCCACGCGACCGAGGAACAGTTCGACTCGCTGATCGACACGCATCTGCGCGGCCCGGTCTTCCTGACGCAGAAGCTGCTCCCGCTGATCGCCGATGGCGGGCGGATCCTGAACGTCTCGTCCGGCTTCGTGCGTATCACGATGGCGGGCTACGGCCTCTATGCGGCGGCGAAGGCGGCGATCCAGACGCTGACCAAGTTCATGGCGGTCGAGCTGGGCGCGCGGCAGATCCGCGTGAACACGATCGCGCCGGGCGCTATCGCGACCGACTTCGGCGGCGGTGTGGTTCGCGACGATGCGAATGTGAACGCTTATGTCGCTGGGACCATCGCGCTCGGCCGTGTCGGCGAGCCCGACGACATCGGCGGCGCGGTCGCAGCCATCCTGTCCGACGACATGGGCTGGGCGAATGGCACCACCTTCGACATCTCGGGCGGCCAGGCGATCTGACCGTCGCGCCGCTCCTTCATCCGGAATTGCCGTCACATCGAGAGGCCATCATGCCCGACCCCAGCCTGACACTCATCAGCCACCCGCTCTGCCCGTTCGTTCAGCGCGCCGCGATCGTCCTTCTCGAGAAGAACGCGCCGTTCGAGCGGATCAACGTCGACCTCTCGGCCAAGCCCGACTGGTTCCTGGCGCTGTCGCCGACCGGCAAGGTTCCACTGCTCAAGGTGCACCAGATCGACGACGAGGAAGTCGTCCTCTTCGAAAGCGTGGTGATCTGCGAGTATCTGGAGGAAACGCAGGGCGGCGCGGCGATGTATCCCGACGATGCGCTGCAACGCGCTCGGCAGCGCGCGTGGATCGAGTTCGCCACGCAGACCCTGGCCGATGGCTGGCAGTTTCTCAACGCCACCGATCCGGCGACCGCGGACGCCAAGCGGGCGGCGTTCCGCAACCGGCTCCGGAAGTTGGAGGCCGAGCTCGGGCCGGGCCCCTATTTCGCCGGCGCCGACTTCGGCATGGTGGATGCGGTCTACGCCCCGCTCTTCCGCTATTTCACGATCATCGATCCCGCCGTGTCGCAGGCGATCTTCGAAGGCTTCCCGCGTGTCTCGGCATGGCGGGCGGCACTGGCGGCGCGCCCGAGCGTCAGGAACGCTGTGGCCGAGGACTATGCCGACTGCTTCCGCGAGCACCTGCGCCGGCATCAGGCTCTCCTTGCGGCCTGACGCCAGCCGCAGGGGAGAGCACCCGAACATCATCCAACGAAGGAACAACAACATGACCGACCACGCAACCAACGAAGCCGGCGCTAGGAGCGCGCTGATCCTCATCGAATACCAGAACGACTGGCTGGCCCCCACTGGCGGCATCAACGGCCAGTTCCAGGACCGCGAGCAGATCGACACCGCGATCGCCAATTCGAAGAAGGTCCTCGAAGAGGCCCGTCGCCCCAACATCGAGGTCATCCACGTCAGGATGGTGCTCGAACCGAACTACCGGGTGCTCGGCGAAGGGAAGTACGGGCTGCGCAAGATGGTGCGCGACTATGGCTCGTTCCTCGGCGAGCAGACCGATTTCTTCCCAGGGTTCGAGCCTCGTGACGGCGAATATGTCATCAGCGAGCGCACCGGCGGCAGCAGCGCCTTTGCGGCCACCACGCTCGACAGCTATCTGCGCAATAACCGGATCTTCGACATCTACGTCATGGGCTTCGCCCTGCGGCAGTGCGTCGAGTCGACGGTGCGCAACGCTCACGACCTCGGCTATCACACCAACGTCATCTACGACGCGTCGGCGGCCTTCACCAAGGAACAGCAGACCTCGTTCCTCAACGACATCGCGCCTTTCTACTCAAATGCGATCACGACACAGGCATTCATGACACAAGCTTAAGCCGTTGCGATGCCTAGCTCCGCTGAGGTGGCGCTGGGCGTCGCCTGTCCGGAGGCGGTGCGCCAGCGAGCAGGGCAATCACGTGGGTGAACTGCCCAATTCCTGCCTTCGGTCCGTCGCCTACATTCAAGCCTCCTGAAGCTTTAACGATCAGGCAGAGAAGACGTCTGCTTGAGACTTCCCGGCGCAAAATCCGCACATTCTGCAGTCGGCCCCCAATCAGTCAATTCAGTCAGGCCAAATTCTTGGCTCGCCTAGTCAATCTGTTATCAAGGAAAATTGTAATAACAGGGTCGCGGGTTCTTATCCGTTCAAGAGCATACTAACGAGGCACCTCTCCTCAAATTTCTACAAGGAGCCGTTTGTGAATCTAAGGCCCTTCATTCAGGTATTACCTAGCCACCGGTGCTCTCCCGCAGCTTCACCTCGAAACCGAGATCGATCTGTTCCCGGCTATGGCGGGTGTTCGCATGGATTGCGGATAGCACCTTTTCGGCTGCGAGCCTGCCCGTCTCGTAGCGTCGCGACGCGATCGATGACAGCGAGGGAGAGGCACAGGCTGCAAACTCCAGGTCATGAAAGCCAATAACCGAGATGTCGTTTGGTATGCCGATGCCGCGCTTGCGGCACTCCTGTAGAGCGCCGAGGGCGAGATTGTCATCGGTGCAGAAGATTGCTTCAGGCATCCGCTCACGCTCCAGCATGTCCGCGCAAAGTGCGGATCCGAGCGCGATGGAACTGTGGCTTGGCTGCTGGGTTACCAGTTCGAAGTTTTCGAGGTCTGCTTCCGACATGGCCAGATGATACCCATCGAGGCGAGATTGGGAGCGGTGATCGAGGTTGCCGCAGAGGAATGCGATCCGCCGAAAACCGCGCGCAATCAGATGCCGCGTTGCCGCGCGCCCGGCGCTCTCCTGCGACATGCCGATATTGATGTCGATCGGATCCGGCGAAAGCTCGAAGGTCTCGACAACAGGCAAGTTGCCATGGGCGAGCAGTTGGCGCGCATGCGCAGTGTGGTGAATGCCGGCTATTATGATGGCTTCGACCCGCTGGCCGAGCAGCGCCTTGATCGCATTCTCCTCCTCGATCTCCGAATAGCGGCTGTTGACGACCACGACCTGGAAGCCAGCATCGACCAGCACCTCGTGCAGGGCAAGCAGATATTCGGCGAAGATGACGTTGTAGAGCGTCGGCACGATGACGCCGATCGCATGGGTTCTGGCCGATGCCAGCCGGCTCGCGGCGATGTTCGGCACATAGCCGAGCTCCTTGACGGCGGCATTGACGCGCCTGCGAAGCGGCTCGGAAACGGCATCGGGTTTACGCAAAACACGCGACACGGTGATCGGGCTGACACCGGCGAAACTTGCAACATCGTCCAATGTTACACGGCGCATGGAATAATTTTCCCCGAAATTCTATATTTCTGCAGCAGCGAATAGAATAAGTATAGTTATGCCACAGTTGACAGCGCTAGCAAATAGAAATTGACAGCGCTGTCTACTATGCTACCTTTCTGCCGTTCCGGATATGGATGGGAATGGAGCCTTCCGGACCAAGCATGCCAATCAATTCATATTGGAGGGGCGGCTTCGGTCCGCCCGAGGAGGAGGACATCCATGCTTAAGAGATTGAAAGCGAAGCCCATCGGGCTCGCGTGCCTTTCCGTGCCCATGCTCGCTTTGCTCTGCACCACCGCCTATGCGGCGCCAAAGGTCGTGTCCGGTCCGGCAGCCGATCCCAAATGCATGACGCCTTGGGCAGCCGACACGCAGTTCCTGCAGTTTCCGAAGAAGGAAGGACCCTACCGGATCGCGCTCGCGAACGGCTATATCGCCAATACCTGGCGCATCCAGATGGTGCAGACGGCGAAGGCCTATGCGGCACAGCCCGACGTCAAGGCGAAGCTGAAGGAATTCAAGGTTGTCTCGACAGGCGAGGACGTTCCGGCCCAGATCTCGGCGATCAACAACTTCATCGATGCCGGCTATGACGCAATCGTCGTCGACGCGCAGAACCCGACGGCCTTCGGCCCGGTCATCAAGCGCGCCAAGGAAGCGGGCGTCGTGCTCGTCGCCTTCGATAACACGCTCGACACCAAGGACGCGATCAACGTCAACGTCGACCAGAAGGGCCTCGGCGTCATCTGGGGCAACTGGCTGGTCAAGCACATTCCGAATGGCGGCAAGGTGCTCGAAGTGCGCGGCGTCGCTGGCACCTCCGTCGATACCGACCGCCACGACGGCATCAAGGAAACGCTGGCCGCCTCGGGCAAGAAGTTCAACGTGACCGAAGTCGTCGGCAAATGGGACGATGGCGTCGCGCAGAAGGCGACTGCGGATGCGATCGCCACCAACGGCCCGTTCGACGGCGTCACCGCGCAGGGCGGCGACACCGGCGTCGTGCAGGCGATGATCGATGCCAAGCATCCCTTCGTGCCTTTCGGCGGCGAGACGGAGAACGGCTTCCGCAAGCTTTGCGCCGCCCATGCTGCCGACGGCCTGAAGTGCACCTCCGCCGGTACTGGCCCCGCCCAGGTCGCCGTCGCGATCCAGACCGCGATCGCGGCACTTGAGGGCAAGGTGATCCCGCAGGCGATCAAGCTGCCGACGGCGCTCGTCTCCGATCCTGATTTCAAAGAAGGCCAGGATTACTATCCGAAGGAGTCCGATAACTTCTTCGTTGGCAATTCCTTCCCCACCTGCGGGATCAATTTCACTGCCCAGGAAATCATGGGGCAGACCAAGGAAAACCAGTAAGCCGTTCCATTCGTCATGGTGGCCGCGGGCGCATCCGCCCGCGGCACTGTCTTCATTATGGCTGCGGGAGACGGACGCTTGAGCCTATCTGAACCTCTTTTCCGGATGGACGGCATATCGAAGCGATATGGCGGCGTCATCGCGCTGAAGAATGCCAGCATCACGATCCGCCCGGGCGCCATCCACGCCGTTCTCGGCGAAAACGGCGCGGGCAAATCGACGCTCATCAAGATCATGGCCGGCGTTGTCTCGCCCGACGAGGGGAGAATGCTGCTTGACGGCCGGGAGGTCGGCTTTCCCACGCCTTCGGCGGCGATGGCATCAGGCATCGTCTGCGTCTTCCAGGAACTGTCGCTCATTCCGGATCTGTCGGTCGCCGACAATATCGTCATCAGCAATCCGCCGCTGCGCTTCGGCATGATCGACCGGCGCAGGCAGCGCGCGATCGCACAAGAGGCGCTGGCGCGCGCAGGCGCGTCGGATATTCATCCCTCATCGCCGGTGAAAGACCTGCCGCTGTCGCGCCGGCAGATGGTCGAGATCGCCAAGGCGCTCGCCCGCAAGCCGCGCCTGCTGATCCTCGACGAGGCGACCTCGGCTCTGACGCAATCTGATGTCGAGAAGGTGTTCGGCGTTCTCAAGCGGCTGCGCGCTGAGGGCATGGCGCTAATCTATATTTCGCATCGCATGCACGAGATCGCCGAACTGGCGGATGATTGCACGGTCTTTCGCAATGGCCGCAGCATCGAGTCCTATCCGGCCAGAGCCAAGACCGACCAGCAGGTGGTCGAGCTGATGATCGGCCGCGAATATACCAACGTTTTCCCGCCGAAGCCGGCGATTGCGACCGATCGCGCGCCCGTTCTATCCTGCCGCGGCCTATCCTGGGGCGATCGTCTTTCCAGTATCACCTTCGACGTTCGCCCCGGCGAGATCATCGGCATTGGCGGGCTGGACGGGCAGGGGCAGCGCGAGTTGCTGCTGGCGCTCTTCGGCGTGTTGCGCGACCTTAACGGTACGATCGAGGTCGCCGGCCAGCGGGCACTGTTCAGGAGCCCTAAACAGGCAAAATCGGGCACGACCTCCGTCGCGCTGATCCCGGAGGATCGTAAGACCGAGGGGCTGATGCTACCGATGACCGTGCGTGAAAATCTCTCCATAGCGGCACTCGGCAGCGTCTCGAAGTGCGGCGTCATCGATCGGGCTGCAGAGCAGGCGAGGATCGATGAGTTGCTGAAGCTGCTCGCCATCAAGGCTGCGACGATCGACATGCCGGTCGGCGCGCTATCGGGCGGCAACCAGCAGAAGGTCGTCATCGCCAAATGGTTGATGAACAAGCCGAAGATCATCTTGCTCAACGATCCGACGCGCGGCATCGACGTCGGCACGAAACAGGAGATCTACGCCCTGCTCCGCAAACTTGCCGATGCAGGTGCGGCGATCATCCTCTATTCCACTGACTATGACGAACTGATTGGCTGTTGCGACCGCGTACTCGTCATGTATGACGGAAGCGTCGTCCGCACGTTAGAGGGTATCGAGATCAACGAGCGCGAACTCATCGGCAGCGCGCTCAATGTCAATTCCCAGGCCGGCGAACGGAGGATCGGACAATGAGCAAGACGTCTCCCGGCGACTGGCGGTTTTGGCATGCGCAGCACAAGGGTACGTTGCTCGCGGCCACGCTGTTCGTGGTCATGTTCATCGTCTATGTCAGTAACCATCCGGCCGGCTTCACGCCGAATGTCGTGCAGACGGCGGCCAACAAAGCGACGCTTCTCGCCTTTGTCGCCATGGCGCAATGTTTCGTGGTCATCACGTCAGGCATCGATCTATCCGCCGGCATGATTCTGATCCTTTGCAATTGCCTGGCCTCCTGGCTCGTCGTCGGCTCGCCGCTGCAGACGGGAATCGGCGTCGTCGCGGTTCTTCTTGCCGGCCTCGCCTGCGGTCTGCTGAATGGGCTGATCATCATCGTCGGCAGGCTTCAGCCGATCGTGACAACGATCGCGACCAGTGCCGTCTTCTTCGGCCTCGCGCTGCTGCTGCGTCCGTCGCCCGGCGGTTCCGTCAACGAGGATCTGGCGGACGCCTTCACCTCAAAGCTTTTCGGTGTGGTCCCGGCGAGCCTCGTCGTTCTGGCACTGACGATCCTGATCATCTGGGTGCCGTTCAGTCGGTCGGTGTTGGGACGCGCGGCCTATGCCGCGGGTTCGTCCGAGACCGCGGCCTATATGTCGGGCATGCCGATCAAGCGGGCAAAGCTTGCCGCCTATGCGCTGGGTGGCCTGCTGTCCGCAATCGGTGGCCTCTATCTCACCTTTTTCTCCTATACGGGGGAGGCCGCATTCGCGAGCGGCAATGCCTATACGCTCTACTCGATTGCGGCCGTCGTTCTCGGCGGCGTCTCGCTTGCCGGCGGGCGGGGAAGCGCGATCGGTGCGGTGTTGGGCGCGCTCGCCTTCCGCACCATCGGCGATCTGCTTTTCGTCTTTGATCTCGATCCGCTCTGGCAGCCACTCTTCCAGGGTATCGTATTGCTGGTGGCGATCAGCATCGGCTCCATCGGATTGGCGCGCGTGCGCAACAGGCTGGAGTGGTTCCAATGAGCGAGGATGCATCGGCCATGCGGCAATCCATCATCCCGGCCCGCTTGCGCGGCATCGATCCTGCCGTAGCCATCGCCTTCGGCTGCATCATCCTGTTGCTGCTCGGCGGTTCGCTCTATTCACGCAATTTCCTGTCCCCGGATTATCTGCTGCAGCAGCTGAAGGTCGCCTCCTTTCTTGGCGTCATCGCCACAGGCATGATGGTGGTAATCCTGCTCGGGCAGATCGATCTCTCCGTGCCATGGGTGGTGACGGCGGGGGCGATGATGGCCTGTGCCGCGACGGCCTATGGCACCAGCGGGTCTGCTTTCGCCATTCCGTTCGGCATTATCTGCGGCGCCGTCATCGGCGCCTTCAACGGAGCGGCGGTCGCCTATCTGCGCATTCCCTCGATGATCATCACGCTCGCCACCAATGCCGTCGTGCAGGGGTTGATGGTCGTCTACACCGGCGGGTTCTCGCCGCAGGATTCCGCTTCGCCGGCCATGCGCTTCATTGCGACCGGCTATGTCATCCCGTCAGTGCCGAACGGCGTGGTCGTCTGGCTGATCATCGGCATTCTGGCGATCTTCCTCCTGACGCGGACGACCTTCGGCCGCTCGCTCTATGCCATCGGTAATCGTGAACGCGCCGCCTATATGTCCGGCATCGATACGCGCCGCATCACCATGCTCGCCTTCGTCATATCCGGGGCGCTGAGTGCGCTCGGCGGCGTCTTGCTCGCCGGCTATGCCTCCAAGGCTTCGCAGTCTATGGGGGATGCCTATCTGCTGCCGTCGATCGCAGCCGTCGTCCTCGGCGGTACGCATGTGCTCGGCGGCAAGGGCTCCTATCTCGGGACGATCGCCGGCGTGATCCTCATCACGCTGCTGCAGTCGATCCTGTCGGTCATGCAGATCGAAGAGGCCGGGCGGCAGTTAATCTACGGCGCGGTAATTGTCTGCATGCTGTTGCTCTATGGGAGGCAGAAGTTGGCCTAATCAACCGGTCGATGGTGTGCCGCACGAGCCTGCAATGTCCGGGAGCTTAATGCCTGACGCCCGATGCCCTTTGATCACGGTTTTTGCCACAGCGGGGCGTCGCGTTGGCGGCATTGATTATAGTCTGAATAAAGTTCACAGCCATTGCCAGTGTCGGCTCCTAGGGTAAACTCTTGTTAAGTCCCTTGGCGATTCGATGGGAGATGTTCCGACCTCGCAGTGAATGCCAGCGGAACGCGTCGAGCTAGCTAATATCGGCCGACCCTCGGACCCGTCCTCGACTTCACGGCAGGGACGGCGTCAATGATTTTTGAGGGCGATGCGCAAAAGCGATCTCGGGGGCGCGTCGATCGGGCCGCCAAGGAGCAGGGCCGGTGATAAAAGGGAGCCCATCTCATTGAATCCCCGACCCGGCTTTGCCTATGGGCTTTCGGCCCCATTTCGGCCACTCCCATAGCAGGTAGCTGGCCTCATAGGGAAATGCAGTGATCACAACAAGTCATCGACGGGTCGGCAGTTCATATTCCTTCAAGGCGGCCAAATTGCTGCAGACTTGAAGTGCGGCCAGCCAGCGCTGCGTATGTCAGATGAAATCACGACGCTTCCCGCAACGCCCTTCTCACCTTGCGCGAGAGCTCATCGACCGTCGCCATAACTCGGTTCATCTGGGACAGCGTGGACGCGGACCCCGGGGCATGGCTGATGACGTGATGCTCGTTGCTTGCGGAGAGCGTGGCCAGATGCGCCACCGTCCGCTTGCGCAGGATAAGGCCAGCGTCGGTCGCTATCCGCGTCCGTTCGCCGAGGTCGGGCCGGAAACCGCCTACCATCGTGGCGTCCACGCCTTTGGCGAGCAGGAATGCATTCAGGTAGAGTTCCATCGCATGGAGCGCCAGAAGACGCTGTGGAGCCTGGTTGGGCTTGGACGAGCCCTCGCCAAGCTTCCTGGCCGCCTCTTGGTAGTGTGTCGCCAGGTTTAGAATGCTCCGAACGCCTGCCGCTTTGCCAGGCTGTGTAGGTCGCTTGCATGATGTCGGCCGGCGCTTCCCAGCAAGGCGGATAAGATCCTTCAGCATCGTGCGCAGCTCGGGCCAGGGGGCATCTTCGAGCTTCAGGCCGGGATCGTGCATGACGATCAGGCAATGGAGTTTCGCGGTGACTTCCATCAGGGAGGAGGGTGGTGTGATCCCCATGACACGTCCCGATATTCCGGCCCCTTCGGCGAGCTCCTGTTCGAGGGCGAGCGCCGCGCTGTATCCCAAACGCTGATCCGCTTCCTTCCATCGTTTCCGGCGCCTTCGAAGCTCGGCGCGCGCCCGAGACAGGTCTCCGGCATTAAGCTGCGTTGCCATTCGATTGATGTCGGCAAACGAATGAACCTTAACGACGCCATCCTTTCCAACACTCGGCAGCGTCGCTGCCGGAAGACCACCGGCCTCTTCGAGCAATTCCTTCTCAAGTTTTTCTCTGAGACGAGTGGCCTTCACCTGCTGCTGATAAAGCGCATACCATTTCGGCCACAATTCCCTGACGGGCGTTGGGCCAGGCTCTGTTCGCCGACCGTCAGGATCGTTGATGTGAGAATTTAATAGGCGCGACGCGATGGAAAGCAGGTTCCGGCGGTCGATCACGCGCGGGACGGTTTCACACGTCGGAGGGAATGGGCTTATTTTTCCGCGGGCAAATGCGGGCAAAGTTCTGCTATTCTCAGAATCAGCCATGATCCGAGCTCCCTGAAGCTTGAATTGCGGTCAGGTCACGGAGAGTGTCGCAAGCACTCTGCGTGGCCGCTGTGAACCGTCCCAGAGAGTTTGAATCATATAAAGATTATGTCAAGGTTATAATGTTGACTGCCGATCAAATCCGAATGGCGCGAGCTGCTCTGAAGTGGGGCGTTCGGGATCTCGCAAGCCGGGCTAATATTACGGCGGCGACGGTGACTAGGATCGAAGCCGGTCGTCCGGGGTATGCGGCGACATTGGAGGCCATCCGTGGAGCGTTCGAGGCCGCTGGCATCGAGTTTATCCCGGAAAACGGCGGTGGCGCCGGCGTCCGTTTTTCCAAACCAAGAAGTTAAATCATCGAGCGACCATATTGATGGTACGCTAGACTCTGTCGAGCGGTTGCCCACTCCTATACACAAGTAGCTTCAAAGTTAGATGATCGTTTCGGAAGCGGGCAGGTACGTCGATCGTGCTGATAAAAGAAAGCAACGTAACCGGGCCGACACCAGGAAGCGTCATTAAGCGTGTGCAGGTCGCACTACCTTTGGCGATTTCCAACACTTTCCGATGCAGGCGGGAAAACTCCTCACGTAGCCTCTGCCTGGTGGTCAGGAGGGCGTCCATGATCTCCGCCAGATCGGGCATGTCTTCGGTCAGCTCACGGTCCTATCCTCGAAACAGGCCGCCCCAACTACGCCGACTTTGAGCCCAAAGTTGCGCAAGAGGTCGCGAATGTCATTTTCGATGGCAATTGCATTTTCTTGCAGAAGCTTGCGCGTAGTTGGGGGAAGGTTCACATGGCTCAATTCTCAATGGAAATTATATGCCTAACCGGCTCAGTTTTGCATGGAAACCAGCTACTGCCGTAATGTTCGGCCTGACTGTGCATCGAAGAGATGTAGCTTTCCGACGCGAGGGATGACGGTGACTTCGTCTCCAGGACGGAAATCGTGCCGTTCGGAAAAGACCGCAACGAGCTCGCTATTGCCGTAGCGCAGGAAAACCATGGTCTCGTGGCCGGTCGGCTCCGTCACATTCACTGTTGCTTTCAGGCCGGCGTCGCCAAGCTGCAGATGTTCTGGACGAACCCCGAGCTGGACCGTCTGACCGTCGGTGGCAGCGGGCGCGAAACCCAGAGCGATCTCATCACCGGTCTCGGAGACGAAGATGTGCCCATCGGCTTTGTACTTGCCCTTCATGAGGTTCATGGACGGCGAGCCGATGAAGGTCGCTACGAACGTGTTGTTTGGCCAGTCGTAGAGGTCGAGCGGCGTGCCGATCTGCTCGACATGGCCGCCCTGCATAACCACGATTTTGTCGGCCATGGTCATGGCTTCTACCTGGTCATGAGTTACATAGATTGTCGTCGTATTGAGCCGCTGATGCAGTTCCTTGATTTCCTTGCGCATTTGTACACGCAGCTTGGCGTCGAGGTTGGACAGCGGCTCATCGAACAGGAAGACTTGCGGCGAGCGAACGATTGCACGGCCCATAGCCACACGCTGGCGCTGGCCACCAGATAGCTGACGCGGATAGCGGTCAAGATAAGGCACGAGATCGAGCGTCTCGGCTGCTGCTTGCAGGCGCTGCTTGATGACATCTGCCGGCTGCTTCTGAAGGCGTAGCGCAAAGACCATGTTCTCTGCCACCGTCTTGTGCGGATAGAGCGCATAGCTCTGGAATACCATCGCGATGTCGCGGTCCTTAGGAGGCACGTTGTTAACGACGCGGCCCCCAATTGAAATCGTTCCACCGGTAATGCTTTCAAGTCCCGCCACCATTCGCAGCAATGTAGACTTGCCGCAGCCGGAAGGGCCGACGAGCACGACAAATTCGCCATCATCGATTTCGATATCGATCCCGTGGAGAACTTTCATGGCGCCGTAGGTCTTTTGCGCCCCAGATACTTTAACTTCAGCCATCTCGCTCCCTCTGCCTACGCAAAAGCCATTTTTCAAGGCTTTCACCGAGGCATTCTCTCATTCTTTCAACGGTCTCTTCATCCGCGGCCCGGGCACATTGCGCCATGCACCGCCGTATGAAATATCGCGGAATCCCCCTCTATGAAACGTTTCATTTTCGATTGACATTTTACGGCTACTGTCTAATTCTCCTCATCGAGACCGAGAGGAGCGGTGTCAAACGCAACTGATGAAACGTTTCATTTCGTTGAATAACAGATAGCTTTGCAGCAGACCAGTGTAAATTTTGCGACTGGTTCCGCATCAACCGGCGGGCAGATCACCGGGGACAAAACGGAGGAGACCACATGAAACTCGAAGTATACGATGCATTGATGCGCCGTCAGGCAAGCCGTCGCGACATCCTGCGCGGCACGGCGAGCGCTGCCGCGCTTATGGGTGTTTCCAGCGTCATGGGCGGATTGCCGTCTTGGGCGTTTGCCGCGGATGACGTCCGGGCACAAATTCTGAAAATTCCCGGCGTAGGCAAGGGCGCGCCAACGGATGCCGACTGGCAGAAAGTAGGTGAGCTTTGCCTTGGGCCGACCAAGGCCAACGTCAAGCAGGGCGAGTTTGCTGGCGTTGAGCTGACCTTCATGGGGCTTAACAACCAAAATCTCCACAATTTCCTGTTCCGCGGCTTCCTGAAGCCATGGGAGGCTTATACCGGCGCCAAGATCAAATGGATCGACCTGGCTCAGGCCGATTATAATGCCCGCCTGCAGCAGTCGATCGCTACTGGTACCGTCGATTTCGACATTCTTGAAATGGGCGCGCCCTTCGAGGGTGATACAGCCGGCAAGGGTCTGCTATCCGAGATGCCCGATTGGGTAAAGAAGCAGATCGATATTGACGACTACGTGGATTATCTAAAGCCTCCCGTTGGGACCTGGGACGGCAAGACCTATCGCGTAACGATTGACGGCGACTGCCATAACTTCAATTACCGCGCTGACTATTTCAGCGACATGGCCCTTGCCAAGGCTTGGAAGGACGAAGGCCACTCTGGTGAATGGAGCGTTCCGAAGACCTGGGCTCAGGTTCAAGAAGTTTCGAAGTTCCTGAAAGGCAAGAAGGATCCGCTGTCAAACGGCCCGGCCTATGGTTATCTCGACCCGTATAAGGGCTGGGGTGGCTTTGGCTTCTACTTCTTGGAAGACCGGGCAACCGCCTATGTGAAGGTGCCGGGCGATCCAGCTTGGCTGTTTGACCCTGAAAACATGAAGCCGCTCGTCAATAGTCCCGGCTGGGTCCGCGCTATTCAGGAAGCGATGGACCTCCTATCTTACGAACCCACCGACCAGATCAACGCCGATCCGGGCACGACCGGGTTCCAGCAGTTCCTCGCCGGTACTGGTTCCATGGTCACATGGTGGGGCGATATCGGCCAGCAGGCAAACACGTCCGACACATCGGTCGTCGGCGAGGTTGCTGCTTTCGACATTCTGCCTGGGTCCGAGGATGTATATGACCGCAAGGCGGGTAAATGGGTGAAGGCAAAGGACGGCGTGAATTATGCGCCGAACTGCGCTTATCTCGGATGGGGCATCTACGTCATGGCCCGCGTGGAAAGCGACAAGCTGAAACACCGTGCTGCGTGGAGCGCCGCCGCCCATCTCGGAGGCAAGGATCTGGCGATTTGGACGGCCATGTATCCGTCGGGCTTCCAGGTACACCGCAACAGCCAGTCCAAGATCGAAGAATGGGTGGCCGCCGGCTACAAGGGCGACTACATCTCGAACTATCTAAAGTCGCAATTCGGCTCCTATAACCACCCGAACCGTGCTGTTGAGCCGCGTATCCCGGGCATTTTCCAATACTATTCCGTCGCGGAAGACGAATTGGCGAAAGGCTATGGCGGCAAGTACAAGTCGGCCCAGGAAACCGCAGATGCCATCGCCGCCGCCTGGGAAAAGATCACCGATCAGATCGGCCGCGATAAGCAGCTGAAACTGTATCGCGCGAGCCTTGGGCTCTGATCCCGTAAGGTGATTAAGCCGGCGGAACGTCGCGTTCCGCCGGCCTTCGAATAGCTTGGCGGGGACTATTATGTCGACAATGGAAGGCGATCTGTTGCATACGGTCGAGACCGGCTCGATTTCGGCGAGCCGGCGCATTTGGGGTTATGCAGCCCTCTGGGTGAGTGCGGCCTGGTTTGCCGTTTCGTTTATGCTCCAGGCGTCCCATGACCTCGGCTGGGCGCAATGGGGCTTCGAAAATTGGCGGCCCGTGCTCTACGCCTATTTTATCTGGGCAGCAGTCCTTTGCGTGACGCGTGTCGTCATTCATGGTGAGGCGGGAAAGAAGGCGCTGTTCGTGCTGCCAGCCGCCCTTTTCGTCGTGTCCATGGTGGTATTTCCGCTTCTATTTGCGCTTTGGGTCGGATTTTCCGACTGGAACCTGGCTTCGCCGACAGGACGGCAATTCAACGGCCTGGATAATCTGCGGCAAATGCTGGGGGACGCGTTTTATCTCAATGCGCTTATCAACATGGGCTATTATGTCCTTGCTATCGCGGTTGAATATGCGATTGCCTTTGGTTTGGCACTGCTGCTGAACCAGGAGATTGTTGCTCGCAAATTCTGGCGCGTGACCTTTCTCCTCCCGCTCATGCTGTCACCGGTTGCTGTGGGCTGGATGGTCGGAAAGTCGATGCTGGAGACGCGCTTCGGGCCAATTGCTCGGCTTGCTCGGTGGCTAGGCTGGGAAAATCCGTCTTTCTTCGGCGATCCACTGACCGCGAAGTTTTCGATCATGATCATGGATGCCTGGACGTTCATTCCTTTCATGATGATCATGCTTCTTGCCGGCCTGCAGTCGCTGTCACGCGAAGTACTGGAGGCTGCGGAAGTCGATGGCGCAACGAAATGGCAGCGCTTCTGGCAAGTCATCTTCCCGCTGATGCTGCCGGTTTCGGTGACGACGGTCATGATCCGCATCATCTTCAAGCTGAAGCTCGCTGACATCATCATCACGGTCACGGCCGGCGGCCCGGGTGGCGCCACGGATTCCGTCACCAGCTTCATCTATCGCGAATATCGCGATCGTTCGAACGTCGGATATGGAACGCTTCTGGCGCTCGTCTACCTGGCAATTATCGTCATTGGTATGACAACGCTGATCAATGTTTCCGACCGCATCGTCAAGCGCATGACGGGGAGAATCTGATGGCTGCAATTGACTTTGACAAGTTCGCCCGCCGTCAACGCGCGCGTTGGTGGGCAATGCGCTTTGTTGTCTACGGCCTCCTCGTAACCTGGGCGATCGTCAGCCTTTTTCCACTTTTCTGGACAATTTCGACTTCCTTCAAGACAGCGCCCGACGTTATGAAGGGCAATATTGTGCCTTGGTACGAATTCACGCCGAGTTGGCTCGGCTGGCGCTCTCTCGGGCTATCACCTGACGCGCTCACACAGACTTCGACCGTTCGTGACGAGTTTATGCGCCGGCTATGGAACAGCGCCGTGATTTCGGGGACAGCCTCGGCGCTCGCCGTCTTCCTTGGATCGCTTGCCGCCTATGGGCTCAGCCGCTTCTCCTATAAATTCGGCCATATGCGCAATTCCGACATATCCTTTTTCTTCTTGTCGCAGCTCATCATGCCTCCGGTTGTTCTGGCCCTGCCATTTCTGGTCCTCTACAAGCAGCTTGCTCTCCTTGATACCTTTGGCGGACTGATTGCGGTCTATACGCTGATGGTTCTGCCGATCGTCATCTGGATCATGCGTGACCAGTTCGCGACCATCCCTGTGGAGCTCGAGGAAGCCGCACTCGTCGACGGACTGTCGATCTGGGGCGCGTTCAGCCGCATCATCGTGCCGCTGGTGGCGCCGGGTATGGTTGCAGCCTTCATCCTCGCTCTGATCCTGTGCTGGAACGAATATTTCTTCGCAGCCCTGCTGACATCGACGAACACCAATACGCTACCGGTCATGATCGCCAGCCAGACGGGCAGTCAGGGGATCAACTGGTGGTCCATGGCGGCGCTTTCGACGGCCGGGATCTTGCCACTTGTATTCGTTGGCATCCTGCTCGAAAAACACATCATCGCGGGCATGACAGCCGGCGCAGTGAAATAGCGGCAGCGTGTGAATATGGACAAGATACCCACAGTCAAGGATGTCGCCACGCTGGCGGGTGTCTCGGTGGGTACAGTATCGCGAGTGCTCGCTGGCGAGCTTTCCGTCAAGACAGTGCTGCGCGACAAGGTCCATGATGCGATCGACGCGCTCGGCTATCGCCCGAATGTCATGGCCAGGGCGCTGCGTACCAGCAAGACGGATGTCATCGGGCTGATCGTTCCCGATATAACCAACCCGTTCTTCTCGCAAATGGCGGCCAGCGCCGAACGTGCGGCACTTGAGCACCGCCATTCGCTGATGCTGGCGAGTTCTCACAATGACCGCGAGGCTGAGCAGAGCCACATTTCGGCTTTTCTCGATCGTTCTGTGCGCGGCATCATCATTGTCGCGGCGAATGTCACCCATCCCGCGCATGTGAAATCCAAGGTGCCGATCGTGTCGCTCGATCGCCGCTTTGCCGATTTTCCGCTGATTTCCATCAATCATGCCGAGGCGGCGGCACTCGTTGCCGATCATTTTTACGAACTCGGCCATCGGCGCATCGCCTATATTGCCGGTCCGGCCGATACTGAGGCCGGGCGCGCGCGCCGCGAGGGCTTCGTGAACCGCATCCGCGCATTGGATGAAAAGGCGGAGCTCAAAATATTCTCCGGCCGGTTCGACTACGAATCCGGCGAGGTCATCGCGCGGCAGCTTCTTGCACAGCCGCCGAATATGCGGCCAACGGCTATCGCCGCTGCCAGCGATCAGCAGGCGATTGGAGTCCTTCGTGCGGCGCGGGACCTTGGCCTCGATGTGCCGGGCGTCCTCTCCATCGCTGGTTTCGACGATATTCATCTCGCCAATCTTGTCGTGCCACGCCTGACGACCGTGCGCCAGCCGACGGACCAACTGGCTAGGCGCGCGGTCAAATTATTGCTCGAAAGGGTATCAGAACCTGGAGACGAGGCCTTGAGCGCCTCGCTCATCATCCGCGGGTCGACAGCGCCACCGCCAGACCAAGCCGGACATCAATTGAAAACAGGCCGGAAGAGCCGCTAAAAGGAGTGAAGAATCAATGCTCAAAGGTATCAGGCCAGAACTCAATGGAGATATTCTCCAGGCGCTGTCCAAGATGGGGCATGGCGATTACCTCGTGGTTTCGGACACGAACTTCCCTTCGGATTCGGTGGCCCGGCACTCGCCGCTCGGTGGTCTTTTGACAATGGAGAATACGCCCGCACCAAGGGCGATCGAGGCGATCCTCTCTGTCTTCCCGCTCGACACGCCGCTGCAGCCCTCGGTTGGCCGCATGGAAGTAATCGGCAAACCGGACGAAATCCCAGACGTACAGCGGGAAGTGCAAGCCGTAGTCGATCGCGCAGAGAACAAGGCGGCACCCATGTATCCGATTGAGCGGATGGCTTTCTACGACATTGCCCGCAAGGCCTATTGCGTTATCGCGACTGGCGAGACGCGGTTCTACGGCTGCTTCATTCTCACCAAGGGTGTCATCCCAGCCAATGAGGTGGCGCGATGAGTGACAGAAAGACCATCGTTATCCTTGGCATCTTCGCCGCCGATACCGCCTATAAGGCCAAGCGTCTGCCGCATGTCGCCGAAACCTTGATCGGTTCTGGCTTTTCTCTCGGTCCTGGTGGCAAAGGCTCCAACCAGGCAATTGCCGCGGCAAAAGCAGGCGGCCACGTCACCTTTATCTCGCGTGTGGGCAACGATCCCTTCGGTGACATGGCGCTTGCGGCCTATGCGGCGGCAGGCGTGAAGGCCAATGTGATGCGCGTGGAAGGCGTCTCGACCGGTGCCGCCTTCATCTTCGTCAACGAGGACAACGGCGATAACGCCATTATCGTAGCCCCTGGCGCTGCCGGCCTAATCGGCATTGAAGATGTTGATGCCAACCGCGCGGAAATCGAAGCCGCTTCTATCTTCATGACCCAGCTCGAGCAGCCGATCGAAGCCGCCATCCACGGTCTTTCGATCGCGAAGAAGGCTGGCGTTACGACGATCTTCAACCCCGCGCCGGCACAGGTGATCCCCGATAGTATCTATCCGTTATGTGACTTCATCGTCCCGAACGAGATTGAGGCCGCAGGTATCGTCGGCCATCCGGTCGACACCGACGAGCAGGCAGTGAGGGCCGCCGAGACGCTTCTCCAGCGCGGTGCGAAGACAGCAATCATCACGCTCGGCGGGCGAGGATCGCTGTTTCGAACGCCAGGCCATAGCGAGTTCGTTCCGGCTATTGCCGCAGGAAAGGTGATCGACACGACCGGAGCCGGGGATGCCTTTCTCGGCGGCTTTTCGGCAGCCCTTGCCGAAGGACGCGCGCCGATTGACGCCGTGCGTTTTGCGTCGGTGACCGCCGGCATTGCAGTGACGCGCCCCGGTACAGCGCCCGCCATGCCCGCGCGAAGCGAAATCGAGGCGCTCCTCAGTTCTGCGTGACGGAACGAACAGCTTCCTTGATAATCCCGTTTAATCGTCCTCGCCGCCGTCTTCACGTACCGCAACGAGGACCTTTGCTCAGCTCTTGCGCCTCGAATACGGGCAAATGCTGTGGGACCAGGTCCCACTCTCAGCAATGCAAGGCAAAGCGAGGCTGACTTTGCACGCCAATCGGGCGTCGTTCTGCTCGGCCGCGGGGTGTCCCTAATCAGGTTGCCGAAACGGTTGCCAATCTAGCGCGCGCCGAGAGTATCACCGGCCAAATGATCGCGGTCGACAGCGCACAGCACCTTGCCTGGCAGACGCCCGACATCACCGGTATTTCAGAATAAAAATGGAGAGAATTATCAACGTTACCCTCAAAATGAGCTCGTCAAGTACTCGTCGGTGAGCTCATTTGACAGCCCTTAGATCAACCTCAGATCGCTGTAAATCGATGGGGCGTGGTTGGGAAACGAAGGGGCCTGACTATGCTGGGCTCACGTGTGGCAGAACCGCACAGGGCATCGCTAATGCAAAAAGATACATTGTTGATATATGTTTTAAGGCATACATCGGTTCCCGCCACTATCAAAATCATGGAGATCCGAAATGGCTAGAGAACTGAGCGCGGCAACCAAGGCAATCGTGCAGGCCACCGTACCCGCGCTTGCAGCCCACGGCACCGAGATCACCGCCGCCATGTATCTACTGCTTTTCAAGGACGAGGAGGTTCGCAACCTCTTCAACCAGTCCCACCAAGGCGAAGGCGGCGGGCAGACGAAGGCGCTGGCACAGGCGATCCTCGTCTATGCGCAGAATATCGACAACCTCGCCGTCCTCGGGCCGGCGGTCGAGCGGATCGCACAAAAGCATGTCGGCCTTCAGATTCAGGAGCATCATTATCCGCATGTCGCCAACGCACTGCTCGCAGCCATCAAGCAGGTGCTGGGCGACGCCGCAACCGACGAAGTGCTTGCAGCTTGGGGCGAGGCCTACTGGTTCCTAGCGGATATCCTCATCGGCAGGGAAAAGCAGGTCTATGATGAGCTAAGCGCCACTGAAGGCGGATGGAACGGGTGGCGCCGCTTCCGCATTGCCGACAAACGCCGCGAGAGCGACATCATCACCTCCTTCGTACTCAAGCCGGAAGATGACAGGCCGGTCCTGCGCCATCTCCCCGGCCAGTATCTGACCTTCCGGATAGCCGTGCCCGGAAAGGGTGAACATCGCCGCAACTACAGCATCTCCTCTGCTCCGAACGGCGAGACCTACAGAATTTCGGTCAAGCGCGAGCCCTCGGGTGTGATTTCGAACTATCTGCATGACAAGCTGGTCGTCGGCGATGTGCTCGAAGTTGCGCCACCGGCAGGCGATTTCTTCCTGAAGGAGAATACGGCGCGACCGGTCGTCTTGCTGAGCGGCGGTGTCGGCCTGACGCCGATGGTCAGCATGCTCGAAACCATCGCAGCGAAAGAAGAGAACGCGAATGTCTACTACGTTCACGGCGCCGAAGACGGCAAGGTTCACGCGATGGGCGAGCATGTTCGCAAGCTCATCTTCGGCCGCGACGGAATGAGGTCGGCGATCTTCTATCGCGCGCCGCATTCCGACGATCGGAAGGGCGTTCACTACGACCAGGAAGGCTTCGTCACCCTCGAGTGGCTCGCCGAGAACACGCCACTGACGGAAGCCGACATCTATTTGTGTGGTCCAAAGCCGTTCCTTACGACGTTCGTCAATGGATTGGACAGAGCCGGCGTTCCGAAAGACAGGATCCACTACGAGTTCTTCGGTCCGGCCGACGATTTGGCGGCATAACATGAGCATCAGGCGGTTGGAGTTCGCTCCGCCGCCTGATTGCTATTATGCTTCAAAATGGAACCAGGAAGAAATTCATGCGGCTGACAGTTTATTCCGACTATGCATTGCGGCTGATGATGTATCTCGGTCTCCGTCCGGGCGGGAACCCGTCGACGATCGATGAAGTGGCTGCGGCTTACGGTATCTCCAAGGCGCATCTAATGAAGATCACCAACGAACTCGGTAGGAAGGGTCTGATCGAGACCATACGGGGACGTCAGGGGGGAATGCGCCTGGCTCATGACGCATCGGCGATCAGGGTCGGAGACATCGTTCGGGCCTGCGAGCCGGACTTCGCGCTGGTTCCCTGCATGGAAGCCGAAGGCGGTAATGCCTGCGTGGTATTGCCGGCCTGCGTGCTCAAGCGCGCGCTTGCAACCGCGACCGCAGCCTTTCTCGAAGTCCTTGACGGCTACACGTTGCAGGACCTCGTCGGGCCAACCGTCGCGCTACGCCAACTTCTGGGCTTAGAGAAGTCAGAGAGGGTGGCATTACGCTGACAAAGAAATATGCTTTACTGAAGCTCACATAGTATTTCCGGCTCTTCCCTATTCGGTGTATTGACGTCAAGCGCTTTTGAGCTTTCAGCTTCTCGGTAGTTTGATGTCTCTCGCAGGCCCTCGCTTCTCTTCGGGATCGGCACACGGCCATCTCAGGATGGGATCAATAGAATGAGATGGCCCAGTCTGTTGCGCGTTCTGACCGCGGTGAAGCAACACCAAGGAGGCATCGATCCCGACGCCGAATAAAGTCCTTACCATGGTGTTCCACACCTCGCCAACAGGAGATAGCCATGCCAGCTCTGGATGAAGTGCCAGGTCAATCGTTGTGAGAGCGCTTCCCTTAACTATATCAACGGCAACTCCGCGACCCCTGATCAATATGTCGACGCCCCACGGACCCCGCGACCTTCCTTCCTCCGTCCGGGAACCGGATCGACGGTCCGGCGGCGGTCAACGCTTCGAACGAGAAGGGGCCGCGTCATTTAAGGAGGGAAGCGGGGCAGTTTCGAAGTCCCGAAATCCTTCAGTCTTCGTAGGATGGAAACCTGGGCTTCTGGACGGGACTGCAGCATGCCAAAGCCCAGGATGGCTGGTCAAGACGGAGAGATTCCGATGTCGTTGCGCGTGACGGAGGTCTTCCGACGCGAGGAGGGAGAATGGAAGCTCGTCCATCGACACGCCGATATGCTAAGGCTTCTTCATAGCCAAGGCTAGATTAACTGCAGGGAGTCGAGCGTTAGTATTTTAGCTTCGGATACCAGTCTGCGCCGCGCCCCGCCGGAGTCATATCGAGAATATTCCACAGCGGTGCAATATCAACAGCGCCTCTGGGATCCTGTCCAGGATCGGCCGCTTCGCGTGGCATTTCGGCATTGTAGAAGACACGAATTTCCGATCCGTTCTTCTGGTAAACAGTGAAGCCCGGATATTCGTAACCCTCATCATCGACCAGGCCTAAATCTCGGGCATAGTCGTCACCTACCGTTTGAACAAAATCCAGGTCATGCCAACCTCGTTCCATGGCAAACGCCCGTTGTCGTTCCACAGAGCTTCGCCCAATGATCTTGAACGCAACTCGTTGTTTGACATCGACCCCGTTGCCGTTCGCGCCGCCAAGGAAGTTTGTGCACATCGGGCAGGGCCGTTCGCGCTGCGGACCGAACATCCAGAAATACGTCACAAGTGTGTCGTGATTTCCGAAGAGTTCTGCAAGTCCGATCTCGTTACCATTCTCGTCCTTGAACCGGTAGTCTTTTTCGACGACCGGGCCGGAGGGTAGCTGCCGGCGAAGGTCGGCAAGCCGGGTGAGATGGCGTCGGACTTCGATTTCTTCTGCCAGCAGGGCCGTTCTGGCCTTGGAATACTGCGGGCTTTCATTCTTGAACCGGGACACTCGCTTCGCGGCCAGCTCCGCAGCGGGTTTTAACTCACTCATGTTCATGTCTTCGATCCCTTGAATCTTCGCGGTCATTTTCGTGCGCCATCAGCTTCTCGCAGGCTCTGCCAGACCGATCCGGTTGTTTCCTCATCGAGAAAACGCGCAAGGGGGCCGAAGGATCCGCGAGCCGCGGTCGGGCAGCCAGCCTGATATAAAGCGTGATATTCTCAAAGGCTAAGCGAGCTTAGGGGTTGTTTGAATTACCGGGGCGACAGTTCGCATCCCTTCGAGAGGAACCCATTCAGATGGGCCCGACATCCGATTCATCAGGAAAGACCGTACCAGGCACCGCGGCCGGCACCGTGCAGGACGAGGTGCCCTTGATCCACAAGTGCCTTGAGATGATCCTTGATGGTGTGACGGCTTGCATCGGTGATGCGAGCAGCTTCCGCGACTGTAATCCGCCCGTGCTCACGCGCCAACTCGAGCAATGTGACGGATAATTCCGGCATGTCGGCGAGGATAATGCGCTCGCGCTCCATCTTCTTCTCAAGCCGGGTCTTCTGCAGATGCAGGGCCCTCAAAAAGAACTCGATCCAAGGATTCCAGTCGGGCTCCGTGCTGCGGATCGTTGCCTGCGTACGCCGAAGCGAGATGTAATAGCTTTCCTTGCTTTGCTCGATGACGCTTTCGAGCGAGCTGTAGGGGACATAAGCGTAGCCGGCCCGCAAGAGCAGCAAGGTGGTCAGAATACGTGATAGGCGGCCATTGCGATCCTGGAATGGATGGATTTCGAGGAAAACGACAACGAAGATCGCGACGACCAAAAGTGGGTGGAGCTGCTTTTCTCGCCCTTGCTCATCCAGCCAAGCGATCAGTTCTTGCATTCGACGCGGCGTATCGAACGGCGATGCCGTTTCGAAAACGACGCCGAGGCTCTCGCCCTGTTCGTTAAACACTTCCACGTTGTTGGAGAGCGCTTTGTAGGCGCCGCGATGCCGCTCGTCCTTTGTCGAATGTGCAAGAAGGTCGCGGTGGAGCTGACGGATATGATTCTCGGTGAACGAAATAGCTTCGTAAGCACTGAAGATGTTCTCCATTACCTCCGCATAGCCGGCAATCTCTTGCTCGTCGCGTGTCGTAAATGACCCCAGGCGAATGTTTGCCAGCAGCTTTTCGACCTCTCGGTCGGTGAGGCGTGCCCCTTCAATACGTGTGTGGAGGAACCGACGCTTTCGATCGTGGCGACACGCCGGAGGCTGGACAGCCGCTCAGGCGCGATCCGGCCGATCGCGCGCCAAGCACCTTTGAATTCGTCGATTTCGGCGATCAGCGACAGGATTTCCGCCGTGATCCGGATGGTCGCCGTGTTTAGAAATTCCATTTTCCCATCCAATCCCATCCAATTCCTGAGGCACTCTCATGCACTATTTATCCATCCGTTTCCATCCAATTTCTACGAGATAGTTTGTCAGATCTATCAGTTGATCGCGCGCCAGATGACTGGCCAGTCTTCACTCGACCGAATTCAGACTTTTGCAGCGAGAAGAGAAGATGTACGAGGAGCGCGAGGTGGGGAAGTTTTCCGGATCTTCGATCGCAGCAATGTACGAGACGGCCGTTACGGCACCAACGCCTGGAATCGTCATCAGAAGCTTCGTAGCCCGGCTCTGTCTGGAAACTGCGACCAACTGTTTATCAAGATTGGCTGCGCGCTCACGCATTTCGCGCCATGCCTCGAGGAGGGGTAATATCACAACTGCCAGGCCGCTATTTCCATTCAGCAACTCTCTCACATTGGCATCAAATACCCGTCCTTCTCCTTTGGGCACGACGAGACCAAACGTTTTCAGAAGACCGCGTATTTGGTTGCTGAGTTGCTTGGAAATGCTCACGAGCAGGCTACGCGCTGCCACTAGTGTACGCGTCAGCATGTTGTCGAAAGTCTTCACTCGCACGACTTTGTAAAACCCGGCTTTGGCCAACTGCGCCAGACCATCCGCATCATTGGCATCAGTCTTATTGAGGGTCTCATTCAGAACCTTTTGCGCAAGACGTACTTCGATGCAAATCGCGGGAATTCCTTCGGCTGTCAGCGCGTGATAGAACCAAGTCGACAGTGGGCCTGTCTCGAAAACAACCACCTTTGCGCGTGGAGGCTTTCGGATGATCTGCGATAGAACTTTGGGATCAGAAGGACATTTGCCTCAACGAAACATCAAGCCCGATATATTGGTCCATGGTTGCCTCCCATTTGATGCTGGGCCCGGTTCCAATCGTGAGCCCGTATTTCATCTTACCGGGGGCAACCACCAATGTCAGATATTGCTAGGGCAATGTCGTTGGGGGAAGCGTCCGCGATTACCCCATGTTCAGGAGCGTAGGCTGAATATGCAGCCTGAGGCACACCTTGCCGGTGCCGCCTCTGTGAGGCGCAATCACGGCGCTCCCCGCAATGCCTTTCGCACCTTGCGCGAGAGCTCATCGACCGTTGCCATAACTCGGTTCATCTGTGACAGCGTGGACGCAGGTTGCGGGGCATGGCTGATGACGTGATGCTCGTTGCTTGCAGAGAGCGCGGCCAGATGCGCCACCGTCCGCTTGCGCAGGATAAGGCCGGCGTCGGTCGCTATCCGCGTTCGTTCGCCGAGGTCGTGCCGGAAACCGCCTATCATCGTGGCGTCCACGCCTTTGGCGAGCAGGAATGCATTCAGGTAGAGCTCCATCGCATGGAGCGCCAGAAGACGCTGCGGAGCCTGGTTGGGCTTGGACGAGCCCTCGCCAAGCTTCCTGGCCGCCTCTTGGTAGTGTGTCGCCAGGTTTAGAATGCTCCGAACGCCTGCCGCTTTGCCGGGCTGTGCAGGTCGCTTGCATGATGTCGGCCGACGCTTCTCAGCAAGGCGGATAAGATCCTTCAGCATCGTGCGCAGCTCAGGCCAGGGGGCATCTTCGAGCTTCAGGCCAGGATCATGCATGACGATCAGGCAATGGAGTTTCGCGGTGACTTCCATCAGGGAGGAGGGCGGTGTGATCCCCATGACGCGTCCTGATATTCCGGCCCCTTCCGCGAGCTCCTGTTCGAGGGCGAGCGCCGCGCTGTATCCCAAACGCTGATCCGCGTCCTTCCATCGTTTCCGGCGCACACGAAGCTCGGCCCGCGCCTGAGACAGGTCTCCGGCATTAAGCTGCGTTGCCATTCGATTGATGTCGGCAAACGAGTGAACCTTAACGACGCCATCCTTTCCAACACTCGGCAGCGTCGCTGCCGGAAGACCACCGGCCTCTTCGAGCAATTCCCTCTCAAGTTTTTCTCTGAGACGAGTGGCCTTCACCTGCTGCTGATAAAGCGCATACCATTTCGGCCACATTTCTCTGACGGGCGTTGGGCCAGGCTCTGTTCGCCGAGCGTCAGGATCTTCGATGTGAGAGCTCAATAGGCGCGACGCGACGGCAAGCAGGTTCCGGCGGTCGATCACGCGCGGGACGGTTTCACACGTCCGAGGGCATGGCTTGATTTTTCCGCGGGCAAATGCGGGCAAAGTTCTGCTATTCTCAGAATCAGCCATGTCCTGAGCTCCACTAAGCTGGGTTGTGGTCAGGCCAAGCAGGGCGCTGCGAACGCCCGGCTTGGCCGTCTGCCAATTCGGCAGATTTTCGATTGTAACCTGAAAACTCGGCGAAGCAATGGATTTCGCCAAAACATGGCGATTATGAATGTTGGCGGTTCAATTCCGTATGGCGCGAGCGGCTCTAGATTGGGGTATTGTCGAGTTTGCCGAGCGAGCAGGGGTTTCGACCAATACACTTGTTCGACTCGAACGGGGCGAAGAGCTCAAGCAATCAACGCTTGATCGTCTTCGGAAAGTATTGGAAGAGGCTGGTATTGAATTTATCGCTGACGGTGACGAATGGTTTGGTGTGCGCGTGAGACGCACGAAGCCAGCTTCCTAAAAGCGCCGGTGCAGGCATCTCGCACTTTCCAAGGGAATCGCGACGCCGTCGCTCCAGTCCGGAGATGAACGCTCTTTCGATTGGGCTGCCGAGAGCCGAAGGTTGCCATAGACCGAAAAGCCGGCAATGTCCTGACCATTCGGGATATCATACACCACAGTGACCACGTGCCGCGCACGCATCAGGGCTACGCAGAGCTTAGCCCGTGTCCCGCTTCCAAGGCGTTTCGCGGATCTTTCAACCACGATACCATATTCTCAGTAGGATGGATGAGGAGGCGGTCAAACCCGAGCCCCTTGGAGCGCCCGAAGGTGAGGGTCTGCAGATCGGCAGAGGCGATCCTGATGTTGGCCCCCCAGCGACGCTGTACTTGGCCGGACTCGAACCTACATCGGCTTGATGAATCGAAGCGAGATGGGAGGATACAATGAAGAGGATAGCGGTTGTGGTAATTTTGGCGGGCATGCTTGCGGCCTGCCAGACTAGCGAACCAGGACTGGAGCCGATTCCGGGGAGCATTACCTACGGCGGGCAGCCGACTCAACGATTACAAAAGTCACCAGTCGGCAGCATCCTTCCTCACACATTCACGGATCGGTGGGGCGAACGGGTGCGCGAGACATACATCGTGCAGCCCGATCGCAGTCTGAAGCTAGTCGATCGGGTATATCTTGATAATCCCTTCGACTGAAATGTGGGCGCCGCGTCATCTGGCATATGATGAAAACCCCTTCGCGTCGGCCTTGGCACGCGACAGGCGCAATCTCGCAAGTTTCGTCGTGACATTTCGTTGATGCAGTCCTTGTTACGCGCTTCCAATCGCTTCAATGGAAAGGCGTTGATGAAAACGCGGATCGTCTTGTCGGGATCACCGCCGAGCTGGGACCAGCCTGGAGGAATCCGAGCAAGCTCACGCGTTCGAAATTTAGATCGTTCCAAATAAATCTGCCGTCTATGGTCGCCAGGGAACAAGTGCCGCAGAAATTAATAGCATAATAGATTCCTATGCTTATATGAGAATGCGATGCCTGTCCGATTGGTGAAAAGATTTTCTTCTTGACTGAATTGGAACGTTCCAATTATTAAATTGACATGACTGAGGTCATTGGAGGTTTGTCATGACCAAGGGACGGGTCACCGTCATCGATATCGCGAAGGCTGCGGGCGTGTCGAAATCGACCGTCTCGTTGGTCTTGCAGGGATCTCCGTTGGTCAACGATGGCACGAGGGCCAAGGTCAATGCCGTGATGCGGGAACTCGGTTATGTCTATAATCGCGGCGCCGCCAATCTCAGGCAGTCAGGGTCGAAGTCGAAGATCATTGGCGTTGTCGTCAATGATCTGACGAATGGCTTCTTCGCCGAGCTCGCAGTCGGCGTGGACATGGTCGTGCAGTCTGCCGGATTCGTACAGTTTCTATCCAACACAAGCGAGAACCTCGACCGTCAGCGGGAGGTCATCGCGTCGATGCGTGAGCACGGCATCTCGGGGCTGATCCTTTCGCCCGCACGCGCGACGGAAGCCGCCGACCTGAAGCCGCTCATCGCCGCTGGCATTCCCGTTGTTGTCGCCGTTAGAAATGTGCCCGGAGCAAAGGCTTCATCAGTTGTCTCGGATAATCGCGAAGGCGTCGTTGTGGGCGTGGAGCACCTGGTGTCACTTGGTCATCGCCGCATCGCGTTCCTTGGCGGTTTTCGTGACACGGCGGTCTTTGACGAGCGTCTGGCCGGCTATCGTGCCGCTACTGCCGCTTGCGGGCTGGATGCCGACGAGGATCTGATTGTCGATTCCCCGCCGTCGAGGGCGGGCGGAGCCGAAGCGATCGAGCGTGCATTGTCGATCGGAAACAGGCCGACTGCTGCGGTATGCTTCAACGACGCGGTCGCATTCGGGGTTTGCGACGGCCTTCGTGCCAGGAAGCTCGAGCCCGGCCGGGACTTCGCGGTCGTCGGGTTCGACGACGTGATCGAGGCAAAAACCGCTGTTCCGGCTCTGACTACCATCTCGGTCGATCCTCAAGGAATAGGCCGTCGTGCCGCGCAGCTTCTCCTGAAGCAGATCAGCGCCGGAAAGGCGGAAGCCGAAGCCATAGTCTCGTCGGTTCGGCTCGTGGTTCGCGAAACCTGTGGCGCTGCAAACGGCTCCCCACTTGGAAGGACGCAGGCATGACTGTCGACGGCGGCAACCTCTACGAGGACGCTCTCAGAGCGTTCCACTCCGCAATGAAGAACGGCTTGCCCTTGGCGGCGACCGAGGATGGAATTTGGTCAATGGCCACCGCGCTTGCCGTCAAGAAAGCGGTTGCGACGGGTGCGGCCGTGAAAGTTGAAACAGGACCCTAAACGAACATGAGCAAGCACATTACCCCGGCGCAAGCCGCAGCCCTCATTCCGGACGGTGCCGTCGTCTCCGTTTCGTCGTCGAGCGGCCTTGGCTGCCCCGACCTCATGTTGAAGGCGATTGGCGAGCGCTTTGATAGCACCGGTCATCCGAGGGATATCACGACGCTGCATCCGATCGCCGCCGGTGACATGAGCGGCATCAGGGGCGTCGACTACATCGCCAAAAAGGGTCTCCTTAAGAAGATTATCGGCGGTTCCTATCCATCGGGTCCGTCGAGCGCCGAGCCACCGCTGATCTGGCAGATGATCACGAACAACGAGATTCCGGCCTACAATATTCCTTCGGGCATCATGTTCGATATTCACCGGGAAGCTGCTGCCAAGCGCCCGGGTGTTCTGACGAAGATCGGCATCGACACGTTCGTTGATCCGAACCGGCAGGGCTGCGCCATGAACGATCTCGGGGCCGGCGAGCCGGTAGTCAAACGGGTCTCCTTCGAAGGCGACGACTATCTGTTCTTCCCGTCAATCGTGCCCCAAGTCGCCATCATCCGTGCAACGACTGCCGACGAGCGCGGCAATCTCACCTACGAGCATGAAGGCGCGTATCTCGGTGGCCTCGATCAGGCGCTCGCTGCCCGCAACAACGGCGGCATCGTCATCGCTCAGGTCAAGCGCATAACCAAGGAAGGCTCGCTAAAGCCGCACGACGTGCGCGTGCCTGGCATGCTCGTCGACTATGTCGTCGTCGATCCGGATCAGAAGCAGACGACGCAGACGCTCTACGATCCGGCGATCTCCGGAGAGATCTTCCGGCCGCTCGACACTTTCCGGGTTCCGGAGTTCAACATCCAAAAGGTCATCGCCCGTCGCGTTGCGCAGGAACTGCAGGCCGGAAGCTGCGTCAACCTTGGCTTCGGTATCTCGGCGAATGTGCCCCGCATTCTAATGGAAGAGGGCCTTCATGGCGCGGTGACATGGGTCATCGAGCAGGGTGCCGTTGGTGGCGTTCCGCTTCTTGACTTCGCCTTCGGCTGCGCCTCGAACGCCGACGCCTACATGCCTTCGCCGTACCAGTTTACCTATTTTCAGGGAGCTGGTTTCGACGCCTCGCTGCTTTCCTTCCTGGAAATCGGCAGCGACGGCTCGGTCAACGTGTCGAAACTGTCGTTCCGTCCGCATGTCACAGCGGGCGCAGGCGGCTTCGTCGACATCACCGCGCGGGCGAGGAAGATCGTATTCTCCGGAATGTTCAACGCGGGTGCAAAGCTTGCGGTCGCAGAAGGCAAGCTTGTTATCGAGAAGGAAGGCAAGCTCAAGAAACTGGTCAACGAGGTCGAGCATGTCACCTTCTCCGGCAAGCGGGCGATCGAACAGGGGCAAGACATCACCTATGTCACCGAGCGCTGCGTCATGAAATTGACGCCGAGGGGCATCGTGGTGACGGAGATCGCTCCGGGCATCGATCTCCAGGAACATGTCCTGGGCCAGTCCGAATTCCCGCTGATCGTTTCGGAAGATCTCAAGGTCATGGGCTTGAACCTCTTTGCCGAAGCCAACATCGATCTCTCGCTTCCCAAGAGGGCCGCCCGCGTTTTGGAGGGCACCTTCAATGGCTAGCGGTACGGTGAAGGTCGCCGTGGAAGGTCCCGTCGCGACGATGACGGTTTCGCGGCCTGAGAAGTTGAACGCACTCGACCTCGACATGCTCAAGGCGCTGTCCGATGCCGCTGACGAAGTGGAAGCCAACCCAAAGGTTCGCGTCGCGATCCTGACAGGGGAGGGCAAGGGATTCTCGGCCGGCGGCGACATCAAGGCTTGGGGTGGAATGCGACCCGAAGAGTTCGGTCATGCGTGGGTCCGGCACGGTCATCGCATCTTCGAGCGGCTCGCAACGCTTCGCGTCCCGCTCGTCGCTGCGCTCAACGGTCACGCGCTTGGCGGCGGGCTTGAGCTTGCGGGCGTCGCCGACATTCGTATCGCAGAAGAGCAGATCAAGATCGGTCTTCCCGAGACGGGTCTTGGCATGGTTCCCGGCTGGTCCGGCACCCAGCGCCTGGTGAAACGCTTCGGCGCCCAGGTTGTTCGCCGTATGGCTCTCGGCGGAGAGATATTCACCGCCGAGGAGGCACGTGGCTTCGGCATCGTCGATACAGTCACAACGACAGGTAACGCCGTCAAGGCTGCCAAGGAATATGCGGCGCGCATCGCAGCGCGCGGTCCGGCGGCGCTCGAAGTCGTCAAACTCATGATCGCCTCCGCAAATGGTGAGGACAACGGGACCGCCGTCGAGGCGCTGGGCTCGATCCTTGTTGCGAAGACGGGTGACCTAAAGGAGGGCGTTGCTTCCTTCACAGAAAAGCGCCCCGCACAGTTCAAAGGAGAATGGTAATGACGGTTCTGATTGCTCCCAAAGCTCTCGCCGATCACAGGGCGCGCGATTTCAAGATGCTGATCGACGGCAAGTGGGAAGCAGGCGGCACGCAGCCGCTGGAACGCGTAGCACCGAGCCATGGTGTCGTCGTCAGTCGCTATCCGACGGGCATGAAAGCAGATGCCGAACGGGCGATCGCCGCTGCACGCAAGGCCTTTGATCATGGACCTTGGCCCCGGATGACCGCGTCCGAACGGTCCGCCATTCTTCTGAAGGCCGCCGATCTCGTCGCAGCGCGCTCCGAAGAACTTGCCTATCTCGACGCCATCGAAGCCGGAAAGCCGATCTCGCAGGTTCGCGGGGAGATTGCTGGTTCTGTTGACATTTGGCGATACGCCGCCGCACTCGCCCGTGACCTGCATGGCGAGAGCTATAACAGCCTGGGCGACGGTACTCTGGGCGTCGTTCTTCGTGAAGCCATCGGCGTGGTGTCGATCATCACACCGTGGAATTTCCCGTTCCTGATCGTCGGTCAGAAGCTGCCTTTTGCACTTGCCGCCGGCTGCACGACGGTCGTCAAGCCTTCCGAACTCACCTCGGGATCAACGCTGCTGCTGGGGGAGATTCTGCAAGAGGCCGGCCTTCCTGACGGTGCGGTCAACATCGTTACAGGCACCGGACCGGAGGTGGGTGCGATCATGACGACGCACCCGCATGTCGACATGGTGTCCTTCACGGGTTCGACCGGGGTCGGCAAACTGACGATGACCAACGCCGCGCAGACGCTGAAGAAGGTGTCGCTCGAGCTTGGTGGCAAGAACCCGCAGATCGTTTTCCCGGATGCGGATCTCGATGCCTTCATCGACGCTGCCGTGTTCGGCGCGTATTTCAATGCAGGCGAATGCTGCAATGCCGGTTCGCGACTGATCCTGCACAAGAGCATTGCATCAGACGTCGTTAAGCGCGTTGCCGAGCTGGCGAAGGACGTCAAGGTCGGCGATCCGCTCGATCCAAGCACCCAGGTCGGTGCCATCATCACGCCGCAGCACCTGGCAAAGATCAACACCTATGTGACCGGCGCGACGAACAACGGTGCGCAGGTCGCTCACGGTGGCGAAGCCCTTGACTTCGGCATGGGGCAGTTCATGGCTCCGACCATTCTCGAAGCTGTCACGCCGGACATGGCGGTAGCACGCGAGGAAGTGTTCGGACCAGTCCTTTCCGTCCTGACATTCGAGACAACCGCTGAAGCGATCCAGATCGGGAATTCCATCGACTACGGTCTTTCGGCCGGCGTGTGGAGCCGCGACTTCGACACGTGCCTCACGATCGGCAGAAAGATTCGCGCGGGGACGGTCTGGATGAACACCTTCATGGACGGTGCTTCGGAGCTCCCCTTCGGCGGATACAAGCAGTCCGGCCTCGGTCGCGAGCTGGGCCGCCATGCGGTCGAGGATTACACCGAGACCAAGACACTTAACATGCATATCGGCGCCCGAACGAACTGGTGGATGCCGAAGAAGGGAACGCCGGCTTAGGTCGGCGACAGGACTACGCCCGAGGAGGGCGGGTGATCGGTGCGGGAATGGTCCCGCACCTCAAACTTGTACTGGGAGGTTTTCAATGCGCAAGTTTCTAACATCTACCGCTGTAATTGCACTTGCATTTGCTGGTGCGACTGCTGCGGCACGCGCCGACGACGTGAAAGAAGTGCAGATGCTGCACTGGTGGACGTCCGGCGGCGAAGCTGCGGCGCTCAATGTCCTGAAACAGGACCTGTCCAAGGAAGGGTATGCCTGGAAGGACGTCCCGGTAGCAGGCGGCGGCGGCGACGCCGCGATGACCGCGCTGAAGGCGATGGTCGCCGCTGGCAACTATCCGACCGCCTCGCAAATGCTCGGCTACACCGTCCTCGACTACGCCCAGGCCGGGGTCATGGGTGATCTGACCGAAACTGCGAAGAAGGAAGGCTGGGACAAATCCGTTCCGGCGGCGCTGCAGAAGTTTTCGGTATACGATGGCAAATGGGTTGCCGCCCCGGTCAACGTTCACTCGGTGAACTGGCTGTGGATTAACAAGGCCGTCATGGACAAGATCGGTGGCACTGAGCCGAAGACGTTCGATGACCTGATCGCACTGCTCGATAAGGCGAAGGCTGCAGGCGTCGTTCCGCTCGCTCTCGGCGGCCAGAACTGGCAGGAAGCGACGATGTTCGACTCGATCGTGGAATCGACCGGCGGTCCCGAGTTCTACAAGAAAGCGATGAACGACCTCGACGAGGAGGCGCTGAAGTCGGATACGATGAAGAAATCGTTCGACAATCTCGCCAAGATCATCAAGTACGTCGACCCGAACTTCTCCGGTCGTGACTGGAACCTGGCGACCGCGATGGTCATCAAGGGCGATGCGCTCGTGCAGGTCATGGGCGACTGGGCCAAAGGCGAATTTGTAGCCGCCAAGAAGACCCCGAACAAGGACTTCCTGTGCTATCGCTTCCCCGGCACCGAAGGCAGTGTGATCTACAACTCCGACATGTTCGGCATGTTCAAGGTACCTGACGATCGTAAGGCGGCGCAGGTTGCGCTTGCAACGGCGACGCTGTCGAAGAGCTTTCAGTCGGCCTTCAACGTCGTCAAGGGTTCGGTTCCGGCCCGTACCGACGTTCCCGATACTGACTTCGACGCCTGTGGCAAGAAGGGCATCGCCGACCTGAAGGCTGCTAACGAGAAAGGCACGCTGTTCGGTTCGCTGGCACAAGGTTATGGCGCACCTCCCGCAATCGCCAACGCCTACAAGGACGTCGTCTCGAAGTTCGTCCATGGTCAGATCAAGACCTCCGACGAAGCTGTCAAGCAACTCGTCCAGGCGATCGACGACGCACGCTAAGTGCGGCTGAAAGTCTTCCCCGCGGAAATCGCGGGGAAGATGCCCGGTCGAGGCCCCCCGAAGGGATGACTACCATGAGCACTGTCGCTACCACCGAACCAATTCTAACGCACGAGAAGCGCACGTCGATGCGTGCGCGGATCCAGAACACGCTGCCGCAGATCGTGCTTGCTCCAAGCTTCGCGATTACCATCATCTTCGTGTATGGCTTCATCGTATGGACGGCCTATCTGTCCTTCACGAATTCGAAGACTTTTCCGTCCTACGCCCTGACCGGCGCGCGCGCCTATCAACGGCTGTGGCGCTGGACGTTTGAAAGCGATCCGCCATCCAGTTGGTACACCTCCATCACCAATATGGGCATCTTCGGCGTGCTTTATGTCGGCATCTGCCTGACGCTCGGTTTGTTTCTGGCGATCTTGCTGGATCAGAAGATCCGTGGCGAGGGCGTTCTGCGACCGATCTTCCTGTACCCGATGGCGCTGTCGTTCATCGTCACCGGCGTTGCGTGGAAATGGTTCCTCGATCCGGGTCTCGGCCTCGAACAGACGCTGCATCACCTCGGCTGGACGAGCTTCCATTTCGATTGGATCAAGAACAAGGACTTCGTCATCTATACTGTCGTTATCGCAGGCGTATGGCAGGCCTCCGGCTTCGTCATGGCGATGTTTCTTGCCGGCCTGCGTGGCATCGACAGTGAGATCATGAAAGCTGCCCAGATCGACGGCGCGACGACTGCTCAACTCTATCGCCGGATCATCATTCCGTTGCTGCGCCCTGTCTTCCTGTCAGCCTTCATCGTGCTCGCTCACATGGCGATCAAGTCCTACGATCTTGTCGTGGCGCTGACCTCCGGCGGGCCGGGCGGTTCGGCTTGGCTGCCGTCCAACTTCATGTACGAATACACCTTCAAGCGCAACGAGATGGCCGTTGGCTCTGCAAGCGCGATCATCATGCTGATGACGATCTCCGCGATCATCGTTCCGTACCTCTATTCCGAACTGAAGGAGAAGGCGCGATGACTACGATTTCCACCCCGTCTTCACCATCACGGAGCATTGCCAGTGGGCGCTGGATCAACCGCACGATTATCTATGGCCTGCTGGTCGTATTCGCAATCTTCTACCTGATGCCGCTATTCGTCATGCTGGTTACCTCGTTCAAGACGATGGACGAGATCCAGAATGGCAACATGCTGGCCTTACCTCAGTCGCCGACCATCGATCCCTGGTTCAAGGCCTGGGGCGAGGCCTGTGTCGGTCTGACTTGCACAGGCATCAAGGGCTACTTCTGGAACTCGATCAAGATGGTTGTGCCAGCCGTTGCGATCTCCACGATCCTGGGCGCGTTGAACGGCTACATTCTGACGAAGTGGCGTTTTCCAGGCCACACGTTGGTCTTCGGTTTGATGCTTTTTGCCTGCTTCATTCCGTTTCAGTCGGTGCTTCTCCCCATGGCGACCATCCTTGGCAACCTCGGTCGGTTCGGAGCAACGTTGCGTAACGAGATCGGCATGTCGTTAGGCTTCGGCAACTCGACCGTCAATCTCGTCATCGTCCACGTCATCTATGGTCTCGGCTTCACGACGCTCTTCTTCCGTAACTACTACGAGGCGTTTCCGGACGAACTCGTGCGCGCAGCCCAGGTGGACGGAGCAAGCTTCTTCCAGATCTTCCGCCGCATCATGCTACCGAACTCGCTGCCGATCATTGTCGTCACGGTCATCTACCAGTTCACCAATATTTGGAACGACTTCCTGTTTGCGTCGGCTTACGCAGGCTCAGGTGACTCGATGCCAATGACCGTTGCCCTGAACAACGTCGTCAACACCTCGACCGGCGTGGTCGAGTACAACGTCAACATGGCCGCCGCAATGATCGCCGCCATGCCGACCCTCATCGTCTATATCGTCGCCGGCCGTTATTTCGTTCGCGGTCTGATGGCGGGCGCTGTCAAAGGATAATCACAATGGCTTTCCTCAACATCTCCGGTCTTAGAAAGCGCTACGGCGCCCTGGAAATCCTTAAGGGCATCGACCTCGAACTGGAAAAGGGCGGCTTCCTCGTGCTTGTCGGTCCGTCCGGCTGCGGCAAGTCAACGCTGCTCAACACGATCGCCGGTCTCGAGACGATCACCGAAGGGGATATTCGCGTCGACGACCGCAGCATCGCCGACCTGCACCCATCGAAGCGCGACATCGCGATGGTATTCCAGAGCTACGCGCTCTATCCGAACATGACGGTGGCGGGAAACATCTCCTTCGGTATGGAAATGCGCGGTGTGCCCGCCGAAGAGCGCAAGCAGGCAATCGACAAGGTCGCCAAGGTGCTGCAGATCGGCCATCTGCTCGATCGCAAGCCGAGCCAGCTCTCGGGCGGCCAAAGACAGCGCGTGGCAATGGGCCGTGCCCTGGTCCGTGACCCGAAGCTCTTTCTCTTTGACGAGCCATTGTCGAACCTCGATGCCAAGCTTCGCGTCGACATGCGCACCGAAATCAAGCGCCTTCACCAGGCGACCGGCAAGACGATCGTCTACGTCACGCATGATCAGATTGAGGCCATGACGCTTGCAACGAAGATCGCCGTCATGAAGGAGGGCATTGTCCAGCAGTTCGGCACGCCCGCGGAAATCTACAATAATCCGGCAAACATGTTCGTCGCCGATTTCATGGGGTCGCCGGCCATGAACCTCCTTTCAGGCAAGATCCTGAAGGATTCGAACGGTCTCGCCGTTTCGCTGGAGCGAACAGCGGGAGAGGCGATGAAGCTCCCGATCGCACCGAGCATGATGTCTTTGGCAACCTACGCGGACCGCAATGTTGTCTTCGGCATCCGTCCCGAAGCCTTGACCGACCCGGAAGGCGCCGACCGAAATGCGCAGAGCGTCGCGGAGAACGATTGCCTTATTGAGGTCGTCGAGCCGGCCGGATCGGACACTTTCGCGGTCACCAAGCTGGGTGGCAAGGAAGTGGTGGCGCGACTGCGGGCCGATGCCCGGATCAAGGCGGGCGAAACGGCACGCCTCGCGTTCAACCTCGACAAGGCCGTCTTCTTCGATCCGCAGACCCAGGTCCGGATCGCGTAGGACAGGAATTGAAATGAACGTCACACCCGATATCGTCATCATCGGCTCAGGAGTGGGCGGATCGACCGTGGCGGCCGGTCTAGCCGCGAGCGGCGCCCAGATCCTCATCCTGGAAGCGGGCGATCACATAGCCGACCTGCCGGTGAATCGCGATCAACGAGCTATCTTCCAACGCGGACACTTCCGACCGAAGGAGACGTGGTATGAAGCCGATGGAAAAGGCTTCAATCCCGGCAACTACTATAACGTGGGCGGGAACTCGAAATTCTACGGCGCGGTGCTGTCCCGCTACCGAAAGGAGGACTTCGGGATTCTCAAGCATCGGGAAGGCGTTTCTCCGGCGTGGCCGTTTCCATACGAGGTCTTGGAGCCCTGGTACAGTCGCGCGGAGCGAATGTACAAGGTTCGCGGCACTCTCGGCGAAGATCCGACGGAGCCGCACCATTCTCTCGGATACGAATACCCGCCGGTTCCGGATGAAGCTCCCATCGCCGACGTGAGAGCGCGTCTCAAGAGAAAGGGGCTACACCCATCTTCGCTGCCACTTGGCATCGACATCGACACCTGGCTGGCCAAGGCGAAGACACCGTGGGATGCCCATCCGAATTCCAAGGACGGCAAGATGGATGCCGAAACGGCGGCACTTTCCATCGCGATGAGGCATCCGAATGTCGCCCTCCAAACGAACTCGCGCGCGGTTCGGCTAGAGACCGGCCAAGGCGGTAAGATTGAGAAAGTCGTCTACGTCAGGGACGGACAGACGCTTTCCGTGGCCCCGAAAATCGTCATCTTGTCCGCGGGTGCCGTTCAGTCGTCAGCCCTGCTGCTGCGCTCGGCGAGCGACCGCTACAGAAATGGCCTTGCGAATTCCTCCGACCAGGTCGGGCGGAACTTCATGAACCACAACGCTTCGGCCGTGATCGGCGTTTCGCCGACCTTCCGGAACACGTCCATCTATCAGAAGACGTTCGCGTTCAACGATTTCTATCTTTCAGATGGAGACGGAGGTTTTCCTCTCGGCAACGTGCAACTCCTCGGACGCGTGTCTGCCGAGATCCTCAAGGGATCCCTCCCAAGCGCGCCGGAATGGTTGCTCAATCTCGTAACGGGCCACGCAATCGACTTCTATGCGATGAGCGAGGATATACCCAACCCCGAGAGCCGGGTCATGGTCGATGGCGATCGCGTCATCCTGCAGTGGCAGCGGACAAACTGGACAGCTCACCTCGCACTCGTCGCGAAACTGAAGCAAATCCTGAAGTCGATCGGATTCCCAATCGTGCTGGCCAGAGCGTTCGACAAGCGCACACCGTCGCACCAGTGCGGAACAATCAGGATCGGAAACGATCCTGCCTCCGCACCACTGGACGTGTACTGCCGTTCTTACGACCACAGTAATCTCTTCGTCGTGGACGCCAGTTTCCTGCCGACATCGGCCGCGGTGAACCCCGCCCTTACGGTGGCAAGCCAGGCGCTTCGCGTGGCGGACCACATAGCCTCGCAGGATCTCTCGTTCTCTCGCATCCAACAGGATTAGCAAAATGCGCTTCGACTACATTATCACAGGAGCTGGTCCGGCCGGGTGCGTGCTTGCGAACCGGCTCAGCGAAGACCCAAACGTCAACGTGCTCCTGCTGGAAGCGGGCGGCGGCGATTGGAACCCACTGTTTCATATGCCCGCCGGCTTCGCAAAGATGACCAAGGGCGTCGCGAGCTGGGGCTGGCACACGGTGCCTCAAAAGCACATGAACGGCAGGGTCCTCCGGTATACGCAGGCCAAGGTCATCGGCGGCGGCTCATCGATCAACGCGCAGCTCTACACTCGCGGAAATTCCGCCGACTACGATCTTTGGGCGAGCGAAGACGGCTGCGAGGGGTGGGACTATCGCTCGATCCTTCCTTACTTCAAACGCGCCGAAGACAATCAGCGCTTCTGCGACGACTACCACTCCTACGGCGGTCCGCTCGGCGTATCCATGCCGGCCGCGCCGCTACCCATTTGCGACGCCTATATCCGTGCGGGACAGGAACTGGGTATTCCGTACAATCCGGACTTCAACGGCCGACAGCAGGCGGGTGTTGGCTTCTACCAGGTCACGCAGCGCGATCATCGCCGTTCTTCGGCGTCCATGGCGTATATTTCCCCGATCAAGAACCGCAGCAACCTGAAAGTCCGCACCGGCGCGCACGTCTCGCGCATCGTGCTGGAAGGCAACCGCGCCGTGGGCGTTGAGATCGCAGGCGGAAGCGGCCCGGAGACCGTTCGTGCCGAGCGGGAAGTCCTGGTCTCCTCGGGAGCGATTGGCTCGCCGAAGCTGCTTCTTCAGTCGGGCATCGGTCCCGGCGATCATTTGCGTTCCGTAGGTGTGAAGGTACTTCACGATCTCCCGGGCGTCGGCGGCAACCTGCAGGATCATCTCGATCTGTTCGTCATCGCCGAATGCACCGGCGACCACACGTATGACGGCGTGGCGAAGCTGCATCGCACACTCTGGGCGGGCATGGAGTATGTGCTCTTCCGTACCGGCCCTGTTGCATCATCGCTTTTCGAGACAGGCGGCTTCTGGTACGCCGAGCCCGATGCTCGCTCGCCGGACATCCAGTTCCATCTGGGTCTCGGATCCGGCATCGAGGCTGGCGTCGAGCGCTTGAAGAACGCGGGCGTCACGCTGAATTCCGCTTACCTTCACCCGAGATCACGTGGGACGGTCCGCCTGTCTTCGTCCGATCCTGCGGCAGCACCCCTCATCGATCCGAACTACTGGTCGGACCCGCACGACAGGAAGATGTCTGTCGAAGGCCTGAAGATTGCGCGCGAAATCATGCAGCAGGACGCCCTCAAGCCGTTCGTGCTGGCCGAGCGTCTTCCCGGCCCGAAGGTCACGACCGACGAGCAGCTTTTCGAATACGGCTGCGCCAATGCCAAGACGGACCACCATCCCGTCGGGACGTGCAAGATGGGCACGGGGCACGACGCCGTCGTCGGCCTCGATCTCAAGGTCCATGGGCTCGAGGGGCTGCGCGTGTGCGATTCCTCGATCATGCCGCGTGTTCCCTCCTGCAACACCAACGCTCCGACGATCATGGTCGGCGAGAAGGGAGCGGACCTCATTCGGGGCCTGCCGCCACTCCCATCGGCGATCTTTTCATACGAGCGCAACGATACGCGCCCGAGGGCACGCGCCGGCGTCCGGTAGGAAACACGTCACGCCTCCGTAACCGCGGGGAACAGATGAATATCAGCGACCGGTCGTGAACGGGCCGGATTTCAAGGGAGTTTTCGCAATGGGCGAAGTCAAGGTGGCTGTGCTGGGCGGCTCGGGCTGGATGGGCAAGATCCACACGATGGCCTACCAGACCTTTCCTCATTTCCTCGGTCCCTCCGGAGGGACCGCGCGCGTCGTCGCGATCGTCGAGGCAAATCCGGCCGCGGCCGAAGATCTTGCCCGACGGGCCCCCGGCGCGAAGATCCTGCAGAACTGGCAACAGGCGGTAAACGACCCGGAAATCGACCTGATCGACATATGCCTGCCCGACAGCCTGCACTACGAGGTAGCCAAAGCTGCACTGATCGCCGGCAAGCACGTGTACTGCGAGAAGCCGCTGGCGAATACCGCCAAAGAGGCTCGCGAGCTTGCCGATATCGCCCGAGAGAAGGGCGTCATCACGAGAGTCGGCCACGCGTTCCCCCGCAATCCGGTGCACGACCTCGCCAAGGAGATCATCCAGGCAGGGGAAATCGGCGAGATCAAGATGTTCAAGGGCTGTCAGCACGTCGATATGTACGGCGACCCGATGGCACCATTCATGTGGCGCGCCGACGGCAAGCTGGCCCCGACGGGTATCGTCGGTGACACCGGCTCGCACATCTTCAGCTTCATGGAGTTTCTGGTGGGTCGCGTCAGCTCTTTGATTGCCGACAACCTGATCGTCACGGCCAGCCGGCCTGTGGTGGAAGGGCTTGCATACGGCGAGCAGGTCAAGCTCAAAGGCGATGAGAAGTGGGCAGAGATTACCAATCCCGACGCCACGAACCTGCTCTGCCGCTTCGAAAATGGCGCTGCGGGGATCGTCGACTTCAGCCGTGTCGCCACCGGCCGCAAGTTCATGCAGACCTACGAAATCTATGGAACAAAAGGCAGCATTGCCTACACCTATGACGAGGTGAACCGCTTGCGCTTCTACACGAACGACGACCGTGCCGGACGAAGTGGCTTCCGTGAGATCGACGTCGGGCCTGAAAACCCGACCTTCAGGGCGTTCCTACCGCTTCCGAACTTCGCCCTCGGGTACAACGAGAGCAAGATTATCGAAGCCGCCGAGGTGGTGAAGTCGATCACCACGAACACACCGATGTGGCCAACGTTCGAAAGCGGTCATCATATCTGCCAGATCGTCGACGCCTGCATGGAATCCTCGCGCCTGAAGCGCTGGATCGACATCCCGCTCTCCTGAGCCAAGACCTCGCAAGGACCTGCGCCAATGACCATCGATGTTCCGCAACACATCCTCGACGCGCTCACGGATGTCGACATGCCGCGACTGTCCCCGGAGGCAATGTCCTCGGAGATAGTCCGCCTGGCGGGCACAGATGTGCCCGTCTATCGAGCCGGCTGCGTCATCGTCGGATCTGGCGCGGCGGGGCTGCGTGCAGCGGTCGAACTGAAGCGGCGCGGCGACGATGTGGCGATCGTCAGCCAAAGCGCATGGGGCGGCACGTCCGCTTGTTCCGGCTCCGACAAGCAGACGCTGCACACTGCAAATACCGCTGATCAAGGCGATAATTATAAGGCGATGGCGCGGGCAATCCGGGCGGGCGGCGCGATGGACGAGGACACGGCTTACGTGGAGGCGGTCGGCTCCCCGCGTATGATGGCGTCGCTGCAGTTCCTCGGCCTTCGACTTCCGCAGGAGCCACTTGGCGGGACGTTGCGATATCAGACGGATCACGACGAGGTCGGTCGCGCGACGAGCTGCGGACCAAGAACGTCGAGGCTGATGGTCAAGGTGCTGGCCGAAGAGGCAATACGTCTGGGGATTCCGTTCTACAACCATGCAACGGTGGTGAAGATCCTAAAGGAAGAGCAGGGGGCCGCAGGCCGCGTTTGCGGCGTGCTCGTCATGAAGGCGGGCCATCGAGCCGAGAAGAATCTCCTTGGCTTGACTCTCTTCGTCTGCAACGTCCTGGTACTCGCCGCCGGCGGACCCGGGGAACTCTATCGGGACAGCGTCTATCCGAACGGCTGCTTCGGCTCTTTGGGCTTGGCGCTTGAGTCGGGCATCGAGCTGGTGAACCTGACGGAGAGCCAATTCGGAATTGGCACTCGCCGGGAAGGATTCCCTTGGAATCTTTCCGGCACCTATATGCAGGCCATTCCCCATATCTTTTCGCTAGATGCCGAAGGAAACGAGCATCATTTCCTCGCGGAGTACTATCGGACCACCCAGGAACTAGCATCGAACGTATTCCGGAAAGGCTACCAGTGGCCATTCCATTCCACCCGCATGCTCGATTTCGGATCGAGTCTCGTGGATCTCGCCATCTATCGAGAGACCATTGCAGGGCGTCAGGTTTTCATGGATTTCAACAGGAACCCACTGCCTGTCCCCGGCGACCTGCCGTTTTCGCTTGCACGGCTTGACTACGACGCAAGTCAGTATCTTGGCAATGCAGGGGCGATCCAGGAGATGCCGATCGATCGTCTCCGGCACATGAATCCGCTTTCGATCGAGCTCTACCGCCGCTACAAGATCGACATTGCCGAGCAGCCGCTGGAGTTCGCTGTGAACAATCAGCATATGAACGGAGGGATCATGGTCGACACCTGGGGGCGCAGCAACCTTGCCGGTTGCTACGCGATCGGTGAGGCCGCCGGAACCCATGGTGTTACCCGTCCCGGAGGTGCTGCACTCAATGCCGGACAGGTTTTCGGTACACGCGTCGCAGAGCACATATCTGCCAGCCAGGAAGCCCGGACGCGCCCCGGAGCTGACATCAGGATTGCTGCCGAGCAGGGCATGGCCGAAATCAGCGCGCTCCTTCGCTCCGACAGCGAACTGACGGTAAAGGCGGTCCGCAGCGAGGTGCAGGCGCGCATGAGCGATAAGGCTGGTTTGATCTGCGATCCGGGCAACGTCACTGACGCACTGCAAGAGGCACGACTGCTCAACAAGCGCATCGGCGAACATGGAATAACTTACGACCGGGCCGCAGAGGCGACCCGCGCCGTTCAATGGTATCAGATGGCGATCGCATCCGAAGCTGTCCTCGCCGCCTTGGATTTCTTCATCGCAAATGGCGGAGGCAGTCGCGGCGCGCGGGCGATCTGCGATCGCAACGGTGACTCCTTGCCTCTTTCCAAGTCGGGTCCGCTCGAGGAACTTCGCTTCCGGAAGGAACGCGAAGAGCATCGTCGGGAGCAGATTGTGGTGCGAATGAGCACCGAGGGCTTCGATATCCACACTCGCCGGAACCGGACGTTTGACGAAAGCGCCAAATGCTTCTTCGAACGGGACTGGCCTGCTTGGCTCACCGGGCGCATCTACGATCTCGAGACTCGCTGAGGTTGCCTGGATGGTGGAGTTTGTATCGAGAAGAATTGTCGCCATCGGCGAGGCGATGATCGAAATGGCGCCTGATGGAGCGAACATGTTTCGCTTCGGTTACGCCGGTGATACGTTCAATACAGCATGGCATATGGCGCATTTGCTGGGTGTCGCAGCGAGTGTGGCCTTCGTGACGAGGGTAGGGGTCGACGGTCTTTCTGGCCGGTTCGTCGAAGAGCTGCGGGCAGATGGGTTCGATACGGCAGTCATCTCGCGAGATCCCACGCGGACAATGGGGCTCTACGTCACTGAGTTGGACGGCGTTGAGCGCAGCTTCCATTACTGGCGCAAGGATTCGGCAGCCACGCATCTCGCCGACGATCCGGCCGAGCTGTCGGTGGCGATGAGTGGCGCAGACCTCATCCATGTTTCAGGGATAACGCTGGCTATTTTGCCTGAAAACGGTCGCCGAACACTGCTTGAAGCCGTTGCGCGGGCTCGTGACGCAGGCGCAGTCGTCTCCTTCGATCCGAATGTCCGCCCGAGGCTTTGGGCGTCACCCGAGCACGCGCGGCAAAGCATTCAAGACATGCTTGCGCTCAGCGATATCGTACTCCCGAGTTTCGACGACGAGGCCGCTCTGTGGGGCGACAAGTCCCCGGCCGACACCATTGCAAGGATCGAAGCCGAGGGAGGGAAGGAGATTATCGTCAAGAATGGCGCGCATGCGATTACCTTCGCCGCAGGCAACGAGAGCGGCGAGATGGCGACTCCCAAAGTTGCAATGATCAGGGACACGACAGGGGCCGGCGACGCCTTCAACGCAGGTTATCTGGCGGCCCGTATTGGCGGGATGACGCTGCGTGACGCAGTGCCTTTCGGCCAGCAGCTTTCAGCTGAAGTGCTGCGGCATCCGGGGGCTCGCGCACCAAAGGAAGCTCTCGGACGGCTGCTTACGCTGCATCGCGACGCGAAGTTGGGCCGCATGTTCGCGGACCCGAGGAGTACGACGCCGAAATAGTATTGAGGAAACTGCCGTAGACGCATTGGGTCGGCACGACGATGCAAGTATGTTTGCAGCGTCGTGACTCGGAAAGTCCCTGAGCTTGGAAGCAACTGGGAATTTGATCAACCTTGGAACCTTGGGTGTGGACTTCGACGCCATCACGTTAGGACGCAGCGCAAAGGGAATGAAAATGGCAGCAGATGCACGGATGATGGCGCAGATGACCAGCCGGGACGGGTTCATCGCCGCCCTTGATCAAAGTGGTGGTTCCACGCCGGCCGCTTTGCGTCTCTACGGCATTTCCGATGCCGACTACAGCGGCGAGGAGGAGATGTTCCGGCTTATGCATGAGATGCGGGTGCGCATCGTGACGACCCCCGCATTCTCCGGTGACAAGGTGATCGGCGCCATCCTTTTCGAAAGGACCATGGATGGAGACGCGAATGGAAAACCGGTCCCGTCGTTCCTTTGGGAGGACCGCGGCGTCGTGCCGTTTCTGAAAGTCGATAGAGGATTGGCGGGCGAGGAAGATGGCGTCCAGCTCATGAAGCCGATGCCCGATCTTGACGCTCTGCTGGAGCGCGCGGTGAAGAAGGGAATCTTCGGTACCAAGATGCGGTCGGTGATCGCTCATGCCGATAAGACCGGGATCGCTGCCGTGGTGAAGCAACAGTTCGTCGTGGGTCGGCAAATCCTGGACCACGGCCTCGTTCCGATCATCGAGCCGGAAGTCTCTATCAAGAGCTCGACGAAAACCGAAGCGGAAGCCATCCTGCGCGACGAGATCGCCCGGGAACTCGATGCTCTGTCGCCGGACCAGCATGTCATGATCAAACTGACCATTCCGACGGTCGCGGATTTTTACAAGTCGCTCGTCGACCATAAGTCAGTCGCTCGTGTCGTCGCGCTCTCAGGCGGCTATAGCCGTGTCGACGCCTGCGAAAAGCTCACTCATAATCATGGCATGATCGCGAGCTTCTCAAGGGCTTTGACGGAAGATCTGCGGGTTACGATGAGCGACGCGGAGTTCGACGCCAGTCTCGGGAAAACGATCGAAGAAATTTACAAGGCGAGCGTATTGAAGGTCTGAAGGCATTCCCGCACACCGGTAGCCGGCGCAGTCAAAGCCCAAGGGAGCTGAGCCAGCCGTTAAACGTCGAAAGGTCTTTTGCGCCTATCGGATGCGCCATTTCGTGCATCCCCGAATGTTTGCGCACTTCACTGGGATTGTAGCCGAACTCATGGGTGAACGCGCGACAGAAGGAGGCGGCGGAATCAAAGCTGAGCTGTTCGGCTATAGCACCAATCTTCAATCTATTGGCTGGATCGCTCAGCGCCATGTGCGCAGCCAAAAGCCGTCTTCTTCGAATGTAATTCAATACTCCGCCGGATGCCTGAAACATCTCGTAAAGCCGGGTGCGCGAAATGGCCAATTCTCGGCTGAGTTTCTCCGGCGTTAGGGACGTCGAATGGAGGTTATCTTGGATGAATTGCCTTGCCCGCGTCATCAATCCAGTTTGCGTCGCATCACTATCGAGGCGATCATGCGCCAGCGACGTCATGATTTCAAATATCGTATCACGAAGCTGGTTCCTCACGCCGGCGAGGTCGTTTTTGGTCAGCCGTTCGAGGTTCGTTTCGAGATGATCCACGTAACTGTGGAGAAGTTCGACGCGCTCTCCTCCCAATACGATATTACTGTCGGCGTTTGGGAGTCCGCCATGGATCGCAAATAAATCACGTGGGAGAATAAGCGCGACGGACTGGCCGGCAAGAGATCTCCCATAAAAGGGGCATCCCAAATTGCGTATTTCCATCATACCTGGGGCATTTTCGATCACTCGCCCGTTCGTGCTCGCCCATGTCTTTCCGGTCCGCAAAAATGTGACCTGCCAATGATCCATCGAGCTATAGCGTACTTTTTCTTCAGATCGCGCAAAGCTGAATGCGGGACTGTCCTGCTGGATGAGAAGCACCCCTTCCAGATTCCAGACGATTTGATTCACGGGAAATGCATCACCGATGCGGAGGCGCTCTGGCATGTGGATGTCGATCAACGGCGTCATGAATTGCTGCCAGGCCGCAAATTGCTGATCAATAGCCAAATCCAAGTTCGAAAACGACAAGGATTCCGGGGCTGTAGCAGCTTGCATTTCCGGAAATAGCGGCGCCTGCGACAAACGCGGCCATTTCCGTCTCTCGACGAAATCAGCCGGCTTGATGGAAGTATCGGTTTCCCTCGCTATCACGATGTAACAGCCCCTGATGAAGATGCAACTTCTGGCGGGCTTTCGCCATGGCCTCCGTAGCTTCTAGCATACAATATATAATCGTTGCCTGATTTAGATCAAACTAACTCTTCCGGAGCATTTCCTTGCGGACGTCGATTAAGGACTATGCCATGTAGACGACTGCAATGGATAGCGGGAACGCGCCATTTGCATCTATTCCGCTTACCGCCTCGCCAGCATTGGCAAGATCAAGCCTCATCTGGTCTCTTGAGGTTGTCCAGACGGTTCGAACCCCAACTTCTTATCGACGGTTACGCGACCGCTCGATTCACCCAGACAAGAACGCGCCACCCGTTCGGCTTGGCGAGTGTCAGAAGCTCGCCCTGCACCTTTCCCAAAATGTCGCCTGTCGGTAGGCCTGCATCTGGGTTCCCCTAGTCGGCTGCCACTACTTTTGGCTTATCAGTTTCGGGGAGATCTAAGCCAAGTGCGGACGGACGCCATGATCCGCTCCTTCATCTCGGCCATCCAATTTCGAACGATCTCAACGCGGTCCATAATCCACTTAAGCCAGCCATAGGTTAGTAGTTTCTCACGGCCCGCGTGGAACAGGCGCTCAACCAGGAGAAAGCTCATCAGATAGGCCAGTGCGATTATGACCAGCCCCGAGATTACATGGCCCCGGGCGATCACGACCAATGCATAAATCTTCAGGGGCTCGGCAATCGCGAGCGGAACCACAAAGAGAACAAGAATGACGGCTCGCGGCAGTGAACCCACAAACTCGCCAAAGTGCTTTACGATGGAAAGCGAAGCAAACCAATTCACGAGCGGCCGATAAACGGGCCGGGCGATTTCGCTGATGACAACGAACACGGCTATAATGAGCCGCAAGGGCAGTAAAAGGAATTGCCAGGCAGACTGGCGTCGGTGTTTCATGACCATTTTCGAATGCCTGGAATTGCCACCAATCGGTTGACGTTATGCGGCCTGTTTCAATTTCGCGGAAATTCGCCGCTTCAGCTTAAATTCCTTCGTCCGTGGAAAAGTGGAGCAAGTCAGTCTTCCAAAACAAGCTATTTGATACGCCATGGTGGGTTAATGCGATTTTGCCCAGCAAAGTATAGCAGGACGCGATTACCACCAGGATCAAACAGCTCGGCTTCTCGCCACAACCAGCTTTTATCTTCGGGCGGGCTTGTGAATTGAAGCCCTTTCTTCTGCAGTTGGCTAACCGTTTCGTTCAAATCGTCACATTCAAAATACACCGTAGTCCCACCACCGGCGCTCTCGCCTTGGTGCAATGAAAACGTGCTGTCGCCGTCCGGGCATAAGAATCGAGCATAGTGGGGACGTGCATCGACGACAGGCTTGAGGCCAAGAGTGCAATAAAAGTTCCAGCGTGCATCGAGGTCGGGCATCGTTACCGTCACTTGATTCAAGCGCATGATCCGTGTCCTCCAGAAACAACCCTTTATTGCCGTCGTATCTGGGCGAGGGGCACTCCATCATGCAGCCACCGTGCGCGAGAAAATTCAAGGGGAACACAAGGACATTTCAATCGCGTGGGGACGCGTTCGTGCCACGATTACCAAGCACCAACAAGGGAGTTGCCGATGAGTGGTACGGCGTTGGATTTTCCATCCTGATGCCGCACTGTGATTGATGTCTGCATCTTTCTGGGAGATTTCCGGAACCAGTTCGCTGCGAGGCTGGCGAGGTCTCCAATCATCGGATTCTTGCGCCAGTCTGCGAAACGTCGGCTCGTTGCATCAGGTTCGGCACGATAGAAGAAGTCGCCGGACTGGCTCAAATCATTGATGGACGAGCGCATCGATGAGAGCGGCCGCTGAAACATCTTCGGCGGAATCGCCAAACCCGGGGTGCTCTGTGAGAACGTAGGGGCCATGAAATCGATCGCCCAATCGTCAGCCTCGACCCAGCAATGGAAATTCTCACCAGCGCCAGAGACGTAACCATCGTCGCGCTGGTCTGCGAAGAGGATGTACTTTCCGTCGAGGTTGTAGGCCGCGAGCCCGCTTTTTGCCTTTGCCTTCACCTTGAAGTGATGTTCGAGGATGAAGGCCCCAAAGGTGCTGAAATACATCGAAGCCGTGGCGGGATTGGCGTTTTCGTTGACCAACAGGCTGTTGATGACCCGGTAAATCCGATGGTAGTCGCTTTGGGTGATCAACATCACCGGTTCCCCTTAATCCAGATGGCTGGCATTCCCGTAAGTGACGGCAGAGGCCGTGTAAACTCCATATGCGGCGGGGTGCCGCGACAAATTCGATTGAGATCGTGCTCGTCGCCAATTGTTGATAGCCCCATCAGTAAAGCGCAAGATCTTCCCACAAGCACATGCATCCTTGGATCATCCGGCACGGACGTTTCAGCGAGTGCTATTTGTTCACAAGTAGCGCTGGCTTCTTTGGGTTAAACATCGGGTTCGATGCTTGATATCGTTAACCGCCTATGCTGCGCGGGCGAGGAAATTATGACCGGAAAGAATTCTTCGTGCCTCTTTTGCGACATCGCGAACAATCGGATTTCATGCGTCCCCATTTTGGAAAGCCCTGAGTTACTGGCGTATCCTCGATACCTCTCCGATCCGTCGTGGGCATGTTCAAATCACCCCTCGCGATCATTTCAACTATTTCGATGATTTGCCAGCCGACCTTGCGGGCGAGCTAGTTTGCACAGGGCAAAGGATCGCGCGTGCCCAAAAGAAACTTACGGCGTAGATCGTGTCGTTTTCCTTTTCTCAGGGGGCGATATTCCACATGCGCACGCTCATGTTGTGCCGATGAGAGAGAAAACTGATATTGCGGCAAGGCTGTACATTGCCCAGGAAGGGCTCACCTTCAGGCCAACTCCTGCTGCTTCACTGGAAGAGTTGGAGGCTACGCCGGTGACAAATTCAATACAGCATGGCATATCGCGCATTTGCTGGGTGTCGCGGCGAGTGTGGCCTTCGTGACGGGGGTATGGTTGCTTTCAAAGACATGGCTGCCGAAATCGATGAACCAAACGACGCACGTAGGGCTTCCGTAGCAAGGCGCGCATCAAGACGGCAATCCAACGCGCTGCTGCGTCGTCCGGTGCAGACGACTCCGCTTTTACGCTCAACGCTACTTATCAAGCCGTTTTCTTCAGACAAAAATCAGCCATGGGCACGACTCTTCTCCCGACTCCTGCATCCATGTGATCAAATTCAGGCGCCGAGCGCAGCGTCCGAATCGCCTTGGGAAACGATAGATATTCGTTGGTATTGGAAGGTTTTTCTGCGATTATTTGAAGATCCGTTGAGACGACGGAACCGACCGATGTCCCACGGGTTACCTCCGCAGCAAGAGGAGCCGACCATGCCGTTTCCATGCCCACGAGCCCAGGATTTAGAGCAGCGCATCGAGGAATTGAAGGTAGCGGCCAAAGACGCCCTGGAAGAAGTCATCGCCTCAGCAAACCAAGCGGGGTGGGGTACTCGAGAGGTACTCGTCGCACTGGTCGAGGCAGTCCGTTCTCTCGATAAAGCCAACAGTGCTGACCCAGATCCTGCTGATGATCCGCCAATCGGCAACGCTGTTCGCGAGCAGATAGGACACGGTGAACAATTCGATTAAGGAGCCGCGCTGGTCCGCCAGAAGAATATGGCGAAAGAGGCAAACAAATGACCGTAACTCGCGGCACATTTCTGGCCATCAGAGGAATTTCAATGATCGGTTCGGTGATTGCTGGGGCTTCCAACTTCAAAGTCCTGTTTCAGGGCAATGTTTTTGCCGACTACTTTCAAATCTATTTGCGTGATGAGGGTCACCCTGATCTGCCCGACGACTACACGGATCATACGATTGCTCGACGTCTTGCGGCTGGGCCGTATGCTGTTATCCTGCATACGGTCCAATACGACCGTGCCGGTTCGCGTTGAATGGCACAATAGCCGTCCTTCGCTCCACCTCGATGCTTCTTACCAGCACGTGGTTGAGGCGAGTTTCGATTGCCCGTCAGGCCAACCCGTCTTCATTGAGCTTTCAAGCCTGCAACGGTGTTGCGGACCTGAAGACGGGATGATCTACCGCGTTCCCACGGACGTTTGGAAAGAGCGGATCGAAAGCATCGCTCTTGGTCTTGTCGACGCACAACGCTTGCCGCCTTTGATTGTCGAATGGCGATATGGGCATTTGATCGTCTGTGATGGTAGCCATCGGCATGGGGCGATGTCGCTGAAAGGCTGGACAGCTTGCTTCGCGGTGACCTGCCACTGAAGTTTCATCCGGCTGCGATTAGACCGTATGTTCTCGGGGTGAGCGTGGCCCGCCCCCGCAGTAAGCTGAATTCGGGGGTTGCTCTGGATTGGCCGGAGCCGAGCCCCAAGCTTAGCGAGGGCGAACCATGAAAGAAGGTAGCGTAAT
>NZ_JABAIG010000001.1:0-743243 GCF_012641385.1 Rhizobium sp. P28RR-XV
TATTCGGCGATGCCAAAACGCGCGGCCTCAATATGGAGGACACCCACATCACCAATCCCGACAAGCTCGCAAGCCTGCTCGTCATCCTCATCCTGGCCATCACCTGGGCCTACCGATGCGCTACTCACACCATGGGCATGAAGGCGATCACGCGAAAAAGCCACGGACGGCGCCAGAAATCATGGTTCCGCATCGGTCTCGACGCTCTCAGGGAGTGGATCATCCACAATCCGGAAAAAGCCTTCTCTGCATGGACGCAAAATGCCCCCAGAAGACCCCTGAGAAGTCCGAGTAAAGTTTGAGTCGTGTACTGTGAAAGTGGACAGCGGTTTTGCCCGAAATTGCATAAAAGCCATGGAACGGTTCGGCAATTTCGTGAAATGTCGAACCGTTCCAAGCCGGCTTTCAAAATGTCTCGGTAAAATCAGTAATTGCCGTTGGCGACATCCGTCAGGCCCTTGCGCTTGGCATCGTAATAGTAGCCCCGGGCATAAAGCTGGACAGCATTGCTTTCCTTGTTTGCGGCCTTGCTGTCTGCCGTCATCCAGGCGCCACGCAGATATTTTGCGGCGTATTTGATGTTCGTCTCGGCATCGAGCAGGCCGGACGCCGGGCCTTCGTAGCCCATGGATTTCGCCGTGTTATACTTGATCTGCATCAGGCCGAAATATCCCGCCCGGTTGTAAGCTTTCGGATTATAGCGGCTCTCGCGATGGACGACGCGATGGATCAGCGATTCCGGAATTTCGTAGAGCTTGGCGTATTTCTGGATGAGCTTGGAGACGTAGCTTTTTTCCTCGGCCGGCACGTCTGAATCGTAATTCGGGGTCGTGGTCATCACTGCGGGAACGACGGTCGGGCCGCTGGTGTCGAAATTGAAGTCATAATGCATGCGGTTGTCCGCATAGCGTGGCTGGCCGATCTGTGCCGGTGTCGCGAAAGCGACTTCGGCCTGCGCTTGAGATCCGGGACGCGGCGTCGGCACGGCAACCTGAATAGCGGCAACATCCGAGGTCATCGGGATGGTCGGCCCGCCTTGCGCGGCGGAGGCCGAGACCGGCGTCAGGGCGGCGTCGCCGGGGCGTGCCGGATTAGGCATCGGGATCGCGACCACGGAAGGCACAAGCGGCACGTCGGATGCGGCATAGGCCGCGGCTGTCGTGGTATTGGCGGCAGGCGCACCGGTTGCCGCGGCAATTGCGACCGTTCCCTGGTTGGGCGCGTTTGCCGCCGGGGTGCCGAAACGCGCTTGCGCTGCATCGACCTGCTGCTGGTTCACGGTGCCGGCAACGGTGTTTACCGTGCCCGGGGCAATACGGCCGGATTTTGCCAGTGCCGTCTGTTGCGGTTGCTGCGGCCCGATAAATGTCGGCGCCGCTGCGGCGATTACCGTGCCGCCCGTCGACGAGGGAGTGCCGGTTGCGGTCAGGGTTGTATTCGGATGCGGCACGTTGATGTGTGCCGACGGGAGTTCTGCCTGAGACGTCTGCTGCTGAGTGCTTGCGCACCCGGCGAGCGCGCCGCACATCATCGCCGACAAGGCAACGCTGCGCTTCAGGCTGGGAAATCCGATCGCTACCATTCTGTCACTTTCGAAAAGCCAAACGTAATTTCGATGTAATTCGGCCACAGGACCGCCAAATTCGGTCACGGGATCGATAAAATTATGAATCCCCATTAACCTATCCGTGATCGGCCCGCAACCCTGCAACGCCTCAGGCGGCCATCCGGCGGTATCCGGCGGTCACCGCACCGGCGGCAATCAACAGGGTGCCGCCCGTTCTGTTGACGGCACGTTGCACGCTTGCCTTGCGGATGAAGCCGCGGGCCATGTCGGCAACGAACACGTAGATGAGCGAGTTCAATGCCGCCAAAGTGAGAAATGTCGCCTCCAAAATAAGCGTTTGCTCAAGAAATGGCTTCGATAAGTCGAGAAACTGCGGCACGAAGGCGATGAAGAACACGATGCTCTTTGGGTTGAGCGCCGTTACAACATATGCGTGCAACATGATTTTTAACGGTTTTTCCTCGGGGAGGTTGTCATTGTCGCCCAGCGGACCCGTCACGATCGGCGCTCTCCACAGCTTGATTCCGAGGAAAACGAGGTAGGCGGCGCCGATCAGCTTAAGAATCGTGAACAATGCCGCCGAAGTGGCGAGAAGGGCGCCGAGGCCAGCCAGGGAGGCGGTCATCGCCGTAAAATCGCCCAAAGTGACGCCCGTCACGGTTGCCAAGGCCGTCTTGCGGCCGTGGCCCAGCGCATAGGATATGACAAGGAGAATGGTGGGACCCGGTATGGCCAGCATGATGCAGGACGCGGCGGCGAAAGCGAGCCAGGTTTCGATGGACATGGAATCCTCCTCTATTCCTCTTCCGCCGTCAGCAAAGACACCGGATTTGCGATCCGTCAATCCGCTTGATCGAAGATCAGGCCGCTTGATCACAGATCAGTCCGCTTGGTCCCAGATCAGTCCGATTGATCGCCGATCAATCAGGCTTGTGTGTATTTCTGCCCGATATGGTCCATCACGTTGGCGAACCATGGCTGCGTGATGTCGAATGCCTTGCCGCCCTTGATGCGGGGGAATTCGATGGCACGCAGCTTGCCGCCCTGACCTTCGTCATGGCCAGTGACGCCCGATACCTTGTTGAGCGCGCTTTCCACCGCGAGATCGACCATGCCCTGGATCAGGCGGAGATCTTCGCCATTTGCGGGCGCGGAGCGCGCGAAATAACCCGACTTCTGCACCATGGAACGTTCGGCACCGATAATCGCGGCGAACTGCTTCTGGAACCAGCCGCCGACATTGATCGTATCGATCTTCACATGGCCGAAGGCATCACGCTTGACGGCATCGCCGGCGGCTTCGCGTTCGGCGACGATGGCGTCGAGACCGGCGCCCTCCGACACGAACAACGTCACCTGGCCGGTCTTTTCCATGATGGCGCGCAGGCGTTCGCCTTCCGCCTCGATGTCGAATACCATTTCCGGCAGATAAAGACCGTCGATGCGCTTCAATTCGGCATTCATCATGAAGCCTTCGACATATTCGTTGGCGCTGGTCTTCTGGATATAGGCGCGCGCCGTTGCGGCCGTCAGCCAGCCACAGTGGCGGCCCATCACTTCATGAATAACCAGCGTACGCGGCGCGGCAGTCTGTTCGTTGCTGACATTGTCGAAGAAATGCGCGCCGACCTCGGCTGCCGTCCAGGCGCCAAGAGACTGGCGGATCGGCACGACATCGTTATCAACAGTCTTCGGCAGGCCGACGACGGTCAGATCGTAGCCGTTGGCGCCGAGATAGGCGGCGAGATCGGCCGCGGTGGTATTCGTGTCGTCGCCGCCGATCGTATGAAGGATGGTGATACCGTCGGAAGCCAGTCGCTCGGCCGCGACGCGCAACGGGTTTTCGCCTTCCTTGACCAGGCCGCGCTTGACGCAATCGGCGATGTTGGTGAGCTTGACGCGGCTGTTGCCGATCGGCGAGCCGCCATAGCGATGCAACAAATAGGCCTGTTCACGCATGGTCGGGGTCACTGCGACGCTGTCTCCCAGCAGGACGCCCTGGTAGCCGGACCGATAGGCGATGATGTCGAGATCGGGTGCCACGTCGCTGTAGCGCTGGATCAGCCCGCCAACCGCGGAAGAAAGGCAGGGCGCCAATCCGCCGGCGGTGAGCATTGCGACTTTCTGTTTGGCCATGGAGATCCTCCTTGCAGTCAAGCTGCTTCATTTCAAAGGTTGCGGTGGGAATGGATGCGACAGGCGGGCATGGGTGTAAAGTAAAGAATTTAAGAAATCCGCGGTTTGTTTGGCCGTTGGACGGCAGATCGTGCACAATTGGATGAGGTGCGAAGTACGCAATCATTACCAAATTGTGAAAAGAGTTTTCCGCCTTGCGACGAATGGACTGCTTGCAATGGCAACCATAATTTGATCAAGGTGTTCTACTGTTTAGAGGCTGCTGGAACCACCATGTCGTTTTGGGAAAAATTGCTGAATGCTATCGGTAGCACTGCCGGCAATGCCCTGTCCGCGGTGGTCGAGGCTATTCGCACCGTCTTCGAAGGCGACCCGGAAACCCGGCGCAAAGTGGCCTTTTCCGTCGCCATTATCGCGCTTTCCGCCAAGATGGCGAAGGCCGACGGCGTGGTGACGGAAAACGAGATCAATGCGTTTCGCGAGATCTTCGAATTTCCTCCCGACCAGGCCAAGAATGTCGCACGCCTTTATAATCTGGCGCGTCAGGACGTGGCCGGCTACGAGGCCTATGCGGAGCGACTGTCTTCGCTTTGCGAGACCTGCACGAAGAACTGCCCGGTGCTGGAAGACGTGCTGGACGGCCTGTTCCATATCGCCAAGGCCGACGGCTTGATCCATGAGAAGGAAACGGCATTCCTTCAGCATGTCGCCGAAATCTTCCATATGAGCGAAGAGCGGTTCGAGCAGATCATGGCCCGCCATGTGAGTGTCGGCGGCCGTGACCCCTACAAGGTGCTCGGCGTATCGCGGCAGGACGATTTTCCGACGATCCGCCGCCGCTATCATGGCCTCGTCTATGAGAACCATCCGGATCGTCTCGTGTCGCGTGGGGTTCCGGAAGAGTTTCATGCCATCGCCAATGAGCGCATGGCAGCCCTGAATGCGGCTTATGCCGAGATCGAGAAAGAACGCCGCGCCGCATGAGTGCATTTAAGGCCGATTTCACTCGCGCCCATGTGCAGCCTTCGCCGAACCATGGCGAGCGGCGGGATGGGCGTCGGCCTGACATCATTCTTCTGCACTATACCGGCATGGGTACCGCCGAGGGTGCTCTCGATTGGCTCTGTCGCCCGGAGAGCCAGGTGTCGAGCCATTATTTCGTTTTCGAGGACGGCCGTATCGTGCAGCTCGTTCCGGAAGAGCGTCGTGCCTGGCATGCGGGCAAGAGCTCCTGGCATGGTGATATCGATATCAATTCGCGGTCGATCGGCATAGAGATCGCCAATGCCGGCCATCCGGGCGGGCTGCCGGATTTCCCCGATGCGCAGGTCGAAGCGGTCGTCGAACTGTGTCGCGATTGCGGCCAACGCTGGGCAATCGCGCCTGAACGCGTGCTCGGACACTCCGATGTGGCGCCCGTGCGGAAGGTGGATCCGGGCGAGAAATTTCCTTGGGCGGAGCTGGCTAAGGCAGGGGTGGGACACTGGGTGGAACCGACGCCGATCACCGGCGGCAGGTTCTTCCAGAAGGGCGATGTCGGCCAACCGATCGAGGCGCTGCAGTCCATGCTTTCGCTTTATGGCTACAGCACTGAAATAACGGGGGAATTCTCGGAGAAGCTGAAGGGGGACGTCGAAGCCTTTCAGCGCCATTTCCGCCAGGAGCGCGTAGATGGCATTGCCGATTTTTCCACGATCGATACGCTTCATCGCCTCCTGTCCGCGCTGCCCCGCTATTCGTAGCCTCGCGGCCGTCGCTGCTTATGTTTATAGCCGGCTATTGATGAGAAAATGCGTAACCCCCTGCTACGCCACATCTTTTCCCTATTATCTCCGCATTGCATTGGTCTAACGACGCTCGCTGAACGGCGGTCGCGCCGTCTGGGTTTGTGTGTCGCGCGGCCGTAGACGACTAATGGGGACTGTACATTCCGGCGGCTCTTTTTGCCTCCAGCCGGACGTGACGGCTTGTGCCGTCCGCGGTCCCGCCCCTGGAGACAAAAGACTACATGAAAAATTTGATTGTTGCGGCTGCAGCATGCGTGGGCGTGCTGCTGGCGGGATATGATTGCGCCTTTGCGGGCCAGCGTGACGCAAAGCAGAAAACAGTTCCACTCAAGATCGTCAGCCGCACCACCGGCTTTCCGATGCCAAACGTTCCCGCCGAATTGCGTGACGCTGACACCTCCTTCGCACGACAAAATCGTTACTCCGCCCTGATTGCCAAATATGCCAAGCAGAACGGCGTTGCTGTCGAACTGGCGACCGCCGTCATTCGGATCGAAAGCAATTTCAATCCGAAAACCAGGGGCAGTGCAGGCGAGATCGGCCTCATGCAGATCAAGCCGGCAACTGCGCGGCTTATGGGATATGCCGGAGGGGCCAAGGGGCTCTACGATCCCGAGACGAACATCAAGTTCGGCATGAAATATCTTGCCATGGCGCAGGATCTCGGCGGCGGTCCGACCTGCAACACCATTCTCAAATACAATGCCGGCCACGGCGCCACGCGCATGAATCCGATCTCGAAGCGTTATTGCGGCAAGGTACTGGCGCTTCTGGACTGACATCCACGGAGCCAGGGATTACGGGTAGGGCGGAATCGCTTTTCATGCTATCGAACCGCTATTGTTTGCGAGGATCATAGCATGGCAGCGGATTTCAAATTCATCGTCGTCGGCCGGGGCATGATGGGGGCGGCCGCTGCCCGTCACCTGGCCAGGCAAACCGACGGCGTTGCCGTCATCGGGCCGGATGAACCCGAAGATCGCGCCAGCCATCGGGGTGTCTTCGGCAGCCATTACGACGAAGGCCGCATTACTCGGACGATCGATCCCGATGCCGATTGGGCCCGCCTCGCGAACCGTTCGATCAGCCGCTATGCGGAAATCGAACGGGATAGCGGCATCCAGTTCTATGCGCCCGTCGGCTGCCTGGTCGTTGGTCCCAAGCGCGGCGGCGGCAACGGCTATGTCGGAGATGTCGTCGACGCAGCGGAGCGGCTCGGCGTTCAAACGGAAATCCTCGCCGACGCGGAGCTTAGGAAGAAGTTCCCCTTCTTCTCATTCGTATCGGGAAGCGAAGGCGTCTTTGAACCGCGTGGCGCAGGTCACATCAGTCCGCGCCGGCTGGTGAAGGCACAGTCGCTGCTGGCGGAAAAAGCCGGCGCCCGGGTCATCAAGCAGACGGCGCTGTCGATCCGCGAAGAGGGTGGTCTGGCGGTCGTCACGACCGCAGAGGGAGAGACCTTCAGCGCGGAAAAAATCCTGCTGGCCGCCGGCGGTTTCTCCATTGCGGAGAATCTCTTGCCGCGACCTGTTGAGATGAAGGTTTATGGCCGCACCGTCACTTTCTTCGAGGTCAGCGAAGCGGAAGCAGAGGCTCTTTCCGGCATGCCCTCGCTGATATCCGTGACGCCCGATGACGTGGACAGCATCTATATGCTGCCGCCGATCCGCTATCCCGACGGCAGGCACTATATCAAGATCGGCGGCGATCCCGATGATCTTCAATTCGAGACCGAGACGGAATTGCGCGCCTGGTTTCGCACGGCTGGGCGCGACAAAGCCCGCGAACACCTAGTGCGGATTTTCCACGAGCTCGTCCCCGGGGTGAAGCGCCCTCCGGCTTTCACCAATTCCTGTGCCGTTTCCTATTCGCCGACGGGTTATCCGATGATCGGTTATACGTCGTCGCCGCGCGTTGCTGTTCTGACGGGCGGCTGCGGCACGGCTGCCAAGAGTTCCGATGAAATCGGCCGCCTGGGAGCTGAGCTGCTGCTCGCAGGCCGAATCAAGGACGAGGGCTACGGCACGGATTTCTCAGCGCATTTCCGCAACTGACATCCGCTCTTCATGTAGCCGCATATTTCGGTGGCAATTGCGGGCGGTCTCGGTTAATGAGCCAGTGCCAGTTGGCCGGGCAGCCGCGCTTCATCAATGCCGAAAGGCGATGGGGTGAGGAAAGTCCGGGCTCCACGGAAACACGGTGCCGGATAACGTCCGGCGAGGGCAACCTCAGGGAAAGTGCCACAGAAAGCAAACCGCCCGGCTTCGCGCCGGGTAAGGGTGAAAGGGTGGGGTAAGAGCCCACCGCGTCTCTGGCAACAGCGACGGCACGGAAAACCCCACCGGGAGCAAAACCGAATAGGGATGACGCGGGGCGCGCAAGCGCTCCAGCCCGTTTCCGGGCCGGTCATCCGGGTGGGTTGCATGAGGCGTCGCGCAAGCGCCGTCCCAGATGAATGGCTGCCACGTTCCGGTCTCGGCCGGAGCCATACAGAACCCGGCTTACAGGCCAACTGGCAAATCATCACGCTTGTCCGAAAGGCGTGTTTCCCGCTTTCCGCAAATAATTTCAAGGGGAGCGGGATGCCCCGTATTTCCGGGGGCTGAGGCCTTGGCGAATGAGGCTTTTCGCCTATGAAAACAATCCGTTTCGAGACGTCGGCTGAAGCCAATCCTAACCTTTCGTTAAACTTAACGGCTTATGAATATTCGAGCTGATGCCATGCCGGACGTGGCTTCATCCCATTGACGCCCATATGGTCCCATGGTATCCCAAAAGAACACTGCATACGGGCAAATCAGTGCCCAATCATCGCAAGGCCGTGATTGCTTCCGTTCTGGAAGTGTCGAAGGGGCGTTGGCTCTTTCGGCTTGCGAAGCTGTGTCCGATTTTGGCTGTGCCTGCCAGTGTGTAGCTGCTTGCGGGTCATGGGGGACGGGTGTTTCGCGTCATGAACCGCTTCCTGTCAAATGCGACCAACCGGATCGATACCAAGGGGCGGGTTTCCGTGCCGGCGGTATTTCGTTCCGTGCTGGCCGAGCGCAATATTCAGGAGCTGTACTGCTTCCAGGATTTTGTGTTCCCGGCGATCAGTGTCGGCGGTCTCGATCTGCTCGATCGCTTCGAGCGGCAGATTGCGGCGGAGGATCCGTTTTCGCCGGCGGCAAATCAGATGTCGCTCCTCATTCATGGGGGCGGGGTCTTTATGAAGCTCGACGCGGAAGGGCGGTTGATGGTCACGGATTTCATCCGCGATTTCACCGGAATTTCGGGCGAAGTGACCTTCGTCGGACGGGCGGATCATTTTCAATTGTGGCGACCGGAGGCCTTCCTGGCTTTGCAGGCGCAGGCACGAGAGGAGCGCAGGCTGGCGGGCAGGCGCTCGGAATAGAATGGGGAAACGGAATGGCGGCGAATTCAGGCGGAGGTTCTTCTGATGCCGGTGGCGGACCAGTTCGCCACATTCCGGTTCTTCTTTCCGAGGTGCTCGAGGCGCTGGCTCCCGCGCCCGGCCGGATCATCCTTGATGGAACGTTCGGCGCGGGCGGCTATACGTCGGCCATTCTTGCCGCCGGCGCCGATGTGATCGCGCTTGATCGCGATCCGACGGCGATTGCGGCAGGGCAGGCGCTCGTTTCTGCTCATGCCGGTCATCTCAATCTCATTCAGTCGCAATTTTCCCAGCTGGCCGATCATGTGCCGGCACGCGGCCTCGATGGCGTCGTTCTCGATATCGGCGTTTCCTCCATGCAGCTCGATGAGGCCGAGCGAGGCTTTTCCTTTAACAAGAACGGCCCGCTCGACATGCGCATGTCGGCCAGCGGCGTATCGGCCGCCGATGTCGTCAATCGCGCCAAGCTGGCCGATCTCATTCGCATCTTTGTGTTCCTAGGCGAGGAAAAGCAGGCGCCGCGCATCGCGCATGCGATCGAGAAACGGCGTGCGGAAGCTCCTTTCGTGACCACCCGCGATCTGGCCGGGTTGATCGAGATCGTGACGCCGCGGAAGGCGAAGGACAAAATTCATCCTGCGACGCGGGTATTTCAGGCCTTGCGCATTTTCGTCAATGACGAACTCGGCGAGCTGGCTCAGGCATTGTTTGCCGCCGAGCGCGCCCTCAAGCCGGGCGGGCGCCTTGTCGTCGTGACTTTCCATTCGCTGGAAGACCGGATCGTCAAGAAGTTCTTTGCCGATCGCTCGGGCCGTGCGGCCGGGTCGCGTCACATGCCGATCGTGAGCGAGCGGCCCGCCACCTTCGAGCCGGTCGGCAAGTCGATGATTTCTGCGAGCGATGCCGAGGCGGAAGCCAATCCGCGCGCTCGCTCAGCCAAATTGCGCGCGGGGGTTCGCACTTTGGCTCCGGCGGAGGCCGCAGATCTTTCGATTTTCGATCTGCCCAATCTCGCCAGTCTCGGAAAGCTCGGGGGTTGAGATGCTGAAAACTTTTGACATCGTGCTGATCGGCGTCATGACGGCCATGGCCAGCGTGACCTATACGATCAAGCATCGCGCCGAGCTGAAACTGGAGGAGGTTCGACGTCTCGAATCCGAAATCAAGCTGGAGAGGGATACGATCGAGCTTCTGAAAGCGGACTGGGCGCTGGTCTCGCAGCCGAACCGTCTTGAAAAGCTCGTCAACAACTACAGTAGCGAGCTACAGCTGCAGCCGACCCTTTCGACCGCGATCGTTCAGCCGAGCGAATTGCCGATGCTGCGCTCGCAGCTTCCGCCGCCGACGGTGACCGCATCCAACGATCCGAAGAGCGGCAAACCCGTGAAGGGCAATGTATCTGCTGCCGCCAAGAACGGCGATACGACCGACGCGCAGATCAGAAAGGCCATTGCTGATGTGGCTGCCGCTCCCGCGCCGCGGCCGAAGGCGCCCGCCTTGGTGAAGCGCAAGAAGCCGAATGTCGACAACATCGCAACGGGATCGGTGGAGGAATAATGTCTTTTCTTTCTCGTATCATGGTCCTGAAGAGCAAGGCGCACTTCTCCACCGACGGCAACAATCGACCGAGCGACGGCTTTTCGCGCTCGACTTTTGAAGGCGCTCGCAAGCGCAAGGCTACTCAGGCCAGGAGCCGCGTCGTTCTGCTGGTAGCAAGCTTCATCGCGGTCTATTGCGTGATCGGTGCTCGTCTTGCGCAGTTCGCCATGACGCCGCCGGATACGACGTCAAGCATTTTGCCGCCGGATCGCCTTATGGCGTCGCGGCCCGACATCGTCGATCGCAACGGTGCTCTTCTGGCAACGGACATCCGCACCGTCTCGCTGTTTGCCGAGCCGAACAAGATCATCGATCCGGATGAAGCCGTCGAGGAGTTGCGCAAGGTCCTGCCGGATCTCGATGCCAAATCCACCTATAAGAAGCTTTCGGTAAAGAGCTCGCACTTCGCCTGGCTGCGCCGGCAACTGACGCCGAAACAACAAAGCCAGATCCTGGCGCTCGGCATTCCCGGTATCGGCTTCCGTCCGGAGAAGCGCCGCTTTTATCCCGGTGGCTCCACCGCGGCTCACATTCTCGGCTACGTCAATATCGACAATCGCGGCGTTGCCGGCATGGAGAAATATATCGACGACCAGGGGCTCGCCGATCTCGCTGCCGCGGGCATGACCAACGACCAGCCGCTGCAGCCGGTGAAGTTGTCGATCGATCTGCGCGTCCAGGACATCGTCCATGATGCCGTCGTCAACGCCGTCAAGAATTTCCAGGCGAAGGGTGCTGGCGCGGCGGTGATCAATGTTCACACGGGCGAAGTCGTTGCCATGGCATCCGCGCCCGATTTCGATCCGAACTACCCGAACGAAGGTGCTTCCGAAGGCTGGCTCAATCGCATGACGAACGGCACGTTCGAAATGGGGTCGACCTTCAAGACCTTCACCATGGCGATGGCATTCGATTCCGGCAAGGTCACGCTGCGCGATGCCTTCGATGCCACCAACCCGATCCGTATCGGCGGCTTCACCATTAAGGATTTCCATGGTCAGCATCGCGTGCTGACCGTTCCGGAAATCTTCCAATATTCGTCCAATATCGGCACGGCGAAGATTGCCGACCTTGTCGGTATCGATGCGCATAAGGAATTCCTCACTCGTATCGGCCTGCTTAGCAAGATGCAGACCGAATTGCCTGAGGTGAAGATGCCGACGCAGCCGCGCGTCTGGAAGAAGATCAATTCGATCACGATCTCCTTCGGCCACGGTGTTTCGACGACGCCGCTGCAGACGGCCGTTGCCGGTGCGGCGCTTGTCAACGGCGGAAAGCTGATCGAGCCGACTTTCTTGCCTCGCACCCTCGACCAGGCGGATGAGATCGCCAAGCTCGTCGTCAAGAAAAGCACGAGCGACAACGTACGCTTCCTCCTCGATTTCAACGGCTCGAAGGGATCCGGTCGCGCTGCTCGCGTGCCGGGCTACGATGTCGGCAGCAAGACCGGTACGGCCGACAAGGTGGTCAACGGTCGGTATTCCAATACGCTGAATTTCAACACCTTCATGGCCGCGTTCCCGATCGATAATCCGCAATATATCATCATGACCTTCTGCGACGAGCCGAAGACCGGTGAGCATGGCGGGACGATCTCGGCCTATACTGCCGCGCCGATCGCGCGCGACATCATCGCCCGGGCCGCACCGATCCTCGGCATTCAGCCAAGTTTTGGAAACGGCAACTCGGCCTTGCTGGTGTCTTATTAAGCGTGAAAGAATACACACGTCGATTCGCGAGGGGCGGACTGATCGAGAAGGCGAAAAGTACATTCGATGAACTTGCGGGATATTGCCGGAAATGTATTTCCGGAACTCAACACACAGATTGGCGGGACGCTTGGCGATCTTGAGATAATCGGCATTTCCGCCGACAGCCGGAAGGTGTTGCCCGGCATGGCATTTGTCGCCGTGGCCGGTACCAAAGCCGATGGGGCGAGTTTTATCGCCGATGCCGTTTCGCGCGGGGCATCGGTTGTGGTTGCAGGCCATGAGACCGATGCCGGCAGTGTGCCCGTGCTCTCGGTTTCCGAGCCGCGCCGGTTTCTTGCGGTCTCGGCTTCGCGCTTCTACGGACGGCAGCCGGAAACGATGGTGGCGGTAACGGGTACTGCCGGCAAGACCTCCGTTGCTTCCTTTACGCGCCAGATCTGGGCCTATGCCGGTCATCCGGCCGCCATGATCGGCACGACCGGCGTTGTATCGCCGACCCGCAACGAATATGGTGCCCTGACGACTCCTGATCCGGTATCGCTGCACAAGCTGCTGGCCGAGCTTGCCGGGGAAGGGGTGACCCATGCAGCCATGGAAGCCTCCAGCCATGGCCTCGATCAATTCCGGCTCGATGGCGTGAGGCTCGCTGCCGCCGCTTTCACCAATCTTGGCCGTGACCACATGGATTATCATCCGACGGTCGAGGACTACATGGCCGCCAAGATGCGGCTGTTCCGGGATCTGCTGCCGAAGGGTTCTCCAGCTGTGATCTTTGCCGATGACGCCTGGTCGGCTCAGGCCATCGCCGCCGCCCGCGAGGCCGGGCAGGATGTGCGCACCGTCGGGCGCAAGGGTGATTTCCTGACGTTGAAGCGCGTCGAGCATTTCCGCCACAAGCAGATCGCCGAGGTACATGTCGGCGACGATATCTTCGAAATTCACATTCCGTTGGCCGGGGACTTCCAGATCGCCAACGCGCTTGTCGCGGCCGGTCTTGCCATCTCGACGGGCGTAGCGGCGCCGGTCGCCATGGCGGCATTGGAAAGGCTTGTTGGTGCATCCGGCCGCCTGGAGCTTGTCGGTCACACACATGACGGCGCGCTGGCCTATGTCGACTACGCTCACAAGCCGGACGCGCTGGAAAATGTTCTGAATTCGGTGCGGCCGTTCACGACGGGCCGCGTCATTGTCGTCTTCGGTTGCGGCGGCGATCGCGATCGCGGCAAGCGGCCGATCATGGGCGAGATTGCCTGCCGTCTTGCCGACGTCGTCGTCGTTACCGACGACAATCCACGATCCGAGGATCCGGCAACGATCCGCGCGGAGATCATGGCGGCAGCTGTCTGTGCGACCGAGATCGGTGATCGCGCCGAAGCGATCCGCACGGCGGTCGGCATGCTGACATCCGGCGACACGCTGATCGTCGCCGGCAAGGGGCATGAGGAAGGTCAGACGATCGGCAGTGTCACGCTGCCGTTCTCCGATCATGCCGAATTGCGCAAAGCATTGGAGGATTTGAAGTCTTGAGCTGGTTATGGACAACTGAGGATATGGTCGCCGCGATCTCGGGTCGCTCTTTCGGAGCGCTGCCGGAAGGCATCACGGGCATTTCCATAGACAGTCGTTCCATTCAGCCCGGCGAGGCTTTTTTTGCGATCAAGGGCGATCGCGTCGATGGCCATGATTATGCCAATCTGGCCATGGCGAATGGTGCGGCTTTTATCGTGATCAGCGAGGGGCGCCTGCCGGCAATGGGCAGGCTGACCGTACCGAAGATCGTGGTGGACGATGTGCTGGCCGCACTTGCGCGGCTCGGCGTCGCCGCCCGGGAGCGCACACAGGCCAAGATCATCGCTGTTACGGGTTCGGTCGGCAAGACGACCACCAAGGAAATGCTGCGGCGGGCGCTCACACCTTCGGGCAAGGTGCATGCCTCGGTCGCCTCGTTCAACAATCATTGGGGTGTCCCGCTTACTCTGGCGCGCATGCCTGAAGATACGGATTTCGGTATTTTCGAAATCGGCATGAACCATCCCGGGGAAATTCGCCCGCTGGTCAAGATGGTGCAGCCGCACGTGGCGATCATCACAACGGTTGCTCCGGCTCATCTCGGCAATTTCAACAGCATCAGCGAAATCGCTGCCGCGAAGGCGGAAATTTTCGAGGGTGTTGTGCCGGGTGGCCACGCCATTCTCAATCATGACAGCGACCAGTTCGAAATGCTGGAACATGCGGCGCTGGAGGCCGGTATCGAGCATGTGCACAGCTTCGGCCAGCATGCCAAGGCGGATGTGCGGCTCGCCGAATTCAACGCCTCGGAAGAAAATTCGACGCTCTGGCTGACGATCGGCGGCGAGACCATGGAAGTGGCGCTCGGCGCACCGGGCCGCCATATCGCCGAAAACGCGCTTGCGGTGCTCGGCGCGGTCATGCTCGTGGAAGCCGATCTCGACGGAGCTGTCGATGCATTGGCGGACCTGCGGCCGGAAAAGGGCCGGGGACAGCGCCACAAGCGCGCGATCGGCAATGGCTACTTCACGTTGATCGACGAAAGCTACAACGCCAATCCAGCATCCATGCGCGCGGCCATTGAGCTGCTGGCGACGACCTCGCCACATGCAGGGCTGGGCGGACGGCAGGGCCGGCGGATCGCCGTGCTCGGCGACATGTTGGAAATGGGGGATTATGCCCAGCGCGTGCATGCCAACCTTACCGGACCGCTGCTGGCGGCCGGTATCGAGCATGTCTGGCTGGCGGGTCCGGAGATGGCGGCTTTAAGGGATGAGCTGCCGGAAAGTGTTCATGTCGAATATCGGGAGACGACGGAGGAGCTCTCGGAATTCGCGCTCAATGCAGTCGCACCTGGCGACGTCTTGATGGTGAAATCGTCGCTGGGATTGGGGTTTGGAAAGATAGTGGCGGGCTTGCTTGACAAGTTTCCCGCATTTTCCGACATGGGCCATCACGCCCACCAGGGGCTTTAGAAAGGGCTCTTATGCTGATCTGGCTTGCCGAACTGTCGGACCATATTCATTTTTTCAGTACTCATTTCAGATTCCTCAATCTGTTCAGATACATCACGTTCCGCACCGGCGGCGCCCTGTTTACGTCAGCGTTCATCGTCTTCCTCTTCGGGCCGCGAATCATCTCCTCATTGCGCGTGCGTCAGGGCAAGGGACAGCCGATCCGCGCCGACGGTCCGCAGACGCATTTCAAGAAAGCCGGCACTCCGACGATGGGGGGGCTGATGATTCTCGCCGGCATCGTCGTCTCATCGCTGCTTTGGGCGGATCTTGCCAATGTCTATGTCGTCGCCACCCTGCTCGTAACGCTCGGCTTCGGGGCGATCGGCTTCTATGACGACTATCTCAAGGTGACCAAGCAGAGCGACAAGGGCTTTTCCGGCCGCGCGCGCCTCGGCATCGAGTTCGTCATCGCCGCTATCGCCGTCTACTTCATGATGACGACCGCGCTGTCCTCCGGGCCGGCCGGCTCGACCTTCGGCTCGTCCGTCGCCTTCCCCTTCTTCAAGAGCCTGCTGCTCAATCTCGGCATGTTCTTCGTGTTCTTCGGTGCATTCGTCATCGTTGCCGCCGGCAACGCCGTCAATCTGACCGACGGACTCGACGGGCTTGCCATCGTGCCGGTCATGATTGCCGCAGCCTCGTTCGGCGTCATTTCCTATCTGGCCGGCAACTTCGTCTTCGCCGATTATCTGGCGATCAATTTCGTGCCCGGCACGGGCGAACTGGCCGTGGTCCTCGGCGCGGTTATCGGGGCGGGCCTTGGCTTCCTCTGGTTCAATGCGCCACCGGCCGCTATCTTCATGGGCGATACCGGTTCGCTGGCGCTCGGCGGCATGATAGGCTCGGTCGCCGTCGCCACCAAGCACGAGATCGTCATGGCGATCATCGGTGGTCTTTTCGTGCTGGAAGCGCTTTCCGTCATCATCCAGGTCGGCTTTTTCAAGATGACCAAGCGCCGTGTCTTCCTGATGGCGCCGATCCATCACCACTTCGAAAAGAAGGGCTGGACCGAAAGCCAGGTCGTCGTGCGTTTCTGGATCGTTGCGGTCATCCTGGCGATGGTCGGCTTGTCCACCCTGAAGCTGCGGTGAGGCAACGATGATCCCAGTCACCACGCTGAACGGAAAGAAGGTCGCTCTCTTCGGCCTCGGCGGCTCGGGTTTCGCCACGGCGCGGGCGCTCGTCGCCGGTGGCGCCGAGGTCACGGCCTGGGACGACAATCCGGACAGCGTGGCCAAGGCGGCTGCAGAAGGAATAGCGGTTGCCGATCTCAGGACGATCGACTGGAACAGCCAGTCGGTCTTCGTGTTGTCGCCCGGCGTGCCGCTGACGCATCCCAAACCGCATTGGACCGTCGATCTCGCTCATGGCGCCGGTGTCGAGATCATCGGCGATGTCGAACTTTTCGTTAGGGAACGGCGGGCTCATGCGCCGGATTGCCCGTTCATCGCCATTACCGGCACGAACGGCAAATCGACGACGACGGCGCTGATAGCCCATATCCTGCAATCGAGCGGGCGCGACACGCAGCTCGGCGGCAATATCGGGACAGCCGTGCTGACGCTCGATCCGCCGAAGGCTGGACGCTTCTATGTGGTCGAGTGCTCTTCATATCAGATCGATCTGGCGCCGACGCTCAATCCTTCCGCCGGCATTCTGCTGAACCTGACGCCTGATCATCTCGATCGGCACGGCACGATGCAGCACTATGCCGACATCAAGGAGCGGCTGGTCGCGGGCAGCGATGTTGCCGTTGTCGGCATCGACGACAGTCATTCTTCCTTGGTTGCCGATCGCATCGAAAGGGCGGGCGGCAAGGTGATGCGGATTTCGCGCCGACATGCCTTGGCGGATGGCCTCTATGCCGAAGGCGGCCATATCATGCAGGCATCGAGCGGTGCGGCAAGCGAGATTGCCGATCTCGGCGGCATCCAGACCTTGCGCGGCGGCCACAACGCACAGAATGCAGCGGCGGCAATTGCCGCCTGTCTCGCCGTCGGTGTTTCAGCCGATGAAATTCGGGCCGGATTGAGATCCTTCCCCGGTCTCAAGCATCGCATGCAGCCGGTCGGAAAGCGGGGCCGGGTGATCTTCGTCAACGATTCCAAGGCGACCAACGCGGATGCGGCAGCGCCTGCGCTTTCGAGCTACGAGAATATCTACTGGATCGCCGGAGGCTTGCCGAAAGAGGGTGGGATTACGACCCTTGCGCCACTTTTTCCGCGTATCGCCAAGGCCTATCTGATCGGCGAGGCCGCACCCGCTTTTGCCGCAACGCTCGGCGAGCAGGTGCCCTACGAAATTTCCGGTACGCTGGAACGAGCCGTCGCGCATGCGGCAGCCGATGCGGACAAGGACGAGCATGCGTCCGCGGCGGTGATGTTGTCACCGGCTTGCGCAAGTTTCGATCAGTATAAGAATTTCGAGGTCAGGGGCGACGCCTTCGTCAGCCATGTAGCTGCGATCGAGGGCATCACCATGCTGATCGGTTCAGCAGCTGGAGGCAAATGATATGGTAAGCCGCGTTGAACGTGGGGCCTTGGCCGAATGGTTCTGGACCATCGACCGTGTATTTCTTGCCCTTTTCATCCTGTTGATCGGTATCGGCTTCATGCTTTCCTTTGCGGCGTCGCCGGCGGTGGCGGAGCGCATCGGGCTTGAGCCGTTCCACTTCGTCAAGCGTCACGCCCTGTTCCTCGTCCCGGCGATCGCGGCGATGATCGGCATCTCCTTCATGACGCCCCGACAGGTCAGGCGCACGGCGGTCATCCTGCTGATTGTTTCGCTGGCGATGATGCTTTTTGCCCTGTTTTTCGGTATCGAGGTCAAGGGCTCGCGGCGCTGGGTCAATATCGCGGCGCTGTCGATCCAGCCATCCGAATTCATGAAGCCGGCTTTCGTCGTCGTCTGCGCCTGGCTGTTTTCCGAACATGCGCGCCAGCCGGAAATTCCGGGCAATCTCTTCGCCATCATCCTCTTCGGCATCGTCGTCGCATTGCTCGTGGCCCAGCCGGATCTTGGGCAGACCATCCTGACGACAGCCGTTTGGGGCGGCATGTTCTTCATGGCGGGCATGCCCTGGCTGTGGATCATCGTGCTCGGCGGCCTTGGCGCCGGCGGCTTCGTCGCGGCCTATTACGTCTTCGATCACGTGGCGCAACGCGTGAACAAGTTCATGACGGGCGAGGGCGACACGTTCCAGGTCGATACCGCTAAGGAGGCGATCGTTCACGGCAACTGGTTCGGCGTCGGTCCCGGTGAGGGCATCGTCAAGCGCATCATTCCTGATGCTCATACCGACTTCATCTTCTCGGTGGCAGCCGAAGAATTCGGCGTGATCTTCTGCATGGTTCTGGTCTGCATCTTCGGCTTCCTGGTGCTGCGCGGCCTGTCGCATGCCTACAAGGAGAAGAACGACTTCAACCGCTTCGCCGTTGCCGGCCTGGTGCTGCAGATCGGCATTCAGTCGATCATCAATATCGGCGTTAACCTGCAGCTCCTGCCGGCCAAGGGTATGACCTTGCCGCTGATCTCCTACGGCGGCTCGTCAATGACCGCGATCTGCGTGACCGCCGGTTTCATTCTGGCGCTGACGCGTCATCGCCCGGAAAAGCGTGCACAGGACCGCAGCCAATTCCGCGTGACGCATGGTTTGCCGGCGGAGTGACATCGTGGACTTGCCGTTATTCCATCTCCCGTTTCCCTCTCATTCTTCGGTCGCTTTTCAGGAAGCAGCGGTCTATGAGGAGGCTTTGGTCCGCGCCGATGACGCGGTCGGGGCGACTTCCTATATTAGGGAAATGCCCCGAGTAGTGGGTATTCGCGGGAGCGAAAATTATGAGTAAAGGCATTGTCCTTCTAGCCGCCGGCGGAACCGGCGGCCACGTATTTCCGGCCGAGGCGTTGGCCTATAAACTGAAGGAGCGCGGCTATTCCGTGCACCTCGTCACCGACAGCCGCGCCGAACGCTATGCCGGCAAGTTTCCGGCCGATGAGATCCATGTCGTGCCCTCGGCAACGATCGGTTCGAAGAACCCGCTGAAGGTCGCGCGCGCGCTTTGGACGCTGTGGACCGGTATGCGCGCCGCCCGCAAGCTGATCCAGAGGCTGAAGCCCGTCTGCGTCGTCGGCTTCGGCGGCTATCCGACGGTTCCGCCGCTTCTGGCGGCTACGCGCATGGGCGTGCCGTCCATGCTGCACGAGCAGAACGCTGTCATGGGCCGCGCCAACAAGATGCTGGCGACGCGCGTCCGCGCGATTGCGGGCGGGTTCCTCACGGATAACGGTACGTTTGCCGAGAAGACGGTAACGACGGGAAACCCGGTGCGCCCGGCCGTCATCGAGGCCGCGAAGCGGCCGTATATACCGTCGGGGCCGGATGATCCGTTCAATCTGGTCGTCTTCGGCGGCAGCCAGGGCGCTCAGTATTTCTCGAAGGCCGTGCCCACGGCGATCAGCCTGCTTGAGGAGCCGCTGCGCAAGCGCCTGCGGATCACGCAGCAGGTGCGCCCCGAGGATATGGAGACGGTCAACAGCTGCACGAGAAAGCTTGACATGGGCGCCGATGTCGCGCCGTTCTTCACCGATATGGCCGAGCGCATCGGCGCCGCGCATCTGGTTCTCTGCCGCTCGGGGGCCTCGACCGTATCGGAGCTTGCCGTCATCGGCCGCCCGGCGATCCTCGTGCCGTATCCGCACGCGCTCGATCACGATCAGGCCGCCAATGCGGCCGCGCTGGCGGCGACCGGCGGCGTCAAGGTGATCGCGCAATCGGAGCTGACGCCGGAAAAGCTTTCCACCATCCTGCGCGGCTCCATGACCATGCCGGAAAAGCTCGCAAAGATGGCTGCGGCCGCCAGGCAGGCAGGCAAGCCGGATGCGGCAAACTTGCTTGCCGACATGGTTGAGGCTATTGCCGCGGGACGTTCAATTCAGCAATTCAAGGGGGCGGGCGCATGAAGCTGCCGAAGGCAATCGGCCTTGTGCATTTTATCGGTATTGGTGGCATCGGAATGAGCGGTATCGCCGAGGTGCTGCATAACCTCGGTCATCGCGTGCAGGGTTCCGATCAATCGGAAAGCGCCAACGTGCAGCGGCTGCGCGACAAGGGCATTCCGGTCCATATCGGCCACAAGGCGGAAAACCTCGGCGATGCAGAAGTCGTTGTTGTCTCCACCGCCATCAAGAAGAGCAATCCCGAGCTCGCCGCCGCGCGCGAAAAGCTGCTGCCGGTTGTGCGTCGCGCCGAAATGCTGGCCGAATTGATGCGCTTCCGCAGCGCCATCGCCATCGGCGGCACGCACGGAAAGACCACGACGACGTCCCTCGTAGCGACGCTTCTGGAAGCCGGCGGGCTCGACCCCACGGTCATCAACGGCGGCATCATCAATGCCTACGGCACGAATGCGCGCATGGGCGCCGGCGAGTGGATGGTGGTCGAGGCCGACGAATCGGACGGCACCTTCCTGAAGCTGCCGGCCGACGTCGCCGTCGTTACGAATATCGATCCGGAGCATCTCGATCACTACGGCAATTTCGATGCCGTCCGCGCCGCCTTCCGGCAGTTTGTCGAGAATGTGCCGTTCTACGGTTTCGGCGTCCTCTGCATCGACCATCCGGAAGTGCAGTCGCTGGTCGGGCGCATCGAGGATCGCAAGGTCATCACCTATGGCGAAAACCCGCAGGCGGACGTGCGTTTCTCGAATGTGCGCATCGACGGTACGCGCTCCTTGTTCGATATCGAAATCCGCAGGCGCCGTACGGGCAAGGTGATCCAGATCAAGGATCTCGTCATGCCGATGCCCGGTCGTCACAATATTTCCAACGCGACGGCGGCCGTTGCCGTTGCCAATCGGCTTGGCATTTCCAGCGAGGCGATCGCCAAGGGGCTGGCATCCTTCGGCGGCGTCAAGCGCCGCTTCACGCTGACCGGCGAATGGAACGGCGTGAAGGTCTTCGACGACTACGGCCACCACCCCGTCGAGATCAAGGCGGTGCTGAAGGCGGCGCGTGAAGCCTGCAAGGGCCGCATCATCGCCGTTCATCAACCGCATCGCTATACGCGTCTGTCGAGCCTATTCGAAGAGTTCGCCGCCTGCTTCAACGATGCCGACAGCATCTTCCTGGCGCCCGTCTATGCGGCTGGCGAGGATCCGATCGAAGGCATCGATTCGCAGGCGCTGATTTCGCGCATCAAGGCTAGCGGTCATCGGGATGCGCGCTATCTGCCATCGCAGGAAGATCTTGCCGCCATGGTTGCAGAGATTGCGCAACCGGGTGATTTTGTGGTTTTGTTGGGGGCTGGCAGTATCACATATTGGGCAGCATCATTGCCAAAGGAATTGGAAGGCCTCTCGGGTAAGTCCGCATGAAACAGGTAAATGGGGAAAAGCTTCTGGCGTCGCTCGGCGACAGTGTAAAGGACATCAGGGGCCGGCTGACGCCAGACGCGCCGATGGATCGTGTTACGTGGTTCCGCGCCGGCGGGCTGGCGGAACTGATGTTCCAGCCGCATGACACGGACGATCTCGTCGCCTTCCTGAAGATACTGCCGGAAGAGGTGCCGCTGACGGTCGTCGGCGTGGGTTCGAACATATTGGTGCGCGACGGCGGCATTCCAGGCGTCGTCCTCAGGCTTTCCGCCAAGGGATTCGGCGCGGTCGAGCTTGCCGGCGAAAATCGTATCCTGGCCGGCGCCATTTGCCCCGACAAGCATGTCGCGGCCATGGCGATGGACAACAGCATCGGCGGTTTCCATTTTTACTACGGCATTCCAGGCAGCATCGGTGGTGCCGCGCGGATGAATGCGGGCGCCAACGGCGCCGAGACGCGCGAGCGCGTCGTCGAAGTGCATGCGGTCGACCGCAAGGGCGACAAGCATGTGCTTAGTAATGCCGAGATGGGCTACAGCTACCGGCATTCGGATGCGTCTGACGATCTGATTTTCACGCATGTGCTTTTCGAGGGATATCCGGAAGATCGCGCCAAGATTCGCGCCGAGATGGATGCCGTGCGCGCCCATCGCGAAACCGTGCAGCCGATTCGGGAAAAGACCGGCGGTTCGACCTTCAAGAATCCGGAAGGTCATTCCGCCTGGAAATTGATCGATGAGGCGGGATGCCGCGGTCTCGTCATCGGCGGCGCACAAATGTCGTCGCTGCATTGCAACTTCATGATCAACATGGAGCAGGCGACGGGCTACGATCTGGAATATCTCGGCGAGCAGGTGCGCCGTGAAGTGTTCGAGAATTCCGGCATCAAGCTGGAGTGGGAAATCAAGCGCCTCGGCTACTTCATGTCCGGCCGGGAGGTTCGCCCGTTCCAGGGTGTCACGACCGAGTAGGCTTACGCTGTCATAGGGCAATTCCAGGAAAAGTGCGCAGCGGTTTTCCGTCCGGAATTGCGATAAGCAAAGAGATAGAGCGGTTCAGAGTCCGCAAAAAAGTGAACCGCTCTACGCTCGAACTTCAGGCAATGATTCAACAAAAAGGCCGGGTTTTCACCCGGCCTTTTCAATTGGTTATCGTGAAGTCCTCAGACTTCGTCGTTGCCCGAGAGCAGGATACCGACCAGCGAGAGCAGCGCGGCGGCCGCCAGATAATAGCCTACATAGACCAGGCCGTAGGTCGTCGCGAGCCATGTGGCGATGTAGGGAGCCAAGGATGCACCCACGATGCCGCCGAGATTGAAGGTCATCGAGGCGCCGGTATAGCGCACGGTGGTCGGAAAGGGTGCCGCCAGCGCGGCGCCGATCGGACCGTAGGTGAAGCCCATCAGGGCAAGACCGATGATCGAGCAGGCGAAAGCGCCCGCAAGGCCGGCCGTTAGCAGCGACGAATAGAACAGGCCGAAGATGAGGATGCCAATCGTCGTCAGGATCAGAACCAGCCGGCGCGAATAGCGGTCCGACAACAGGCCGGAGATCGGGATCATCAGGCCGAAGAAGACGACGCCGGCGAGCTGGACGACGAGGAACTGGCCCTGCGAGTAGCCAAGACCTGCCGGTAGCGGACCGTTGCCCGGAGGCCTGGTGCCCCAGCTCAGCGTGAAGGCCGTCATCAGATAGAACAGCACGAAGGTGGCCACCGCGATGATGGTGCCGAGAATCAGGCTGCGGAGATGCGAGCGGAAGATGACCGCGATCGGGACGGAAACGCGTTCTTCCTTTTCGATGGCGCGCTGGAATTCCGGGGTTTCCGTAATCTTCAGACGGACATAGAGGCCGACGGCGACAAGCACGATGCTGATCAGGAAGGGGACGCGCCAGCCATAGTTGAGGAAATCGGCATCGGCCATGGTTTCGCGCAGGATGAGGAAAAGACCCGCCGACAGGATAAAGCCGATCGGGGCACCGAGCTGCGGGAACATGGCGTACCAGCTGCGCTTGCCTTCAGGTGCGTTTTCCGTCGCCAGAAGCACCGCGCCGCCCCATTCGCCGCCGAGACCGAGGCCCTGACCGAGGCGGCAAAGCGCCAGCAGCACGGGTGCGAGAACGCCGATCGATTCGTATGTCGGCAGCATGCCGATTACGACCGTCGAAAGACCCATGGTCATCAAGGCCGCGACAAGCGTCGCCTTGCGGCCGATCCGGTCACCGAAATGGCCGAAGATCATCGCGCCGATCGGACGCGCAAAGAAGGCGATGGAGAAGGTCGCGAAGGACTGCAGCGTTGCCGAGGTCGGATCGCTCGCGGGGAAAAACAGCTTCGGGAAGACAATAACCGCTGCTGTTGCATAAACATAGAAATCGAAAAATTCGATCGTTGTGCCGATAAGGCTCGCGATCAGAACACGTGCCGGGGAATTGGCAACAGCATTGTTCGATGACGAGGGGGTCGGCGATAAAGGAGATATCGCGTCAGTCATAATCCCACCAATTTAGAAGGTGCTAAGGTTTCCTTATTAGGTAAGGCGTGTCCTTAGCGTAATTTTCGTTCGGCGCAAACGCCAAATGCGCAAGAAATCAGCGGTTGTGTGCTACTATTTAGCCGCAATTGTTGATTCGCAAACAGTTGGGCGAACGTTTGCCGTTAAGTGGGCGTGCTTCAGGCGAGTCCTTGCCCGGAGTTTTTTCATAGATGGTCGATTTTCGCTTTGGTTGAGGGCAAAGGAGAAGGCTTTCATGCAGAAAAAACTCATTGCTGAGTTTCTTGGGACGTTCTGGCTCGTATTTGGTGGCTGCGGCAGCGCAATCTTCGCGGCGGCATTTCCGAGCCTCGGCATCGGTTTTCTGGGGGTTGCTTTTGCGTTCGGTCTGACCGTGCTGACGATGGCCTATGCGGTCGGCGGCATTTCAGGCGGGCATTTCAACCCAGCCGTCTCGGTGGGGCTGACGGTGGCTGGCCGCTTTCCGGGCGGGCAGCTCATTCCTTATATCGTCGCGCAGGTTGTCGGTGCCATCGTGGCTGCAGCCGCGCTTTATCTGATCGCCAGCGGCAAGGCCGATTTCCAACTCGGCGGCTTTGCGGCGAATGGTTACGGCGAGCATTCGCCGGGTGGCTATTCGCTGGTCTCGGCAGTGGTGGCCGAGATCGTGCTGACCTTGTTTTTCCTCGTCGTGATTCTGGGCTCGACGAGCAGCAAGGTGCCGGCCGGCTTCGCGCCGATCGCCATCGGCCTGGCGCTGACGCTGATCCACCTGATTTCGATCCCGATCACCAATACGTCGGTGAACCCGGCGCGTTCGACAGGCCAGGCATTGTTCGTCGGCGGTTGGGCCTTGCAGCAGCTTTGGCTGTTCTGGGTCGCTCCCATCGTCGGCGGCGCCTTGGGCGGACTCGTCTGGAAACTGGTCGACGACAGCGAGTGAAATCACAACGATTTTAATACCTTCAGGCCCGCATCGAGTCCCTCGATGCGGGCCTCTTTGTTTAAAAAATCTAAATGTAGCGATTTCAAAAGTAGCAACTCTCTGATTCTAATGGCAGAATTCTTTAGGTCGGTTTGATTCGAACCATTCGATCATCGGCGGAGCGGCCGAAAGTTAACGAAAGTAAACGCTTCATTAACCTTAATGTCGTTCTAATCAGCCTATTGAAAGCGGGGCGAGAATCGCTGTTAGGCGAGGCCCGCAAACGCAGAGCAAAGACCGTGAAGTCGGGGGTATTAATGGGTGGCAAGCATGTGGCTGTCCTTTTGGGCGGATTTTCCTCGGAGAGGCCTGTCAGCCTTTCTTCGGGAAAGGCATGCGCCGATGCCCTCGAAGCTGAAGGCTTCCGGATTACCCGTGTCGATGTAGAGCATAATGTTGCTAGTCGTCTGGCCGAGCTAAAGCCTGATGTCGTCTTCAACGCGCTGCATGGTCCCTTTGGTGAAGACGGAACAATTCAGGGCATTCTGGAATATCTGCAGATTCCCTATACGCATTCCGGCGTGCTTGCATCGGCTCTTGCGATGGACAAGTCCCGCGCCAAAACGGTTGCCGCCGCGGCCGGCATTCCTGTCGCGGGCTCGATCGTCATGGACCGCTTCGACATCGTCGGCGAGCATCCGATGAAGCCGCCTTACGTGGTCAAGCCGGTGCGTGAGGGCTCGAGCTTCGGCGTTGTGATCGTCAAGGAGGATCAGGCGCATCCGCCGCAGATCGTCACCTCATCCGAATGGCGCTACGGCGACGAGGTGCTGGTCGAGCGCTATATCCACGGTCGGGAGCTGACCTGCGGGGTCATGGATGGCAAGGTTCTTGGCGTTACCGAGATCGTGCCGCTCGGTCACAGCTTCTATGATTATGACGCCAAGTACGCCAAGGGTGGGTCAAAACATGTCTTGCCGGCGGAAATTTCACCGAATCTTTACCAAAAGATACAAACATTATCGTTAAGGGCGCATGAGGCTATCGGCTGCCGCGGTGTTAGTCGATCTGACTTCCGTTTTGACGATCGCTTTTCCGAAGAGGGCGAACTTGTTTGGCTGGAGATCAATACCCAGCCCGGCATGACTCCTACCTCCCTGGTGCCTGAAATGGCGGCGCATGCCGGCTACTCTTTTGGTGAATTTCTCCGGTGGATGGTGGAGGACGCGTCTTGTTTGCGCTGACGGTCAAAAATATGAGGCGGTCCCGTCATCGCGTCCCGCTTGCCATCGATGATGTCGAGGACGCATTCGTCCTGCCGCGTCCGCTGCGCCGTACGGTGCGCTTCCTGGTCAGTCTCGGCTCGGGTCGCGTCAATATCCCCGCGCATACGGGCACGGTGTCCGTCTTCATGCTTCTCGCCGCGACCGGTCTTTACGGCATGTCGCTCGGCGGGCACACCCAGGCTGTCGCCGAGGCGACGACGTCTGCCGCCGGCTTCGCGATCGAGGATGTCAAGGTTTCGGGCAATGACGAGACCTCGGAAATCGAGATCCTGCAGTTGCTTGGCCTTGACGGTACGACCTCGCTCGTTGCCCTTGATGCCGACGCGGCTCGCCTGAAAATCGCGAACCTGCCCTGGGTCGAAAATGTGGAAGTTCGCAAGGTCTATCCGAGGGCTGTCGAGGTGAAGCTGACGGAGCGTAGGGCTTACGCCATCTGGCAGCACGGCTCCGAGCTTTCGCTGATCCAGAAAGACGGTAGCGTGATCGCGCCGCTACGTGACAACAAGTTCGCCAAGCTGCCGCTCTTCGTCGGTCGCGATGCCGAAACAGCAGCCGCTTCGGTCGAGGATGCATTTGCCAAGTGGCCGGATGTCCGTGGTCATGTGAAGGCCTTCGTCCGCGTCGCCGGCCGTCGCTGGGATCTCTACCTCGACAATGGCGTGATCATCAAACTGCCGGAAGACAACGTCGACGGCGCGCTCGCGCGGCTGACCAAGCTCGACAAGGACGAGAATCTTTTGCAGCGCGACATCGCCGCCATCGATCTCCGTCTCGATGATCGTACAGCAATAGAACTCACCCCGGATGCCGCAGTTCGTCGTCAGGCCGCCGTCGATGCGAGAAACAAGGCTTTGAAGAAAGCAGGGCAGGATACATGAGCTTATTCGGTTCGTCCCATTTCGGCCTGCCTCGGTTGAAGCCGCTCTCTTCGAAGCGGTCGCACATCGTGTCGGTCCTCGACATCGGCTCGACGAAGGTCGTCTGCATGATCGGCCGGCTGACGCCGCGCGAGGAGAGCCAGGTTCTCCCGAACCGCACCCACAATATCGAGATCATCGGCATCGGCCACCAGCGCTCACGCGGCATCAAAACCGGCGTCATCGCCGACCTCGACGCGCTGGAAAGCGTCGTCAGGCTCTCCGTCGATGCGGCCGAGCGCATGGCCGGCCTTACCGTCGACAGCCTGATCGTTAACGTTTCGGCCGGACGCCTCGGCAGCGATATCTACACCGCGACCATCGATCTCGGCGGTCAGGAAGTCGAAGCCAACGATCTCAAGAAGGTTCTGGCTGCGGCCTGCCAGCAGTCGGTCCGCCAGGAGCGTGCCGTGCTGCACTCGCTGGCAACGGGCTACTCCCTTGATGGCGAGCGCGGCATTCGCGATCCGCTGGCGATGTTCGGAGACGCGCTCGGTGTCGACATGCATGTGGTGACCGCGGAGCGCGCAGCCCTTCGCAATCTTGAGCTCTGCATCAACCGCGCCCATCTTTCGGTCGAGGGCATGGTGGCGACACCTTATGCCAGCGGTCTTGCAGCTCTCGTCGATGACGAAGTCGAGCTCGGCTGCGCCGCGATCGACATGGGCGGCGGTACGACGACGATCTCGGTCTTTGCCGAGGGCAAGCTCGTGCATACCGATGCCGTCAGCCTTGGCGGCCATCATGTCACCACGGACCTTGCCCGCGGCCTTTCCACCCGCATCGAGGATGCGGAGCGCTTGAAGGTCGTCCATGCTTCGGCGCTCGCGAATTCTTCGGAAGAGCGTGAACTGATTTCCATCCCGCCGATCGGCGAAGACGAGCGTGACCAGCCGACACAAGTGCCGAAGGCGCTGGTGTCGCGCATCGTCAAGGCTCGCATCGAGGAAACCCTCGAGCTCATTCGCGATCGCATCCAGCGTTCGGGCTTCAGCCCAATCGTCGGCAAGCGCGTCGTCCTCACGGGCGGCGCGAGCCAGCTGACCGGTTTGCCCGATGTGGCGCGCCGTGTTCTTGCCCGCAATGTCCGCATCGGTCGTCCGATGGGCGTGTCTGGTTTGCCGACGGCAGCCAAGGGTCCGGCTTTTTCGACCGCGGTCGGTCTGATGATCTATCCGCAGGTCGCAGACATGGAAACACATGCGCCGAGCGGCGGTCTGCTCTCGTCGTTTGGAGGCAATAACAGCCGGATCGGCCGCGTCGGCCAATGGCTGAAAGAGAGTTTTTGAGTGCCTGATCCCGGAGTTCATTCCGGGGCAAGCGTCAGGCAAGTGAAATCGAGTGAATTGGCCGGCGTGGCGATGCGGCCATAAAGAGAAGGAACGGGTACAATGACTATCAAGCTGCATAAGCCAGATATCACCGAGCTTAAGCCGCGAATCACCGTGTTCGGTGTCGGTGGCGGTGGCGGTAATGCCGTCAACAACATGATCACGGCAGGCCTGCAGGGCGTCGATTTCGTCGTCGCCAACACGGATGCTCAGGCACTGACCATGACGAAGGCGGAGCGGATCATCCAGCTCGGCGTCAACGTCACGGAAGGTCTCGGCGCCGGCTCGCAGCCGGAAGTCGGCCGTGCAGCTGCAGAAGAATGCATCGATGAAATCATCGATCACCTGAACGGCACGCATATGTGCTTCGTCACCGCCGGCATGGGCGGCGGTACGGGCACGGGTGCCGCTCCCGTCGTCGCACAGGCTGCTCGCAACAAGGGCATTCTGACCGTTGGCGTCGTCACCAAGCCGTTCCACTTCGAAGGCGGCCGCCGCATGCGTCTCGCCGAGATGGGCATCCAGGAACTGCAGAAGTCGGTCGACACGCTGATCGTCATCCCGAACCAGAACCTCTTCCGCATCGCCAACGACAAGACGACTTTCGCCGATGCGTTCTCGATGGCCGACCAGGTTCTCTATTCGGGCGTTGCCTGCATCACCGACCTGATGGTGAAGGAAGGTCTCATCAACCTCGACTTCGCCGACGTCCGTTCGGTCATGCGCGAAATGGGCCGCGCCATGATGGGTACCGGCGAGGCTTCCGGCCAGGGCCGTGCAATGCAGGCCGCCGAGGCCGCCATTGCCAACCCGCTGCTCGACGAAACCTCGATGAAGGGCGCTCAGGGCCTGCTGATCTCGATCACCGGCGGCCGTGACCTGACCCTGTTCGAAGTCGATGAAGCTGCGACCCGCATCCGCGAAGAAGTCGATCCCGACGCCAATATCATCCTCGGCGCCACCTTCGACGAATCGCTTGAGGGCATCATCCGCGTTTCCGTCGTCGCAACCGGTATCGACCGCGCGATGAACGAGGCGGCCGACAGAGGCATGGAATTCCGCCCGGCCACGAAGCCCGCTATGCGTCCTTCCGCGGCCGCCGTTCCGGCAGCGGCCGCAGCTCAGCCTGCCCACGTCGCGCAGGCCCAGACCGCACAGGCTGCCGCTCCGGCTCCACGCACTGTCGATCCGGTTGCCCAGACCATTCGTGCAGCAGAGGCCGATCTCGAGCGCGAACTGGAATTCCAGATGGGCCGCCAGGCCCATGTCCAGCAGCAGCCGGTGATGCCGCAGGCCGCAGCGCCGGAAGATAACTTCCGTCCGCAGAGCCGCATCTTCGCAGCCGCCCCGGAAGCCCAGCCCGTCCGTCAGGCTCCGGTTCTGCCGCAGCCTCAGCAGCAGGCGCCGGTCATGCATCAGCAGCCGGTCATCCGTCAGGCTCCCGAGCAGGTCCGCATGCCGAAGGTCGAGGATTTCCCGCCGGTCGTTAAGGCCGAGATGGAACACCGCGCCCAGCCGGCCGCCGGTCAGGCTTCCGAAGAGCGGGGGCCGATGGGCTTGCTGAAGCGAATCACCAATTCGCTCGGCCGCCGCGAAGAAGACCCGGCTTTCGACGACATGATGGCTTCGACGAACAACGCGGCTCCGCAGCGCCGCGCACCGTCGCCGGAAGCGAGCCTCTACGCTCCGCGTCGCGGCACTCTGGACGATCAGGGCCGGCAGGTTCCGCAGGCGCGCATGACGAGCCATGAAGATGATCAGCTCGAGATTCCGGCGTTCCTGCGCCGGCAATCGAACTGACCCGATGTTGGACGGCCTTTTAATAGGTTGCTAACCATCTTGATGAAATCCGGGGCCGAAAGGCCCCGGATTTCCTTATTTTAGACCTGTTGTTATATTTGAAATTACCCAACAAATTCAATTGGCTGCTTTCGTAACAAAACGAAAGAAACAGTGATTTGGAATGCGATGCCTCGGCGCGTATGTAGATACCAAGCAAGCCTGCGGACTCACATTCAATGACGAATGTATGTGGTGTGCGCGGCATAGTTAACAGACTGAACCGGCAATAAGGGTAAGCGTCCGAAGATGACCGCCCGGCCTGGATCAGACAGACGAAGGCAGAATTATATGGCAATCGGATTGCTTGGTTTTCAGACCACCATTGCAAACCCTGTGACACTTTCGGGTATCGGCGTTCATTCCGGTGCCAATGTGTCGATCACCTTCTATCCGGCCGAAGCCGGCACCGGTGTCGTTTTCCAGCGCTTGCACGACAATGGCGATGTGACCGAACTGCGCGCCGTTTCCTCGCAGGTTGGCAATACGGATCTCTGCACCGTCCTCGGTTTTTCTCCGGCGCGTTCCGTCGCCACGGTCGAGCATGTGATGGCCGCCATCTATGCGATAGGTCTCGATAACGTCGTCGTCGAAGTGACCGGTGCTGAAATGCCGATCATGGACGGCAGCTCCTATCCCTTCATCGAAGCGATCGAGCAGACCGGCGTCGTGTCGCTTGGTGTCAAGCGCCGCTATATCCGCGTCACCAAGCCGGTTCGTATCGAAGCCGGCGGTTCCTGGTGCGAATTCCGCCCGTATGACGGCACGCGCTTCGAAGTCGAGATCGATTTCGAATGCCCGCTGATCGGCCGGCAGAAGTGGGAAGGCGACCTGACCGCCGAGACATTCAAGACCGAACTGTCGCGCGCTCGTACCTTCGGCTTCATGCGCGATGTCGAACGTCTCTGGGCGTCGGGTCATGCGCTGGGTTCGTCGCTGGAAAACTCCGTCGTCATTTCCGACGACAATACCGTTATCAACGTCGAGGGTCTGCGTTACGCCAAGGACGAATTCGTTCGTCACAAGACGCTGGATGCGGTCGGCGATCTGGCACTGGCCGGCGCGCAATTCATCGGCTGCTACCGCTCTTATCGCGGCGGTCATCGCATGAACGCGAATGCCCTGAAGGCATTGCTCAGCGACCCCAGCGCCTATGATGTCGTCGAAACGTCGGCGCCGCGCCAGCGCGCCCACAGCCGCGAATTCGTGCCGGTCAATGCGCCTGAATTCGCTCCCTGGTCGGCGTGACGCTGCGGAATTTGAATGAGAAAAGCCGCCGCTCCGATGAGGAGCGGCTCTTTTTTTGACAGGCGACTCACGCGGGTTGCCGTCAGTCTTTGCGCGAGGGCGAGGCTGCGGGGGCTGATATGAGAATTCCCTGTCAAAACAGTGATTAAAGACTGCGGATATGCGGCCTTGCCACAAAAATGCGTTAATGCATCATCAATGCGTTGCCCTGATGGTGTTTTTGCGGCTAGAAACGCCAGCGAGAGAACGCCGTCTCCGCAACGACGGCTAGTGGGACAGTTATCCGATGGGTTTTGCAAGGTCTGAACGCATGAATATTACAGCACGGGCTTTGCTCGTATCGCTCCTTCTGGCCGGTACCGGTGCGGTGGTGACGGGTTGTAATACCAAAAAGGATATCGACATCACCAAGCTCGGTGTCGAGACCGATCCTCCGGAAATGCTCTATAATCAGGGTCTGGCCAACATCAAGGCCGGCAACATGACGGAAGCCGGCAAGAAGTTCGACGCCATCAACCAGCAGCAGCCATTCTCCGAATGGGCTCGCAAAGCGCTTGTCATGAGCACATTCGTCAAGTACCGCACGGGTCGTTACGACGATGCGGTGCAGACGGGTAACAGCTACCTCAAGCAATATCCCGGCTCGGAAGACGCCGACTATGTCCAGTATCTGGTCGGCTCGTCCTATGCCAAGCAGATCGTCGACGTGACGCAGGACCAGCGCGCGGCACAACAGACGATCGAGGCGATGACCAAGCTCGTCAACACCTATCCGAAGTCGCAATATGTCAGCGACGCGCAGGAAAAAATCCGCTTCGCCAAGGATCAGCTCGCCGGCAAGGAAATGCAGATCGGCCGCTACTATCTGGAGCGCAAGGATTACCTAGCGGCAATCTCGCGCTTCCGCATTGTCGTGGAGCAATATCCGACCACCAACCAGATCGAAGAAGCTCTGGCGCGCCTGGTCGAGGCTTACTACGCGATGGGTATCGTTCAGGAAGCACAGACGGCAGCCGCCGTTCTCGGCCACAACTATCCGGACAGCCGCTGGTATAAGGATTCCTATCAGCTGCTGCAGAAGGGTGGCGTAGAGCCGAGCGAAAATTCGGGCTCCTGGATTTCCAGAGCGGGTAAGAAACTTCTTCTTGGGACGTGAGATTGAGCGCAGATGCTGATCCAGCTTTCGATCCGCGATATCGTTTTGATCGAGCGGCTGGATCTTGCCTTCGAGTCCGGGCTTTCGGTACTGACCGGCGAGACCGGCGCGGGCAAATCCATCCTGCTTGACAGTCTGTCGCTGGCGCTTGGCGGGCGCGGCGATGGCGATCTCGTACGTCATGGAGAGGACCGCGGCCAGGTGACCGCGGTTTTCGACGTCGGCACGCAGCATCCCGCCCGCAAGCTCCTGCGCGAGAATGGCATCGACGATGACGGCGACCTGATCTTCCGTCGCGTCCAGTCGGCCGACGGCCGTACCAAGGCCTTTGTCAACGATCAGGCGCTCAGCGTCCAGCTCATGCGCCAGATCGGGCAGCTTCTCGTTGAAATTCATGGGCAGCATGACGATCGCGCGCTCGTCGATACCGACGCGCACCGCACATTGCTCGATGCCTTCGCCGGCCTTGCCGAAGAGGCGCAAGAGGTCGGCAGACTTCACAAGGTTTGGCGCGATACCGACCGCACCTTGAAGAGGCACAAGGAGCAGGTGGAGAAGGCCGCGCGCGAGGCGGACTATCTTCGCGCTTCCGTCGAGGAATTGGAAAAGCTCTCGCCGCAGGATGGCGAAGAGGATGAGCTGGCTGAAAAGCGCTCGCGGATGATGAAGGCCGAGCGTATTGCCGGCGATATTGCTGAGGCTTCGGAATTCTTGAACGGCAATGCATCGCCCGTTCCGCATATTGCCTCGCTTGTGCGTCGGCTGGAGCGCAAGAGCCATGAAGCGCCGGGGCTGCTGGAGGATACGGTGGCGCTGCTCGATGCCGCTCTCGACCAGCTTTCCAACGCCCAGATGGAAGTAGAGGCGGCGCTGCGCAAGACGGAGTACGATCCGCGCGAACTGGAGCGGGTCGAGGAGCGCCTGTTTGCGCTGCGGGCCGCCTCGCGCAAATATTCGGTGCCGGTCACCGAACTGCCGGCATTGGCCGAGCGCATGGTTTCGGATCTCGCTGATCTCGATGCGGGCGAGGAGCGGCTGGCGCGGCTCGCCACCGAGCTTGCCGCTGCCAAGGCGGACTATGACGCGGCGGCGCGCAGCCTCTCGGAAAAGCGCCGCCATGCCGGCGAAGCCCTTGCCGAGGCCGTCATGGCGGAATTGCCGGCGCTGAAGCTCGAACGAGCACGTTTCATGGTGGAGATAACAAGCGATCCCGAAGCCGGCACGGCTGATGGCATCGACGTCGTCGAATTCCATGTGCAGACCAATCCGGGCACACGCCCGGGGCCGATCACCAAGGTTGCGTCCGGGGGCGAACTGTCGCGCTTCCTGCTGGCGCTGAAGGTGGCGCTCGCCGATCGCGGTTCGGCGCCGACCCTGGTGTTCGACGAAATCGACACCGGCGTCGGCGGCGCGGTCGCGGATGCGATCGGTCAGCGGCTGAAGCGCCTCTCCGACCGCGTGCAGGTGCTGTCCGTCACCCACGCACCGCAGGTCGCCGCCCGCGCCGCGACGCATCTCCTGATCTCCAAGGGACCGGTTGCGGACGGTTCCGAAAAGATTTCCACGCGCGTGGCGACAATGGAGCCGAAGGACCGCACCGAGGAAATCGCGCGCATGCTCGCAGGCGCGTCGGTGACCGAAGAGGCGAGGGCGGCCGCCAAGCGCTTGCTGGCCGGCAACGGCTGATCGCTGCTCCTTTGACCGTCTGATTTTTCTCTTTATTTTACCCGGGCCGGACGGAAAAACCGCTTCGCACTTTTGCTCTAACTGCTCTAAAACATCTCCAAAATCGGGGAGTGTCGATTCATGAGCACCGAACAGAAGCCCGTCGAAGATTTGACCGAAGAGGAAGCGGCCGCGGCACTTGCCTATCTGGCCGCGGAGATCGCGCGCAACGACGCGCTTTATCATGGCAAGGATGCGCCGGAGATTTCGGATGCGGATTACGACGCGCTGAAGCGGCGCAACGATGCCATCGAGGCGCGGTTTCCGGCACTCATTCGCGCCGACAGCCCGTCACGCCGGGTCGGTGCCGCGCCGTCGGAAACCTTCGCGCCTGTTGTCCACGCAAGGCCGATGCTGTCGCTCGACAACACGTTCTCGCAGGAAGACGTCGAGGATTTCGTCGCCAGCGTCTATCGCTTCCTTGGCCGCCTTCCGGACAATTCGATTGCCTTTACCGCCGAGCCGAAGATCGATGGGCTCTCGATGTCGATCCGTTACGAGAATGGCCGGATGGTGAGCGCCGCGACGCGTGGCGACGGCACGACCGGTGAGAATGTCACCGCCAATATCAGGACCATCCAGGAGATACCGCAGACCTTGCCTGCAGGTGCGCCCTCGGTCGTCGAGGTGCGCGGTGAGGTCTATATGGCCAAGAGCGACTTCCTGGCGCTTAACGCCCAGATGGAGGCGGAAGGCAAGCAGACCTACGTTAATCCGCGCAACACGGCGGCGGGTTCGCTGCGTCAGCTCGATGCGAAGGTTACGGCCAGCCGCAAGCTGAAATTCTTTGCCTATGCGTGGGGCGAGATGTCAGACATGCCGGCTGATACGCAATATGGCATGGTGCAGACCTTCAAATCCTGGGGATTCCCGGTCAATCCGCTCATGGAGCGCCTGAGTTCGGTTGCCGATATTCTCGGGCATTACGAGGAGATCGGCCTGCAGCGCCCCGATCTCGATTATGACATCGATGGTGTCGTCTATAAGGTCGATAGCCTGGAGCTGCAGGCCCGCCTCGGCTTCCGCTCTCGCTCGCCGCGTTGGGCGACGGCGCACAAGTTTCCGGCGGAACAGGCATTCACGCGTCTGGTCGGCATCGACATCCAGGTCGGCCGCACTGGGGCGCTGACGCCCGTCGCGCGGCTCGAGCCGATCACGGTCGGCGGTGTCGTCGTCACCAATGCGACGCTGCACAATGCCGACTATATCAAGGGCATCGGTAACAAGGGCGAGCCGATCCGCGACGGCCGCGATATTCGTGTCGGCGACATGGTGATCGTGCAGCGGGCAGGCGACGTCATCCCACAGATTGTCGATGTCGTGCTGGAAAAGCGCGAAGCGTCGAGCGCGCCTTACGAATTTCCCAAGGTCTGCCCGGTCTGCGGCAGTCACGCGGTGCGCGACATCAACGAGAAGACCGGCAAGATCGACGCCGTCACGCGCTGCACCGGCGGCTTCATCTGCCGCGCGCAGGCGACCGAACATCTCAAGCATTTCGTCTCGCGCAATGCCTACGACATCGAGGGTCTGGGTTCGAAGCAGATCGATTTCTTCTTCGAGAGCGACGATCCGGCACTGCAGATAAAGACCGCGCCCGACATCTTCACCCTGGAGAGACGTCAGCAGTCGTCGCTTGCGAAGCTCGAGAATATCGACGGCTTCGGCAAGGTCAGTGTCGGCAAGCTCTACGCCGCGATCAACGAGCGGCGGCAAATCGCCCTTCATCGCTTCATCTTTGCGCTCGGCATCCGCCATGTCGGTGAGACGACGGCCAAGCTGCTGGCGCGCTCCTATGGCACCTATGAGGCTTTCGAGACTGCCATGAAGGAGGCAGCGCCGCTTGCGGGCGACGCATGGAACGACCTCAACAATATCGAGGGCATCGGCGAAGTGGTGGCGCGCGCGATCGTCGAATTCTACAAGGAGCCGCGCAATACGCAGGTGATCGCAAAGCTGCTGGAGGAGGTTCGCCCCCAAGAAGCGGAGCAGCCGGTGACCTCGGGCAGCCCGGTGGCAGGCAAGACGGTCGTGTTTACCGGCTCGCTTGAAAAGTTCACCCGCGACGAGGCCAAGGCGAAGGCAGAGAGCCTGGGTGCGAAGGTATCCGGCTCGGTTTCCAAAAAAACCGACATCGTCGTGGCGGGGCCGGGCGCCGGCTCGAAGCTCGACAAGGCGCGGGAATTCGATGTCCAGGTCATGACCGAGGACGAATGGCTCGAGCTTATCGGCGGTTAAGCATGGCGGCGGAATCGTAATCCGCCGCCCTTATCGCTCAGAATTTCAGCCGCGCCATCGTGAATGCATCGACATACTCGCTGTTGCGGAATGCGAAGGCGCGCAAACGGCCCTCGGTTTCGAACCCGAATTTTTCGTAGAGCCGGATGGCCGGTGCGTTGTCGACGTAGACGCTCAGCTCCAGACGCTTGATCGCAAGCCAGTTGTCGGCGGTATCGACGAGGGCGCCCAACAGTGCCGACCCAATGCCGCAGCCCGTAAAATCGTCATGCACGCCCATACCGATATTGCCGGTGTGAATCCGCCGGCCGGCAAGGCGGTTCAGGCCGGCATTGCCGACGACCTGCCCGTTTACCTCCGCGACAAGGCGTGTTGAGTCTGGGGCGGGTTTTTCCAGCCATCCCCGCGTTTCCTCGAGGCTTTGAAAGGGCAGGCGCAAGGTGCCGGCGCGGAAACCGGGGAGATTGGCGATCGCCGCAATTGCTTCGGCATCCGACGGCCGCGTTGCGCGAATCTCGATCGGACCGATTTTGCCCGGTCGTCGCTTGCTTGGGTCGTCTTGGTCGGAATTCATGGGCTCTCCTTTGATGTCAAGGGGAGGAGAGCAAGGAGGCTTCAACCCTGCTCGCCTCGGCAGGGTTGAGATGGATCGCGGTTAGCTCAGCGCAACACAGTTTCCACTCGCCCTGCAAGGGGGGAGATGATGTGAAGGTGCATCGTGACGGTGCGGTTTGCGATCATGCGCGAATGATCCGATGCGGTGGCGCTATTGTCAATCATTCCAGGCGGAATTCCCTCTGCTTGCCTTCCATCGGCAACTTGACAGGCAACCATCTAGTTGCCTATATATAACAAATAGGCAACTAGATGGTTCCGTATCCGTGAATGATGATGCAGTTTTCAAGGCGCTGGCGGATGCCAGCCGGCGGCAATTGCTCGACAGGCTCTACGAGCGCAACGGGCAGACCCTGAGCGCACTTTGCGAAGATCTGGAGATGTCCCGCCAGGCTGTGGCCAAGCACCTTGCCATTCTGGAAGAGGCCAACCTGGTCTCCTCGGAGAAGCATGGCCGCGAGAAGCTGCATTTCATCAACGCGGTGCCGATCAACGGTATTGCCGAGCGCTGGATCAGCAAGTTCGAACGCCGTCATCTGGGCGCGCTTTCGGCCTTGAAGAAAGCGCTGGAAGAGGAGGGCGGTCAGTAACCGCGACAGGCACAGATATTCAAACAAGGAGAAATGACATGGCTGAAAGCAAATTCGTCTACGTCACCTTCATCCGCACCACGCCGGAGAAGCTCTGGTCGGCGCTGACCACGCCGGAATTCATCAAGCAATATTGGTTCGACATGGTCCATGACACGGAGTGGAAGGTCGGTGCGCCATGGAAAATGCTCTTTCCGGATGGTCGCGTCGCCGACACCGGAGAGATTGCGGAATTCGATCCGCCTCGCCGGCTGGCTTTCAAATGGCGCAACGAATTTCGCCCCGAGTTGAAAGCCGAGGGCTGGTCGCGCTGCGTAATGGAATTGGAGCCCGCGGATAACGCCGTGAAGCTGACCGTCACCCATGCGATCGATGTGGAGAACTCCAAGTTCATCGAGGCTGTTTCGGGCGGCTGGCCTAAAATTCTGTCGAACCTCAAGTCGCTGCTGGAGACCGGAGCCGTTACGATCAGCCAGAAGTAAGCTGCAACGCCTCAAGTTTTCGTTGGGACGCCGGCGCTTTGGCGGTGGCGTCCCGGCTGCATCCGATACGGATTGCCGGCCTTATCTTGCATCGTTCATCGGCCACCTTACCTTAGCCATGCCGCTTCGCTCCCCGCGGCCGCTGTTGGAGGATGATTGATGCGTTCACCGAAATTGCTTGCCGCCATTGCCGCGTCTCTTCTGGCCATGGCGCCCGTTTCCGCTTCCGCCGAGGTCGTCGGTAAGGTCGGCGTGGATTGGACGGGCAATGACATTCTGGTCGATGCCGTGCCGGACCCGGAAGTCTCCGGCGTGACCTGCCATGTGACCTATTTCGATCGCAGCGTCATCGACCGGCTGCGCAAGGGCAACTGGTTCGAGGATCCCTCCAACAATTCCATCGCCTGCCGCCAGACCGGACCGATCGAAATCGGCGATATCAACCTGTCGCAAGGCGGCGAGGAGGTGTTTCGCGCAGGATTGTCGCTCATCTGGAAAAAGCTGGTCGTCACCCGGATCTACGACAAGAAGAACGACACGTTGATCTACCTCATCCATTCACGCCAGCTAGTGGACGGTTCGGCCAAGATGGCGATTTCGACGATACCCTTGTTTGGTCAACAGGTTACATGGAAGAAGGGCAAGCCCAACTAAAGCGGACCGCGACTTTGCATGAGGTGCTTCGTCGTTACCAGGATACCGCAATCACAACTCGCGAAGAGGTAATACCAAAAAAAGTCATACTCTTGGGTTGTCGAATTGCTTCTGGTTGCTTTCGGTTTGCATCTTTTTGATGCAATTTTGAAAGCGAACACGGAGGCGACTCTTGCCCCTGTTCACGGCCTGCTAGACCGGCATCATTGGCTACACCCCTGCCAAAGCCGGTTACATGAAAAACGATCGCCCTGGAGCCGAGCTTCAGGGCGATCTTCTTTCAGGACCAACTTCTAACTTATTGAAATCAGGCCGCTTGGGCCAGCTGATCCGCGATAACCGTATCGAGGTTGAGGAAGCAGACCATGGTCTTTTCCAGTGCCACGATGCCGCGGCAGAAGGCGCGCTGTGCTTCCGGGACGATTTCCGGCGCCGGCTGCAGGTCTTCGCTCTTGATCGACATCATGTCCGAGACCTGCTCGACCAAAAGGCCGACGAGCTTGCCGGCAATGTCCGTGACGATGATGGCCGAACGCTCGGATGGCTCCGTCATCTTCATGCCGAGGCGGCAGGCCATGTCGATGACCGGGATCACTGCGCCGCGCAGGTTGATGAGGCCGAGCACGTAAGGCGGCGTATGCGGCATCGGCGTCACCGGCGCCCAGCCGCGGATTTCGCGGATGGCCATGATATCGATGCAGAATTCCTGATCGCCGAGGTGGAAGGAGACGATTTCCAGATAGGCGCCCGATTGCGTGATGGCGTTCGTCATGTTCGAGGACTTCCCGATTGGCATCGCCGGCAAGCGACGCTCGCGATTGAAAAAGAGATCGGCTGGAGCGGCTTGGGCAGCGGCAGCATCCGGTGCTTCGGCGCGAAAACGCCTGGCTTTCCGGCGGGCGTCATGCCCTTCTGAAACAAAGAGTTTGCCGCGTTTCGGGCGGCGGGCGAAGTCGAGTTCGACCTTTGAAAGAGATGTTGGCGCGGACAGGTTAGGATTGGTTTAACATGATCGCAGATTTTGTTTCGCCGAGCCTGAGTGAAGCCAAGAAACAAAGCAAGCAAGGCTTGGGAAACCCCAAAGCGCATGCTGCGACGATTTCGGTCCCTTGCGAACATCTTCTTGAATTGCGTCCTCCACGTCGAGCCGTTACATCGGCTGGAGGGCGGATCGCGCTGCCTGTCGAGTGCGGTCGCCGGAAATGATGAGGAAAGGCAGTCATGAGAAACGTGCGGATTGCGATTTGGGTGGCGGTGTTGATCGTGGCCGGAATATTGGGCTGGCTGAGCTTTGGTGGAGGCAAGTCGCCCGAGGTGGCGGCATCCGGTCCCTATGGCGTGCCTTTCACGCTCGTTTCTCAAAGCGGTCAGCCGATCAGCGAACAGGCGTTTCGCGGCAAGCCGTCGGCCATCTTCTTCGGCTATACGCATTGCCCGGATGTCTGCCCGACGACGCTGTTCGAGCTGAACGGCTGGCTGCAGAAGGTCGATCCCGATGGCAGCAAACTCAACGCCTATTTCGTAACCGTCGATCCCGAGCGTGATACGCCCGCCGTGATGGATCAGTATGTCTCCAATGTGTCGAAGCGGATTACCGGCATTTCCGGCGATCCCGCCAAGGTGATGGACATGGTCAAGGGATTCCGCGTCTACGCCAAGAAAGTGCCGGCGGACGAAAAGCAGCCGAACGGCGACTATACGATGGATCACACGGCTTCCGTATTCCTGCTGGATTCGGCAGGCCGCTTTGCCGGAACCATCGCCTATGAAGAAGACCCGGACGTGGCGACGAAGAAGCTGGAGAACCTGATCAAGAAGGGATAGGGCCTGCATGGGCGAGGGGCGTGGCGAACAGGGAAAATCCAGATCCATCCTGATTGCAGGGGCAGGGCCGGTCGGCCTGACCGCCGCGCTTGAACTCGCCCGACGCGGCTATAGGCCCCGCATCGTCGACGATGGCGCCGGCCCGACACCCACGGAAGAGAGCCGGGCGCTCGGTGTCAATGCCCGCACGCTGACGTTGCTGTCTCCCTCCGGCGTTGCAGAACGCATCCTCGCCGCCGCCCAGCCGATCGAGCGCTTTCGCGTCCGCTCGGACGAGAAAATCCTTGTCCAATTGGATACCCGAGAGGTGAAGGGCCGCTTCAGCGCAATTCAAGCCTTGTCGCAGGGCGCCACCGAGTGCCTGTTGATGGAGGCGCTTTCGGCCTACGGCATCTCACCCGAATGGCAGACGGCCGTGGTTGCGGAAGCCATATCGGACTTCCGGAAGCCGGAGGTCACACTGCGCCGGAGCGACGGCATGCCGGAGACGGTGCGACCGGATATCCTGATCGGTGCCGACGGCGCGCATTCGGCCGTTCGCAAGGCGATGGGCGCCGGCTTCCCGGGCGAGGCTCTGGAGGCCTATTTCTATCTTGCCGATTTTCGCTATGCGGAGCCGGTCGATACCCATTACGGCGAAATCTCGCTCTTCGATCCCGGCATGATTGGGCGCCTGCCTGTTGCGGCCGAGATCCTCCGCTATATCTCGACGCTGGAGGATTTCGAAAGCCGCATCGTCCATCCGGCCACCATTGCACAGAGGACCTGGGCTTCGCAGTTTCGCATCAGTTTCCGTCATGTCGAGCCGATGGCGAAAGGGAATGTCTTCCTGGCCGGCGATGCCGCGCATATCCACTCGCCAGCCGGCGCACGCGGCATGAATCTCGGCATCGAAGATGCCTGCTGGCTTGCCTGGCTCATTGCGGAAGGCCGCGAACAGGAGTATTCGGCCTTGAGAATTCCCGCCGTGACGCTGGTATTGAAGCAGACCTACGGCCTGACGCGACTGGTGACCATGAGAAATCCGCTGGCAATTGCGGCGCGCAATTTGTTTGCGCCGCTATTCCTGCGCTTTCGCCCGGCGCGTCGGACGTTGCTTCGAAGCGTTGCCGGTTATGATACGCCGAGACCACCCTGGATCGACTGGGCCGAATAAGAACGAGAAAGAGCGACGAGTTGAGCGAAATCCGCCTTTATGTAACGACGACCGAGAAAAAGGCCGCGCAGGTCCTGGATCTGATGACGCCGGTATTCGAAGACGAAGAATTGCCGATCGCAACGACGGAAATCGACGAAAAGAACGACATCTGGGAAGCGTCGATCTATCTCTATGCCGTGGATGAAGAGGAAGTGCGCGGTCGTTTTGAAGCGCTTCTGAAGCCCACCTTCGCCGAACTCCCCATTCAAAAGGAAGTACTTCCGGACATCGACTGGATTGCCAAGTCGCTGGAAGGGCTGAAGCCGGTTCGCGCCGGCCGCTTCCTCGTGCATGGTTCGCATGACCGCGACAAGGTCGGCCCCAGCGATATCGCCATCGAGATCGAGGCCGGACAGGCCTTCGGCACCGGCCATCATGGGACGACGGCGGGCTGCCTGGAGACGATCGAGAAGGTTCTCGTCAGCCGCCGCGTGCGCAACGCGCTCGATCTCGGCACCGGCAGCGGCGTGCTGGCGATCGCCGTGCGCAAGCTGCGCAACATTCCGGTTCTGGCGACGGATATCGACCCTGTCGCCGTTCGCGTCGCCCGGGAAAATGTCCGCAGCAACGGGATTGCCTCGGGTATCGCGCTGGAGACGGCGCCGGGCTTTCATTCCACGGCCTTTTCCCGCCATGGACCGTTCGATCTGGTCATCGCCAATATTCTGGCGCGCCCGCTCATCAAGATGGCACCGCAGCTCGTGGCACATCTGGCGCCGGGTGGCTCGGTCATCCTATCGGGTATCCTGGCGGAGCAGCGCTGGAAGGTGCTGGCTGCCTATAACGGCGCGAACATGCGCCATGTGCGCACGATCTGGCGCAACGGCTGGGTCACAATCCATCTCGACCGGCCTTGAGCCGGTCGCTTCCCGCTATCCCAATCGCAGGTAATAAGATCGCAGGTAATAAAAAAAGGCGGTGCCGAGGCACCGCCTTGAAGATCGGCTTTCACCGATCTTGCCCGCGAGCGTGTGGAGGAGGAGTGCTCAAGCGGGCTCTAGCGCTCTGGTCACGATCCGGAAGGGAGGAGGAGAACCGGATTGCGATCGATATAGAACGCGTAGCTCGTAAATTTCTTAGCGGCGACCGCCGCGGCTTGCGCCGATTGCCTTCGAGGTTTCGACTTCGAGCTGACGAAGCGAACCGACGGAGTGGCGTACGGTGCGACGCTCGCCAGCCAGCGCCGGGCTAACATATGCGGAGCGGGTGATAGGCATTGTCTTCAAGTCCTTGTTCGAGTGGGTTCGTCGTGAACCCCGTTTGATGCGGCGGATATAGCGACTCGCTCGCCGGCGTGGCAGGGGGGCACTTTCATGGGAGCTATGCGCGATATGCATATTTCGTGCCGTGAAGTTGTCATATTTGATCGGTGATGCTCACGAAATGGGCGGATTCGTTAACGGCAAAGAGGGGAGCTGCGGCACTTGAGAGGGGTCCGATGGCTCGCTGCCGCGCATATCGCCGCTACGACCGAAAATCCCGTCGCGCTTCCGGCCATCATGCTCTAACATACTGGCACCATTCGGTTTCACGGATCTCCATCAGTCTCGGATCAGCTCATGTTTCAGTCTTTCGACGTCACCTCCACTCCGCAATTCGGTCGCGAGCGTGTCGCCGGCTTGCGTGCCGCCTTCGGCGATCTCGGCATCGACGGCTTCCTCGTGCCGCGTGCTGACGAGTATCAGGGCGAGTATGTGCCCAAATGCTCGGAGCGCCTGGCATGGCTCACGGGGTTCACTGGATCGGCAGGTGTTGCGCTTATCACACACTCCCAGGCCGTGGTTTTCGTGGATGGCCGTTATGTGACGCAGCTTGCCGAGCAAGTGGACCAAAGTGTTTTCACCGGCGGCGATCTGGTAAACGAGCCGCCGCATATCTGGTTGCCGCGCCACGCGAAAAAGGGCTTCCGGCTCGGCATCGATCCGTGGCTGCATACGGGCGCGGAAGTACGCCGGCTTGAAAAGGCATTGGCTGAGATCGACGGCAAGCTCGTTTTCCTCCCCTACAATCCGCTCGACAAGCTCTGGACGGACCGGCCGGCCGAGCCGCTTGGCGGCGTCATCATCCAGGATATCGGCCAGGCCGGCGTCCTGGCCAGGGACAAGCTTGCGAAGATCGCAGCCAATCTCAAGGAAAAGAACCTCAAGGCGGTGCTGATTACCGATCCGTCCTCGGTCGCCTGGATCTTCAATATCCGCGGCAGCGACGTGCCGCACACGCCGCATCCCCTGGCGCGCGCCATCATTTACGCGGAAGGCGAGGCCGAACTCTTCCTCGACAAGCGCAAGACGAAGGTCGAAGCGGAGGCTTACCTCACGCAGATCTGCAAGCAGCTGCCGCCGTCCGAACTCGTCAAGCGACTGGGAGGGGCGGCTGCAAATAGCGGGCGAATCCTGATCGATCCGGATCTCGCCTCCTATGCCCTGACGGATATCGTTCGTCAGCAGGGCGGCGAAGTCGTCGAGGGCAATGACCCCGCCAAGCTGCCGCGCGCCTGCAAGAATGCCGCTGAAATCAATGGATCGGCCGCCGCCCATCTGCAGGATGGCGCCGCCATGGTCGAATTTCTTTACTGGCTGGAGACGAGCAAGCCGGGGACGGTGACGGAAATCGGCGCGGCTGAACGGCTGGAAGCCTGCCGCGCCCGCGTCGGCGAAAGCATGCAGAACCCGCTGAAGGACATCTCCTTCGATACGATCTCCGGCGCCGGCGAGCATGCGGCCATCATGCATTACCGCGTGACGACAGCGAGCGACCGGCTGATCCAGGCCGGCGAACTGTTTCTCATCGATTCAGGCGCGCAATATATCAACGGCACGACGGATATCACCCGCACCGTCGGTATCGGTGCCGTCTCAGAAGAGCAGAAGCGTCTCTTCACGCTGGTGCTCAAGGGAATGATCGCCATCAGCACGGCGCGTTTCCCGAAGGGCACGCGTGGCTGCGATCTCGATCCACTGGCGCGTATTGCCCTCTGGAAGGCGGGCGTCGATTTCGCCCATGGCACGGGCCACGGCGTCGGCTCCTATCTTTCGGTGCACGAGGGGCCGCAGCGCATCGCGCGCCTTGCGGTGCAAGAGCTGCTTCCCGGCATGATCCTTTCCAACGAGCCCGGCTATTATCGTCCGGGTCACTTCGGCATCCGCATCGAAAACCTGATCTATATCCGCGATCCGGAGGAGATCGAGGGCGGCGACATGCCGATGCTGGGTTTCGAGACCTTGACCTTCTGCCCGATCGATCGCGGCCTGGTTCTGGTCGAGCTGCTGACGCATGAAGAGCTAAATTGGCTGAACGACTATCACGCGAAGACGCGCGAGGCGCTGATGCCGCTGATCCATGATCACGACGTCCGGGCATGGCTGGAAAACGCCACGCTCGCGCTCAGTCACTGAGAAACACGAACCCCATCCCGCTTCGAAACGGGATGGGGTCTTTTCGGGTCTCAAGCGCCGATGGAATGGCGCCACGCCATGACGACGATCCATCCTGCGACCAGCATATAGGTCGAGGGGTAGCGCAGCCCGACGAGAAGGGCCGCGAGCATCGCCACCTTGGTATCCCAGCCGCCGATGAAAAAGGCGGGGGCGACGAGGGTCGTCAGCACGGCGGCGGGCACGGCATTCAACGCGGCTTCGACGCGCGGCGGAATGCGGGTCATCTTGACGATCAGGATATAGCCGCCGATGCGCGTCAGGAAAGTCACCACAGCGGCTGCGGCAATCAGCACGACCATATGCGGATTGAAATCGAGCATGGTCAGACCTCGTGGCTTTCGTGCGCGATATCCGGCTTGCGATTCGCCTTTACCGGCGGCAGCATTGCAGCGAGTGCGACGCCTGCCAATGCACCGATGCTGACATGCCAGGGCGAGCCGACATAGCGATGGGCGATGGCTGATGCGACTGCGCTGACGGCGACGACCGGCAGAAAGTTGTCGCGCGTGCGGAAGCCCATGACGATGCCTAGGAAATAGACCGGCAGCAGGATATCGAGACCGATGGCCTTCGGGTCGCCGATCAAGCTGCCGAGAAGGCCGCCGATCAGGCTGATCAGCACCCAGGGAACATAGATCACCGCGGCAAAGCCGATATACCAGGCGAAGCTCACGGTCTTGCCGCTCTCATGGCGCTTGATCGTCTCGGCGAATTGCGGATCGACCAGCAGGAAGAAGGTGAAGAACTTCTCCACCGCCGAAAAATGCCTGATATAGCGGGCGATCGCCGCCGAATAGAGGACGTGGCGGAAGTTCACCGCCAGGATCGACAGCACGATGAGCCAAGCCTGGACATGGTTGCCGAAGAGGTCCAGCCCGACCATCTGGCTGGCGCCGGCATAGACGGTGCCGCTCATCAGGGTCAACTCGCCGAGCGACATGCCTTGGTCGCGCGCCAACGCACCGAACAGGGCGCCGAAAGGCGCTGCGGCGAGGCCGACGGGAATGCCGCCCTTCAATCCGTCAAGAAATTCCGCGCGACTCATGGTCCGCTCTGTCCTTCGTGGAAAAACCGGCTTTGCTCCGGATGCGGTGTCGAGGGCGCGGATCCCGCATGGGGAACGACGACGTTGCACCCTTGCGCATTTGCTTCCGCGCTGTTCAATGGCGGGACGTGTAAGCCGTGTGCGCCGGGCCAGCAATTGAATTTACTTGATGGATCAATTGATTTCTTTGATCCAGCGCTTTGAGACCGCTCACAAAATGAGAGATGAACAGATGAAGAAGATCACCTTTTCGAAGGAGGAGAAGGCAGCCATGGTCGCGCGCCTTCAGCGCTATTTCGCTGATGAACTGGACCAGACGCTCGGCTCGTTGCCCACCGAGTTCCTGCTCGATTTCTTCACCGCCGAGTTCGGGCCGTATTATTACAATCAAGGTCTTCGGGATGCCCATGCCGCATTGGTAAGCAAGATGGAAGACTTCGGTGAGGCAATCTATCTGCTGGAGAAGGAAGAGAGCGTCCATTCCCGGTCGGCGAAGCCGTAAGGCGATATACGCTCAATCCGGTGAGTTACGGCTGATCATCTTCATAAGGTTGTCCGCTTCATCCGAAACGCCCTCGGACAATCGCGCCGCCGCGACGTAAGGAAGCCAACCCAAAATGGCGGCACGGTTTTCATCGCCGTAGGCATCGAGGTAGGCCGCCGCCAGGCCGTTGTCATAGGAATGTATAAGAACATAGCTCCGGCAGACATCGGCAAAGGGATCTCCGCAGCAAGCATCGAGCCAATCGATCACGGTTACCCGCTCGAGCGATCCGAGCACATTCCACGGATGAAAATCGCCATGGCAAAGCCTGTCGCCATCCGGCAAGCGATGAAGCCTAAACAAGAGATGCTGTCGCTGGGCTTCGTTCAATTGCACGGCGCGCTCAATGTCACGATGCAAGCGCGATTTCAGAGCAGGAAGACCAACCCCGCTGTGTTCATGGATTTTTCGATGCGTAGCTGCCAAAACATTCAGATGGGCTAGTGCCTGCAATGGCTTTTGGGCGATCGCGTCACCAAAGGTTCGGCCCTCGACGCGTGTCATGACCAAGCCCCAGCGACCTTCAAACTCGCCAACACTTCGGACTCTTGGAGCATTGACTTCCAAGTTCTCCAGGATTGCGAGGGTCGCCGCTTCCCGAAAAGCCGCGGCCTTCGATGCGTCGACCTTCCATAATTTCAGGACCAGCTCGCCGTATTCATAGACTTCCGCCTCCTTGCCGGCCCCAAGGAGGCTTCCACGTTCGCTGGAGATCATCGCGCTAACCTCGTTCAGATCGTTGCCCGAAGGCATTCTATCGAACATTCGAGCCGAAGAGCAAAACTGGCCGCGGATAAGTTGGCAGCTATTTGGCTACTTCTTCGGTTGAAACGTATGCTCAATAGCCGGGAAGGTGCGGGCCTTCACTTCCTCGGCATAGGCTTCCACGGCCTTTGAGACCAGGGGCGCCAGCTCCGCGAAATGCTTGACGAAGCGCGGCTTGAAATCATTGAAGAGGCCGAGCATGTCGTCGGAAACGAGGATCTGTCCGTCGCAGGCGGCCGATGCGCCGATGCCGATGGTGGGAATGGCGACGGCGGCGGTGATCTCGCGTGCGAGCGGTTCGACCGTGCCTTCGATCACCATTGCGAAGGCACCGGCCTCGGCGACCGCCATGGCGTCGCGCCGGATCTTGTCTGCCTCCTTGTCCGAGCGGCCGAGCGAGCGATAGCCGCCGGTGGTATTCACCTGCTGCGGCATGAGCCCGACATGGCCGAAGACCGGAATGCCGCGAGAGGTGAGAAACGCCACGGTTTCGGCCATTTCCTCGCCACCCTCCAGCTTCACGCCATCGCAGCCAGTTTCCTTCAGGACGCGCGCGGCGTTGCGGAAGGCCTGCTCCTTCGATTCCTGGTAGGAGCCGAAGGGGAGGTCGACGATGACGCAGGCGTGCTTGGCACCACGCACGACGGCCTGGCCGTGGGCGATCATCATATCGAGCGTAACGCCGACGGTCGTTTCCATGCCGTAGAGCACCATGCCGAGGGAATCACCGACCAGAAGCAGGTCGCAATGCGGATCGAGCAGGCGGGCAATCGGCGTCGTATAGGCCGTCAGGCTGACGATCAGACGCGTACCCTTCATGGTTTCGATCGCAGCGGGCGTGATGCGCTTAGTGTGTCCAACGGTGCTCATCTCAGGCGGCCTTTTCGTTGTTTGATGGCTTGCGGCCGATGACCTGGTTGTCAAGCAGGCGAGTGGTGCCGATGCGTACGAAAAGCGCGATCAGAATGGGCCGGCCCTGCAAGCTCGTCAGCGGCTCCAGCGTATCGGGATCACGAACGGCGGCGACTTCCGCTGTTGCCAGCGGCTCCTTTTCGATGAAAGTGCGCAGGGCCTCCTCGAGGGCGGCGGGATCGTCCGCGCCGAGATCGTAGAGCCGCTCGGCTTCCGCCAGCGTCTTCGGCACGATAACGGCGGCTGCGCGCTCCTCTTTCGAGAGATAGACGTTGCGCGAGGAGAGAGCCAGCCCATCCATATCGCGAACGGTCGGCACCGGCACGACACGAACGGGCTGCGCGAGGTCCTCGACCATGCGGCGGATAATCGCCACCTGCTGATAGTCCTTCTCGCCGAAATAGGCGCTGTCGGGCTGGACGATATTGAAGAGCTTGGTGACGACCGTGGCAACACCGGCGAAATGGCCGGGGCGAACCGCGCCCTCCAGTTCCGCCCCAAGCTTCGGCACGTCGACGACGGTCTCCATCGGGCGCGGATACATGTCGGCGACAGCGGGTGCGAAGAGGAAATCGACGCCGGCGTCGCGTAGCATCGCGCCGTCGTGCTCGATATCGCGCGGATATTTCGCCAGATCCTCATTGGCGCCGAACTGCAGCGGATTGACGAAGATGGAGGTAACGACGATGCCGTTCTCGGCCCTGGCGCGGGAGACCAGTTCCATGTGGCCGGCATGCAGGTAGCCCATTGTGGGAACCAGGCCGATGCGCCTGCCAGCCGCGCGATGTTCGCCGAGCCGTTCCCGCAGGGCGGCTATCGTATTGATGGTCTCCATGATGCTCCTCCCCGGACGCGCCGCCCGGTGCATGTCCGTCTTTCGTCTTTTAATTTTGGCGGCTCTTCTAACGTGTGCGGTGCAAAAAGGCAATTCAAGGCCGCTGGCCCTGCCTGCGCCGGTTCGGCCGTCCACCGGCGATAGTTACTTTTCGGGCTGGTACGATAACTATCCTTTCGAAGGATTAGCGCTTTCCTCAATCTTTTGCTGTTAGCTGCCTGAATGGCGAAGATCGTGGCATTGGCTGCATATTTCTATCAGGCGGCGGTGGCTTTTGGGCTGCTGATCGCTGTCGCGCATTTGCTGGCTCCGGCGGATTACGCAGCCTATTCGCTGTTCATCTCGATCAGCCAGTTCGCGGCGATTTTCTGTTTCGAATGGGTTCGCTTTGCTTGCAGCCGTTTCTATCCGGGGCAGGGTCCTGGAAGTGAAGCGCTGGAGCGAAAGGCACTCACGATGGAGTTTGCGGCGTGCTCGGCAATTTGCCTGATTGCCGCGTCCGCTTCGATCTTCTTTTCTGTTTCGGCGGAGATTGCCGTGCTCGGCGGCTTGGTCGCGATCTTCCAGGGCGGCAGCGACCTGCATCTCACCATGTTGCGCTTTCGTCAGGAGTTTCGTGTTTTCTCGCGGCTGCAGGGTTCACGCGCCACCATTCTCGCAGCCGGCACGCTCGCGGGTGCTGCCGTTGCCCCCAATTTCACTTGCACCGTCATAGGTCTGATGGCCGGTTATATCGCTTACGGTTTATTGGCTGTGTTTCTGACCCGTGACAGCCTGCGCGAGGCGGCACCCTTCGAGCCGTCGTTGATCCGCAAGCACTTCGTTTATGGCAGCGTTGCCGCCAGCGCCTCCGTTATCGGCATGCTGACGCCGCTGGGATTGAAATCCATCCTCACGGCCACATTGGGAGCGGGGGCCGCCGCCGGTGCGCTGCTGGCGCTCGACCTGCTGCAACGGCCCTTCGTGCTGATCGTCTCCGCCCTGCAGGCCATTCAATATCCCGATGTCGTCACGACCTATGATCGCGACGGGGCGACGCCTGTTTTTGCCAAGCAGCTTGGGGAATATTACTCGCTGCTGACCGGCCTTACACTCATGACGGCTGCCGGTATCTTCGCGTTGCTGCAGCCGGTCGGCCAATTGGTGATCGCCGCCGGTTTGCGCAACGAATTTCTTGCCGTTGCCCCCTTCGTCATCGGTCTTGCGACATGCCGCGCCCTGACCGCCAACATGATGCCGACGCCGGCGCATCTGCAGCATCGGCTGCTGACGATCTTCCTGCTCGCAGCGCTGGATTGCGTATTGCTGAACGCCGGCACGCTTATCGGCGGTTACCTCGGCTCTTTCGGCGATGCTGCTCTTATGGCCGGTGGCATGATCGGCGCGCTCTGCGCCACGGCGATCGGCGTCAAGGTGATGATGTCCCTTGCCTTCGATTTCGTCTGGCCGCCGGTGGTCTTCTCCGCCATTGGTCTTGCGGTGCCGGTACTGGCGACGACCGGTTTCGGCTGTTCGCTCTGGATATCGGTGGCGGTCGGTGTCGCCGGCGGCGCGCTCTTTTGCCTGCTTGGCCTCTATAGCTACTTCGTCACCATGTTCCGGCCGCAGGCCCGATCGTGAAGTCTCTCAGAGATCTTCGAGAATAGAGAGCACGCGGTCGGCGCTGCCGTCCCAGGAGAAACGCGTGACGTTCTCGTGGCCACGCCGCCGCAGATCCTGGCGTAGCCCGTCGTCCGTTGCGATCCTTCGCATGGCGGTGATGAGTTCATCCTGTTGGAAAGGGTCGAAATAGAGCGCGGCATCGCCCGACGCCTCGCGCACGGCGGGGATATCGGCCGCGAGCACCGGACAGCCCTGCGTCATCGCTTCCAGGGGCGGGATGCCGAAGCCTTCATAAAGGCTCGGGAAGACGAAGGCGGTGGCATGTCGCTCCAGCGCGGCGATTTCCGCATCCGTAAGCCTGCCGGGAAAGAGCAAGCTGTCGTTCGATTGCTGGCCTTCCGATTTGAAGACGGTCGGCGCGGAGCCGCCGACGACCACGAGCTTCTGGTTGTCATCCTTGAGCGCCTTGAAAGCGCGGATGGCGAAATCGAGGTTCTTGTTCGGCTTCATCGTTCCCACAAGCAGGAAGAAGCCGTTCGTCTTCAGGTCAAGCCGGTGCATCACGGCGTTGTCCGGCTCGATGGCGGCGAAGTGATCGACGGCATTGTAGACGACGTCGATGCCGGCCGAGGGAACCCGGAACACCGAGGCCAGTTCCTGTCGCGAGAATTCGGAGACGGTGCCGATCTTGGCGGTGCGCGTCAGCACCGTGCCAAGCGCACCGTGCAGCAGGCGGTAGCTGCGCTTGAAGGATTGCGGATGGCGGAAGATCGTCACGTCGTGGATGACGACCGCCTGGCGGCGATGCAGCAGCGGGCCGCTGCCGCCGAAGCCGATAAGCCGGCTGCCGCGCGAGCGCGAAAGCAACGATGTTTGCTCCCAGACGTGACCGGGACCGGAACCGAAACTATCGATTTCGATGGTGGAGAGCCTTATATCGATGGGTGTATTGCGTGGTACGGCCAGACGCCAGCGCGCGCCTTTCAGCGAGGCGGGCAGGGCGCCTGAGGAGATCTTGCGGTCGAGCGCCAGGGTGAGCTCGCGCGCGAAGCGCTGCACGCCCGACAAGGACTGGCCAAGGAAACGCCCATTGATGACAATCGACTGCACGCTAAGGGTCCCGATATCTTACTGATCAGGACTAGCTTGCACCATTTTGTTTAGAGAAGGTTTAGCCCGGTCGACGCGATTTTAGGCAAGCGCATCCTTGCTGCTGATGACCGCGACACCATGGGCTCGCATATCGTCGACCGCCGCCTTGACACCGGCCGGGTCGATGCCTCGGCTGGCATCCTCAATGAAGCGAACGGTGACGCCGGGCAGCATTTCGACGGCGTCGAGCGCCGAGAACTTCACGCAGTAATCGGTCGCCAGCCCGCAAAGATCGAGCTCCGTGACGCCCTTATTGCGCAAATAGGCGGCCAGTCCGGTAAGGGCTGTCTGATCGTTGTCACGGAAAGCGGAATAGCTATCGACCGCGGGGTTCTGGCCCTTTTGCTGGATAAAATCGACGGCCGCGACATGGAGGCCGGGATGGAATTCGGCATCTTTAGTGTTCTGGACGCAGTGGTCGGGCCACATCATCTGCGGCTTGCCTGATAGCGTACCCATTTCGAAGGGCTTCTTGCCGGGATGGGAGGAGGCGAAGCTGCCGTGGCCAGCCGGATGCCAGTCCTGCGAAGCGACAACCAGATCGTATTTGCGGCTGTCGATGAGCTCGTTGGCGATGGGCACCACCTGATCTCCATCCGGCACGGGGAGATTTCCGCCGGGGCAGAAGCCGTTTTGGATGTCGATGAGCAGCAGTGCTTTCATGAGGCCAGTCCTTCAGGTTTGTTGTGCCGCACGATGCCAAGCGGCGCGCCTCGGATCAAGCCCTTTGCGCTCCGCTGGAAAACCGGCGGAGCGCAAAGCCTAGTCAGTCTCAGGCCGGCTTGTGGCCCTTGAGCCCGTAGAAGGCGATATAGACGTAGCAGATGATCGGCATCAGGAAGGCGAGATGAATGCCGATGGTATCGGCGAGGCCACCCTGGATGACCGGCAGGATGGCGCCGCCGACAATGGCAAGGCACAAAATGCCCGAACCCTGGCTCGTATATTTGCCGAGGCCGTGCAGCGCCAGGCTGAAGATCGTCGGGAACATGATCGAGTTGAACAGGCCGATCGCCAGCACGGACCACATGGCGACATGGCCCGTTGTCAGCACGGTGACCACGAGCAGGATGATGACTGCAGCGGCGTTGAAGGCAAGCGCCTTGCCGTCATCGATATGACGCATGATCAGCGAGCCGATGAAGCGTCCGATCATGGCGCCGCCCCAGAAGTAAGAGACGTAGTGGGCGGCATCGGCTTCGGAGAGATGCGCGATATCGGGCTGACTCAGGAAGTTGACGAGGAAGCTGCCGACGCTGACTTCGGCGCCGACATAGAGGAAAATGCCAACGGCGCCGAGCACGAGGTGGCGGTACTGCCAGGCGGAACCGCCGCCGCGCATCGGCTCGACCGTTTCCTCGTCTTCGACCTCGGGCAGCTTCAACGCAGCAAAGACCGCTGCGAGCACCAGGAAGGCGGCCGCGAGGAGCAGATAGGGGAACTTGACCGCGCCGGCTTCGGCAAGCCTGATGGCATCGAGCTGTTCCGGGGTAGCGTTAGCGGCTGCAACGGTTGCGGCAGACAGGATCAGCATCGCGCCGAAGTAAGGTGCGATCGTCGTGCCGAGGGAGTTGAAGGCCTGCGTCAGGTTCAGTCGGCTGGCTGCCGTATCCGGCGGTCCCAATACGGTGACATAGGGATTTGCGGCCACCTGCAGGATTGTGATGCCGGTGGCGAGCACGAAGAGCGCGCCCAGGAAGAGCGCATAAACGCGATAGCTGGCGGCGGGGATGAACAGGGCGCAGCCGACTGCCGCGATGGTAAGGCCGACGACGATGCCCCACTTGTAGGTGATGCGCTTCACGATCGCTCCAGCCGGCAGAGATACGATGGAGTATGCGCCGAAAAAGCAGAGCTGGATGAGCATCGCTTGAGTGTAGTTGAGCTGAAAGACGCTCTTCAGGTGCGGGACCAGAATATCGTTCAGGCAAGTGATGAAGCCCCACATGAAAAAGAGTGAGGTGAGTGCGATAAGCGCGAATTGGTAACTGCCCTGGCCTTGGCGTGCGGATGCACGGGCGCTGGTGGGCGCAGAGCTTGTTGCTGAGCCAGCCACTTTTTATCCTCGGTTCTTGTTGTTGCCAGGCTTCGAGATTCGACCCGGGCGAAAAGCCCGAACGGGCCGGAAGGACTGGCAGCGGCTTGCCGAGACGCCCGCAAGAAGCACGGAATCCCGAAGCCGCTTAAATCGATATAATCGATTGGATCATTATTGGTAGCTTGCTAGGAATGCGGATTTTGCAATGCAGCAATGCGGTTTGCAGCAAAGGCTGAAGACATCGAGCGAAGCAATTCAGCCTCCCTTACGGCGCGTCTGATCCGCAGGCATCAGCCCTTGTTGGCTAGATAGCCGAACACGGCGCGCTTCACGCGAAGCGCCAATTGACCTTTATCTCCGTCACCGTGTTCTCCGGCGGCGTCGACCATTCCCTTGATGATCGCCACCACGTCGCGGCTTGCAACATCGATATCGGCCTGCGGCGGCAGGTCCGGTCGCCGAAGCGTTGCGCGCGTGAGTTCGAAGAACCGCATCTTCACTCGTTCCGTAGTGTCGTCGAGCGGCAGGCGTGCTTCCTCAAAGTCGAGCAGGCGGGCAAGAGCCGGCCGGCGAAGCTGCTGCTCGACGCAGGGGAGGATGAGTGCCGACAGGGCTTGACTGCCGGTGGGCTGGTCGGTTGCGCTTTCCGCATCCTCGACGAGGCGGCTCGTTTCTCTGAGGATCAAGGCTCCGATCAGCGCATCCTTGCGTGGAAAATATTGATAGAGCGAGCCGACGCTGACACCGGCCTTCTCCGCCACCGCATTGGTGGAAAAGGCTTCATGGCCGCGCTCTTCCAAAATGCGAGCCGCAGCCTCGACAATTGCCTCGACGGTCGCGAGCGAACGGGCTTGCTTCGGTGTTTTTCTCGGCGCCGGGCGGCTCTTCAGAGGGCTCTCGGACATGTTCCTGGAATGCGAGTGGTAAAAAGCGAATTATCGCTCATATTACAGGTCGTAGCCCAACGAAACAAGCGTTCCAGCAACATCCGGAGATTGAAGTCCCCGGCGTGTTCCAGCGCGCATGCGTGCGCGACGCTCGCCGTTCGGGCCGGAAAGACAAATGGAGATAAATGCATGTCCAGCGAAATCAAAACCGCGATCGTCACCGGAGCATCGAAGGGCATCGGTGCCGCCATTGCGGGGCAGCTTGCCGCCGATGGTTTTCAGACCATCGTCAATTACGCATCGAGCATGGGAGAGGCTGAGGACGTCGTCGCCTGCATCGAAGCGGCGGGCGGCCGCGCGATTGCGGTCCGTGCGGATGTGGCCGACGCTTCGGCTGTTGCGGCGTTGTTCGATCGTGCCGAAGCCGAGTTCGGAGAGGTCGATGTGCTCGTCAACAATGCCGGGATCGGCAAATTCTCGCCGTTGGCGCAGGTGAGCGATGAGGATTTTCAACAGCAGATTGCCGTCAACCTCACAGGCACGTTCAACGGAATGCGGGAAGGTGCAAAGCGGGTGAGGGATGGCGGCCGCATCATCAACCTCTCCACGAGCATCATCGGCCATTATTCTCCCGGCAACGGCGTCTATGCGGCGACGAAGGCGGCGGTGGAAGCCATGACGCATACGCTCGCCAAGGAACTCGGCACGCGCGGCGTGACAGTCAATGCCGTCGCGCCTGGACCGATCGCCACGGAACTGTTGTTCAAGGGACGGTCCGAGGAGCTGATCCAGCGGCTGATCAACGATATTCCGCTCGGGCGACTCGGGCTGCCGGAAGAGATCGCCCAGATCGTATCGTTTCTCGCCGGTGCTCAGAGCGGCTGGATCAATGGGCAGATCATCCGCGCGAATGGCGGGCGCAATTGAGGGTGGTGATCGCTCAAGACGGCAAGGGACTTATCCGGTTTACTTGCCGCTTGCCCGTCCTTCGCCGCCGGCGGGAAAGCGCCTGACATGCTCGATCAGCGCGCGAAGCTTCGGAGCAGTGTTTCGGCGGCTCGGATAATAGAGATAGAAGCCCGCGAAGTAGGGGCAATAATCCTCCAGGATCGGCTGCAACTCCCCGCGGCCGATGAAGGGGCGGAAGCTTTCCTCCATTCCAAATGAGATGCCGGCCCCTGCGACGGCGAGCTTGATCATCAGGCCCATGTCGTTGGTGGTGATCGTCGACGGCACCGCGACGCTGAACTCCTTGCCCGCTTCGGCGAATTCCCAGCGATAGGGCGCCGATTTCGGGGAAGGGCGCCAGCCGATGCAGGCATGCCCGGCAAGGTCTGCCGGGTGTGATGGCACGCCGAAGTGTTCGCGATAGGATGGGGCACAGACGGCCAGTTGCCGCTCGGCGCCCGCGATCGGCACGGCGATCATATCCTGCGCGATGACTTCTCCCAGCCGCACGCCCGCGTCATAGCCTTCGGCGGCGATGTCGAATTCCTCGTCCGTGACGGTGATATCAAGCTCCACCTTGGGATATTGGTGGACGAAGCCGGCGAGGAGCGGCCCTGCCAGAAAACGTTCGGCAATCGAGGAGACCGCAAGCCTCAGACGTCCGCGCGGAAGCTCCGTCAGCGCCTTGGTCCCCTCCAGTGCCGCGCGCATGTCCGCCACTGCCGGAGCGACCCTCTCATAGAGCCGCTCGCCGGCTTCGGTGAGGCTGACGCTCCGCGTCGTACGGAGCACAAGCGCGATGCCGAGATTTTCCTCAAGGCGACGGATCGTCTGGCTGACGGCGGAACGCGTCACGCCGAGCCGCGTCGCCGCAGCCCGGAAGCTCCGTTCCTCCGCAACGAGCGCAAAAACGGCAAGCGCATTCAGATCCGGCTCCATTGGTTATTTTTTCTTTCCAATCTGGCAAGGGAATGATGGCTTATCGAAACAATAGCTGACCCTTACAGTCAAGGCCTCATGACATAGACCAAGAAAGGATGAGGTCGTGCCGATTGATAAGGTCATTCTGATTACTGGGGCTTCGAGCGGGATCGGTGAGGCCATTGCCCGCGAACTTGCCGCCGCCGGCGCGAAAGTGGCGCTGGGCGCGAGGCGGGTGGAACGCCTGGAGGCGCTGGCGGCCGAATTGAGCGCGGCAGGCGGTACCGTGCTCGCCCATCCCCTTGATGTGACGGACCGCCGGAGCTTCGAGGCTTCCGTCAGCGCCGCTCGACAGAAATGGGGACGCGTCGATGTCATCGTCAACAATGCCGGGGTGATGCCGCTGTCGCTGATGGCGTCGCTGAAGGTCGAGGAATGGGACCGGATGATCGACGTCAACATCAAAGGCGTGCTGTATGGCATTGCCGCAGTTCTGCCCGAGATGATCGCGCGCAATTCCGGCCAGATCATCAACATCGCATCGATCGGAGCGCTTGCGGTTTCACCGACCGCTGCGGTCTATTGCGCCACGAAACATGCGGTGCGGGCGATCTCCGATGGACTGCGCCAGGAACACAAGACGTTGCGCGTGACCTGCATCCATCCCGGCGTCGTCGAAAGCGAGCTTGCCGACACAATCACCGATCCCGTCGCCGCCGAGGCGATGAAAACCTATCGCGCCATCGCCTTGAAGCCCGATGCCATCGCCCGCGCCGTGCGCTTCGCCATCGAGCAGCCCGAGGATGTCGATGTCAACGAGATCGTCGTGCGCCCGACGGCCAACACCTAGCGGCGCGAGACATGGCCACAATCCAAAGTCTCACCGTGGCTCTTGCCGCCAGCGCCATATTCATCGTCACATCAGAGGTTTACGCCACCATGAACAACAAGCCCAATGCATCCGCGACCATCCAGCAAAGCCATCCCTATGCCGGCATGTGGGTTACCGCCGATGGCTATGTGCGTCACAATTTGCTGCCGAACGGCCGCTATGACGAAGCGCGCGGCCAGCGCGAAAGCGCCTATCAGGGGCGCTATGAAGTTCGCGGCAATCACATCGACTATTGGGACGATACAGGTTTCACCGCCGATGGAGATTTCATCGACGACGTGCTCCATCACGGCGGCATGATCCTCCATCGACAGAAGTAGCATGGTATCAAATCGCGCCATCGCGAGACCGTCTGTGTCTCGCGATGGCATTCCTCTTGCCCGCCGCCGCGGTGGTCAGTCGAATGCCAATCCTTCTTCCACGATGGATTTACGCACGGCATCGCGTTGCCTCATGCGCAGATACCAGGCCTTGAGATGATCGAGTTCATCGAAGTGGATCCCTGCCTTGTAGTAGGATTTCAGCCATGCCGCCTGGCCCCAGCCCGTCAGCGCAAAAAGATAGGCATCGGCAACCGTAAACCTGTCGCCCATCAGGAAGAGGCGGTCGGCAAGATGTGCGTCGATCCATTGATATCGCTTTTCGAGCTTCGGCCTTGCCGTCTCGACATAACCTCCCGCCAGCCGAGCATAGAGAAGCGGAATGAAGCCCTTGTGGATTTCCGTCGACAGGAAGCCGAGCATTTCCTGCAGCTTGTAGCGCGCCATCGTGCCGGCGGCCGGCAACAATCCAGCCTCGGGCTTCAAGTCCGCCAGATATTGGACGATCGCCGGTCCCTCTCTCAGATGATTGCCGTCGGCGAGTTCGAGAACGGGGACATAGCCGTGCGGATTGACGCCGTGAAAATCCAGCCCAGCCTCGGTCTTGTGGCTGGTGTGATCGACCTTGATCAGTTCCACGTCCAGGCCGAGTTCGTTGATGACGATATGGGGCGAGAGCGAGCAGCTTGCCGGCATGTAGTATAGTTTCACTGAAGGTCTCCATGGTGTTTCCAGTGCCAGCCTCCCCTTGGAAGGCTGGCTGCCGAACCAGGTAATCCCTTTGGTATAGAATCGTAAGAACGGAAAAGTTTGACATCTAGGTTCAAAAATTATACCGCCTCAAGCATGAGGAATGCGTGATGAAAAAGACCGTGACCGGTTGCTCTGTCGAGGAGGCGATGCATTTGCTGGGAGGCCGCTGGCGGCTGCTGATCGTCTCCTATCTGGTCGACGGACCCAAGCGCTTCAACGAGCTGCGACGGCTGATGCCTGGCATTTCGCAGAGAATGCTGACGCTTGACCTCCGCGCGTTGGAGGAGGCAGGCCTTATCCGGCGCACGGTCTATCCGACTGTTCCTGTGAAGGTCGAATATTCGCTGACGAAGGATGGGACCCGGCTGGAGAAAGTGGTGGCCGTGGTCAAGGAGTTCGGGCTGTGGCTGAAGGATCGGGATGCGCGATTGCTCGGGGAGCATGAGACGTCACCAGAGCTCGTAGTATAAATCCCGCCAATCGGGGTTGGTCTTTTCAATCAGCTCGATCTTCCACTGGCGATACCAGCGTTTCAGGGATTTCTCCCGCTGTATGGCTGAAACGATGTCCGCGTGGTCTTCATACCAGACCAACCGCGTGCACCCATATTTCCAAGCGAAGCCGGGTGTCAGGCCTTCACGATGCTTGTAGATGCGGCGTTCGAGATCGGCAGTGACGCCGATGTACAGCGTACCGCGTTTGTGGTTGGTGATAATGTAAGTATATCCACCCATGCGTGTAGGATGCTGGCGGAGATGATAGCCGTCAAGAGCTATGGATGGTGGATGACCTATGGTTGGCAAAGAATGGGGTTCGCGTTTGCCACCCTGCCATACCCCACACTCCGTCATCCTCGGGTCAAGCCCGAGGATGACGGAGTGTGTGGGAGAGAAGGAGAGCCACAATCAACCAAGTCTTCGCGGATGCATTGGGGCCGCCCCTCTTATCCCAAGCGAGATAATCGGCCTCGCCGATCAAACCCTCTCCACAAACCCGTCCAGCACCCGCTTCTGCCCGGCGCGGTCGAATTCGATGGTCAGCTTGTTGCCCTCGATCTCGGAGACATTGCCGTTGCCGAACTTGATGTGGAAGACGCGGTCGCCGATGGCGAATTTGGAGGGTTCGGAGGAGGTGGATTTGGCCACCAGCTCACCGTCGATGGTGCGCACCTTCGGGCCGCTTTCGCCGTAGCCGATGCGCTCGACGGCGTGGCCGGAGCGGCTGCCCCAGTTGTCGCGGGTCGCATCGTTGCGATTTGCCTGGGCGCGCTTCCAGCCGGGGGTGGAATAGGAATTGGCGAAGGGATCGGCCTTGTCGAAGCGTGACTGGCCGTAGCCGCCGCGGCCATATCCGCCGTAGGACTGCTCGACCTCGGCAACCTGAACATGCGTTTCCGGCAGTTCGTCGAGGAAGCGGGACGGAATAGTCGATTGCCAGAGGCCATGGATGCGGCGGTTGGAGACGAACCAGATGTGGCAACGGCGCTTGGCGCGGGTAATCCCGACATAGGCGAGGCGGCGCTCTTCCTCCAGGCCGGCGCGGCCGTTTTCGTCGAGCGAGCGCTGATGCGGAAACAGGCCTTCCTCCCAGCCGGGCAGGAACACCGTATCGAATTCCAAACCCTTGGCGGAGTGCAGCGTCATGATCGAAACGGCGTCGAGATTTTCGTTCTGCTCGGCATCCATGACAAGCGAGACGTGCTCGAGGAAGCCGCGCATGGATTCGAAACTATCCATGGAGCGGACGAGTTCCTTGAGGTTTTCCAGGCGTCCCGGCGCTTCCGCCGATTTGTCGTTCTTCCACATGTCCGTATAGCCGGACTCTTCAAGGATCTGCTCGGCAAGCTCGGTATGGGGCGTGTTTTCAAGCAGGCCCTGCCAGCGGCGGAAGGATTGCACGACATCGAACAGCGCCTTGCGCGCCTTCGGCTTCATCTCGTCCGTCTCGATGATATCCGCTGCTGCCGCCAGCATCGGGATATCGCGAGCACGGGCGTAATCGTGCAGGGCGCGGACCGTGGTGTCGCCCAAACCGCGCTTCGGCGTATTGACGATGCGTTCGAAGGCGAGATCGTCAGCCGGCTGGCAGACGAGGCGGAAATAGGCCATGGCATCGCGGATTTCGAGGCGCTCGTAGAAGCGCGGGCCGCCGACGACGCGATAATTCAGGCCGAGCGTGACGAAACGGTCTTCGAACTCGCGCATCTGGAAAGACGCGCGCACGAGGATCGAGATGTCGTTCAGATTATGCTTGTTGCGCTGAAGCTGCTCGATCTCTTCGCCGATCGCGCGCGCTTCCTCCTCGGAATCCCAGGAGGCGTGCACTTGCACCTTAATGTCGTCGGGGTCTGAGCGATCGGTGAACAGCGTCTTGCCGAGCCGGCCCTCGTTATGGGCGATCAGATGCGCGGCGGCACCGAGAATATGCTCCGTCGAGCGGTAGTTGCGCTCGAGCTTGATGACCTTGGCGCCGGGAAAATCCTTCTCGAAGCGCAGGATGTTGTCCACTTCGGCACCGCGCCAGCCATAGATCGACTGGTCATCATCGCCGACGCAACAGACGTTCTGTGGCTCGCCCTTCTGTCGCTGGGCTAGCAGGCGAAGCCACATATATTGCGCCGTATTGGTGTCCTGATACTCATCGACCAGGATGTAGCGGAAGCGCTGGTGATAATCCTTCAGAATATCAGGATTTTGCCGGAACATATTGATCGGATGCAGCAAAAGATCGCCGAAGTCGCAGGCGTTCAGCGTCTTCAGGCGGTTCTGATAGGCACTGTAGAGTTCGCGGCCCTTGCCGTTGGCGAAGGCCCGCGCATCGCCTTCCGGAATATCGGCGGGGCTGAGCCCCTTGTTCTTCCAGGTGTCGATCATCCCGGCGAACTGCTTGGCCGGCCAGCGCTTGTCGTCCAGGCCCTCGGCCTGGATCAACTGCTTGATCAGGCGGATGACATCGTCCGTATCGAGAATGGTGAAGCTGGAAGAAAGGCCGACCAGCTCGGAATGGCGGCGCAAAAGCTTGACGCCGATCGAATGGAAGGTGCCGAGCCAGGGCATGCCTTCGACCGCACCGCCGACGAGCAGCGCGATGCGTTCCTTCATCTCGCGGGCCGCCTTGTTGGTGAAGGTGACGGCGAGGATCTGGCTGGGGAAGGCGCGGTTGGTGGACAGGATATGGGCGATGCGGGTCGTCAGCACGCGCGTCTTACCGGTGCCGGCACCGGCAAGCACCAGAACGGGGCCGTCAAGCGTCTCGACTGCTTCCGTCTGTTCCGAGTTGAGGCCTGCGAGATAATCCGGCCGGCGGCCGCTGTCGCGCGCCGCCATGGCGCGGGCGGCAATACCGCCGCCGGTGCCGCCGGCAGCCGGCGCTGAACGGCGCGGCGCAGTGTGCTCCGGCTCCTCGTCAAAGAAGGGAATATCGTCATGTCCAATGGTCATGCGGCCCAATGTAATGATTCTACCCCGAAAGGCAAAAGAAACGGGCCGAAACTAGAACAAAAAGTGCACATTCACAGGGCATAGTGCTCGCTTGAGGGCCGTCTTCCATATCGGAATCGATCAGCCGGTGCGCCGGTGAAACGTCCCGTTGTCGATCCCAAGATTACAACTTTGTCATAATCAGCGGCAAAACTTGCCGCATATGCTCAAAACACGATATTGCAGCAAATCGGGCACAATCTTGCATTATAGAGCCGCCTGATCAGAATTTGGCCCCGGTAAGTGCGCTGGGTGTGTAGGGGCCGTACAAAAACCAACGACGCGATTTCATCGCCTCTGACACAATGAGCCGGAGACGTGCATGACCGCCTGGAAGCAGCTTTTCTTGTCTTTTCTCTTGCTGGCGGCAGGCATTGTTGCCGTCGTGGCTCTTGTGCCCAGCGCCGCCGGTCTGTTGCAGAAGGTCGGTATTCCCGAGACGATTGTGGCGGCAATCACGCGCGACCAAGATGCCAAGGCGGAGAAGAGCGGCGACACGGCCAATGACGGCGCGCGGCGCGGCCGGAATGTACCGCTTGTCGTGACGGAAGCCGTCGTCAGCGGCGTCGTCAACGATCGCCTCAGCGCGATCGGCACGGGTGACGCCATCCGTTCGGTCGTCGTCATGCCGCAGGCGGCTGGCACGATCCGGGAAATCCTCATCAAGTCCGGTGACAGGGTCAAGCAGGGCCAAGTGCTGGCGCGTCTCGACGACGACGAGCAGATCATCGCCCGCGGCCAGGCGGAGGTGGCGCTGAAGAGCGCGGCCGAGAAATCCCAACTCTACCGCAACATCAAGTCCAGCGTGTCGCGCATCGATGTTTTCGATGCGGAGATCGCCGAGCAGGGCGCGAAGCTGGCGCTGCAATCGGCGGAGCTGGCGCTGAAGCGCCGCGATATCGTCGCGCCGATAGACGGCATCGTCGGCATCGTGCCCGTTGTCGTCGGTGACAATGTGACGACGACGACCAATATCGTGATGTTGGACGATCGCTCGGAAATCCTGGTGGATTACTGGGTGCCGGAGCGCTTCGCCAACACTGTGAAGGTCGATCAGCCGGTGGAAGCGACCTCGGTCGCGCTGCCGGGACGCGTCTTCTCGGGCGCTGTCGAGGCGGTCGACAATCGCGTCGACGGCGCCAGCCGGACGCTGCGCGTGCGCGCCCGCATCGATAATGCCTCCGACGAATTGCGCGCCGGCATGTCTTTCAATGTCGGCATGCGCTTTTCCGGCGAAACCTATCCTTCCGTCGATCCGCTGGCGGTGCAATGGGATGGTGCCGGTGCGCATGTCTGGCGCGTCGTCGATGGCAAGTCCTCGAAGGTGCGCGTCAGCATCGTGCAGCGCAATCCGGATGCGGTGCTGGTCAGGGGCGAACTCTGCAATGGTGATCTCATCGTCATCGAGGGATTGCAGCGCATGACGGAAGGCGGCGACGTTCGCTTTGCCCGTGATGTCGCCGAGGCCAGGGAGGTCATCACTCAATGATGACGCAGGGCGATGACACTGCGGATGCCGGCTCGACTGCCGCCAAGCAATCCTTCATGGCGCTGTTCGTGCGCCGGCCCATCCTGGCGCTGGTCTTCAACACGTTGATGGTCGTTGCCGGCCTTGCCGCCTATTTCGGTGTTGAGGTGCGCGAGCTGCCCGATGTTGACCGTCCCGTCGTGACTGTTCGAACTATGTTCGATGGCGCATCGCCGCAGACGGTGGATCAGGAGCTGACGAAAATCATCGAAGGGGCCGTTGCCCGCGTCAGCGGCCTGAAATCGGTCTCTTCCAGCTCGTCCTTCGGTCAGAGCAGGGTGACGCTTGAATTTTCCGATGCGACCGATCTTTCGGTTGCGGCCAACGATGTCCGAGATGCCATCGGCCGCATCACCGAACAATTGCCTGATCAGGCGGACGCGCCGCAGATCGTCAAGGCGGATTCGGATTCGCAACCGATCATGCGCCTTGCCGTCACCTCCAGTACGATGACGATGGACGACCTGACGCAGCTCGTCGACAAGGAGATCACCGACCGGCTGGCCTCCGTCGAAGGCGTCGCCGATGTCGAGCTTTACGGCGATCAGGAGAAAATCTTCCGCATCGACGTCGACCAGGCTGCCCTCGCCAGCCGAGGCCTCACGATCGGCGATCTGACGACGGCGCTTGCGACCGCCGCGCTCGATGTGCCGGCGGGATCGCTGAAGAGCGCCCGACAGAATATCGTCGTGCGAGCGACGGCCGCATTGCAGACGCCGGAGGATTTCTCCCGGCTGATCATCAGGAATCGCGTGCGGCTCTCCGATGTCGCGACCGTGACGCTCGGGCCGAGAGACGGCACGACTGCGCTGCGCTCGAACGGCGTGCAGGGCGTCGGCCTCGGCATCATCCGCCAGGCGCAATCGAATACGCTGAATATTTCCGAAGGCGTCAAAGCCGTCGTTGTGCAACTGTCGAAATCGCTGCCCGAAGGCACGCGCATCGTCGTCACCAGCGATGACGCCCAGTTCATTCAGGGAGCGATCCACGAGGTCGTGTTGGCGCTTGTCCTGTCGGCGCTGATCGTCACGGTGGTCATCTATCTCTTCCTGCGCGACTGGCGGGCGACGTTGATCCCGGTCGTCACCATGCCGGTGGCGCTGATCGGCACGCTTGCCGCGCTCTATATGGTCGGCTTCTCGGTCAATATCCTGACGCTGCTCGCAATCGTGCTTGCGACGGGCCTCGTGGTCGACGACGCCATCGTCGTGCTTGAGAACATTGTGCGGCGCAGGGCGGAGAAGATCGGGCCGCGCGCGGCTGCCGTGCTCGGCGCGCGCGAGGTCTTCTTCGCCGTGATTGCGACGACGGCAACGCTTGCCGCCGTGTTCATTCCGCTGTCTTTCCTGCCGGGACAGGTGGGGGGCCTTTTCCGCGAATTCGGCTTCGTGCTCGCCTTCTCCGTCGGGCTGTCCTCGATCGTGGCGCTGACGCTCTGCCCGATGCTTGCCTCGCGCATGCTGACCAAGGAAATGCGCGAGGAACACGGAGTGCTCGGCCGTTTCGGCGAGCTTTTTGCCGGCGTCTATCGCCGCACGCTCCGGGCCTGTCTCAACGCACCGCTTATCGTCATCGTTTTCTGCGTGATGTTTTCGGCCGCCGCCGTTCTGGCCTTCGTGAATGTCAAAAGCGAGCTGACGCCAAGCGAGGATCGCGCTATGGTCATGCTGCGTCTCACCACGCCGCAGGGAGCTGGCCTCGATTATACGAAGGATCAGCTGCAGCGTGTCGAGGAGCGTCTGCAGCCGCTGATGGATAGCGGCGATATCCGCAATATCTACGCAATCTCGGGCATGAACAGCCAGAAGAACAGCGGCTTCATGGTCTTGACCCTCGCGCCATGGAGCGAGCGCTATCGCACGCAGCAGGACATCGTCACCGATATCAACCGTGCCATGGCCGGCGTGCCGGCGCTTCGCGGCAATGTCATCCAGGCCAACAGCCTTCGCATCCGCGGCGCCGGCAGCGGCGTGCAGATGGCCCTCATCGGAAACAATCACGAGGCGCTGACCGAGGCGGCTCTCAAGCTCGTTCAGGAGCTCGACAAGACGGGGCAGTTCGACACACCGCGGCTCAACAACGAGCCGACGCAGGCCCAGGTCTCCGTCACCATCGATCGGGAGCGGGCGTCCGATCTCGGTATCGATATATCGGGGCTTTCGATGGCGCTGCAGTCGTTGCTCGAGGGGCGCTCCGTCGTCGACGTTTTCGTCGCAGGTGAATCCTATCCGGTGCTGCTGACCTCGACGATGCGGCCGATCGACGATCCGACAGATCTCGAAAACGTCTATCTGAAGACCGGCGACGGCAAGATCGTGCCGATGTCGGTCATCGCATCGCTGAAAGAGAATGCCGTCGCGCCGCAATTGACCCGTGAGCAGCAACTGGCCTCGGTTGCGATCACCGCCGGTCTCAAGAGCGGCATGTCGCTCGGACAAGCTGTCGAGGAAATCACGCGGGTCGCTACACCGCTGTTGCCGCCCGGCGCGCGGTTGATGCCGCTCGCCGAAGCCGCGACACTCGAGGAGAATTCCAGCGGCATGGCACTCACTTTCGGCTTTGCCATCGTCATCATCTTCCTGGTGCTTGCGGCGCAGTTCGAAAGCGTGCTGTCGTCGCTGATCATCATGTCGACGGTGCCGCTCGGCCTCGCCTGCGCTGTCTTCGCGCTGGTCATCACAGGATCGAGCCTCAACATCTACAGCCAGATCGGCCTGGTGCTGCTTGTCGGCGTGATGGCGAAGAACGGCATCCTGATCGTCGAATTCGCCAACCAGCTTCGCGACAAGGGCGAGAGCGTGCGTGAGGCGATCGAAAAAGCCTGTGCGCTGCGTCTGCGTCCGGTCATGATGACGATGATCGCGACCATCCTCGGCGGCGTGCCGCTTGTCTTTGCGGAAGGCGCGGGCGCGGAAGCGCGCATTGCGCTTGGCTGGGTAATCGTCGGCGGCCTTGGTTTTGCGACGCTGGTCACGCTTTACATCACGCCGGTCGCCTACCTCCTGATTGCCCGCTTTGCAAAGCCGCAGACGCATGAGGAGCAGCGTCTGCACGACGAAATGTCCGATGCGGCGCTGCGTTCGAAGCTGACCAATCTTCGCGCGGCGGAATAGGCAGGTTGCGCCCGTACAGGCGTTGCGCTTATTTATGGTAAATTAGGCGTTTCGTTTAGCGCTTTTTTAAGCATGTTTGCTAATCATAGCGATATGTAACCGCTGGAGCGAAGGTGTTGTTTTGCCTTGCTCCCCGTTCGCCGACACGCTCGGCCCGCGCGCATGAGCGCTCGCGGCAAGGTTCCAATGTCTCCTTGTATTTGTTGCGTATTGTTGCGTCCGGAGTTCATGTGCCGTGAGTATTTTTTCGACCTTCATCAGGGTCAGTCCCTCTATGAACACAGCACTGGAAGTGCTGAGGGATACCAAGACCAAATTGACCAATGCCGAGCGGCAGATGTCATCAGGCCTGCGGGTGCAGTCAGTCAAAGACGACGCCACATACTGGAAAATCTCGACTTTGACGCATACCGACGTCGGGGCCATCTCGTCGGTGCAGGATGCGCTCGGTCTTGCCGTCTCGACCGTCAGCACCGCTTCCACAGGCGTGAGCAGTGCAATCGACGTCGTGACCGAAATCAGGACGAAGCTTGTCAGCGCCTATGAAACCAGTGTCGACAAGACGAAGCTCAACGACGAGCTTACCCAGCTGAAAGAGCAGTTGCGCAGCGTCGGGGAGTCGGCGACCTTCAATGGCGTCAACTGGACCGTACTGCAGGACGGAGCGGACCCCACCGCGCCACATGAGGTTCCTGGATCCCTCATTCGCGGTACGAACGGAACCATCACGATCGGCATGCTGAATTATGAAGGCGTAAGTTCGACGACCGGCCCCATCACCTCGAGCGATGCGCGTTACCTGATAGACGATCAGTCAAGCGGCACCGGCGGTTACGGCGTCCTGACCTCGACGGCCTTTGCGACCGAGGCCGGCGCTGCGAAAAACTACGTGCTGCTCAACAGCAAGAACGGCAACACCAGCGGCCAGGTGGAGATCTCGCTCGATGCGAATACGACGCAAGGCTCTATCGCCGACATGGTCAACACCGTGACGGGAATGCTGAACCAGCTCCAGACGATCGGATCCGCCTTCGGTTCACTCGAATCGCGCATCAATCTCCAAACCGAGTTCGCCAAGAACCTCAGCGATTCCTTGACCAGCGGTGTCGGCAAGCTCGTGGATGCCGATATGGAGCAGCAGTCGAGTAAGGTTCTGGCGCTGCAGGCCCAGCAGCAGCTCGGATTGCAATCGCTCTCGATTGCCAATGCGAGCTACAATACGGTTCTGCAGCTCTTCAAGAGCTTTTGATTTCCGATGGGGTCCGGAGGAGCCGTGTTGATGGACGGCTTCTCATATCCGGATTTCAATCGGCTTCATCAAAAGCTTCCTTCCCGCCCTATGCACAGGGGATAATGGTCCGAATAAGATTCCTCTTCATGATATCGCCTTAATGCTTCATATCTGCTGCGGCCATCGAACCGGAGAGCGACGATTCCATGATCAAGAAAATTGCCATTCTTGCCCTAGCGGCAGCCTTTTTGAACGCATGCACCACCACCGATCCCTATACGGGTGAGCAGAAAGTCTCCAATACCGCCGGCGGTGCAGCGCTCGGTGCCGGTGTCGGCGCCGTTGCCGGTCTTCTGATCGGCCATTCGCCGGCCTCACGCCGCAATGCCGCGCTGATCGGCGCTGGCGTCGGTGCGCTCGCAGGCGCCGGTATCGGCAACTACATGGACCAGCAGGAATCCGAACTGCGTGCGCAGCTGCAGGGCACCGGCGTTTCGGTGACCCGCGCCGGCGACCGCATCATCCTGAACATGCCGTCGGCGATCACCTTTGACATCGACCAGGATGCGATCAAGCCGGAGTTCTTCTCGACACTGAATTCCGTCGCGATCGTTCTGCGCAAGTTCAACCGCACCCTCATCGACGTCAACGGACATACGGATTCGACCGGCAGCCTGCAGCATAATCAGGATCTGTCCGAACGCCGCGCCGGATCGGTTGCCTCCTACCTCGGCAGCCAGGGCATCGACCAGCGCCGCATGTCGGCCATCGGCTTCGGCCCGTCGCAGCCGGTCGCATCGAATGCGAGCGAGGCTGGCCGCGCCCAGAACCGCCGCGTCGAAATCCAGATCGCGCCGATCACGCAGAACGGATAAGTCTTTTTCGACGACGACGGCCGGGTCTCACGATCCGGCCGTTTTTATTGTATGACAGATCACGCGTGCATGCTGGCGCCCTTGGTGATCTTGTCGACAATTTTCTTTTCGCCGCGCAGCGCGATGCCCACCACCTTGGCGTCCTCCGGCGCGAATTCGGAGAAGACTGCGCGATTGGCGACGTCATGGCCGGTTGAAAACATTTCCTCGATGAAGATGGAAGAAGTAACGCCACGCTCCAGCGAACGGCGATGAATGGCGGCAATGTTCTCCGGCTCAGCCGAAAGCACGATAATGGGCTGGATCGACAAAGCATTGTAGACGTTGCCGGTGCGATCGCGATAGGGTTCGCCGATGATATCGGGATATTGTCCGGCTATGCCTGTCGACAGGAAGGCAGTTACATTCAGCTTCTGCCAGGATTGAAGATCGCTTCGCAGCACGATCGCGATTTTGGTATCGAACATCGGTGGTCACTTTCATGCAGTCTGGGAATGGGACGTTGCGCGAGGATGTAACCGGACAGATCTTCGAGGGTCTTGAACGTTTGTGCGTGGCGCCCGACGCCAACCGCATCCTGTCCGCGCCGGCCTATCCGGGCATCGAGCGCATTCAGGCTCAGTTTCGGGGTGATGCATTCGAACTGCACCGGCACGACACCTATGCGCTCGGCGTCACCATGCGGGGCGTGCAGACGTTCCGTTACCGCGGTGAACAGCGCTACAGCCTGCCGGGACGGGTAATCATCCTTCATCCGGACGAGCTGCATGACGGCGGGGCGGCGACCGAGGACGGGCTCGTCTATCGCATGCTGTATCTGGAACCTTCGGTGCTGTTTCAATGTCTGGAGGCGGCGCGGATCGGTCTGCCTTTCGTCGATGATCCGATCGTGAGGGATGATCGGCTTGCCGGGTTGTTGCTAGCGGCGCTCGGCGAGCTTGATCGTAAGCTGGACGACCTCTTCGTCGATGATTTCCTCTCTCGACTGACCGATGGCCTCGTCCAGCATGCCCGCCTGCCGCAGCGGCCATTGGGCAGCATTGCCTGGGGGCAGGTGAAAACTGCACGGGACTATCTCGAAGAGCATGTCACGCGCGGCGTGCGCTCTCAGGAACTGGAGCGCATCACGGGACTTGACCGTTTTGCGCTGGCACGGCATTTCCGCGCCGCGTTTGCCACCAGTCCGCACCGCTTCTTGCTGATGCGGCGGCTGCAGCAGGCAAAGGCGATGATCGGCGCGGGCGAGCCGATCGCGGAGGTTGCCGCCGCGACCGGATTTGCCGACCAGAGCCATCTGACCCGGCATTTCAAGAAAGCGTTCGGCATCGCGCCGGGTGCCTGGAACAATATGGTGCAGAGAGCCGGGTAGCGCCTGCCGGCCGTCAATGAACGCCGAGGAACTGCCTGAGTTCCGGCGTCCGGGGATTGGCAAAGACTTCGCCGGGTTGGCCAATTTCGTGTACGCGGCCCTGGTGCATGAAAACCACGCGCGAGCAGACGTCACGAGCGAATTTCATCTCATGCGTCACCATCAGCAGCGTCATGCCTTCGCCCGCCAGCTCGCGCACGACGGCGAGAACTTCCGCCACCAGTTCCGGATCCAGCGCGGAGGTAATTTCATCGCAGAGAAGTGCGATCGGCTGCATGGCAAGCGCTCTTGCGATGGCGACGCGCTGCTGCTGGCCGCCGGAGAGTTCATCCGGATAGGCATCGAACTTGTGCCCGAGGCCGACGCGATCGAGCATCCGCCGCGCCATCGCCTCGGCGTCGGCCTTGGCGGTCTTCTTGACGACCATCTGCGACAGCATGACGTTGCGTCCCGCGCTCAGATGCGGGAAGAGATTGAATTGCTGGAAGATCATCCCGACCTTTAGCCGGAGCGCCTTCAGGTGCAGGTCGTCAGGCAAAAGCTGTGCGCCGGCCACGGAAATCGAGCCGTCATTGATCGTTTCCAGCCCGTTGATGCAGCGCAGCAGCGTCGATTTTCCCGAACCGCTCTTACCGATGATGGCGATGACTTCGCCGGGCTCGACATCGAGATTGATGCCTTTGAGGACTTCATTGGCGCCGAAGCTCTTGTGGACTTCAGTGATTTCGATGAGCGACATTGAGCTTCCTCTCCAGGATCTGGCTGCTTTTCGACAGCGGCCAGCACAGGGCGAAATAGATGAGCGCGACGAAGCCATAGACAGTGAACGGCTGGAAGGTCGCATTGGTGATGACGGTGCCGGCCTTGGACAGTTCGACAAAGCCGATGATGGAGGTCAGGGCCGTGCCCTTGACCACCTGCACGGAGAAGCCGACGGTCGGCGGCACGGCGATGCGCAGCGCCTGGGGCAAGATGACGTAGCGCATCTGCTGCAGATAGCCCATGCCGAGACTGGCCGAGGCCTCCCATTGCCCCTTAGCGACGGCCTCGACGCAGCCGCGCCAGATTTCGATCAGAAAGGCCGATGACCAGAGGGTGAGTGCGGCGCCCGCGGCAAGCCATGCCGGCACGTCGATGCCGAACAATCCGAGGCCGAAGAAGGCAAGGAAGAGCTGCATCAGCAGCGGCGTGCCCTGAAATAGCTCGACAAAGTATTTGACCGCGATGCGGCCGGCCCTGGCCTTTCCGATGCGCAAAAACAGCAGGATCGCGCCCACGATGGCGCCCCCGGCGAAGGAGACAAGCGACAGCAATAGCGTCCAGCGTGCGGCCAGAAGCAGGCCGCGCAGGATATCCCATGTGGTGAACTGGATCATTGGCGGGTCCTGCGTGGAAAGATCAGCATCCCCACGGCCGCGAGTGCCTGTCGGAGTAGGATCGCCAGCACGAGGTAGATCGCCGTGGAGGCAAAATAGGCTTCGAAGGCGCGGAACGAGCGCGACTGGATGAAGTTTGCCGCGAAGGTCAGATCTTCGGCAGCGATCTGCGAGACGACCGAGGAGCCGAGCATGACGATGACGACCTGGGATGACAGCGCCGGCCAGATGCGCTGCAAGGATGGCGCGAGGACGACGTGTCGGAAGGTTTCGAACTTGGTCATGGCAAGGCTGTCGCCGGCTTCGAACTGACCGCGCGGCGTCGCCTGGATGCCGGCTCGGATGATCTCGCAGCTATAGGCGCCGAGATTGATGATCATCGCGAGATTGGCGGCCGTCATCTCGTTCATCTGAACGCCGATGCCGGGCAGGCCGAAGAAAATGAAGAAGAGCTGGATCAGAAACGGCGTGTTGCGGATCAGCTCGACATAGGCAGCGACGAAGGGTTTCAGCCAGCGCGGACCGAGCGCGCGCGCCCAGGCGCAGGCTATCCCGAGCAGAATGCCGAACACGGCACCGATCAGGGTCAATTCCACCGTGACGAAAACGCCCTTGATTAGGGCTGGATAATAGTCGGCGAGCCAGCCGAAGTCGAAATGATAGCGCATGAGGTAAAGCCTTGCCGGGGACCGACTGCATCGCCCGCTGACGGTGAAGTCGGCCGCGCCTTCATCAGAAGCCAGCCGGCAGGTCGGCGCCCAGCCATTTCTGCGATATCTTGTTCAGCGTTCCATCGGCCTTGGCTGCGGCGATGATCTCATCGACCTTTTTCTGCAGGGCCGGTTCGTTCTTGCTGAGCCCGATGTAGCAGGGGGAGTTGGTGACGAGGAATTTCATCTCCGGCTTCTTCGGCGGGTTCTTGGCGAGAATGGCCGCGGCGACAACGTTACCGGTCGCGACCAGCTGGACCTGCCCGGACAGGAAGGCGGAGATGGTGCCGTTATTGTCCTCGTAGCGCTTGATCGTGGCGTCCTGCGGCGCGACCTTTGTCAACGCCAGATCCTCGATTGCGCCGCGGGTGACGCCGATCGTCTTGCCGGAAAGGTCTTCCGGCTTGGCGGCGGCGACGTCGCCCGGACCGAAGACGCCATTGAAGAAGGGTGCGTAAGGATCGGAAAAATCGATGACCGCCTGGCGCTCGGCATTCTTGCCCAGGCTCGAAATCACCAGGTCGACCTTGTTCGTCTGCAGGTAGGGGATGCGGTTGGCGCTGGTGACCGGTACGAGTTCGGTTTTCACGCCGAGCTTTTCGCCGATCAGATTGGCCATATCGATATCATAACCCATCGGCGTCATGTCCGGGCCGACGCTGCCAAACGGCGGGAAGTCCTGCGGGACGGCGACGCGGAGGGTGCCGCGCGAGGTTATGTCGCTCAAGGCATCCGCCCGAGCCGCGTGCGGGGAAAGCGACCCCGTCGCCAGCATCGCGATACCGAGTGCCATGAGCAATTGTCTGCGCTTCATCGAATGTCCTTCCAGTCGTGGCGTTTCAAGTCTGGAAAGCAGAAGGCAAGACCTATGCCAGTCGATGGTATATTGCTCCATCGGCTGCAGATATCGCCATGAGAGTGCTTCATCTCTCACTGCGGCCGGATCAATTGTGATTAAAAAATGAGCAATTGCTATTCCCGTGCTTGTTTGAATGCCGCCGAACCCATGCGCCGGAAATGGTTCACTTCATGACTGGACAGTTCCGCCCCAAATGCCTCATAGAACCAATAAGGGGTTAACGCCCTTGGTGACCGCGATCGGGGATACGGACTATGGTTTTGGCTGATGCAAAGGCGGGAACACGCAACGAGGCTGGCATATCGGCCGTTGTCGGCATTCTGAAGCAGACCTTCGGAGAGCGTTTCCAGACCGGTGAAAGCTTTCGCGGCCAACATGCTCACACGACGACCTATATCCCACCGCAGCTTCCTGACGGCGTGGTGTTCGCCGAAACGCGTGAAGACGTGCAGACCGTCGTCAAGGCATGCGCCGAGCATAGGGTTCCGATCATTCCATTCGGCACCGGCTCTTCGCTGGAGGGGCAGGTAAATGCACCGCAAGGCGGGATTTCCATCGATTTCAGCCGGATGAACCGCGTCCTTGAGGTCAATGCCGAGGATCTGGATTGTACGGTCGAGCCCGGCGTCACGCGTGAACAGCTTAACACCTATCTGCGCGATACCGGCCTGTTCTTCCCCATCGATCCTGGCGCCAATGCCTCGATCGGCGGCATGGCATCGACGCGCGCGTCGGGCACGAATGCCGTGCGCTACGGCACGATGAAGGACAATGTGCTGTCCTTGACCGTCGTGACCGCCAATGGCGAGGAAATCCGCACCGCCCGCCGCGCCAGAAAATCATCCGCCGGCTACGATCTAACCCGGCTCTTCGTCGGAGCGGAAGGCACGCTCGGTGTGCTGACCTCGATCACGCTGCGCCTGCAGGGCATTCCGCAGAAGATCGCCGGCGGCGCCTGCGCCTTTCCGGATGTCAAGGCGGCTTGCGATGCCGTGATCATGACGATCCAGATGGGCGTGCCCGTCGCGCGCATCGAGTTGCTGGATGCCATGCAGATGCGGGCCTGCAACCGCTATTCCGGCCTCAGCTACGATGAGAAGCCCACGCTTTTCCTCGAATTTCACGGGACGGACGAGACCGTCGAGCTGCAGTCGGCGCAATTTGCCGAGATCGCAGCCGAATGCGGCGGTGGCGAGTTTCTATGGGCTAGCAATGCGGAGGAACGCAACAAGCTCTGGAAGGCGCGTCACGACGCCTATTGGGCCTGCCGGGCGCTGGCGCCGGAGCTGGCTGCCCTGTCGACGGACGTCTGCGTACCCATCTCACGCCTTGCCGAATGCGTCGCGGAAACCCAGGCCGATATCGAAGCGCATGGCCTGCTGGCACCGATCGTCGGCCATGCCGGCGACGGCAATTTTCACGTGCTTGTCCTGTTCGATGACAAGACGCCGGAAGGGATCGCCGTGGTCGAGGATTTCGTCGCGCGCCTCAATGCGCGTGCGCTTGCCATGGATGGCACCTGCACGGGCGAACATGGGATAGGGCAGGGGAAGATGGCATTTCTCGAGCAGGAACTTGGCGATGCGGTCGATCTAATGCGCCAGATCAAGGAGTCGCTCGATCCGGATGCTATTTTCAATCCCGGCAAGATATTCCGCAGGCACTGAAAGATGGAATATTTTCATGATCTTGGCTTGCTACAGGTGCGAATGACGCTAGGCTGCAGCCGCACTTAGGCGGTTTTTTTCATGAAAAGCCACATGTATGCGCTAGATGGGGCATAGCTCTTAAAAAGAGCTGCTGTGACGGGCGGGGATCGGGTAGAACTGTGCATATTCTAGGTTATGCCGTGTATGCGCTCTGACAAGAGACATCTTGGCGGAAGTTGGGAATGAAGATTGGAGACGATACGCGTTGTTAGGTAAGGTCCTGGTTTTTCTGGGTGGATTGCTCGTGGTGGCGCTGTTCGTGGCGCTGCTTGCTCCGCTCTTCATAGACTGGACCGATTTTCGCAAGAATTTCGAGGATCAGGCGAGCCGCATCATCGGCAAGAAGGTGACCGTTCACGGCACCGTCGATGCCCGCATTCTGCCGTTTCCGTCGGTAACGCTGCACGATGTCCGCGTCGGCCAGGAAGCCGATGGGACGCCGCTGGTGCAGATAGCGGAATTCTCGATGGACGCCGAACTGGCACCTTTCCTTTCCGGCGAAGCGCTGATCTTCGATATGCGCGTATCGAAGCCGAATGTACGTCTGCGTCTGTTGAAGGATGGGACGCTCGACTGGATGCGCGGCAGCCTGCCCGAGATTCCGGCAAAATCGGTGGTGCTCGAAAGCGTCCACGTCGAAGAGGGCGATATCCTCTTCATCGACGAGCAGACGGGCCGCACCCGGCATGTCACCGGCTTCAATGCCCAAATGTCGGCGAGGTCGCTGGCCGGGCCATGGCGCATGGAAGGCGATGCGGCGCTGGACGGCGAGCATGGCAACTTCACCGTTTCCAGCAGCCAGCCCGACGACAACGGCGTCCTGCGCGTCCGCACCCGGCTGATGCCCGACCGCCATCCCGTGAATGTCGATCTCGACGGCGAGCTGAAGCTTGTCGACAGCAAGCCGGACTACATGGGCTCCTTCACGGCTGGTGTCAGTGACAAGCAGGCCCACGATTCCGCCGATCAGAAGGTGGAGCCCCGCATCAAGGGCCGGTTCGAGCTCACGAATGATCGCATTCGCGTTCCGGAATATCGCCTCGAAGTCGGCGCCGACGACGATCCCTATGTGGTAACCGGCGAGGCAACCCTGGATACGGGCTCCAAGCCGGAGTTTCTGTTGACCGCCGATGGTCAGCAGATCGACGTCAATCGGCTCGGCAGCAACAAGGGCTCCAACGGCAAGACGAACCGGAATCCGACCGTCTCCGCGCGTCAGCGCCTGAACAGTCTAATTGCGATCGCCGCCGCAGTTCCCGTGCCGCAGGTGCCGGGCAAGGCGACCTTCCGCCTGCCGGCGATCGTTGCCGGCGACACGACGATCCGCGACGTGCAGCTCGATCTCGAACCGGCGGGAACGGGGTGGAAGATCGACCATGCGATCGGTGCGCTGCCGGGACGTACGCAGGTCGAAGCCCGCGGCAATCTGATGCTGCAGGGCGAACCGAATTTCATCGGAAATCTGGTGGTCGCCTCTAACCAACCGTCGGGGCTGGCATCCTGGCTAGTGGGGTCCGTGGATCCGTCGATCCGCCAGTTGCGCCAAGCCGGTTTTTCCGCCGATGTCAGCTTGCGGCACGAAGAGCAGCGTTTCGAAAATCTGGAGATCGCCGTCGGTTCGGCGATCCTCAAGGGCCGGCTTGACCGCCAGGTGCCGAATGACAAGGACCCGCCGAGACTTGCGGTCGATCTCGCCGGCGATGCGCTCGATCTCGACGCGCTGAGGGCGCTGACCGGGCTGTTCACCGGCCAGGACAGCGACGAAACTCTGTTCGATCACCGGATCACCGCGCATCTCCAGGCCGGCAAGTTCATGGCCTTCGGCGTGCCGGCCGACAATGTCGACACGTCGTTCTCCATAGCGGGCGGCGCGCTGACACTGGACAAGCTTTCCGTGCGCAACGTCGCAGGCGCTGAAATCACCGCCACCGGCCGCGCCGACGGTGAGCCTTCGCACTATAAGGGCTCGGGCGAAATCACCTTCAAGGCCGCCGATCCCGGCCCATTTTTCGAAATGCTGCGCCAGCATCTGCCGCATCATCCCGTCATGGATCGATTGGTGCGCAACGCCGCATGGTACGGAAATACAGCGCTTCGCGGAGCGGTCACGCTTGGCGGCGACCAGGACAACGCGCTGACGGTGACGCTGGCCGGCGTCTCCAACGGCAGCCGCGTCAATTTCGATTACCGTATGTCCGATCTCTCGGCCTTCACGGGCAAGGGCACGACGACGCTCGAGGGAACGCTGGAAAACTCCGTTACGTCCATCCTCTTCGGCCAGGCCGGCCTTGATCCGCTGCCGGTCGAGGCCGATGCCAATGGCCGCCTGACGTTGAAAGTATCCGCCAACGGTACCGATCCGGCCGATGCGGCACTGACCTTTGCTACCGACAAGACCTCGTTCACGGCGAACGGCAAGGTCGACGTGCGTCCCGATACCTTCCTCAACGGCAATATTGCCCTGTCGCTCGAAAGTACCGATCTCGACCCCTATTTCGTGATGAACGGCATCGGCATCCCGCAGATGGGAGCAGGCCTGCCGGTGAAATTCCAGGCCAATGTCGCGCTGAGCCCGGACAAGATCGTATTCTCCGACATGAAGGGGTTGCTTGCCGATAACACCATGTCGGGCGTGCTTACCGTCGATCGCAAGGCGCCGAATATCAAGGCATCGGGCGAATTGTCGCTCGATAAGGCGGATTTCGGCTGGCTGGCGGAGGCGATCTATGGGCCGATCGCGGACGCGAAGACGGGGGGTCTCGACAAGGACAAGCTCGGCTTGCCGGCTTTCACCGGGCTTGATATCGGCGTCAAGCTTTCAGCCAAGCAGGTTTGGCCCGGCATATTCGGTCCCATCTCGAACTTTACCGCCAATGCCTCGTATAAGGGTGAGGAATTACGGCTCAATGATCTGGCTGGCGGCTGGAACGGCGGTACGCTGAACGGCAGCGTCATGCTTGCCAATTCCGATGGCACAGGCTTGCTGCAGGCCAAGCTCAGTCTAATCGATGGCGATTTGGCTGCCGTCGCCTGGCAGCGCGATGGCGCACCGCTCGCCAGTGGTCGTTTCGGCTTTGCCATGAACGCGGAAGCGAGCGGTAGGAGCGTTGCCGAGCTTGCGGCCAATGCCAGCGGCTCGGGAGAGCTCAAGCTTGGCGAAACGCATGTGCGCGGTCTCAATCTCTCCATCCTGTCGCCCCTGCTTTCGGCGACGGATCAGATCCAGGGCGATATCACCGCTGCCAAGGTGCTACCGATCGTGCAGACGCTGCTCAACAATGGCGAAGCGGTGCTTCCGGCCACGAGCATACCCTTCAATATTTCCGCGGGGGTGGCGCGCGCGACGAATATTGCAGCCGGCAATGATGTGGCGAAGCTCTCCGGCAATGCCGAAATGAGCCTGCCGGACGAGCGCATGCGCGGATCCCTCGGCATCGATTTCAATGCGGGAGCCGAGGCGTTGAGCGGCGCCGAGCCTGCCTTGCGTCTCGATTTTGCCGGGCCGCTCACGGCGCCGGGCCGAACGATGGATGTGACCGATGTGACCAGTTTCCTGTCGGTGCGCGCGTTCGAGCGCGAGCGCCGGCGTGTCGAGCGCTTGCAGGCCAATGTGCTCGAGAAGCAGCGGCTCCGGCGCGAGGTGGCGCTCTACAAATTTACTGTTATCGCACGAGAAGCTCAACGCCAGCGTGATGCTGCCATCGAGCAGCAGCGCCGTGCCGAGGAAATCCGCCTGCGCGATCTGGCCCGGCAGGCCGCCGCACAAAAACAGGCACAAGAAGAGGCAAGGGCCAAGCAGCAGGCGGAAGAAGAAGCAAAGGCCAGGGCGGCCGCTGAAGCCAGGACCAGGGCCGAAACGCAGCGCATCCCTGCACCCAACGGCCAGCCGCCGCAAACGAATGGCCCCTTGAATTTCAATGAGCTGCCCGGAATTGCGCAATAACATACGCCTTCGCGGGCAACGAGGGCTGCCGAACCTCCGAAGCGTCTGCGACCGTCGGGCCTAGCGAAATTCGCTGGAGTGGTTCAGCGCTTCACGGAATCGGCAAACCGCTCCATCTCTTTGTTTTATGTAATTGTTTTGTGTAATTCCGGAGGCAACGCGCTGCGCATTTTTGCGCTATGTGCTCTAGTTGCGATCCTTCAGCCATTTGAGAACGTAGAGGCGGAGTGCGGAGGAGAGGTTGCTGCCGGCCTCGCGACCGTCGTCGATCTCGGAGATCAGTGCCGCGAGCGAGGTGCCGCGCGCATTGGCAATGGCCTTCAGTTCTGTCCAGAAGGCGTCTTCCAGGGAAAAGCTTGTGCGATGGCCATGCAGCGTCGCGGAATGTTTACGGATCATCGGCGGATCGATCAAAAATCGGAAATGGTGGGATAAAGTCTGAAAGTGATTCAAAACGCGGAAGTAAGCAACTGATTTCTGAAGTTTTTTATCTCAGGACCGAAATTAGTCTTCGGTCTCCGTCGTCTCCATTCGGCCCGCTTCGTGCGTTTTCACGCTCTTCTCGTTGAGTGCTTTCGTCAGGCTCTTTTCGGTCTTGGTCCGCCCGAAGGTAACACGGTTCTGCTCTGCCTGCTTTTCCTTGACCGAGCGGGCCTGCTTCTTGCGAAACTGACGCAGATTGACGATTTCGGCGCTCATCGATCACCCATGAAATGCGAAGGGAGGCAAATGCCTCCCCATCCATGCCTACTGCTTCTTGCGGAACGCGTCGAGAGAGACGACCGATCCCGGTTTCTTTTCCTCGCCGTCCTTGGCCGCTGCCGCCGGAGCTTCCTCGCCTTCGACCGGCACCGGATAGGCGGTGATTTCGCTGGAGGAGAGTTCCTCCTCGTCGGCCAGCGGCACGTCGAACTCCAGCTCGAAGTTGACGGAGGGATCGTAGAAGCCGCGAATGGCATTGAAGGGGACGACCAGCTTTTCCGGAACGTCGGAGAAGGAGAGGCCGATCTCGAACTGGCTTTCGGTGATCTTCAGATCCCAGAACTGATGCTGGATGACGATGGTCATCTGCTCGGGATACTTCGTCTTCAGGTGCTGCGAGATGCGCACGCCGGGAGCGCCTGTCAGGAAAGTGATGAAGAAATGATGGTCACCGGGCAGGCGACCTGTGGCGCCGACCTCGGTCAACACCTTGCGGATGACTCCACGCAAGGCGTCCTGTGCCAAAATGTCGTAGCGGATATGATCCTGCCCCATGCTTTCCTGTCTTTCGTTGGCCATGTTTTTTATAGGCTTATGCCACGCTGAACGTCGCCGGAAAAGCCCTATGCGCGAGTCATCGCCTGACGATCTATAATATAGCAATGGAGAAGAAGGTGAAGGCTTCTGTTGCCAGGTGCCTTCGAACCCCGCCTAAGAGTGCGACCCCTTAGGACTTTATTTGAAGTGTCACACCGCGATTAAGCAGCGAGACGAGCTTCCGCATAGTTGTCGTTTGCAACTACAATTTTAGCCCGATAACGGCGGTACAATGCCGAGCGAAAAGTCGATCTTTACACCCTTGTCGATCCTGTTTCGCCCCCATCAAAAGCCGGTCTGACGCCAGTCTTGCCGGCCGGTTTTTGGTGGAGGCGCCGGGTACCGCCCCCGGGTCCAATAGGTTTATTACACCGCTCATTTATCGCCATAGCCGGCCCGAAGACCGGCACGGCTGATATAGTGTTTTCCGCGCGCGAAGGGAAGGGCAATTGTCATAAATGCTTCGCCGAAACATCGCTTTGCGCTGGAGGGCGCGAGATTTGCCTGAATTAAGTTTCTCTACAGTTGGTTTCGTCCCGGCTTGTCATTAAAATCGCCAGAAAGGAATCGGCCGGACACGGCGGCAATCGGCCGCTGGTGGCATCCGTGCCGCCGGCAAATTTCAAGCGATTTCGGAGCGGAAGATGGCTCGTCACCCGGAGTATCAATATCTCGACCTGATGGAGCACTTGCTCGAGCATGGTGATCGCCGGATCGACCGCACGGGCGTCGGCACCTTGAGCGGCCTCGGCGCGATGATGCGCTTCGACCTTTCGAAGGGGCAGATCCCGATCTTCACGACGAAGCGCGTCTACTGGAAACTTGCCGTCAAGGAGATGCTCTGGTTCCTGACCGGCGACACCAATATCCGCAATCTCCTCAAGGAGAACGTGCGGATCTGGACCGACTGGCCGCTGGCGAAATATCGCAAGGCCACCGGAGAGGATATCGATCAGCTAGCCTTCGAAAAGCGGGTCCTCGAGGACGAGGCTTTCGCGCTTCAATGGGGCGATCTCGGCCCGGTCTATGGCAAGCAGTGGCGGCAGTGGCGCGATGCCGAGGGGCGGGTGCATGACCAGCTGGCCTCTGTCATCCAGGATCTCAAAACCAACCCTAGCAGCCGCCGGATGATTTTCCATGCCTGGAATGTCGGAGAGCTTGCCGACATGGCGCTGCATCCCTGCCACATGGTCTATCAGTTTCATGTGGTGAACATTTCGGCCGAGGGGGGCAAACGGCCGCGCCTTAGCCTGATGGTGTTCCAGCGCTCATGCGATCTGTTCCTGGGCAATCCCTTCAACATCTCCCAGCAGGCGGCTTTGTTAGCCATGGTCGCGCAGCAGGTCGACATGGATGTGGGAGGACTGGTCTGGTCGGGCGGCGACGTGCACCTCTATCTCAATCATCTCGATGCCATCCGCGAACAGCTCAGCCGAGAGCCGAAGCCGTTCCCGACACTGCGTCTGCTGCGCCGGCCCGACAGCATCGACGACTATCGCATCGAGGATTTCGAGGTTGTCGGTTATGAGCCGCATGCCGCGATCGCGGCCGAGGTTGCGGTTTAGGCGTTTCGGCCGGCAACGAGAACGGCGCCGCTGACGAGCAGCAAGGCGCCGACAAGCTGCCACATGCTGAAACCGGCCATCGTCTTTCCGGAGATGGCGGCGTCGAAGGCGAGGCCCGCCAGCAATTGGCTGGCGACGAGCACGGCAATGGTGGGTGCGGCGCCAAGGCGCTGATATCCCAGTATGCCCGCAAAGACGAAGAAGGAGCCAAGAAGGCCTGGCAGCAAGGCCCATGGCCTGATGGCACCGGCCGCTTCCGTAAGGCCGGCCATACCGTTGCGGGAAATCAGGATCACGAGCAGCGCCGTCAGCCCGACCGAGGAGTTGATGACGAGCGTGATAAGCACGGTCGATACTGACTGGGTGATCCGCACCATCAATGCGTTCTGCAGAACCAGCGATATGCCGGCGAGAATGAGCGTTGCCACCGTGATCGGCATGATACTTGCGCCTTCAGGTGGTCGGCTTGGAGTCGGGATCGATACGCTCATCAAGCAAAAGCTGCAGGAACGCAAGATCGAGCCAGCGTCCAAATTTGGTGCCGACCTGCGGAAGAAGGCCGACCTGTTGGAAGCCGAGCTTTTCGTGCAGCCGGATCGAGGCCTCATTGCCGGCCTCGATGCCCGCGACCATGGCATGCTTGCCGATCGCCCGGGCACGCCCGATCAGCTCGACCATGAGCGCCTTGCCGATGCCGCCGCGATATTGATCGTTGCGGACATAGACGGAGTGCTCGACCGTGTGCCGATAGCCGTCGAAGGCGCGCCAGTCGCCGAAGGAGGCGTAGCCGATGGTGTCGCCACTATCGTCGATCGCCACCAGTACCGGATAACCGAGCTTGTGCCGATCCCGCAGCCATTGTCTGCGATTGGTGATATCGACCTGCGTATCGTTCCAGATCGCGGCGGTATTTGCGACGGCGTCATTGTAGATCGCGGTAATTCCCGCGAGATCCTCGTCTCTCGCATCGCGAATTTGCATCGGCGGCTCCGTGGGCTATCCACTAAATTGGATGAGCGTGTGGTCTTGCTCTTTCATGCTGTCATACACCGATTTCGATATCTGTCTACTATATTATTACAAAAATCCTGTAGCCGGCAAAATTCGATAGCGGCTTGCGTCGTGGTCGACGTATCAAAATCCACCACCATTATCAACGGATAATGGAGGTTTTTTGACTAATATTGAGGGCGCTTATCGGTAGTATGTGTGTAGCTTCAAATTGGAAAGCTGCGTGCGGCGATTGTCACCACTGTGAAAGTCCACTATAGTAAACACATGTCTCAACTTGATGATATCGATAGGCGTATCGGCTCGCGCATTCGCATCGAACGGGAAAGCCGTGGCTGGTCGCTGACGGAGCTCGCCGAACGCTCGACAGTGTCCCGCGCCATGATCCACAAGATCGAACGTGGCGAGAGCAGCCCGACGGCGACGCTGCTCGGCAAGCTTTCCGGCGCCTTCAGCTTGAGCATGTCGACCTTGATGGCGCGTGCGGAGATGCAGCAAGGCCGTTTCCTGAAAAAGGAGGACCAACCGGTCTGGGTCGATCCGCAGACCGGTTACGAGCGGCGGCATGTCTCCCCGAAGTCCGATCTGCCGCTGGATCTCGTGCGCATCGAATTGCCTGCGGGAGCGGAGGTTCCGATGCCCGCATCGGCCTATGCCTTCATGCGGCAGCTCATCTGGGTGCTGGAGGGGCGGCTGACCTTTGTCGAAGGAGATGTGAGACATTCGATGTCGGCGGGCGACTGCCTCGAGCTCGGGCCGCCGACGGATTGCATCTTCAGGAATGAAAGCGGAATGCCCTGCACCTATGCCGTCCTCGTGCTGCGCAGCGCATGAGGGGTGGCGTTAAACTTGGCGTTACCGCGCGGCATTGCGCTCGTCCGGCCGAGCGATGGGCGATATGCTGCCATCTTCCTCTGCGGAGAAGGAGATTGACCTTGGAGATCGCAGTCATCGGAGCCGGCGCAATGGGGAGTGCCATTGGCCGGCGTTTGGCCGAGAATGGGGCGAGGGTGGTCACCTATCTCGAGGGACGCTCGGCTTCGACCATCGAGCGGGCGAAAGCAGCCGGGATGGAGCCGGTCGGCCTGGACGTTGTCGCTGCGTCCCCTCTTATTCTTTCCATCGTACCACCGGCTGAGGCGATTGCGGTCGCCAAGCAGATCGCCGGCGAGCTGCGCCGAAACGGCAGTAAGACGACGTTCATGGACTGCAACGCGATTTCGCCTAAGACCATGGCCGAGGTTGCGGCGATTTTCGGCAGCGACTGCGGCGTGGTTCTCGATGGCTCCATCATTGGCGGTCCGCCGAAGCCCGGCCAGAAGGGGCCGAAGCTCTATGTCAGCGGCGACGCGGCCAACGATAGCGGCGCGCTTGTGGAGCATGGACTTCAGGTTCGCCGCATCGACGGGCCGATCGGCGCGGCTTCGGCCTTGAAGATGTGCTATGCCGGCATCAACAAGGGCGTGACCGGTCTCGGTACGGCCATGCTGCTTGCGGCGATCCGTTCGGGCGCGGATGCAGCCCTGAAACGCGAGCTTCAGGAGAGTCTGCCGGATCTCGATGCGAAATTCGTGCTGGGTCTTCCGGACATGTATCCCAAAGCCTATCGTTGGGTCGCCGAGATGGAGGAGATTTCGGATTTCCTTGGCGAAGACGATCCCGCTGCGCTGATATTCAGGGGCATGGCCGGGCTCTATCGAAAGATGGCTGAGGATCGGGACGACGGAGGTCTTCTGGCCGGCCAGCTCGACAAATTCAACAATGGTGTGTGAGGCGGGAGCGGCGAGGCGTCTTCCATCTCCCGTGGCCGCCATCCTGATGTAAAGTCGCCGCGCCGACTCGATTGGTGTCGGCGACATGGAGATGGAGTGAGGGAGACGCATGACCCAGCCGATCAAGACCATCGTCGTTGCCGTATCGCGCAACGGCATCATCGGGCGCGAAGGTGACATGCCCTGGCGATTGTCATCCGATCTCAAGCGCTTCAAGGCAATGACTCTGGGCAAACCCGTGGTCATGGGGCGAAAGACGTTCCAATCGATCGGCCGGCCCTTGCCCGGCCGGCCAAATATCGTCATCACCCGCGACACCGGTTTCTCGGTCGAAGGGATAGCGGTGGTGCATTCGCTTGAAGAGGGTATCGAGGCTGCATCGCGTCTTGCGCGCGAGAGCGATGTCGACGAAATCTGTATCCTTGGCGGCGGTGAGATCTATCGACAGGCTATTGGAGTTGCCGATCGTTTACTGATTACCCATGTGGAGGCTGATGTGGAGGGTGACACCGCCTTTCCAGCGGTTGATCCCGCCATATGGCAGGCCGAAAGCGAGCTTGCAGTGCCGGCCGGCGAGAAGGACACGTATCCGACACGTTTCGTCAGCTATTTCAGGCGAAAAGCATAAGAGCTGGCCTCGAAAATCAAATATTTTCCAATGAATCCGACGAACTTCCTCAAGTCTCGTTGAAAGCAGGTGCTTCGATACCTATAACGGGAAACAATCGCTGCCGCCTGCAGATTTCGAGACATGAATTTTGCAGGTTCGGCGCGATTTCGGGAGTCAACAAACAAAGAGGTTTTGATGCCTTGGAGCAATCAGAATGGCGGCGGCGGTGGCCCATGGGGCGGCGGTGGCGGCGGAAATAATCAGGGACCTTGGGGGCAAGGACCAAACCGGCCGCGGGGAAGCGGCAACGGAGGGCCTCCGGACCTTGAGGATATCATTCGCCGTGGTCAGGACCGATTGAAAGGTTTCGTGCCCGGTGGCTTCAACGCAGGCGTCGTCCTTATCATCATCGCAGTAATCGCCGTTTTCTGGCTGATCCAGTGCATCTACACGGTGCAGCCGGACGAGCGCGGCGTGGAATTGCGCTTCGGCAAGCCGCGTGAGGAAGTCTCGATGCCCGGCCTGCATTTCCATATCTGGCCGATGGACCGCATCGAATTCGTCAAGGTAACCGAGCAGCAGCGCAATATCGGCGGCCGTTCAACCGCCGGCTCGACCGCCGGCCTAATGCTGACGGGCGATCAGAACATCGTCAACGTGCAGTTCTCGGTTCTTTATACGGTGACCAACCCGCAATCCTATCTGTTCAATCTCGAGACCCCCGACGAGACGCTGCAGCAGGTTGCCGAAAGCGCCATGCGCGAGATTGTCGGTCGCCGTCCTGCCCAGGACATCTATCGCGACAAGCGCCAGGAAGTCGCGACCGAAGTGAGAAGTATCATCCAGGATACCATGGATCGCTATGGTTCGGGTATTTCCATCAACGCTGTGCCGATCGAAGATGTTTCGCCGCCGCGTGAAGTGGCGGATGCCTTCGATGAAGTGCAGCGCGCCGAGCAGAATGAAGACCAGCAGGTGGAAGAGGCCAATCAATACGCCAACCAGAAGCTCGGTCAGGCCCGCGGTCGCGCGGCTCAGATCCGCGAAGAAGCAGCCGCCTACAAGGACCGTGTGGTGAAGGAAGCCCAGGGTGAGGCGCAGCGCTTCATCTCGATCTATGACGAGTACGTCAAGGCGCCGGAAGTCACCCGCAAGCGTCTGTTCCTCGAAACCATGGAGTCCGTCATCGGCAATTCCAACAGCATCATCATCGACGATAAGCAGGGTGTCGTGCCTTACCTGCCGCTGAATGAAATCGGCAAGCAGTCCACGGCGCCGGCGGGCAAGCCCGCCGCTGCAACTCAGCCGGAGGCCAAATAATGACATCCAGCCGTTTGCCAGCCATTCTCATCGCGCTCGCGGTAGTGCTGCTGCTCGTTTATTCGTCGGTGTTCGTGGTCAATGCCCGCGAACAGGCTATCGTTCTGCGCTTCGGCCAGATCCGTGAGGTCAAGACGGAACCGGGTCTCTACTTCAAGCTGCCTTTCGCCTTCATGGATGCCGATCGTGTCCAGTATGTGCAGCTGCAGGAGCTTCGCTTTGATCTGGACAATATCCGCGTCCAGGTCTCCGGCGGCAAGTTCTATGAAGTCGATGCCTTCGTCGTCTACAAGATCATGGATGCACGTAAGTTCCGCGAGACCGTTTCCGGCGATCGCGACGCGGCGGAATCACGCCTGAGAACCCGCCTCGACGCCGCATTGCGCCGTGTTTACGGTCTGCGCGGTTTCGAAGCGGCGCTTTCCGAGGAACGCGCCTCTATGATGACGGAAGTGCGCAACGATCTGCATCGCGATGCCGAAACGCTCGGTCTCAACATCGAGGACGTCCGCATCCGCCGCACCGACCTGACCCAGGAAGTGTCGCAGCAGACCTATGATCGCATGAAGGCCGAGCGTCTGGCGGAAGCCGAACTCATCCGCGCCAGGGGTAACGAAGAAGGCCAGAAGCGACGCGCGATCGCTGACCGTCAGGTTGTCGAGATCGTTGCTGATGCACAGAAGGATTCGGAAGTCTTGCGCGGTCAGGGCGAGGCGGAGCGCAACGGTATCTTTGCGGATGCCTCGAAGCGCGATCCGAATTTCTACGAGTTCTATCGCTCGATGGCCGCCTATAACAAGGCGTTTGTATCGGGTAGCAAGACGCTTGTCCTGCCGCCGAACCAATCGGCTTTCTTCAAGTTTTTCGACAGTCCCTTGGGTTCTACGCCCAATTCCGAGGCGCCGGCGCTTGCCAATCCGACGCCGCCCGCGAAGTAAGGCGTCAAATCAAGGAATGGAAGGGCTGCCTCACGGCGGCCCTTTTCCTTATGGTAGATCGCATCACCTTTACCATGTCGCATCGTCGGCGCGGAGTGCGGGGATTTCGCAAAAAGGTGATTTCACGCTTCATCATTCCGCCTTATGTTGATGCTTATACAAGATTTCCCCTTTCTCGATGAGGATGCCTGATGGCTTCGACCAATCGCCTGCCTTTCAGCCGTTCGTTTGCCTTGCTGGCCAGCATGGCATTGATTGCCGGCCCCATTGTGGGCGTTACCGAACAGGCTCATGCGCAGGCGCAGAATAGCGGCGCGACGGCGGGTGCCCAGGCGCCGGCCACCAACAACCAGACGCCTCCGGCTGCATCGCCGACCGTCACAATGAACCCGGGCACAATGAACCCGGGCATGATGACACCGGGAATGAACGCCGGTCCGGCTTCGGTTGCCGATCTTGCTTCGGGATTGCTGGATGCCGTCGTCAATATTTCCACATCGCAGAAGGTGAAGGATGAGGGCGATGGGCCGGCGACGCCGAAGGTGCCGGATAATTCGCCCTATCAGGATTACTTCAACGATTTCTTCAACAACAAGAAAGACGACAACAGCAATCGCAAGGTGAGTTCGCTCGGTTCCGGTTTCGTCATCGACCCGGCCGGATACATCGTCACCAACAATCACGTCATCGAAGGCGCAGACGATATCGAGGCGATCTTCCCGAACGGCACCAAGCTGAAGGCGAAATTGATCGGCACCGATACGAAGACCGATCTTTCGGTCCTCAAGGTCGAGCCGAAGCATCCGCTGACGGCGGTCAAGTTCGGCGATTCCTCCAAGATGCGGATCGGCGACTGGGTGATGGCGATCGGCAATCCCTTCGGCCTCGGCGGATCCGTCACCGTCGGCATCGTCTCTGCCCGCGGCCGCAACATCAATGCCGGCCCCTATGATAATTTCATCCAGACGGATGCGGCGATCAACAAGGGCAATTCCGGTGGCCCGCTCTTCAACATGAAGGGCGAAGTGATTGGCATCAATACCGCCATCATCTCTCCGAGCGGTGGCTCGATCGGCATCGGCTTTGCGGTGCCGTCAGAACTGGCGGAAGGTGTGGTCAACCAGCTCAGGGATTTCGGCGAGACGCGCCGCGGCTGGCTCGGCGTGCGCATCCAGCCGGTGACGGATGATGTTGCCAACAGCCTCGGTCTTTCGACTGCCAAGGGCGCGCTCGTCGCCGGTGTCATCAAGGGCGGCCCGGTCGACAACGGTTCGATCAAGGCAGGTGATGTCATCTTGAAATTCGACGGCAAGAATGTGGACGAGATGCGCGATCTGCCGCGCGTCGTTGCCGAGAGCTCTGTCGGCAAGGAAGTCGATGTCGTCGTTTTCCGGGAAGGCAAGGAACAGACCGTCAAGGTAACCCTCGGTCGACTGGAAGACAGCGATCAGGCGGCGGCCGCCAGCACCGACAAGACCAAGAAGCCGCAGCTTGCGCCCGACGATAATGGCAATAATGGCGGTGTCATCAATCCCGACGAGGGCGATGAGGGTGGCGATGACGGCATGGATGGGCAGGACCAGAGCGGCGATCCGCAGCAATCGCCGCAGGCTCAGCCACCAGCCCAGGCGACCTCGAACATACTTGGCATGAAGCTCGCGACGCTGACCGCCGAGAACCGCAAGAGCTTCGGCATCGCCGATAGCGTCGATGGCGTCGTCATCACCGAAGTGGCGCCCGGTTCGGCGGCGGCGGACAAGGGCCTGAAACCCGGCGACGTCGTCGTGGAAGTGGCGCAGGAATTCGTACAGACGCCGAGTGCCGCCTCGGAGAAGGTGGCCTCGCTGAAGCGCGAGGGCCGCCGCAATGCGCAGATGATGGTCGCGTCTCCAAACGGTGACTTGCGCTTCATCGCCGTCGCGCTGGAGTAGAGGTTCAGCGCCCGGCTCGTTTTGCCTGCTGTGCCCGCCACTCGGCTGCGGTCAGGCGGTAGAGGACATGCCGCTGCAGATGGGGATGGGTGTCGGGGACGTTTGGGTGATCGAAATAGCCGCCTTCGACGCGGTGCATGCCGATCCGTTCCATGACTGCGATCGACCTGATATTGTTGTGTACGGCAAAGGAGACGATTTGATCCAGGTCGAGCTTTCCGAAGCCGTGAGCGAGGAGCGCTCGTGCCGCCTCGCTGACAAATCCCTTGCCCCACTGCTGTGCAACCAGCCGCCAGCCGATCTCGATCGTTCCGACTGGGACGAAGGGTTCCAGATGATCCGTCCGCATCAGTCCGCAATAACCGATCGCTTCGCCGCTTTCTTTCAGCTCGAGGGCGTAGAGGCCAAGCCCGGTTTCTGAAATCATCGAGCGGACGCGATCGAAGAAGGCGTCCGCTTCCGCACGATTGCGACGAAACGGAAAGAACTCCATGACGGTCTCGTCGGAGTTGATCTCGTAGGCCAGATCGCGGTCCGTCTCCCGCCAGTTGCGGATGATAAGACGGTCGGTTTCAGTGATGATCATCGGAGGCCTCGATGCCGGCGATTGCGCCGTTCTATGGTTTGATGAAGTCCGTCTTGCGGTAGCCCTGGATGTAGAGCAGGGCGGTCAGGTCGCCGTGGTCGATGCGCATTCTGGCCTGTGCCGAGACCGTCGGCTTGGCGTGGAGCGCCACTCCGGAGCCGGCGAGCTGAAGCATGCCGAGATCATTGGCACCATCGCCGACGGCGAGAGCATCATCGGTCGAAATGCCGAGCTTCTCGGCGATTTCGTTCAGCGCATCCACCTTGGCCTGTTTGCCGAGGATGGGGTCCTCGACGAGGCCGGTCAGGATGCCGTTTTCTTCGAGCAGGATATTGGCGCGGTTTTCATCGAAGCCGAGCGTCGCGCCGATCCGGCTGGTGAAGACGGTGAAGCCGCCGGAGACGAGGGCGGTGTAATAGCCTTTTGTCTTCATCGTCGCGATGAGCTCTGGACCGCCGGGTGTCAGCGTGATGCGCTTGGCGATGACATCATCGACGACGGAAATGGGCAATCCCTTCAGCAGGGCCACACGTTCGCGCAGGGCCGGCTCGAAGGCGATCTCGCCATTCATGGCGCGGGCCGTGATATCGGCGACCTTTTCCTTGAGACCCACTTCGGCGGCAAGCTCGTCGATGCATTCCTGAGCGATCATCGTGGAATCCATATCGGCAATCAGAAGCTTCTTGCGGCGGGTGTCGGCGTCTTGAATCACGAGATCGATCGGCTCGCTGCCGATCACGGCCAGGATATTGGCTTCCGCGGCCTGCAGGTCCGTATTGTCGCGAAGCGCGATATCGCAGGCAATGCCGTCGGCCAGCCAGTAAAGCCCGGACGCCTTGACGGCCTCAGCAGCCTGTTCAGCAATGGCCGGAACAAGAACGGGGTTTGACGGATTGGCAATAAGCGTGGCAACGAAGGCCATGAGCAGAAACCTTATGAGCAATATCGACGCGATCCTGATAACCGGGCCGACCGCCAGCGGCAAGTCCGCGCTGGCGGTAGAATTAGCCCGTTTACATGATGGTGTCGTCATCAATGCCGACAGCATGCAGGTCTACGACACCCTGCGCGTGCTGACGGCGCGGCCCTCCGAGGCCGATATGGAAGGCATTCCGCATCATCTTTATGGTTATGTCCCGGCGGGCCAGGCCTATTCCACCGGCGTCTGGCTGCGCGATGCCGGCATATTGGTCGAGCGCCTGCGCGGCGAGGGGCGATTGCCTGTCTTCGTCGGCGGCACCGGGCTCTATTTCAAGGCTCTCACCGGTGGGCTCTCCGACATGCCGGAAATTCCGGCTGATATCCGCAGCAGGCTTCGCAGTCGGCTGCTGGCGGAGGGGGCGGAAGCTCTGCATCGCGAGCTTACGGAACGCGACAGCGCCGTCGCGGATACGCTGAACCCACAGGACGGGCAGCGTATCGTGCGTGCTCTGGAGGTGGTCGAGGCGACGGGCCGATCGATTGCGGCCTTTCAGGGCAAGGCCGGGCAGACGGTTGTCGATCCGGACCGCGCGCGCAAGATCGTGGTGCTGCCTGAGCGCGCGCTGCTGCACCAGCGCATCAACAGCCGCTTCGAAAAGATGCTGGCAATGGGGGCGGAGGAAGAGGTGCGGGCTTTGCTGGCATTGGACTCGCCGCCGGAGATGCCGGTCATGAAGGCGATCGGCGTGTCGCAGATCGCCGCGATGCTGAAGGGCGAGATGACGCGGGAAGAGGTCATCGAAACCGGCGCGGCGGCAACTCGGCAATATGCCAAGCGGCAGATGACCTGGTTTCGCAATCAGATGGATGAGAGCTGGGAGCGCCTGAGCCCCGTAAGCCCAACGCTTCAATCCTTGTCGTAAAGGCTGCTCGGCGGCTTTTTCAGGATGCTGTCCCGCAGCGAAAGGCCGGGTTCCCGCCTGAGCGATGGCAGGGGTTCTCTCGGCGGCATCGGGCGTGCGTCGGTGTCGTCGCCTCGGTATTCGCGGCGCAGGTCCGCAAGCCTGCTGTCGATCGATGTCTGCAGCGGCGGCGCGGCCTGCTGGGTGGCCGGGCGGGGCAACATGTCGGGACGATATGGTTCGATCGGTGGCGCATCGACTTCCGCTGCACGCTGTGGCGTCTGCTCGACGGTCGGATCGTCGAAATCGTTCCTGATCCCGGTTACCGCGTCCGTCGCGGCGCCGTAGTTCTGTTGCAAGGCGCTGATATCGGGACCCGTAATCGAGCGCATGCGGCTGATGATCGTGCGTAGATCGACAGTATCCGGCGAATCCTCGCTGACCTTCGCCGTGCCGCCGCTGGCTTTCGGCAGCAGATGATCTTCCACGCGGGAGAAGCGCATGCGCATCGGCACGGCAATGGCCTCGCCGAACGCGATGGCTTCGCCGTTGCCTATGGAGGACAGGAAGCTGGTCGTCGAAATCGAGGAGTTCGGAATGGCCGAGCGGATGATTTCCTGGTCGCGATCATTGGCAAGTCGCATGGCGAAGAGCGTCGAGCACTGTGACAGGATCGTCTGGTCCAGTTCGCCGGGGCGCTGCGTGATGATGCCGAGCGATACGCCGTATTTGCGCCCTTCCTTGGCGATGCGGGCTATGGCCTGGCGCGTCGGGAAGAAGCCGAGGTTCGGATCGGCGGGAATGTAGCGGTGCGCCTCCTCGCAGACGACGAGCATATGGATCGCGCCATCGCTCCAGAGCGCCAGCTCGAATGCCATGCGGCAGAGAACCGAAGCGACGGAATTGATCACTTCCGAGGGTATGCCGGCGAGCTGGAAGGTGCAGATCGGCTTACCGTCGCCCGGAATGCGGAAGATCTTGGCGATCGTCTCCATGATCGTATCGGTGATTGTATTGTTGGAGAACATGAAGTGATAGCGCGGATCGTTGATCGCCGAGATGATGCGCATTTTCAGGGAGCGCAGATGCGGCTTTTCCTGGCGGCCCTCCAGCCGGCCGATGCGCTCGTCGATCAGTGCTAGCAGATCGGCCATGCGGTAGGGAACCGGCGTATCCGCCGTCACCGAGGATTTTTCCGTCTGGCGGCGCATCAGGCTTGAATCGCTGCCGCGGAAGGCGCGCTTTGCCTCTGGAATGAGATCGCGCAGCGCATCGAGCTCCTCCGGGATCGCCGGGCGGCCACGAAAGACGACTTCGCTGAATTCTTCCAGCCGCATCAGCCAGAAGGGCAGGTCGAGCGTATCGGTATCGATGACGACGGCATGCCGGGGAAAGGCGGCTGCAAATTCATTGTGCGGATCGAGGATCAGCACGCGCAGTTTTGGATCGGCGCTGATCGCCTTGTGCAACAACAGCGAGACGGCGGTGGATTTGCCGACGCCGGTGGAACCGACGACGGCGAAATGCTTCGACAGCATCGAGGGAATATGTATGGCGGCGTCGATGCTTTCATCCTGCGTCAGCTTGCCGATGACGCAGCTGCTGCCCTTGCCTGCATCGAAGATGCGCATGAGATCGGCGGCACGGATACGATGCGCGATCGCGCCGAGATAGGGATAGGCGGTAATGCCGCTCGAAAACTCCTCGCGGCCATCCGGCCCGACATGGACCTCACCCAAAAGTTCGACTTCGATGCGGAAGAGGTTGTCCTGCTCTTCACCCCAGCCGACGCTTTGAGTATTCATCGAGTAGACGAGGGCGGCCACGCGGTTCGAGCCGACGCTGATGGAAATCAGCCTGCCGACCGACCAGAGTTCGGTAAGATCGGTACCGCCGGCTTCGGCGACAGCGGCGATCGTTGCTCTCGAGCCGTTGCACGCGACGACGCGGCCGAGGAAGCGATTTCCCGGCCTCAGTCTATCGCGGCGATCTAAATCTCCAGCTTTGCCGGACGTCTGCAGATCATTATTCAGCAAACAGCTACCCCAATTATCCGATGCCGGAGCATAGAGACGGTGGCTTAACAAAATCCTGTCTGTCACCCATGCTTTTTAAAGGGTCCAGGCTTATGGGGTTTTGGCGGGGCCGCGATTTTTTATTGCTTCACGCGTTGACGCTTCGAAATTTTCTGTCTATCACTTCGCCCCATGAAAAACTCGATCGTTCTTATCGTGGTGGGAAAGCGCATGGGCAGGATGGTGTAACCATCCGGCGACAGCCACCCATGCGCTAGATGACAGGCTCCCCAAGGGGCCTTTTTTTATGCCCGAAATCGAGATTTCATCTTTCCAAACCTCCAGCAGACAGCGGAACAAACGTATGACCGGCACAGATAATCAGGCGAGCGGCAATCGAATGACAGGCGCGGAGATCGTGTTGCAGGCGCTCAGGGACAATGGCGTCGAACACATCTTCGGTTATCCGGGCGGCGCTGTGCTTCCGATCTATGACGAGATCTTCCAGCAGGACGACATCCAGCATATTCTCGTTCGTCACGAGCAGGGCGCCGGCCATGCGGCCGAAGGCTATGCCCGGTCCACCGGCAAGGTCGGCGTCATGCTGGTTACTTCCGGCCCGGGCGCGACGAATGCGGTTACGCCGCTGCAGGATGCCTTGATGGATTCGATCCCGCTCGTCTGCCTGAGCGGCCAGGTTCCGACCACGCTGATCGGCTCCGACGCTTTCCAGGAGTGCGATACGGTCGGCATCACCCGGCCCTGCACCAAGCACAACTGGCTGGTCAAGGACGTCAACAAGCTGGCGGCCGTCATTCACGAAGCCTTCCGCATCGCGCAATCGGGCCGTCCGGGTCCTGTCGTCGTCGACATCCCGAAGGACATCCAGTTCGCGACCGGCACCTATACGCCGCCGGAAGCGCATCATGCCCAGAAGAGCTATCAGCCGAAGATCCAGGGCGATCTCAACAAGATCACCCAAGCGATCGAGCTGATGAAGAATGCTCGTCGTCCCGTCATCTATTCTGGCGGCGGTGTCGTCAATTCCGGCCCGGAGGCCTGCAAGCTGCTGCGCGAGCTGGTCGAGCTCACCGATTTCCCGATCACCTCGACGCTGATGGGCCTCGGCGCCTATCCGGCATCCGGCAAGAACTGGCTCGGCATGCTCGGCATGCACGGCTCCTACGAAGCCAACATGGCGATGCATGATTGCGACGTCATGGTCTGCATCGGCGCGCGCTTCGACGACCGCATTACCGGCCGCCTGAATGCCTTTTCTCCGAATTCGAAGAAGATCCATATCGACATCGATCCTTCCTCGATCAACAAGAACGTCCGCGTCGATATCGGCATTCTCGGCGATGTCGGCAATGTTCTGGAAGACATGGTTCGCCTGTGGCGTGCGCTGCCGCAGAAGCCTGCGACGGAGCGCCTGGGCGACTGGTGGGCTGATGTTGCCCGCTGGCGTGCGCGCAACTCGTTCGCCTACAAGCCGAGCGACGATGTCATCATGCCGCAATATGCGATCCAGCGCCTCTATGAGCTGACGAAGCATCGCGATACCTACATCACGACCGAAGTCGGTCAGCACCAGATGTGGGCGGCGCAGTTCTACGGCTTCGAACAGCCGAACCGCTGGATGACCTCGGGCGGCCTCGGCACCATGGGCTATGGCCTGCCGGCAGCGCTCGGTGTGCAGATCGCCCATCCGGAAAGCCTGGTCATCGACATTGCCGGCGATGCCTCGATCCAGATGTGCATTCAGGAAATGTCGGCGGCCATCCAGCACAATGCGCCGATCAAGATCTTCATCCTGAACAACCAGTATATGGGCATGGTTCGCCAGTGGCAGCAGCTGCTGCACGGCAACCGCCTGTCCAATTCCTATACGGAAGCGATGCCCGATTTCGTCAAGCTCGCGGAAGCCTATGGCGCCGTCGGCCTGCGCTGCGAAAAGCCGGGTGATCTCGATGCCGCCATCCAGGAGATGATCGACGTCAACAAGCCGGTCATTTTCGATTGCCGCGTCGCCAATCTCGCCAACTGCTTCCCGATGATCCCCTCTGGCAAGGCGCATAACGAAATGCTGCTGCCGGACGAAGCAACCGACGAGGCCGTCGCCAACGCCATCGATGCCAAGGGTCGCCAGCTGGTTTGATCGCTAGCCGGTGGCGCAGCAGGAGCTGCGCCCCGGCCGCCGATCTCGCTGGCATATCGAACAAGAACAGAGGAAACGGAACAAGGATAATGAACGCACACCTTCAACCCACGGGCTCCGCCTATTTTATTTCGCCGGAAACGGCGGCGGCGGAAAGCCACACGCTTTCGGTACTCGTCGACAACGAGCCCGGCGTTCTCGCCCGCGTCATCGGCCTCTTCTCCGGCCGGGGCTACAACATCGAAAGCCTGACCGTTTCGGAGACCGAGCACCAGGCGCATCTGTCGCGGATCACTGTGGTAACGCGCGGCACGCCGCAGGTGCTGGAGCAGATCAAGGCGCAGCTTGAGCGCATCATTCCGGTTCACCGCGTCGTCGATCTGACGGTGCGCGCCCGCGAACTCGGCCAGGAGCGGCCGATCGAGCGCGAAGTGGCGCTGCTGAAAGTGACCGGAAGCGGTGAGATGCGCGCAGAAACGCTGCGGCTCGCCGATGCTTTCCATGCCAAGGTGGTGGATGCGACCGTCGAGCATTTCATTCTCGAGATCACCGGCAAGTCCTCGAAGATCGATCAGTTCATCGCCATCATCAAGCCGCTCGGCCTTATCGAAGTCTGCCGCACCGGCATTGCTGCGATGAACCGCGGCTCGCAAGGGATGTAGAAACCTGCGGTGTTGAGGGGTGATCGCATGTGAGGCAAATCGGCGCTCCAAATTCCTTCTCCCCTTGGGGAGAAGGTGGCCCGAAGGGTCGGATGAGGGGGACTTTCCGATTTGAATTCACGAATTTTCGTACTCCTGGCAGACACCCCCTCATCCGCCTGACGGCACCTTCTCCCCGAGGGGAGAAGGGGAAACACGGCAACAATGCCTGAGATCGGCAGAAAGCCATGGCATCCGCCCGATGATATGCGTCTCGGCGCTGCATTCTTCGTCCGTGGCGATTTTCCCTGGCTCGGACATTATTTCGGATCGCGGAAGCTGGCTTGTGCATTGGCGCCCGGTATAGGCGGCATTGTTTCGTGGGGTGGCCGCGCGCCGGCCAAGATGGCGGCGAAGATTGCGCGGCTCCGCCGGCTGTCGCATTGGCACTTGGAGGATGGTTTCCTGCGGTCCGTGGGACTCGGCAAGGCCGGTGCCGTTCCTCTTTCCATCGTCATCGACGATCTTGGCCTGCCCGTCGATGCAAACCGGCCGTCGCGGCTTGAGCGGCTGATAGAGGAGGCTGGGGAGGCGGGAGAGCTCGGCCGCGCCATCCGCGAACAGATCGTTCTCAACAAACTTTCGAAATACAATCATCTTCCACATCTGGCGCCGCGCATCGAGCGGACGACAAAGCGTCGTATTCTGCTGGTCGATCAGGTCGTTGGCGACGTTTCCGTTGATAGGGCACTCGGCTCAAAAGCGTCCTTCGAGAAGATGCTCGCCGATGGGCTGGCGAGCGATGCGCAATGTCTCATCCGCACCCATCCGGATGTCATGGCTGGACTTCGTAAGGGGTATCTTACGAACGGTGTTTCCGAGGGCGCTGCCGTGTTGCTCGACGACGCCGTGTCGGTGGCCTCCATCCTCGAAGTCGTTGACGAGGTCTGGACGGTTTCGAGCCAGTTCGGCTTCGATGCGCTGCTGCGCGGCATTCCGGTTCGCTGCTATGCCGCACCCTTTTATGCCGGCTGGGGCATCACCGAAGATTATTTCGGCGTCTACGCCAAGGCGGTACTTGCCGGTCGGCGAACGAAGCTACGGACAATCGACCAGATCGCCGCCGCCGCCCTTTCGCTTTATCCGACCTATCGCGATCCCGCCGACTGGCGAGAAATCGACGTCTTCCGGGCAATCGAGCTGATCGTCGCGCAGCAGAAGGCTGCTGCGTAAACCTATAGCATGTCCAATGACTTCTTTCGCGATGGCGGCGGGAAGGCGGCGTCGAGGACGGCCCAATCCTCATCGGTGATATCGACATCGATCGAGTCGCGGTTTTCCTCAACGCGCTGTGCATTCGAGGATTTCGGGATCGATATCACGCCGTCGCGCTCCAGCAGGAAGGCAAGTGCAATCTGGGCGGGTGTGGCCTGATAGGTCTTTGCGATACGGATCAGTTCGGGATGGTGGAGCAGGCGGCCTTGTTCGATCGGCGAATAGGCCATGATCGGAATGCTGCGCTCCTGGCACCAGGGCAAGAGGTCGTATTCGATGCCGCGCCGGGAGAGATTGTAGAGCACCTGATTGGCGGCGACATTGCCGCCGTTCGGCACAGAGAGCAGCTCATCCATGTCGGCGATATCGAAATTCGACACGCCCCAGGCTTCGATCTTGCCGGCCGCCTTCAGGCCTTCGAAGGCTTCAACCGTTTCTTCGAGCGGATAGTTGCCGCGCCAATGCAGCAGATAGAGGTCGATGCGGTCGGTGTTCAGGCGCTTCAGGCTGCGTTCGCAGGCTTCTACCGCACCCCTGAGGCTGGCGTTGGCGGGGTAGACCTTGCTGACGAGGAAGACTTCGTCGCGGCGGCCTTCGATCGCCTTGCCGACGATTTCCTCCGAGCCGCCGTCGGCGTACATTTCCGCCGTATCGATCAGCGTCATGCCGAGATCGAGGCCGGTCTTGAGGCTGGCGATCTCGTCCCTGGCGCTCGCGGCATTCTCGCCCATGTTCCATGTCCCCTGGCCGAGTGCGGGAACCGCAATGCCGGAGGGGAGGGTGACGGTGGGAATGGGCTCGCGCATGGTCTGTCCTCGCTGCGGAAAACGGAAGGATAGATCCATCCTGGCGGATTTCAATCGATGCCCTTCATGTCACTGTGACAAAGGTCCTATGGCTTTCAGACTATGAGCGAATTATTGTCGCGCGGATATGCGTCGCTACATCTGGCACGCATGAGAAGAATTTTGGATACCGCCATTTGTCACGCACGGTGTCCCAGGAGGCATCATGGCGCTGGATACATTTCTGGCTCTTCTACTTTTCGCGTTCACGACATCGATCACCCCAGGGCCGAACAACATGATGCTGTTTGCCTCGGGCGTGAATTTCGGTTTTCGGCGCACCATTCCGCACATGCTTGGCATCGGTGTTGGCTTCTTCTCCCTGCTGCTCGGCGTCGGCCTTGGATTGGGCGCGTTGTTGCATACCGTGCCGGTGCTCTACACCGGGCTGAAATTCGCCGGCGGCGCCTATCTCGTCTGGATTGCCTGGAAGATCGGCACGTCGCGCAGTATTACGGAGAGCGAGGGCTCCGCGCAGCCGATGAGCTTCATGAGCGCTGCCGCGTTCCAGTGGGTCAATCCCAAGGCATGGGTGATGGCCGTTACCGCCATGGCGACCTACACCAACGAGCAGCTCTATCTCTTCACTGTTCTCCTCGTCGGACTGGCATTTGCCGCCGTGAACGTTCCGAGCGTATCGACTTGGGCCGGCTTCGGTTCCGTGCTGCGCGACTGGCTGGCCGATCCCGTTCGGCTTAAATGGTTCAACATTACCATGGCCGTCCTGCTGGTGCTCAGTCTCTGGCCGATGCTAAAGTAATCCGGAAAGACGGGAGACGGCCATGTCCCACGGACACTCGCATGATGACGACGATCATCACCACCATCACCACGACAACCACTATTCGGACATGCAGGCGCGGGTGAAGGCGCTCGAAACGTTGCTGACGGAAAAGGGGCTGATCGATCCGGCGGCAATTGACCGTATCGTCGAGACCTATGAGACGAAGGTCGGACCGCGCAATGGTGCGCAGGTGGTGGCGAAAGCCTGGAGCGATTCTGATTTTGCCGACTGGCTGCGGCGCGACGCGACGGCGGCGATCGCCAGTCTCGGCTTTACCGGCCGCCAGGGAGAGCATATGCGCGCGGTCTTCAATACGCCGGAAACGCATAATCTCATCGTCTGCACGCTTTGCTCCTGCTATCCGTGGGCCGTGCTCGGGCTGCCGCCGGTGTGGTATAAGGCGCCGGCCTACCGGTCCCGCGCTGTGATCGATCCGCGCGGGGTGCTCGCCGAATTCGGCCTGACGCTGCCGCAGGAGACGAAGATCCGCGTCTGGGATTCGACGGCGGAGCTGCGCTATCTGGTAATCCCGGAGCGTCCCGCCGGTTCGGAAGGCATGGATGAGGCGGCGCTGGCCGATCTCGTCAGCCGCGACGCCATGATCGGAACGGCAGTCGCCAAAAGGCCGGAGGCAGCACGATGAACGGTCCGCACGATCTCGGCGGCCAGATGGGCTTCGGCCTTGTCGCTCCGGAACCGAACGAGCCCTATTTCCATGCTGAATGGGAAAAGAGGGCGCTCGGCATCACGCTTTCCTGCGGCGCCTTTGGGGCCTGGACCATCGACGAGAGCCGGCATACGCGCGAAAACATTCCGCCGGCCGATTATCTTGGTGCCAGCTACTACGAGATCTGGACCCGCGCCATCGACACCCTACTGGAGCGACACGGTTTTGCCACGGCCGAAGAGCTGCGCATTGGCCATTCGCTCGAACAGGGCAGGGTTCCGAAGCGGGTGCTGAAGGCTGAAATGGTCGACGGCGTATTGGCCAAGGGCGGCCCTTGCGACCGGCCTCTCGATACCACGCCGCTCTTTGCCGTCGGCGATCATGTCCGCACCAAGAACTTCAATCCGACCGGCCATACGAGATTGCCGCGCTACGCCCGCGCCAAGACGGGTGTCATCGAAGCGGTGCAGGGCTCCTTCGTCTTCCCCGACGACAACGCCCATGGCCGGGGCGAAAATCCGCAATGGGTCTACACGGTGGTCTTTGATGGTGCCGAGATATGGGGCGAGGGTGCCGATCCCTCGCTGACCGTCTCGATCGACGCCTGGGAGAGCTATCTTGAGCGCGTGTGAGGTCGCATCGCCTCTGGCGCAATCGCCGGGATTGCCGAAGTCAGTCGATGGCGAGCCGGTCTTTCCCGAGCCCTGGGCGGCTGAGGCTTTTGCGATGACCGTTCATCTGCACGAGAAGGGCTTGTTTGCCTGGAGCGAATGGGCGGAGTGGCTGTCGGCCGAATTGCACAAGCCCGGCCGCGCTGTTGATGGCAGCGACTATTTCGATTGCTGGGTGGCTGCGCTGTCAGGTCTGCTGGTCGCGAAAGGCATTGCCGACGCGGATGTGATGCTGGCTCTGCAGCAAAGTTGGCAACGTGCCGCGGAGGCGACGCCGCATGGTAAGCCGATCGCGCTGGAAAACGATCCGCAGCGGTAAAAGGATGGGCTCCCCTGAGGCCATCCTCGCCCTTCGAGGTTCCGGCCTGCGTCGTCCGCGCGTCAGAGGATGGAGCGAGCTTTATTTTACCGACATGCACAAAAGACTAGGAGGTGTGGACTCTTGGGTTTCCAAGGCTGAGCAAATCAGATTCAAGACTGTCTTTTGGAGGCAGTCATGGGTGTTTTGGATCGTCTGATCCTTCGGGACGAACAGTGGGCGCGGATAGCGCATCACATCATTGGTGACGAGCGCACGCGCGGCTCGTCTGGCCGCGACAACCGCATGTTCGTGGAAGCAGTGCTTTGGATTGTGCGGACCGGCTCGCCCTGGCGTGACCTGCCGGAAGTGTTCGGCGAGTGGAACAGTGTCTTCCGCCGTTTCAGCCGCTGGAGCCGGAAGGGCATCTGGTGGCGCATGTTCACCGCGATGTCGGACGATCCGGACTTCGAATACCTGATCGTTGATTCCACCATCATCCGCGCCCATCAGCACGCTGCCGGCGCAAAAAAGGGGCTGAAGATCAAGCCCTTGGCCGTTCTCGCGGCGGCCTGAGCACCAAGATACACATGGCCGTGCGTGGTCTCGGCTGCCCGGTCCGCTTCACACTGACCGCAGGCCAGAAGGGCGATGCGCCGCAAGCCGATGCCCTGATCGAGGGCCTACCCGCCGACATCGTCATGGCCGACACCGCTTATGACAGCGATCGCCTGCGCAATGCCATCGCTGATAAAGGCGCTGTGGCGGTGATCCCCAACAATCCTTCCCGCGCCCAAAAATACCCGCTGGACAAGCATCTCTACGCCCAGCGCCACCTGATCGAGTGCTGCTTCTCGAGACGCAAGCAGTTCCGCAGGGTCGCTACGCGCTTCGAAAAAACCGCCGAAAACTACCTCGCAGTCGTCACTATCGCAGCAATCGTCCTATGGATCAGATAACTGTCCACACTTCCTAGCCCACATGGTGAGGAGGCCTAAAAGGCCGTCTCGAACCACGAGGGTGGGTGAGTGGTCTCCGCTGGGGCATCAGGATGAGAATTGCTTGTAGCACTCGTCCGCCACCTGCCGCAGCATGTCACGCGAGATCTCGCCGGTGACGGCATAGCCGAGGTCGCCGTCGATCCAGTAGAAGGTCTCGACGGCGTTGTCGCTGGCGAAGCGGAAGCTGGTCGTGGTATTGCCGCTATTGCGCCCGACCAGCACGGTCAGGCGCTGGCCGCTGGCATTCTCATACATGAACAGGGCGCCGGGCGTACCGTTGATCGGCAGCAGCCGGCCGCCGACCAGCTGGAATCCCAGCTTCTGCAGGCTCGGTACCTTGAGGCCGGCCACATTCATGCGCTTGCCAAGCCAGGTGGCGAGATGTGCCTCCTGATCCGCGCCGACTTCGACGGGATGGCGGACATCGCTGGCATAGACGACGAAGGCCGAATGCGCCTGCTGCGGCAATGCCTCGATTGAGGTCAGCTGCAATTCGGGCCGCGCGAAAAGATCGGGGCCGAAATGGCCTGCTGCAGCGCCGGCCACAAATAGTGCGAGCGAGGCGGCGAGCATCGTCAGCTTGCGGCTTCGCTGTGGCGCAGTCGCCTGGGCAGACGATATGTTTCTGCTTTTCGAAAAGAGGTCCGCGTCGCCGTCCTTCGATATGGCATAGGGGGAGAACATGGCGCGGATTTCATCGTTCTGGACCTGCCATGTCGCAACGGCAGCGGCGTTCTCGGGATTTTCGGTCAGCCATGCCTGCAATTCCGCCTGCTTCTCCGGTGGCAGAAGGCCATCGGCAAAGGCGTGAAGGTCCGCTTCGGTCACGGTCGGTTTGCGTTCGTTCATCTTGGTCTCCGAAGCGTGACAACATTGTCTGCATTCAACAGGCTGGTCATCTTCTGGCGCGCGCGCGACAGGCGCGACATCACTGTGCCGATCGGGATATCAAGCATGTCTGCGACATCCTGATAGCTGTAGCCTTCGACGACGACGAGCATCAGCACTGCTCGATAGTCTTCGCCGAGGTTGTTGAGAGCCAGTTCCAGGCGTGACCGCTGCAGCGGGTCGTTGTCGGTTTCGGCGGCAGGCAGATGGCTGTTGTCATCGATGTCGACGAAGCTGCGGCCGCCTTGCTGGCGCAGTCCGTTGCGATAGAGATTGGTCATGATCGTCAACACCCAGCCGCGCAGGTTCAGTCCGCGCCATTGGCCGCGCCGGGTCAAAACCTTTTCGACACAATCCTGAAGCAGATCTTCGCCATCCGCATCCGAGCGGGCAAGGCTGCGCGAATAGCGGCGCAACGAGGGGAGGAGCGCCAGCACCTCCGCCTCGAAGCTATCGGGCGCGGCGGAGGCTCCCGCCGCGCCATTTTCCGGATTGTCAGGGCCGTGCGACATCCCATACGCCCTTGAAGCCGTCGCCGGCGACATCACCGGACTTTGCGTCCTTGATGAAGAAGTAGAGCGGCATGCCGTCCTTTGCCCACTGTTTCATCCCGTCCTTGCGGGTAATGATCGAATATGCACCTTCCGCCTTGGCTTTGCCATCGGCCATGAGCGGCGGCCAGGCTTTCGCGCAATCGCCATTGCAATTGGATTCGCCCGACTTGTCGTTCTTGAAGGTGTAGAGCGTCTTGCCGTTTTCGCCGGCAAGCACCTTGCCCTTGGAGCTTTCGACCGTTTTGACGGGGGCCGCGGCGAAAGCGGCTGTGGCAAAGGCCGACGCCGCAGCGAGCGCGGCCAGGAATCTCATGGTTTTCATGTTGTCTCTCCTCGGGTGGGTGGATGATGGTTATCCAGGCGTCGCATTTTTGCGCTGCCGGACATGAGACACGGGTGCGCTTGATTTTATTCCCAGCTCGCCGGGTATTTTTTACTGCTTGCTTCCAGCGGCCGAATCCTGCCAATTCGGCCGATGCAATTCGCGCCGCAACAAGATGAAGCGCTCAAGGCCGTCGCCAAATGGCTGAAGGAGGGGCGCTCGCCGCTGTTTCGCCTGTTCGGTTATGCCGGCACGGGCAAGACGACCCTTGCGCGGCATTTTGCCGAACATGTGGATGGCGAGGTGCTGTTTGCGGCCTTTACCGGCAAGGCGGCGCAGGTGCTGCGCTCGCGCGGCGCTTCCAATGCGAAGACCATCCATTCGCTGATCTACCGGCCGCGCGGCGAGGAAGCCGTTGAGGATGAGGAGACGGGCAAGACATCGATCGCCCCGATGTTCACCATCAACCGCCAGAGCCCGGTCTCCAAGGCCGCGTTGATCATCGTCGACGAATGCTCGATGGTGGACGAAGCGCTTGGCAAGGATCTGATGAGCTTTGGAACGCCCATTCTGGTGCTTGGCGATCCCGGCCAGCTTCCGCCGGTTTCCGGCGGCGGTTTCTTCACGAATGAGGAGCCGGATTATCTGCTGACGGATATTCATCGTCAGGCCCGCGACAATCCGATCATTCAGCTCGCCATGCAGGTGCGTGAGGGCAAGGAAATCATGCATGGCGATTATGGCACCGCGCAGGTGATCTCGAAGAATGAAGTCACGCAGCCGCTGGTGCTGGAGGCGGATCAGGTTCTCGTCGGCACCAACAGGACGCGCCGGCGCTACAATCAGCGTCTGCGCGAACTCAAGGGGTTTTCCGCCGACTATCCGCAATCCGGCGACAAACTTGTCTGCCTGCGCAACGATCCCGCCAAGGGTCTGCTCAACGGCTCGCTTTGGCAGGTCATGACATCCTCCAGGGAAACGACGAAGCCGGGCATCAATCTGCTGGTGCGGCCGGAAGACGACGACATGGATCGTGGTGCGGCCAAGATCAAGCTCTTGAAACAGGCCTTCGAGGATGTCGAGGGTGAGATTCCCTGGTCGACGCGCAAGCGCTATGACGAATTCGACTATGGCTACGCGTTGACCGTTCATAAGGCGCAGGGCTCGCAGTGGAACAATGTCGTGCTGTTCGACGAGAGCTGGGCATTTCGCGATACGCGCGAGCGCTGGCTCTATACGGCCATCACCCGCGCCGCCGAGACGCTGACCATCGTCCGATAAGTCGCGCTTGGGGCAATAGATATCCGCAAAAGGACTTTGCTGCCGATGCGTCACCGCATGGCGATGCCACTTTGCCGTGACCATCAAAGTTTTGCATGGGTCGATGTCGGAATCTCGTTGGTTTCGCTGGTCATAATGGCATAGAACGGCACTATCATCCGCTTTGAAAATCAGGGATTTCGATCATGCCCGCCAAGCTCTCCGTGAACCTCAACGCCATCGCGATGCTGCGCAACCGGCGTGATCTTCCCTGGCCGAGCGTCACGGGTTTGGGCCGTATCGCGCTGGCGGCCGGCGCCAGCGGGCTGACGGTTCATCCGCGTCCCGATCAGCGGCATGTGCGCTTTTCCGACCTGCCCGAAATCCGTGCGCTGATTGATGACGAGTTTCCGGAAGCAGATTTCAATATCGAGGGCTATCCGAGCGACGAGTTCTTCGATCTCTGCGCTTCTGCCGAGCCCGAGCAGGTGACACTCGTGCCCGATGATCCCACTCAGGCGACCTCGGACCACGGCTGGGATTTTCGTAGGAATCGCGAGCTGCTGGTTGCGGTCGTCGCCAAGTACAAGAAGATCGGCTGCCGTGTGTCGCTGTTTGCCGATGGCGACGGCGATGCGGACGCCGTTAAGATCGCGAGAGAAGTTGGTGCGGATCGCATCGAGCTTTACACCGGCCCCTATGGTGGCTGCTATGATGATCCGCAGAAGGCTGCTGTCATTCTTGAGGCACTCGGCAAGACCGCCGATGCAGCCTTCGCCAACGGCCTTGATGTCAATGCCGGCCACGACCTGACAGTCGCCAATCTTCCGGCGCTGCTGAAGCGCATTCCGAAGCTCGCGGAGACCTCGATTGGCCATGGGCTGACGGCGGATGCACTGGAATATGGCATGGCCGAAACGGTGCGGCGTTTCCGCCGGGCTTGCGGACAGACGGTTTGAAGCCGACTGGGCGGGTTCGTGAGCCGAGCCGCCGTCCAGACGCGGTAGCTTTCGGCTGCCCTTGACATCAGCCCATCTGCCCAATGCGGGGCTGGGCGCGACGTGCCGTAACCTACCAGGTTGCCGACGACTTCGCTTATGCGGTGAACTGCCATTGTTCGAACTGCCGGCGAACAACCGGGTCGGCCTTCAAACCTCTGGCGGGTATCCCATCCGAGAAGATCGGGATAGTCGATGGCGCGGAAAGCGTCATGATCTACGGCGACGCGGCGGCTCCGTACATCCACTGCAGAATATGCGGCTCGCTTCTCTATGCGATCGTCAAGGACGGCACTTACGCCCATGTTACGATGGGTACGCTTGTCGACACGCCAAGCATACGTCCCACACACCATGTTTTCGTCGCATCGAAAGCCGAGTGGTATGAAATTACCGATGATCTGCCGCAATATGCGGAATCGGATTGATCGCTCTTTCCACATGCGTTGACGGAGTTATCCTCGTTGCAGTCCACACTTTGATGGAGGCGGAAGCTGCCTCGCCCCGCATTTGCGGGGAGAGGGGTTGTTCGTAGGCTAGCGGTAAGAACGCTTTGCCAGCCGTTCCAAGACTTAGCCGAGCAATGCGGCCTTGTGTTCCTCGAAGAAGCTGCGTAGCGTCTGCGGCTCCTTGCCGGTCAGCTTGTTGAAGTCGTTGGTCAGGATGTCGAATTTGCCGGCGCGGATGTTGGCGTCGGCGGAGACGAGCATGTCGACCACGAATGGCGGCAGGCCGGCACCGGTGAGACCGGCGGCAAGCTGTTCGTCGTTGACGTCAATAACCTCAAGCGGACGGCCGGTGATCCTGCTGACGACACTCGCCACATCCGCGATGGTGACGGCGGTCGAGCCTGTCAGCGTGTAGGTGGCGCTTTCCGCGCTGTCGGAAGCCAGGGCGGCGGCGATGGCGAGTGCGCAGTCTTCGCGGCTGATGTTGCTGACGCGGCCGCCGCCGGTCGCGGTGTACCACTTGCCGACTTCGAGGCTATGCGGCAGGCCGTGCAGGTAGTTGTCGAAATACCAGGCGTCGCGCAGGATCGTGTAGCCGATGCCGCTAGCCTTGATGGCATTTTCCGTGCCGAGGTGGTCGGGGGCGAAGCTGACAAGCGAATCTTCCGGAGCCGGCATTGAGGTGTAGAGGATATGCTTCACGCCGGCCTTCTTCGCGGCTTCTACGGCGGCCGTGTGCTGCTTCAGGCGCTGGCCGGGAACGGCGAGCGCGTCGGTGCTGATGATCAGCAGGCGATCGCCGCCAGTGAAAGCCGCAAGCAGGGTGTCGGCATCATCGAAATCGGCCTTGCGGGTAATGACGCCCTTGGCGGCGAGGTCGGCAAGCTTCTCCGGGCTACGCGTGGCGGCAATGATGCGGCCAGGAGCGACTTTGTATGTCTCCAGCAGGTGATGAATGACGCGCTGGCCAAGCTGACCCGCGGCACCGGTAACGAGAAGAGTGCTGCTCATATTGGTTTTCCTTGTTTGACCACCGCGGATTTGCAGTGACCGTGTTGCTCTCAAAAAGAGACTAGCGCTAGAATAGGAATTGACTTCGCGATGTAAAGGAGGCAGTTTTTCGGCTCCAAGTTACCAAAAGGGAACCGGCATGGGTGCCAGCACCGTCGTCAATCTGCGCAGCAGAGATTCCGCGTTACGCGATGTGGATCTCAGCAATCTCGATTTCAGCAATTGTCCGGTGCGCGACCTCATCTCACAGATCGGCGGAAAATGGTCGGTGCTGCTGATGGAAACGCTGGCAAAGCGGCCATACCGTTTCGGCGAACTGCGTCGTCTTGTGCCTGATATCTCCCAGCGTATGCTGACGCAAACGCTGCGCGACCTTCAGCGCGACGGCTATGTCGACCGCGAGGTCTTTCCCACCAAACCGCCGAGTGTCGAATACCGCATGACCGATCTCGGTTATTCGCTGTACGAGCCGCTGGCCCAGCTCCTGAATTGGGCGGAAGCCAATCATGAGGCTGTTAAGGCCGCAAGAGCCCGTTTCGATCAATCGCCGGACTGAGCCTTTACAGTGAATCCATTGAAAATCGCCATCGTCGGCGCCGGGCCTGCCGGGCTTGCCGCTTCTCTCTTTCTTTCTCGTGCCGGCCACACGACCGATATCATCGAACGGTTCGACAGCCCGGCCCCCGTCGGCTCGGCGCTGATGCTGCAGCCGACCGGATTGACCGTGCTGGAATCGCTCGGGCTCGGCCCAGCCATTCATGCCGCCGGTAACCGCATCGATCGGCTGTTCGGCACGGAGACCACTCGTGGCCGCATCGTCCTTGACGTGCGCTATAATGCGCTGCCCGGCGGCCGCTATGGGCTTGGCGTTCATCGCGCCGCGCTATTCGATACGCTTTATGATGAAGTCTCCGCACGGCAACACCCGATCCATACCGGTCAGCGGGTCCTTGGCGTGATCGAAGAGGGGGCCGGCAGCTTTCTCTCCGTCGAAGGCGGCGAGCGCCTCGGACCCTATGATCTCGTCATCGATGCCAGCGGCGCGCGCTCCGAGCTGGTGGCAGCGTCACCCGTCGCGCCGCGTGCACGCAGCCTCGTCTATGGCGCCTTTTGGGCGACGCTCGACTGTCCGGACGGATTAGTGGATCAGGCTGCCCTGACGCAGCGCTATGACAGGGCGAGCGTAATGATCGGCGTCCTGCCAATCGGTAGCAGAAGACCGCATTTGCCGAAGCAGGCGGCCTTGTTCTGGAGCTTGAAGGCCGCGGATGCCGATGAGGTGCGCAAGCGTGGGCTGGAGCGCTGGAAGCAGACGATCCGCGGCTATTGGCCGGGATGCGAGCCGTTGCTGGAGCAGATCACCGATTGGGACCAGCTGACGCTTGCACGTTACGCCCATCGCACGATGAAGGTGCCCTATAGCGGGCGAACGGTTTTCGTCGGCGATGCAGCCCACTCCACCAGCCCGCAGCTCGGGCAGGGCGCCAATATGGCTCTGCTCGATGTGGCGGCGCTGGCGCATGCGCTTGCAGGACATGAAACTATCGAGGCTGCTCTTGCGGCCTATGCCAAGGCGCGGCGGATGCATGTGCGGCTGTTCCAGCTGCTCTCGGCCGCGTTCACGCCCTTCTATCAATCGGACTCGGCGGCGCTCGCCTGGATCAGGGACCGGCTGGTCGCCACAGTCGCCAGAGTGCCTCCCGCGCCGCAGATCCTGGCGGGCATCGTTTCCGGCACGCTGGTCGATCCGTTCAACGGCGCCGGCCTGCGGGAATGCGACTGGCTGCGGGAGGCTATACCGCAGCCGTCTTGATCAGTTCTCAGGCTCGAACCTTTCCGCTTTTCCTCGAATCGCGAAAATGCTCTATCCTTTTGTTTTTACATAATTTCAGACGGAAAGCCGCTACGCACTTTTCCTGGAATTGCTTTCGGTCAGGAAGGCAAGAAGCGCGATGACCGGGAAGGCGACGCCGATCCAGGAGGCCATCTTCCAGCCGCCGATGGCATAGGCCCAGCCGCCGAGCGCCGAGCCAAGGGCGCCGCCGGCAAAGAAGGTTGCCATGTAGAGCCCGTTGAGGCGGCTGCGGTGTTCGGCGCTGAGCGCGAAGATGGCGCGTTGACCAAGCACGAGGTTCGTCTGGACGCCGAAGTCCAGCATGATGCCCGACAGCGTCAGCGTGATCAGCGCCAGCAACGAGCCGCTGCCGGAGAAATGGCCGATCAGGAAGGCAACGATCGCAATCGTCAGGGCGAAGGCGGTGGCAAGCTTCGTCCAGCCGCGATCGGCAACGCGCCCGGCGATCGGCGAGGCGACTGCGCCTGCTGCGCCGGCCAGCGCGAAAAGGGCAATGCCGTTTTGCGTCAGGCCGAATGCAGGGCTTGCCAGCAATAGTGGGGTCGTCGTCCAGAAGAGGCTGAAGGCGCCGAACATGCAGGCCTGATATAGCGCACGGCGCTGCAGTACCGGCGTGCGGAGCGCGAGGTGGCCCATGGAAGACAAGAGCTGTCCGTAGTGCAGCTTGGTGTGCGGCACGCGGGTCGGCAGGACGAGGCGCAGGATGACGAGCAGCCCGATCATAATGCCGGCAGAGATGATATAGACCGCGTGCCAGGACAGGAGTTCGGACAGGAAGCTTGCCGCTGGGCGGGCGAGCATGATGCCGACGAGCAGGCCGCTCATGACATTGCCGACGACGGCACCGCGGCTGGCATCCGGCGCCATATGGGCGGCAAAGGGAACAAGCACCTGCACCGCGACGGACGCCAGGCCGATACAGAGCGAAGCGAGCAGGAACAGCGACGGCGACCATGCGAAGGCAGCGCCGACAAGAGCGACGGCGGACAGCGCCACCAGGGTCAGCACCAGCCTGCGGTTCTCGTGAAGATCACCCAATGGCACGATCAACAAGAGGCCGAGGCCGTAGCCGATCTGTGTCAGCGTGACGATGAGGCCGGTGGCGGCGGGGGTGAAGCCGAGCGACTGGCTGATCGGGCCGGCGAGCGGCTGGCCATAATAGAGGTTGGCAGCCACCAGCCCGCAGGCGGCGGCGAACATGAATGTCAGCAGCGGTGAAAGGGTCTTCTCGGGGAGCGGCGTGCTCTCCCGTCTGGCGGCGGCAGTTGCGGGCATATCTTGTCCTCGATGCGGGCAGGGGGAGTTTGCTCCCCGAAATTTCGATAAAAATCAGTTCAGCAGTTTCATGGCCGTCTCGGCGACGGCGAGCATATGTTCGGTCTTGCGGCCGGTCTTGCCGATCACGCGCATGCCCTTGGTCAGGGCAAGCAGCGCGCGGGCGGTGGTTTCAGGATCGACATGCTTCGGTACAGAACCATCCTCTTGTCCGAGACGGATCAGATTGAGGATGCGCCGCTCGTCGAAATCGAAGGCTACGCCAACCCGGCCGGCGACCTCCTCGTCGAAAAGCGCGAGTTCGGTCGCGCTGCCAACCACAAGACAGCCCCGCCGTCCGACCTCGCCGCATGATGCTTCGGCGAAGAACCTCAGCAATGTCCGCAGCTTTTCATAGGCATTCGGGGCCTTGGCAAGGGCATCGTCGATCAATTGCTGGCGTACGTGGCGATAGCGGTCGAAAGCGGCAAGGAACACCCCGCGCTTGTCGCCGAATGCCTTGTAGACACTTCCGGCCGTCAGACCCATGGCCTCGGTCAATTCGCTGATCGAGGCGGCATAATAGCCGCGCTCCGAAAAGACGCGCAGCGCTTCGTCGAGCGCCGAATCGATGTCGAATTCCCGTGGGCGTCCCCGGAGCTTCGGTGCGATGTCGAGTGTGTCTATCGTCATGTCACTCTTTTAGGAAATGATCGTTTCCAAATCAAGCGAATTTTTGCATCGCAGCAAGACATGGCGAGAATGGTGATTGCTGCTGGTTCCGCTATTCGTGGAAAAACGCCATGTGGATGGCGTCCTTGTAGCGTCCATCTATACGAAAAGACTTGCGTGCGAGGCCTTCACGGACGAAACCGACTTTCTCATAGAGCGCGATAGCCCTGCCATTATCGGCATGCACGCTGAGCTCGACGCGTTCTATTCCCACATCGCGGCGGCCTGCAGCGTCGTTTCTATCAATCGACGCCCGAGCCCCTGGCCGCGATAGGCTGGAATGATGCCCATGCCGAGCTTGCCGGTGTGGGCGTGGGATGGAAAGCCATGACGGCTGATATCGCACCAGCCGACCACCTTCCCGTCGGCAAGAGCAACGAATTGCGGGTTGCCGTTCTCGATCATGCCGAGCACGAAGGCGCGTGTCTCCTCCAATGGAAAAGCTTCGAGCAGCGATAGATATTCTTGCTCGCGCGCCACCGTATCGAGCGCCTTGTGAAAGCCTTTCGATGTACTCGTTGGCGATGGGTTCTATCCGGATTTCGGTGTCGATGGTCATGGCGAACAACTCGGTGCAAATCAGGGCTGCAGCGAGGATATGATTCAACTGCGAGCCTGTCTATCTGCATGCGCCGTCAACGACATTTACAGATCGAGCACCCAGGTCTGGCCGTTCAGTTCAGGGCCGAACATGCGATGCTTTTCTTCTGCGGTCAGCCTGAAGCCCGCCTTGACGTAGATCGCCCGTGCCGTGTCGAGGATATCGTTGGTCCAGAGCGAAAGGCTGCTGTAGCCCGCATCGCGCGAGAAGCGGATGCATTCGTCGACCAGCAGCTTGCCGAGGCCAAGGCCGCGCGCAGCCTTGTCGACATAGAGCAGCCGGAGCTTGGCAACGCCGTCGCCGCCATCGGCGATTATGGCCGATCCGACATTCACGCCACTTCGCTCGGCGATCCAGCAGCGATCCTTTTGCGGATTGAAATTGGAGAGGAATTTTCCGGCGACCTCGGCCGCCAACCCTTCGAAGCGGTCGTCCCAGCCGAATTCCTCGGTGTAAAAACGCGCCTGGCTTTGCACGATCCAGCCGATATCTCCCGCCCGGTGGTTGCGGATGATCGCGGGGGATGCCGTGGTTCGATCCATGCCGAGCGTGTCCTTTATCGTCTGCATCGCCGCAACGACGCGCTCGGGTTCGCCGATCGCGAGCTTTTCGAAATATCCGGCGATCTGGGCACGAGAGCGGCGGACGAATTCCTCGAACTGCACCTGTCCCTTTTCGGTGACTTTTATGACCTGGCTGCGCGCGTCGGTCGGGTCCGGCGTCGTTTCGATCAGCCCATCCTCGCGAAAGCGCTTGACGATGCGGCTGAGGTAGGCTGGATCGAGATGAAGCTCGCGTGTCAGCGCCGAAGCGGCGACACCACCGCGGAAGCCGACCTCGAACAGCACGCGCGCATCCGTGAGGGTATAGGGACTGTCGAGATAGGCCTTGTTCAGGACGCCAAGAAAATTGGTGTAGAAGCGGTTGAAGTCGCGGACGGCATCAATGGTCGCGAATTCGGCGGCAGGACTCATGGCATCGTCTCCTCAGATATAGGAGACGATGTCCGTCATTTGTTGGACTCAGTCAAGTAAATTGATCGAGATCAAGCAGCGCAACTTTTGCTGCTCTTTTCATTTGCAAGCGCGAAATCGACGGCGGTTTCGGCGTGGATCGTCGTGGTGTCGAAGCCAGGCAGGATCAGCGCCTTGGGATCGAGGATCAGGCAGATTTCGGTGCAGCCGAGAATGACGCTGTCGGCACCTTCCGTCTTGGCACGCTCGATGATGCCGTTCAGCTTCCGGCGCGACTCGTCCTTGATGATGCCGGCGCAGAGTTCGTTGAAGATGATGTCATGCGTCACGGTGCGATCCTCAGGGCCGGGAACCATGATGGAGACACCATTCTTAGCCATGCGCTCGGCATAGAAGCCGTGTTCCATTGTGTAGCGGGTCGCGAGCAGCAGGGGCTTGAGCCGGCCTGCGGCCTTCAGCGCCGCCGCGGTTTCATCGATGATGTGGATGAGCGGCACGGAAACGCGGGCAGCAAGCTCGGATGCGATCAGGTGCATGGTATTGGTGCAGATGAGCACGCATTCGGCGCCGGCGGTCTGGAGGCGCTGCGCGGCATCGGCAAGCCGGTCGGCGGCATCGCTCCAGCGTCCCGCCTTCTGCAGCGCGACGATTTCTTCGAAATTGACGGAGTACATCACCAGTTCGGCGGAGGAGAGGCCGCCCAGCCGCTCGCGGACCATTTCATTGATCAGGCGATAATAGACCGCCGAACTCTCGAAACTCATGCCGCCGATCAGGCCAATGGTGCGCATAATGCTGTTCTCCGCTCCTAATGTGTGAATGGAGGAATATTGCTGCGATTCAGCCGCCGCGTGTTTGCATTTTTTGAAGTCTATCAAAGTTTTTCTGTAATAGTTTGCGCATTTTTCCACTTTTGTGCAAAATATAGGCGTATGAATGAGGATTACCGCACATGCTGGACGAACGAGACCGAAAGATTCTTGAATTTTTGCAGGCTGATGCCGGCATTTCGGTAACGGAGCTTGCCGATCGTGTCGCGCTGTCGGTCTCGGCCTGCTCGCGCCGCATCCAGAGGCTTGAGGAAAGCGGACATATCGCCCGGCGTATCGTCGTGCTCGATCGCGAGAGGATGGGCGTGCCGACCACGGTCTATGCGCTGATCAAGACGGCGCATCATGCCGACGAATGGATCGAATCTTTCCGCAAGGTGATCGGTGATATCCCAGAGATCGTTGAAGCGCACCGGCTGACAGGTAATTACGATTATATCCTCAAGATCGTGCTGCCGCGTGTTGAGCATTATGACGTCATCTACAAGATGCTCGTGCGCAAGGTCGAATTGTTCGATGTTTCTGCATCGATCTCCATGGAGGAGCTGAAAAGCGGGGCGTCCGTTCCGGTTGGATATGCGCGTTAAGCACAATGGCGCGTGACAGCAGCAGAGGTGCCATGCATAAAAGATGGTTGCTGCTTACTCTTCTCAACCCTACGTTTTCGGCGAAATGTAGCCATGAGGTGTTGCCATGCAGGATCATCACGTTGTCGTTGTCGGGGGCGGTTTCGGCGGGGTACAGCTCGTCAACGATTTAAAGGGCGCTCCCGTACGCGTCACGATGATCGACCGGCGCAACCACCATCTGTTTCAGCCGCTTCTCTATCAGGTTGCGACCACCTTGCTCTCAACTTCCGAGATTGCCTGGCCGATCCGCAGCTTCTTCAGGGACAGGCCGGAGGTGACGACATTGCTTGCGGAAGTTGTCGGTGTCGACAGCGAGACGCATCAAGTCCTTCTGAAAGATGGGCAGAAGATCGGCTACGATACGCTGGTGCTGGCGACTGGTGCCACCCATGCCTATTTCGGCCATGACGAATGGGAACCGGTGGCGCCGGGGTTGAAGACACTGGAGGATGCGACGACCATCCGCCGCCGGGTGCTGCTCGCCTTCGAGCAGGCGGAGCTGGAAACAGACCCGGCGGTCCGCGAATCCCTCCTGACTTTCGTCATTGTCGGCGCGGGACCGACTGGCGTCGAACTTGCCGGGATCATCTCGGAGCTGGCAAGGACGACCTTGCCTAGGGAATTCCGCAATATCGATACCCGGAAGGCGAAGATCATTCTCGTGGAGGCGGGGCCGCGCGTGCTCCCGGCTTTCGCCGAGGACTTGTCCGACTATGCGCGCAGGGAACTGGAAGAACTGGGCGTCGAAATCCGCTTCGGCAAGCCTGTCACCTTCTGCTCGGCCGAAGGAGTGACGATCGGAGATGCCTTCGTGCCATGCCGCACCATCGTCTGGGCGGCGGGCGTCGAGGCATCCCCGGCGGCGAAATGGCTGGACATTCCTGCCGACCGCGCTGGCCGGGCCGTCGTCGACAAGGAGCTGCGGGCGCCCGGCAAGCAAGATATCTTCGTCATCGGCGACACGGCGTCCGTCCTGCGCGACGACGGCAGTCCGGTGCCGGGGATTGCTCCGGCCGCCAAGCAGCAGGGCGCCTACGTTGCCAAGGTGATCAAGGCGAAGCTGACGGGCAAACCGGCGCCGGGACCATTCCACTATCGCCATCAAGGCAGCCTGGCGACGATCGGCAAAAGTGCGGCGATCATCGATTTCGGCTGGATCAAGCTCAGGGGATGGCTCGCCTGGTGGGTATGGGGCCTCGCCCACATCTATTTCCTGATCGGCGTGCGCTGGCGCATCGCAGTCGCCTGGAGCTGGCTTTGGATCTATATCAGCCGGCAGCACAGCGCCCGGCTGATCACGCAGAAGGAAACCATGCGCGAGGAATGAAAAAAGGGCAGCCGCAGTGGCTGCCCTTTCCGTATGAGCATTTGCGCCGCAAGCGCTTACGCCAGCGAGGCGATGTCGATGACGAAGCGGTAGCGAACGTCGCTTTTCAGCACGCGCTCATAGGCTTCGTTGATGTCCTGAATGCTGATCTTCTCGATCTCGGCGACGATGTTATGCTCGCCGCAGAAGTCGAGCATTTCCTGGGTTTCCTTGATCGAGCCGATCATGGAACCGGAGAGGCTGCGACGGCCGGGGATCAGCGAGAAGGCATGCACCGGAACGGCATGTTCGGGAACGCCGACCAGCACCATGCTGCCATCATATTTCAGAAGGTTCAGATAGGCATTCCAGTCGATCGCGGTGCCGACCGTGTTGATGATCAGGTCGAAGGTGCCTGCGAGCTTGGTGAAGGTCTCGGCATCGCTGGTGGCGTAATATTCCTTGGCGCCCAGCTTGAAGCCGTCTTCCTTCTTCGACAGCGTCTGGCTGAGAACCGTCACGTCAGCGCCCATGGCGTGCGCCAGCTTGACGCCCATATGGCCGAGGCCGCCCATGCCGACGATCGCAACCTTCTTGCCCGGACCGGCCTTCCAGTGGCGCAGCGGCGAGAAGAGCGTGATGCCGGCGCACAGCAGCGGCGCGCCCGAATCCAGCGGAATATTGTCGGGGAAGGAGAGAACATAGCCTTCCTTGACGACGATCGAGTCGGAGTAGCCGCCATAGGTCGGCGTCTCGCCATCGGCTTCGACGTCATTGTAGGTCTGGACCAGGCCCGGCATGTAGTGCTCGTAATCCAGATCGCGCGTGGCGCACGTCGTGCAGGAATTGACGAAGCAGCCGACGCCGACGCGGTCACCGACCTTGAATTTCGTTACCTTGGACCCGACGGCCGTGACGAGGCCTGCAACTTCATGGCCAGGTACCATCGGGTATTTCGAGAAGCCCCATTCGTTGCGAGCCTGGTGAATGTCGGAATGGCAGACGCCGCAATATTGAACAGCGATGACGACATCGTCTTCGTTCGGCTCGCGGCGCTCGAAGGTGAAGGGAGTGAGCGGCTTGGACGCGTCGGTGGCGGCATAACCTTTTGCGATAGGCATGGAAGGTTCCTTAATATTGGGACGGGTTGGGAGTGGAATTGAGAGGCTGGACTATGCATCGGTATCGGACGGCAGCGGTAGAGCGATCCTGCAAGCTTTATGTACGATCCTGCGAATCTAAATTTCCTGCGGCTCTTTTGCGAACGGAAGAGGTCACCTAGATAAGCCTCGACACGCTCTCAAAAACAATCGGTTGCGCATGACACTGGCTTTCAACCCCAATCAGGAACTCGCCTCCATCGTTGCCCGTTTCGCTACGAGGGATGGAGAATATCGCACGCCGATAGACGGTCTCAACCTATACCGACAGTCGGCTGCGACCGTGTGGCAACATGGGGCCTATCGACCCTGCTATGCCGTCGTTGTCCAGGGACGGAAAAGCCTGACGGTCGGCGCCGATTCGTACCATTACGGTGTCGGCGAGTATATTTTGATGGCCCTCGACCTGCCCGTATCGACCCAGGTCACCAATGTCGGCAGTGATACACCCTATCTCTGTTTTGCCATGGCCCTCGACAGCGAACGGCTGAATGAGCTGTTAACGCGTGTCAATATTCCGCGCCAAGCGATGGCATCGGAGCCCATGCGCGGGCTTGCGGTCGATGCGGCGTCGCCGGAACTGCTCGATGCCTCATTGCGGCTGCTCAGATTGCTCGACCGGCCGGAGGATATTCCGGCCATGGCGCCACTGATCGAACAGGAGATACTCTACCGTCTGTTGACAGGCCCGAGCGGTCCCCGGCTGCTGCAAGTCGCCATGGCTGAGAGCCAGAGCAACAGGGTGGCGCGCGCGGTTGCCTGGATCCGTGGCAATTTCTCCCAGCCGCTGCGCATCGAGGAACTGGCGGAACGTGTCGGCATGAGTGTCTCCTCGCTGCACCATCATTTCAAGGCGGTGACGGCAATGTCGCCGATGCAATATCAGAAGCAGCTTCGGCTTCACGAGGCGCGGCGGCTGATGATCGTCGAGCAGCTCGACGTCGGATCGGCCGGCCATCGCGTCGGCTATCAGAGCCCTTCGCAGTTCAGCCGCGAATACAGCCGCCTCTATGGCCTGCCGCCGCTGAAGGATGTCGAGGCCATGCGTACCAATGCGGTGGCGGCCGAATAGGCGACGTTCCCGACCCGTCGTCCGCGTCCAGCTCTATCGATCAACTGATCGGGTCGTTGCAGTTGCCGCCGGTCCAGGTGTAGCTAGGGAGGGAGCCATGCGGTCCCCACAGGCCCTCGAAGCGTGTGTAGCTGGGATCGAACTGGATCGAGAGCGCTCCGGTTCCATATTTGTCGAACCATAGCAGCACCCGTTTCCTACCGGGGGCTGCTCCGATTTCCGACACGGTACCGATCGTCTTCGCTCCATCGTCGTCGAAACGGTACGTTCCCGAGATGTGCCCTTCCATGTTGACCTGCAGCGATGTCTCGACGTCCACCAATGATCCGTTTGAAAGAAGTTTGCCGCAATAATGTCCGGCTGGTCCGGCGAGTGGCTTTGCTTCCGAGAGACTTGATGTCGACACGGGAAGCAGGCCGATTGCCAGACAGACCCCAATGGTGCCGGCAAGCATCCGCCGCCTGCCTTTGACGGAACGACGCTTCATTGAATTCGAGAATAGCAGCGTTTCGCAAAGATACATGGATGCGGTTCTCATTAAGGCGATGCCGACCAAGGGCGTGTCGGCCGGCCGGCAAGCTCTAGCCTCCGCAAGCCTGCCCTGACAAGCACTCTCTTTTTGGCGCAGTGCAGCAACGAATTCCGCTTGACGGCCACCGTGTCGTCCTGCATAAAGCACCCACGAACCGTACCGTACGGTACGCATTTGGGAGTGGTCATCGTGCTGAGCGAAGCAGGACAGTCGAGCGAGTTTTCGCCGCGCCAGAACGCCGTTCTGGAACAGGCGTTGCGTCTGCTCGTCGACGGCGGCGAAAAGGCGCTGACGACCTCGGGTGTCGCACGCGCCGCCAATTGCTCCAAGGAAAGCCTCTACAAGTGGTTCGGCGATCGCGACGGTCTGCTCTCGGCGATGATCACCTATCAGGCGAGCAAGGTGCGCACGTTCGAGCGCAATGGCGAGCGGCTGAACTCGGCAAGCCTGCACGATCATCTCGTGATCTTCGCGCGCGACCTGCTGGAAGTGCTGGCCGGCGACGTTTCGCTCGCCTTGAACCGTCTGGCGATCGGCCAGTCGAACCGCGACGGCTCTAAGCTCGGCAAGCTCTTGCTGGAGCGGGGGCGCCGGCAGATCGACCGCCGCGCCAGCGGTCTCATCGATGCCGGCAAGCGGGCAGGGCTGTTGCGCTTCACCGATGCCGACGAGGCATATCACACGCTCTACGGGCTCATCGTCTCCGATCTGCATGTGCGCATGCTGCTCGGCGAGCCCGGTTTGAAGGATACGAGCCGTCAGGCGGAGAAGGCGGTCAGCGCCTTCCTCCGGCTCTACGGCACGGAAAAGGTATTGGCGGAAGCAACAGCGACCGTCTGACAATTTAAAATCTGCACCCAGACAAGCAAAGGGAAGGACAAACAATGCGCGTCTATTACGATCGTGATGCCGATCTCAACCTCATCAAATCGAAGAAGGTCGCCATCATCGGCTACGGCTCCCAGGGCCGCGCTCACGCGCTGAACCTGAAGGACAGCGGCGCACAGAACGTTGCGATCGCGCTCAAGGCCGGTTCGCCGACCGTCAAGAAGGCGGAGGCCGACGGCTTCAAGGTCATGACCGTTGCTGAAGCTGCCGGCTGGGCCGACCTGATGATGATGGCGACCCCGGACGAACTGCAGGCCGACATCTACAAGGCCGACATTGCTCCGAACATCCGGGACGGCGCTGCGATCGCTTTCGCGCACGGCCTCAATGTTCACTTCGGCCTCATCGAGCCGAAGGCCTCTGTCGACGTCGTCATGATCGCTCCGAAAGGCCCGGGCCACACGGTTCGCGGCGAATATCAGAAGGGCGGCGGCGTTCCCTGCCTCGTTGCCGTTCATCAGAACGCTTCCGGCAACGCCCTTGAACTCGCTCTCTCCTACGCCTGCGGCGTCGGCGGCGGCCGTTCCGGCATCATCGAAACCAACTTCCGCGAAGAGTGCGAAACCGACCTCTTCGGCGAACAGGTCGTTCTCTGCGGCGGTCTCGTCGAGCTCATTCGCGCCGGCTTCGAAACGCTGGTCGAGGCTGGTTACGCACCGGAAATGGCCTATTTCGAGTGCCTGCACGAAGTAAAGCTCATCGTCGACCTGATCTATGAAGGCGGCATCGCCAACATGAACTACTCGATCTCCAACACAGCTGAATGGGGCGAATACGTCTCCGGCCCGCGCATTATCACGGCTGAAACCAAGGCTGAAATGAAGCGCGTCCTGAAGGACATCCAGACCGGCAAGTTCACCTCGGACTGGATGCAGGAATACCGCTCGGGCGCTGCCCGCTTCAAGGGTATCCGCCGCCTGAACGACAGCCACCAGATCGAAGAAGTCGGCGCCAAGTTGCGCGGCATGATGCCCTGGATCGGCAAGAACAAGCTGGTCGACAAGTCGGTCAACTAAGCTTCTTCAGGGTTATACCGCAGTAGAAAGGCCCGGGGAGGGAGACTTCCCCGGCCCTGGAGCCGGATGATTTTAGGTCTGTTGGACCTAAAATCTGAATCCGCTCTAGGATCAAAGAAGTAGAGCGTGATGTCGTCCGAAAACCGCCTACACTTTTCGGCATCACGCTCTAAACGTTTCAGGATGTGTTTACGGCTCACGTGGCCGATCGAATGCCTTTCCTGGCTCTCATCCGCAGCCATCTTGTCGGTTTGCCATCGTAGCCGCCGCCATCGGTTTCGTTGAGCGAAATGTCCTTCCACCCGGTCGAGATAAGCAGATCATTAAGCCAGTCGGCCGAGATGTAGTTGTAGTATCGGCCGAAGCTGTCGTACCCCTCGGCTTCTCCCGCTTTGAAACTGGCGTGAAATAGGCCGCCGTCCTTCAAAGCCTTGTGGATGCGGTTGAAAATCTCCGGAAGATCCGGTCGCCGTACATGCAGCAAGGATGCTTCGGCCCAAATGCCGTCGTAGAGCTGGTCGTCCTCCAGTTCTTCAAACCTGCGAACGGTCACCGGCTTTCCGATCAACTTTTCGGCCTGCTTGGCCATTTCCGGCGAACCGTCTGTAGGCGTGACGTTGAAGCCCTGTGAGATCATGTAGGCTGCGTCCTGACCGCCGCCGCAGCCCAGTTCGAGAATCGATGCGCCGGCGGGGAGAGTATTCAGGAAGGCATCGAGCCGACGCTGCGGCAGGCTGCGATCGCGCACCGCGTAGACGGCTGCGCTGTGATCGTAGAAGGAGGACGTGGGGTCGTCTTTTGCCATATCAGCCACCCATCTTCAGGTAATAGATTACGTTTTCCAATCCCTTGAAATGAGCATCACAAGTCAGGATATCGGCATCGAGATGAAGAGCGGTTGCATAGATGATCGCATCGGCGGTTGCGAGCTTATGCTGTGCCGAGATCTCAGCCGCGCGCCGGGCTATGGCTGTGTCCAATGGAGTAACGTTACATAGCATCGTGTAGGCGATGAAGTTGTCCAAAACGTCTTCGTCTTTTTCGCGAAGAAGCCATTTGGAAAGTTCAAGCTGGACTATTGTCGGAACAATGCAGTCGCGCGGTTTCGGGATCTGGTCGGAAAGCTGCTGTCCAGTCGGGCTATCAAGAAGCCACTCTATCCATGCGGAACTATCGATCACACGCATCAGTATCGGTCGCCTCGATCGCGATAGTCTTCGGGGTTTGCGCCTCGCGCCATACCTTTGAGATCTTCCAATGTTGGAACCGGCATAACGAGCACGCCCTTGCCTTTGGGAATAAAGACGAACTCCTGACCAGCGCTCCAATGCTGCTGATCACGCACTTCTTTTGGGATCGATATCTGAAATTTTGAGGACAGGGTCGCAGTGATCATTCTTACTTTTTCCTATCGATTGATCTAGCGTAAGAATAGCATCTGCACAGAGGAATGTGTAGGTCTCCTTGGGAAGCAGAAAATTGGGAGATTTTGAGTGGATGCCACGTTGAATGAATAGCCTTTTCTATCGCTGAAGTTTGATTCCTCGCTACCATCATAAACAAATTAGGTCAGCATTATTGACTTATCTTTTGTTGCGTGATCTTGTGCCGGAAAGACCAAAAATTACGAGGAAGCCCATGTTGAATTGGGAAAATATCTTTGCGACGCGCTCGAGCCGTATGCGCGCCTCCGAAATCCGCGAGCTGCTGAAGCTGCTGGAGCGGCCGGATATCATCTCTTTCGCAGGCGGCATTCCCGATCCCGCATTGTTTCCGGATGCCGAATTCAAGCAGGCCTATGCCGATATCTTTTCCGGCCCGACGGTCAATGCAGCGCTGCAATATTCGGTCAGCGAAGGCTATAAGCCGCTGCGCGAATGGCTTGTCGGCCAGATGGGTGCGCTCGGCATTCCCTGCGAACTCGAAAACGTCTTCATCGTCTCCGGTTCGCAGCAGGGGCTCGACTATCTCGGCAAGCTCTTCCTGTCGCCGAAAGATACGGCGCTGGTTACCGCGCCGACCTATCTTGGCGCGCTGCAGGCTTTCAATGCCTACGAGCCGACCTATGACCAGCTGACACCGAACGGCAACCGCACGCCGGACTCCTATCGCGCCGCGGCTTCGCAAGCCGGCGGCAGGGTGAAGTTCGCTTATCTTTCGGCCGATTTTGCCAATCCGACGGGCGAGACCGTCGATCTGCCTGGCCGCGAGAAGCTACTCGACCTTGCCGAAGAACTTGATATCGCCGTTATCGAAGATGCCGCCTATCAGTCGCTGCGGTATGACGGCGAGCCGGTAGCGCCGATCCTGGCTCTGGAAATTGCGCGCAAGGGCCATATCAACGACACGCGGACGATCTATTGCGGCAGCTTTTCCAAGACCTTGGCGCCGGGGCTTCGCGTTGGCTTCATCGTCGCCAATGCGCCCGTCATTCGCAAGCTCGTGCTGATGAAGCAGGCGGCCGACCTGCATTCCTCGACGATCAACCAGATCGCGATCCATCAAGTCGCCGAGCGCGGTTTCGATGCGCAGGTTGCCAAGGTCCGCAAGACCTATAGCCACCGTCGCAACTGCATGCTGGCAGCACTTGCCAAATACATGCCTGAGGGCACGAGCTGGACGAAGCCGCAAGGCGGCATGTTCGTCTGGGTTACCCTGCCGAAGGGCATGGATGGCGCCAAGCTGCTCGCTCGGTCGCTGGAAACGGCGAAGGTTGCCTTCGTGCCCGGACAAGCCTTCTTTGCGGATGGAACCGGTGCGAACACTTTCCGCGTCAGCTTCTCCTGCGCCAATGACGAGATGATCGAAGAGGGCATCTCGCGGCTGGGCAGGTTGATTGCGAGCGAGATCGGATCGATGGCGGCCTGATTTACCTTCTCGCCGGCGGGGAGAAGGATGCGCTCCTGAGCTTGTCGAAGGGGCGCTGGTTGAGGGGGCGATGCACCGTTATGGTGGGCATTGAATGTGCCGCGCCGCGCCCCTCATCCGCCCTTCGGGCACCTGCTCCCAGAGGGGGGAAGAAGTTTCCTTACTTCGCCAGGTGTGGGCTGAGCAGCGAAAGGTCGGCCTCGCTCAGCCGGTCGCTGGCGGTATTGCACTGGTGCCAATAGGGATACATCAGCGGCTGCAGACTGACGTCGTCGAGGCGCTTGCGCTCCTCGTCCGTCAACTTCAGCTCGGCGCTGGCGAGATTGTCCTTGAACTGCGCCTTGGTGCGGCCGCCGATGATGACCGAGGTCACGCCCTTGCGGCCGATGAGCCAGGCAAGCGCCACCTGAGCGGCCGAAACACCGCGGCCTTCGGCGATTTCCACCAGCGTATCGACGATATTCCAAAGGCGGTTTTCATCGCGGATCGGCGGTTCCGTCCAGCCGGCGAACTGGCGCGTGTCCTCTGGTGTCGCCTGATTGCGGCGATGTTTGCCTGAAAGAAGGCCGCCGGCAATTGGGCTCCAGACGAGGATGCCGAGACCCTGGTCGATGCTGACGGGCACCAGCTCGTTTTCCGCGTCGCGGGCTTCCAGCGTGTAGTGGATCTGCTGGCTGACGAAACGTTCGCGCCTGTCGCGCTCACTGACGCCGAGCGCTTTCATGATGTGCCAGCCGGAAAAGTTCGAGCAGCCGATGTAGCGGACTTTGCCCTGGCGAACCAAGGTATCGAGCGCTTCCATCGTCTCTTCGAGCGGCGTCTGTCCGTCCCATTGATGCAGCTGATAGAGGTCGATCACGTCGGTCTTCATACGCTTCAGGCTCGCCTCGCAGGCCTGGATGAGATGCTGGCGGGATGAACCGGCATCGTTGGCGCCAGCCCCCATCGGGAAGCGCGCCTTTGTGGCGATGAGCGCACCGTTTTTGCGCGGACCGCCGATAATTTCGCCGATGATTTCCTCCGATGCGCCTTGCGAGTAGACATCGGCCGTGTCGAGCAGGTTGACGCCGGCATCGATGCACATGTCCACAAGCTTCTTCGCATCCTTGATGCCGAGATCGCCAACGGTCTTCGCCCAGCCGACGCCGCCGAAGGTCATGGTGCCCATAGTGATGGTGGAAACTTTGAGGCCGGAGCGGCCAAGCAAGCGATATTCCATAGATCAGTCCTCCTCGATCCCGTCTGAAATACGTACGTCAGGAAATAGTGCCTGATAGCGATGGTCAAGATTCAATCATCATACGAACGGCAATGTATTCAAAATTCAACTGTCACAATCATGTTAAGCCATCCGTCTAAGGAACCTTCCTGATCATCCAGCCGAGGACGCTTCATGAAGACGTTTGTTTCCGCTCTCGCCGGCCTGCTGGCCGTCGCTCTTTTCTCCGGCGCCGCCAGTGCCGCCGACCTCGTCCTCTATACCAGCCAGCCGAATGCCGATGCGCAGGCCACCGTCGATGGCTTCATGGCCGCCAATCCCGGCATCAAGGTCGATTGGGTTCGCGACGGCACGCCGCAGATCATCGCCAAGCTTCAAGCTGAAATGCAGGCCGGCGCTCCGGTTGCCGATGTCCTGCTGATTGCCGATACGGTGACGCTTGAGCGCTTGAAGGAAGCCGGCAAGCTGCTTGCCTACAAGTCGCCGGAAGCCGCAAATTACGATGCGTCGCTCTATGACGCCGGCGGCTATTACTATTCCACCAAGCTGATCACGACCGGGATCGTCTACAACACGGCTGCCGCGATGAAGCCGGCAAGCTGGCAGGATCTGGTGAAGCCGGAAGCCAAGGGCCTGGTTGCCATGCCGAGCCCGCTTGCTTCGGGTGCTGCTCTCATCCACGCACAGACGCTCGCCGGCGTCGGCAGCCTCGGCTGGGACTACTACAAGAACCTCGCCGACAACGGCGCGATCGCTTCCGGCGGCAACGGTGCTGTGCTCAAGTCGGTTGCTTCGGGTGAGAAGGCCTATGGCATGATCGTCGACTACATGCCGATCAGAGAAAAAGCCAAGGGTGCCCCGCTGGAATTCGTATTCCCGAAGGAAGGCGTTTCCGCCGTCACTGAGCCGGTCGGCATTCTCGCCAGCACGCAGCATGACGATGCCGCCAAGAAATTTGTCGATTACGTCCTCTCCGAAAAGGGTCAGGAAGGTTTCCTGAAGCTCGGTTATATTCCGGCCCGCAATGGCACGCCGCTGCCGGCAGGCTTCCCGGCACGTGACAGCATCAAGGTTCTGCCGTTGAATGCGGCCGATGCTCTCAAGAACACGGATCAGGACCTCAAGACCTTCTCCACCTACTTCAAGTCGAAGTAATCCGACCCGGATTTGGAATGTACTCATATGTGCGTCGGGGAAACAGCCAGCCGGCCTGGCTGTTTCCTTTTGTTGTTGTCGTCGTGCTCTTGCTCAGCGTCCTGCCGCTGGCACGGCTGGCGTTTGCCGGCATCGAGGCGCTGCTTAGGGGCGGCACCTATGAACTCATCACCGATCCCTCGCTCTGGCGCTCGGCCTGGTACACGATCGAAACCGCCGTGCTCGGCACGATCGTTTCGGTGGTCCTTGGTTGCCTATTCGCATTCCTGCTGACATTGACCGATCTGCCGGGCAGGGGGCTGCTCGGCTTCCTCTTCGTATTGCCGATGATGATTCCGCCGCAAGTGACGGCACTCGCCTGGGTGCAGATGTCCGGGCCGTCGAGCCCCTTGCTGAAAGCGTTGCATATCGCGCCGCCGCTTGGCTCGCCGCAGCCGCTCTATTCTGTCGGTGGCATCGCTTTGCTCTACGGCGTTCAGCATGCACCGCTCGTCTATCTCGCTCTGCGCGCCGGCCTGATGGCGCTGCCGCGCGATGGCGTCGAGGCCGCAAGGCTTTCGGGCGCGTCCGGCCTGCGTGTCTTCCGCGATATCATCCTGCCCTTGTCTCTGCCCGGTGTCATTGCGGGCGCTGCGATTGCCTTCGTCTCGTCCATCGGCAATTTCGGCATTCCGGCGATCCTCGGCATACCCGCCTCGATCTATACGCTGTCGACGCTGATCTTCACCAAGTTCTCCAGTTTCGGACCACGCACCTTCGGCGACATCGCCATGCTGTCGACGATGATCGCCGTCATCGCTGTTGCCGGGCTTGCCGTGCAGGGCAGAGCCTTGAAGGGACGCGACTATCGCGTCATCGGCATTTCCGGCGCAACGGCTGCCTTTTCGCTGGGCCGCTGGCGCTATCTGGCGTTGCCTGTGCTCTGCGCCATCCTGTTCGTCATGCTCGTCGCGCCCTTCCTCGCGCTGGTCGCCGGTGCGCTGGTGCCCGCCTATGGCGTGCCGCTCACCCTCAAGACGGCATCGCTGAATGCCTTCACCGAGATCCTGTTTCGGCAAAGCATAACGCGCACCGCCTTCTCCAATTCGTTATTCCTGGCGACCGCGACCGCACTTGGTCTCCTGCTGGTGACGGTCCTTGCGGCCTACGCCCTGACGCGGCGCAAGGACATGCTGAGCCGCATCGTCGGCGGTATGATCGAGATCCCGTATTCGCTTCCCGGCATCATCATCGCCGTCTGCTTCATTCTGGTGTTCGCAGCACCCTTGCCGATCCTCAACGTCACGCTTTACGGGACGATCTGGATCATCCTGGTTGCCTATTTCTCCGCCTATTTCGCCGTCAGCCTGAAGCCGGTCATGAGCGCCTTCCTGCAGCTCGATCCGGCGCTAGAGGAGGCCGCGCGTCTTTCCGGTGCAGGCTTCTTCCGCCGTCTTGCCGATATCATCGTACCGCTGATCGCGCCGGCGGCCGGCGCATCGGTGATCCTGGTCTTCCTCATCGCCTGCAACGAGCTGACCGTTTCGGCGCTCCTCTGGTCGGCTGGCACGCAGACGCTCGGCGTCGTCATCTACAATCTCGACGATGGCGGCAGCGCCGATCTTGCCTCGGCCATGTCGGTCATCGTCATCGCCATGGTCGTCATCATGATGGTGCTTCTGGAAATCATGGCCAAGCGCCTGCCGAAAGGAGTGGTGCCTTGGCGAAGCTGATCCTCAATCACGTCAGCAAGGATTTCGGCACGGGCGGGCGTGCTGCCGTCAACGCCTTGTCGCTCGATGTGCGGGAGGGCGGTTTCCTGGCGCTGCTCGGCCCGTCCGGTTGCGGCAAGACGACCGTGCTCAGAATGATCGCCGGTTTCGAGCAACCGACCGATGGCTCCATCCATCTCGGCGAGCGGTTGCTGGCGGATGCGGCGACCATGCTGCCGCCGGAGCGGCGCAACATGGCGATGGTGTTCCAGTCCTACGCGCTCTGGCCGCACATGAACGTATCAGACAATGTCGGCTATCCTCTGAAGGTGCGTGGTATCTCCGGCGAGCGCTATCGCGACAAGGTGCGCGAGGCATTAGCGACAGTGCGCCTCGGCGATTATGCCGAGCGCAGGCCCGCCGATCTCTCAGGTGGCCAGCGTCAGCGCGTGGCGCTTGCTCGCTGCCTGGTGACATCGCCCGACGTCGTGCTGCTCGACGAGCCGCTCGCCAATCTTGACCGTCACCTGAAGAAGGAGATGGAGGAGACTTTCCGCGAGTTTCACCAGCGTTCGGGCGCCACCATGGTCTATGTCACGCACGACCAGAGCGAGGCGATGGCGCTTGCGACCGATGTCGCCGTCATGTCCGAAGGGCGGCTCCTGCAGGTGGCGCCGCCGGCGGAAATCTATGCTCGGCCCGAAGGTAGAATGGTCGGCAGTCTGGTCGGGCAGGGCGCCATACTGCCGCTTGCTTTTCCCGATGGCAGTCCGCGCCGCATCGATTGGGCCTCCTTCCGAGGCCTTTGGGAGAACCGGGCAGGCGGCTCGGCGGTTGCGGATATTCTCGTGCGGCCCGAAGACGTACTCGCCGATGCGGAGGGCATTTCCTGCCGAGTCGATTCCGTTCTCTACGAGGGCGAGCGTTATGCGGTAAGGTTGTCGATGCCGGACGGACAAGTGTTGCGCGCTTATAGCCGCGAGAAGGTCGCTGCGGGGGATGCCTACCCCATTGCCATTCGTTCGGCCTGGCGGCTTTAATCGGGCGGGGGATAAGATGGTTGTTCCCCGGCTCCTCCTATGCTTGATTTGCTTGAAGTTACGGATGGGAGTCGCGCATGTCCGATCATAGCTTTCCGATTTTCGATCTCGGTGCCTTCGAAGCGGCCGGTCATGACGAGAAAAAGCGACTCGGCGCGGAGGTGGACCGGATATGCCGCTCGACGGGCTTTCTGGCGATTGCCAATCACGGCGTCGGCGATGCCGTTATCACCGAGGTATGGGAGAAGACGAAGGCCTTCTTCGATCTGCCGGCCGAGGTGAAACAGCGCGCCAAGACGCTCTATCCCGGCTATCCCTACGGTTATCTCGGGCCGGGTACGGAGGCGCTCGCAAAATCACGCAATGTCGACACGCCGCCGGACCTGAAGGAAAGCTTCAATGGCGGCCCGCTTTCCGTTCCCGCTGATATGAGCAATCCGGAAGCGCTCGGCTTCTGCTATGCCGCCACCATCTGGCCGGAGCGGCCAGATGGGTTCGTGGAGGCATGGAAGGCTTACTATGGGGCGATGGAGGATCTGGCGGCGCGCATCATGCGCGTATTCGCCACCGCGCTCGGTCTCGATGAACATTTCTTCGATTCTTACGTCGATGCTCCGATCAGTGCGCTGAGGGCGCTGAATTATCCCGAGCAGCATGTACCGCCGCAGCCGGGCCAGCTTCGCGCCGGCGCGCATACCGACTACGGCAGCCTGACGATCCTTTTGCCGCAGCCCGGTTCGAAAGGGCTCGAGATCATTGCGCCGGATGGCAACTGGACACCGGTACCGCTGGTGGAAGGGGCCTTCGTCATCAACATCGGCGACCTGATGGCACTCTGGACCAATGACCGCTGGGTTTCCACTGTGCATCGCGTCGTCAATCCGCCGCCGGAAGAGGGCGGCATGCAGCGCCGGCAATCCCTGGCCTTCTTTCATCAACCGAACTGGTTTGCCGAAATCGCCTGCCTGCCTTCATGTCTGAGGCCGGGTGAGGAGCCTAGATATGCTCCCGTTCTGTCCGGTCCGTATCTGATGGGCAAATTCAAATCGACTGTTACAGCCAAAGCCGGTTGATGCGCTTATAATAATAAGCCGGCTCACATTATTCTTGTAAACTGGAATGCTTCATGTCCCTGCGCCTTGCGACATTCAATGTTGAAAATCTTCTAACCCGCTTCGATTACACCGGTTTTCGCAATCAGCTGCGCCAGGACCGGGTGCTGCAGCTTTTCGATGTCCGCAGCGAGGAGGTCTACCAGCAGCTCGAAGCCGCGCGCGTGATCGCCGCGACCGACGACACCAGGCAGATGACGGCGCTTGCGATCGCGGATGCCGATGCCGACATCATCTGCCTGCAGGAAGTCGACAACATGGCCGCGCTGCAGGCATTCGAATATGGCTACCTCTACCGCATGGTCGGCAATGGCTACCGCCAGAAGTTCCTGATCGAGGGCAATGACAGCCGCGGCATCGATGTCGCCGTCATGATGCGCGAGGAAACGCGCGACGGCCAGCCGATCGTGCTCAACGATATCAAAAGTCACGCCATGGTGACCTATGGCGATTTCGGCCTTTTCAACGACGAGCTGGCGGAACTCGAGCTTCATCCGGAAGACAAGATCTTCAAACGCGACTGCCTGGAGCTGCATCTCCATATCGGCGGCGTGCCGTTTTCGCTCTTTGTGGCGCACCTCAAATCGATGGGGCCGGCACGTGAAGGGGTGGATGGACGCCATGCGACCATGCCGATCCGCCGGGCCGAGACGATGGCGGTTCGCCGCATCATCGAGAACCGGTTCGGCGCCGGTCATACGGCGACGAAGAATTTCGCCATTTGCGGCGACATGAACGACTATCAGGAATGGGTCGATGTCATCGGCACGCGCCGCACGGGCTATCGTTTCGAGCCGCGAAGTGAAGACAAGCGCAGCGCGCTTGATGTCTTCACTCATGACGGCTTTGCCGAAAACGTCATGCAGCGGCGGGACGAGCTCGACCGCTGGACGCTCTACCACGCGCGCGGGCCGCAGGAACAACGGCTTTGTCAGCTCGACTATATCTGGTTGTCTCCGGCCCTGGCGCGGGCCAATGCAACGCGGCTCCCGGATGTCGTGCGCTCGGGCCAGCCTTTCCGCACCATATTTCCACCGGGGCAGGAGGTGGAGCGCTACCCGCGCGCCGGCTGGGACAGGCCGAAGGCATCCGATCATTGCCCCGTCGTCATGACATTGGATTTGATATGACCCTTTCAGAACAGAACGACATGGCCGGCTGGCCGCCGGAAGGCACCATATTTCCGATCTCCGGCATCGACCTCACCGTGTTTCCCGGCGAACATCCGTTTCACCTGCGCGAGCAGGAGGCGGCGCAGGAAAACTGGGCGAGGGAAATTGCCGCCAATCCATCTCTCTATGACGGCCGCATGGTCTTCCAGCATCGGCTGTCGATCAATGGCGGCGCGGTGAAGGGCGAGGCCTATATTGTACCGTTCTCGACGTTTCTCTGGTGGCGAAAGCAGAGGCAGCCGGGCGGCTTCCATCTTTTTGCCTTTGCCGTCACCGTATCGTCCGACGGAGCGATCATCGCGATCCGCATGGCGCCACACACCTCCAATCCCGGCCGAGTCTATTGCGCCGCCGGGTCGATGGATGAGAATGACGTTGTCGACGGGCGCGGCGATGTCGACGGCAATATGCGGCGCGAGGTGTTGGAGGAAACTGGTCTCGACCTGAACGATGCCACCGCCGATCCAGGCTATTACGCAATGCATATAAAGCGTTCGGTCACGCTTCTTCGCGTCTTCCGTTTTCCGTGGACGGCCGAGGACATGCTTCGGCGGATCGAGGCGCATATGCTCGTTTCCGAAGAGGACGAGGTCGATGGCGTGGTCGCTATTCGATCGGCCGACCCAACGGCGCACCCCTATAATATTGCGATGCTTCCCATTCTCGCCTGGTTCTTCGGCAGCGGCAAATAGCTTGGGCTTGCGCTGGGGTCGCTTGCCGGTATGAATAATCGAGTCTGGAAGTATGGATGGAGGCCGGATTGGCGCGCAGCTATAGTGTCTATGATGTGTTCACCGACAACAAGCTGGCGGGCAATCCGCTCGCAATCATCTTCGATGCCGAGGACCTGAACGACGAGGCGATGCAGGCGATTGCCGGGGAGATGAATCTTTCCGAGACGGTCTTCGTGCTGCCGCCGCAAAATCCGGCCCATACGGCAAGCCTGCGCATATTTACGCCCGGCCGCGAGCTGCCTTTTGCCGGGCACCCGACTGTCGGCACGGCGATCGCTTTGGCGGAGAAGGCCCATGCAAGCCATGGCGGAGATCTCGATCTCGTCTCCGTTCTCGACGAACGCGTCGGGCCGGTGCGCTGCGCCATCAAGCTGCGGCAGAACAAGGCGAGCTTTGCCGAGTTCGATCTGCCGAAGAAATCGCAGCAGATCCTATTGCCGCTCGACAAGGCCGACATCGCCAACGCGCTCAGCCTGAACATCACCGAGATTGGTTTCGAGAACCATGTTCCCTCCATCTGGAGCGCCGGGGTGCCGTTTCTTCTGGTGCCGGTGCACGATGTCGGTGTGGCCGAGCGGATGGAATTCGATTCGCAGCTTTGGGAAAAGACGGTCCCCTTCGTCGATGGCGCTCTGGCCTCGGCCTTCATCTATTGCCGTGGCGGGGTCAACCATACGGCGAAGTTTCATGCACGCGTCTTTCCGATCGGCATGGGCATTGTGGAGGACCCCGCAACGGGGTCGGCGGCCGCGGCGCTGTCCGGCGCCATCAATCAGTTCGATGCTCTGCCGGACGGCCATCATCCCTTCATCATCGAGCAGGGCATAGAGATGGGACGGCCGTCTCTGATTCACCTCCATGTCGATGTCGATGGCGGCCTGATCGCCAATGCCCGCATCGGCGGCCAAGCCGTGCGCATTGCGTCTGGAATCCTTGAGCTTTGATTTTACGGGGTTTTTCGCGGCTTCTGAAATTTTTTTGACAAATAATCAAAGAAAATTCGTCTGGCCGCTGGACAATCAAACCGATCCTATTTATATGCCCGGTCACGCCGCCAGCAAGCGGTACGGGTGATTAGCTCAGTTGGTAGAGCAGCTGACTCTTAATCAGCGGGTCGTAGGTTCGAGCCCTACATCACCCACCAAAAACCTCTTGAAAACGTTAGATATTCTGAAGCGTCTCAAGGGTTTTCGGCTGTCCGGTTTCCAGCAAATTGGAAACGGCTTCCAATTCGGGTTCCGTTCTTTTCTTGAATGCGGCGGGCTCGATCTCATTCCATGAGCTTCTTGGCGTCCGTCGCTAAGCCGCGCAACTGTCGGTTCAAACGCGAGGCAGGGCGAAGCTTCAAACGAAACGTGATGTCATTGTCATAATGATCGGCCGGTCTTTGTTTGATAGGAATTACCGGATCAGTTCGAAAGCTTGCCGAGCAGAAGGCCGGTGAAGACGCCCAGAAGCGCCGTCGCGATCAAGATGGAACTCGTGGCCGTCGGATTTTCCTTTGCGGCCCGCACGACGTTTCGGCTTTCTGATCGAGCCTGATCCGCGATGCGCGCCACCTTCACTTTCGATGAATAGAGAGCCTCGTCCGCGCGATCCGAAGCGGTGTCGATTCTCTTTGTCAGGACGGTAGAGAGCTTGTTGATCTGTTTGCGGAGCTCGTCGATCTGAGCGTTGATATCCTTGTCCAGCGAGACGTCGGCCATGGTGTTCTCCTTAGTGGCGCAAGCCTTTAGGAACGGCCGGCAGCTCGCTTTGGTTCCCCGCCGCTCGTTGTCCCGGAAACTTCAAGGGCTGCTCCGAGGCAAGCTTCCCGGCCGGCCGATCGGCGCAGGCCTTGCAAAAGGTTCAGCGGAGATGCAGCAGGAATATGGCTGGCGCGGTGATGGACATCGTGAAGAGGATTAGCGAAAACCCGTATTTCAGCCTTCGCATTCGGCGCGTTTTGATGCCGTCCCAGTCATAGCCCATAAGTATATCCCCCTTGCTCGATGTCTTATCGACGCAAGGAAATATCCTAGGAATTGTTTGCGCGAAGCTTGTGGAATAATTCCCGGACTTCAACGAGCGAAGAGCATCGAATTATACAATTCATTGCTGCAATATTTACTGTCGGATTTGCGAGTACAATGACACAACTTGTTCCCGGATCGAAAGGACTTTGCATGCGGGCAGCAGCGTCAAGGATACCGGCTGAGGCGCGCGCCGTCTCGGCAATCGCCAGGCGTGTGTTCGCTGACGGCCTGCTGGCCGTTTATCTGCATGGATCGGCAGTCGCGGGCGGACTGCGGCCGCAAAGCGATGTGGATATTCTGGCGGTCATCGATCAGCCGATGTCCGATGCCATGCGCAAAAACCTTCTTTCTTCCCTTTTGGACGTTTCGGGCCGCTATCCGGTCAGTCCGGGCACTCCGCCCTGCATCGAGCTGATGGTGTTCCTGGGAGATCATCTTGCTGCGCCAGCGTTTCCGGCGCGGAGCGAATTCGTCTATGGCGAATGGCTGCGCGAGGGCTTCGAGGCGGGCACCGTTCCCAAACCTCATTCCGATCCGGAGAATACGCTTGTTCTGGCTCAAGCGCGGCAGCAAGCATGCCCATTGTTCGGCCCCGCCCCGGTCGATCTTCTGGCCGAAATTCCGATGGATCACATTCGGCGCGCGATGCTGGAGGCGCTGCCGGCGCTGCTTGTCAATCTGCCAGGGGATGAACGGAATGTCCTGCTGACACTGGCTCGCATGTGGAGAACGGCCGCAACCGGGGAGTTCGTCACCAAGGATATCGCAGCCGATTGGGCCGCATCGCGCCTGCCGAAGCAGCCGGCGCGAACGTTGCTGCATGCGCGCGAGGGCTATCTAGGCAATGTGAGGGATGATTGGACAATTCGTCAGGATGAGGCCGGCCAGGCGGCGGCTTGTCTGCATCAACACGTGCTGTCGCTGTTATAGCCAATCGCCATGCGTGTCGATTTTGCGCGGCTGTAGCGGGTTTCGAGCATGGTGGCTCAAGCGCATCTAACCATGCCGGGCGTGGTTGCCCGGCCGCAACGGCTATCGCCTTCAACAGCCTATATTCAATGCTTTTTATGCCCGCCTTCCATAACACTGAACACAAAGATGACGGCCAGAATCAGCACCAGCGTATAGTCGAATGCAGTGAGCAGACGAAGCAGTTCCATGATGTTTCTCCTCCCACAGAGAACACGAACCAGAACAACCGCTAGTATGTTCTTTCGAACGACGCCTGCCAAGTTTTTTACATCCTGCGGTGCAAAAACAATATTGTGCGAGGCACAAATAACCGCTTGTTTGCAAAGGCATATCAGCATTGTGTTGGCTGCCTTTGGCTGCGGGTGGAGTGGGCCGCCGCCGCAATCGTATTGTCAACAAATTTTATAGAGTATACGATTATCTCCAATGAAATTGCGATTGCTCGACGCGCGAAGAACTCGCGTGCTGGTCGATCTTGAGGGAGTTGGCTATTGACCATTGGCTCTGACCACCAGGCACGTGATCTGCCTGTTATCGTCATTGTCGGCGGCGGCGTTTCCGGAACGGCGGTTGCCTTCCATCTGCTGCAGCGACAGTCGTTGCCAGCCGGCCAGCTCTTCATATTCGAGCCACGGGAACGTCTGGGAGCAGGGCTTGCCTACGATACGCAAGATCCCGCCCACCGCATCAATGTGCCGGCGGCGAAGATGAGCCTGCTGCCGGATGACCTCGAGCATTTTCAACGCTGGCTGCAGCAGAGGAATGCGCTTGCCGACGATGAGGCGGCGGTTGCCGCCAATGGCAACCTCTTCCCACGACGCTCTGTCTTCGGCAACTATATCAACAGCATGATCCATCCCTTCGTCGAGGATGGGCGTGTTGTCCATGTCAGGCAAGGCGTGGAGCGCATCGAGAGGGCAGGTGGCCGCTGGGCGGTCACCGGTGCGGCTGGACAGCGCGTGGATGCGGATATTCTCGTCATCGCCACCAGCCATCCATCGCCCTCGCCGCCGCAGGTGCTGCGGGAGGCGCTTACGGGGCACCCGCGCTTCGTTCCTGATCCGACACGACCGAATGCGCTAGCGGCTATCGGCGCCGAGGATCGCGTCCTGGTCGTCGGCAACGGCTTGACCTCGGCCGATGTCATCGCATCGCTCGAACTCAGGGGGCATGCGGGACCGGTCACCGCCATATCGCGACGCGGTCTGCGCTCGCGCGGTCATGCGGCGGTGAAGCAGGAACCATTCGGGGATTTCGCCAGCGAGCCGTCGAAGACGGCGCTTGATCTCCTGCGCGGCCTGCGGGCTGCTATCCGCAACGCGGAGGGCGAAGGGCGCAGCTGGCATGCCGTCATCGACCAGGTGAGGGCGCAGGGCCGGCATGTCTGGCAGGCGCTGCCGACCGAGGAGCGGCGCCGTCTCGTCAGGCATTTGAGGCCGTTCTGGGATGTGCATCGTTTTCGCGTCGCGCCGCAGGTGCAGGCGGTCAGCGATCGGGCGATCGAAAGCGGCAGGCTCGAGGTTCTGGCAGCTTCGGTCGCGGCAGTTGACGTTACCAATGGCGTCATTGACTGCACATTGCAGCTCAGCCGGTCCGGGCGGCGTGTCGACAGGCAATTCGATGCGGTCGTCGTCACCACAGGCCCCGGACATCGCGGCATTCTGCAATCGCAAGGCTGGATCGAAGAGCTGTCGAAAGCCGGATATCTCGCAATGGATTCCGCGCGGTTGGGATTTGCCTGCGATACGCAATCGCGGGCACTTGCCGCCGACGGAACGGTGGTGCCGTCCCTGTTTATTTCCGGACCGCTCGCACGCGGCACCTTCGGCGAACTCATGGGCCTGCCCGAAGTGGTCGAGCATGCCGTTCTTGTCGCCGAACAGGTCGCCGGCGCGATCAGCGGCCGTAGGCATGGGAAAAGGAAGGCATATTGGGATAGTAGCGCCGCCTAAATCCAAGAAAAGCCGCAAATTCGTTGCTTAGGCGATACAATTGCCTAAATTTACTCATATAAACTATACAATTTGTGAGTTACTATCTTGTTCGTCAAAGGGCGCGGGGTTACTTCCGTGATCCATGATGACAGGATGAGCCGGGTGAGTCTCTCTTGGGTGGCCAAGCCGGGTTTCAACAATCGACTTTGCAGTAAAGCGGACGGCGATGCTTACGAAAAAAGGAAAATACGGACTGAAGGCGTTGGTGGATCTCGCACGCCTCGGTCCAGGCGAAACCGCATTCATCAACGATATCGCGTTGCGCAACAATATTCCGAAGAAGTTTCTCGATACCATCCTGCTCGAATTGCGAAACGCCGGCGTATTGCGCTCGAAGAAGGGGCCGGGTGGCGGCTATTCGCTGTCGCGCCCGGCGTCGGAAATCCGCATCGGCCATGTCATTCGCACTCTGGACGGGCCGCTGGCGCCGATCCGCTGTGCCAGCCGCACGGCCTACGAAGCTTGCGACGACTGTTCCGATCCGGAGCGCTGTCAGGTACGGCGCTCCATGACGGAGGTGCGTGACGCCATTGCCGAGATTCTCGACAACATGTCGCTGGAGCAGTTCGTTGCCGGCGGCGCGGATGTTGATATCCCGGAGCGGGAAGACCACCGCGCCTCGCAGATCGGCTGACCTTCCCGGCATTCCCTGCGGTTTTCAGACCAGCGAGTTTCTTGCCGGCTTTATGCCGTTGAGATGATAGTTGCCGACGATGTTGTGGGTTCGGCGCGCGGGATCATACAGCGTGTGAATGCGGGCGTTGCGCCAGTGGCGGTCGAGATTGAGCCCGATACGCGCCGACGTCGTGCCGGCAAGATCGAACAACGTATTGGATGCTTCCATCGCGATGTCGGCGGTAATCGCCTGGGCCGCCGCAACTGAGAGCGCAGCATCGATGACGTGATCCTCGGTGAGATTGATCTGGGCGGCGTCGATCTTGCTGCCGGCGCGCTCCACGATCGCCGTTGCTGCCTCGATCCGAATGGCAATCTCGCCGATCCTCGTCACCAGCAATGGATCGTCCACGGCCCGCTTGGAGTCGTTATCCGCCGATAGTTGAGGATTGGTCCGCACGAACTCCATGGTCGCCGCCAGAGCCGATCGGGCGATGCCGAGATTGATGCCGGCATGGGTGAGCTGGCTCACGCAATCGATCACCGTGGGCTCCGTCAGCTTCTCCTGCTGCAGGAGCAGGGCGTCGGCGTTGAGATAAACGTCATGCAGTATGGTCGTGCCGTTTCCGGAGGTTCGTTGACCAAAGCCGTCCCAGTCGTCGATGATCTGAATGCCCTCGGTATTTCTCGGCACGATTGCCGCCATCAGCCCCTTGCGTTTGTCCGGGACGAACAGGGCGATCCAGTCCGAAAACAGAATGCTGGCGGAAGGCAGGCTTCGGCCGTTGAGGCGAAAGCCGAGCCCATCCGGTGCCAGATGCAGGACATCCTGATCCGTCCCGCCGGTCTCTGGTTGGGAGAAGACGCTGCCGAAGCGATCGCCTGTGATCGCCCGGTCGAAGAGGGATGCCCGTTGTTCCTCGCCGCCGGCGATTCTGACTGCCTCCAGCACATGAAAATGTGTCTGCAGTATCTGCGCAATGGAAGGATCGGCCTCCGCCAGGATGGCAATGACCTCAGCGAGAACGCAGTTTGAAATATCGATGCCGCCATGCTCCGAGGGCACTGAAATGCCGAGCAGGCCCGATTGGGATAGGGCTTCGATCTCGTCATAGGGTAGGATGCGGTTGATATCGCGGTCGCTTGCCTGCTGTGCGAAATCAGCCGCGAGTGACCGCGCGATGTCGAGCGCTTCTTCTTCGCTTTGAATGCGATGCGCGGGCGGCCTGACGCGTTCGCGCAACTGCGAAACAGTCCCCATTCACCACTCCTCGGCCAGCGCCAGGTCAGTCTTTCAGGCGTTGTTCGCGCCACGTCCTTGGACATAATAGGCGTCAAATGCAGAAATTGTAAGCGAGCGGGCCGATATATGGTTGCTGCAATAGCGAGCTTTGCGGCTTCTCGTCTTCTGCTCGTCAACGTAGAAAGCGGTGCCGCACAGTGGCATCGGGGCTATGAGACACTCTTCTTTTCCGCCGGAAGAAATCATCGTTATCCACGAGGAGGCATTACGATCACGAGGCGTCTTTTGCGTTGCAGCATCGACAGTCCGATCCCGGTCCCACAAGAAAGCACTTGCTAGCGACGCATTTTCGCGCTTTCATATACGACTAAATAAGTAGACAATGACAATAATCCTGCTGCCTGACGGCTTCCGAGAAGCAATACATGGCAGCCGATTGCGGGGATCTGGTGTAGATCAGAGTTGGACCCGCCTGTCGCATCTTTCTTGCAGCGGATAGGGAAATCCAGATTGAAAGAATGCGCCTAGTTTTGAGAACCGAAGCGGCCTCCGTGCGTTTTGTCAGCCACTGTTCTTCGGCTGTCGAGCACCAGATATCGGAGTTTGAGTTTCTGGGCCCGTAAAGTGAGCAAGCCTCAAGAAAGGCATGATCGAGCACCTCTCGCCCCAGGAGTTGATATGACGGTTCAGGGATTTTTTTCCGCCAGGACGAACGCGGCGGCACAGTCTTATGTGATGCCGCGCATTGCCGTTATCGGGCGCGGCTTTTCCGGTATGATGATGGCGATCGCCCTGATGAAGACAGTGCGCTTTCCGTTTCATCTACAGCTTTTCGACCCCAATTCCAGCGTTAGCGGCGGTCAGGCGCTGGCCTCGGGCCATAGCAGCGAAATCCTCAATAGCCGCGTTCGCGATCTTTCGGTCTCCGCCGGCGATCCCGATGATTTCAATCAATGGCTTTGTGGCAATGCGCCGTTCCGCAGTGCCGTTCCCGCCGCCATACCCGGCTTTTTGCAGATCTTCGTGCCGAAGAGCATTTTCAGCGACTACGTCTATCAGCGCTTTTCCGAGGCTTTCTCGTCGCGTCGCGATGTTGCGGTGCAGGTCAGCAGCGAGACGGTCTTCGGGCTTCGCCGCGTTCGCGGCGGCCGCTTCGTGGTGGAAAGCGACGGTGCCGTTAACGCGCCGTTCGACATGGTGGTGGTGGCGACCGGCTACGGCATCACCGATCAGGAATCGCAGGCCAGCGATCTCGTGAATGTCCCGACGACGGTGCGGGCACGGCGCCTGGTGTCGCGCCCGCATACGCTGCTGCTCGGCAGCGGCCTGCGTGTCGTCGACCGGCTGCTGCAGATGCGCGACAATGGTTATACCGGGCAGATCACCATCGTTTCGAGGCGGGGCTTCCTGCCGCAAAGCCACACGCGTAACAATGCCGATCCGGTATTCCCCGCCGATAAAATGCCTCGCAATCTCAGCGAGATCGTTCGCTTTATCCGTCAAGCCTGCGAGGAGGCTGAGACGAGTGGCCAAAGCTGGCAGTCTGTCATGAACGGCTTGCGCAAGCATGCGCGGTCGCTCTGGCGATCCTTGCCCGCCGGCCAGAAGCAACAGTTCAACCGTCATCTGCGGGCACTCTACGACAGCCATCGCAACCGGCTGCCCGAAGCCCTGCATGTTCGCCTGAAGCAGGAACTGGCCGAGGGGAATACCGTGTTGCGGCGCGGCCATTTCATCCGGCGGACACCGACCGGGATGGTTTTGAGGCCCGCAGGCCGATCAGAACCCGAGCAGCTCTACGCCGATGATGTGATCGACTGTCGATGCCAGGCGCCCGATCTGAATGCGCCGTTGCTGCGCAGCCTGATCGACACCGGCCTTGCGGTGCCCGACGAACTCGGCCTCGGTCTGGCCGTCGAGGCGAGCGGTGCGCTCGAGGTCAATGGCCGCACGACGGAGGGGCTCTTTGCCATCGGCCCCTTGGGGCTCGGAAGTCTTCCCGATATCGATCTGGTGCCGGAGATCGTGACCCAGGCCTATGCAGCAGCCGAAAACGTGGCGGAGCGCTTTCATCCGCAGTGCAAGGCCGGCTGACGTTTCGCGGATCTATTTTAAGCAATTTGGCGCGCCCATCCGGCCTGCCGAAGGTGTGATCTTCATTCTGACATCGCGAAGCAGGCGGCCATGGACGACCCATTGCCAAGGCTTGGCTCCGGCCTATTTCCACGCAGACATGAGCGGTCCGACACGTCGTCTTCGGGACGAAGCGAGCGATATCCGGCTTCGGGCACGATTCAGAACCGGATAAAGGCGTGGAATGCCTTTGTGTCGCCTTTCTTTGTCTTACAAGGCGTTCGCGTAAAGACTATGAAATTCGCAATCACACTATAGGACGACTCGGTTCGCGATTTTCTTCGGCGATTTCGATCATCCGCTGCCTGCGAGTTATGTGCGACGAGGAGCTTTGCTTGCGCCCGCTGAAATTCCGTCTTTTTCTGCTGCCCCTTTTGCTGCTGGGATTGGGCACCGTTACCGCCACCCTTCCGTTGGCGGGTAGCTATGCCTTTGCGCAGGATCAGCAGCCGGCCCAGCAGTCGCAACAAACGGATCAGCAACAGCCCACGCAGCTTGCAAACGGGTTGCTGGATGCGGCCGTTGCCGATCTCAATAAGGCAAAGAAGACATACGACACCCTCCAGGACAGCGCAAAACAATCGGGAGCGGACGATGAGGCGCTGGTGGCGCTCTCGGGCCGTGTCGACGAGCTCAATCGCGCCGTCGCTGCAATCTCGACACGTCTGAAACCCCGCACCGCCGAGATCGATACGCGCCTGACCCAGCTCGGCGCTGCCCCCAAGGAGGGCCAGCCGCCGGAAGCGCCGATCGTCGCGCAGGAGCGTGACCGGCTCAATGCCGAGCGCGCGCAGATCAGCGCGGTGATCCTCGATGCCGACAATCTGACCGCGGAGACCAATCGGCTTTCCATGCAGTTCATGGAAATGCGCCGAAAGCTGTTCGCCGAGACATTGTTCAAGCGGACGGAGATTTCCGGTGCCACATTCGACGATGCGGGCGCGGCTCTCGTCGATGAGGGCATCAAGTTCAGCGGCGCCGTGACGAGCTGGATCGGATTCGTGCTGAAAGCCAAGCTCGCTTCGTTCCTGGCCGCCGTTTGCCTGTCGATCGGCGCGGCACTGCTATTCCTCGCCGGTGGCTATAGGCTGTTCCGCCGTTATTACGTGCAGGACGAGGCCATCGAGAATCCGCCCTATATCAGCCGGCTCTCCGTCGCCTTCTGGTCGACCTTGATCCGCACCCTGTCGTTGGCGGCATTTCTCGTCACGTCCTTCTTTTTCCTGTCGAATTTCAATGTCCTGCGACCGGATATCGCGCCGATACTGGCGGCGGTCTTCGGTTTCATCGGGCTTGTCTATTTCGTCGGCCGCCTGAGCAACGCCGTCTTCGCGCCGTTCCGGCCGCACTGGCGCCTCGTCAAGCTGTCGAACAAGGGCGCGCATTCGCTGACCTGGTGCCTGCAGGCAATGGCCGTGGTCAATGGTTTGGACTACGTCTTCGACCGCATCAGCGAGTCCATGGGTTCGCCCGTCGTCGTCACCGTTGCAAAGAGCTTCCTGGCGGCGCTGCTGATCGGCCTCATTCTGATTGCCGCCTCGTTCGGCTCGCCGATGCTGGCCAAGAACGGCGATCCGGATGCGCCAGGCCGTCATTGGCCGCATGGCATGGCAATCATTCTTCGCGCTCTCGGCATATTGGTGATCTTCATCTCGTTCATCGGTTATGTCGGCCTCGCCCGCTTCATGGCAACGCAGATGATCGTGACGAGTGCGGTCATCGCGACCATGTATCTCGGCTTTCAGCTCGGCAAGGCCGTATCGAAGCAGGGCGTCTTTGCCGAAACGATCATCGGCCGCTTTCTGGAAAACCGGCTGAAGCTTCGCGAAGTGGCGCTCGATCAGGCCGGCCTCGCTGCCGGGCTGGCGACCTATGCCGTCGCGCTGCTGACGGGCATTCCGTTGATCCTGCTGTCCTGGGGCTTCCACATCCAGGATCTGGAGGTCTTCGCCTACAGGCTGTTTACCGAGATCAAGATCGGCAACATGTCGATCTCGTTGCTCGGCATATTCGTTGGCATTCTGCTGTTTGCCGGCGGTTATATGATTACGCGCTGGTTCCAGCGCTGGCTCGACAGCAATGTCATGGCGCGCGGGCAGGTGGATCTGGGCGTCCGCAACTCCGTGAGGACCGGTATCGGCTATCTCGGCATAGCCTTGGCCGCCATCTTTGCCATTTCCGCTGCCGGCATCGATTTGTCCAGCCTCGCGCTCGTCGCCAGTGCCCTTTCGGTCGGTATCGGTTTCGGTCTGCAGAACATCGTGTCGAATTTCGTGTCCGGCCTGATCCTTCTGGTCGAACGGCCTTTCAAGGTCGGTGACTGGATCGTGTCGGGCACTTCGGAGGGTATCGTCAAGCGCATCTCGGTGCGGGCGACCGAGATCGAGACCTTCCGCAAACAGTCGATCATCGTACCGAATTCCGAGCTCATCAACGCTTCGCTCGGCAATTGGACGCATCGCAACCGGCTCGGCCGCTCGGAAATTCCGGTATCCGTCAGCTATGATGCCGATCCGCGCAAGGTCATGGATATTCTGCTGGAACTGGTGCGGGCGATCCCGAAGGTCCTCAGAAATCCCGAGCCGCACGTGGAGTTCCTGCGCTTCGGTCCGTCATCTCTGGATTTCGAGATGCGCTTCTACCTCTCGGATCTTTCCGACGGCATGGAGATCCGCAACAATCTGCGCATCGAAATCCTGAGGCGGTTCAAGGAGGAGGGGATTGCCATTCCCTATCCGCATCAGGAGCTGCATATCGTTCGCGACGGCAGGAGAGAGCGGCACGGCGATATTGCGGCCAGTATATTGACGGATTCGGCCGATGGGCCGGAGGCCGATCCGGCGGAAGGTGTTGCTCCGTCCGAGGAGAGTGCTTCCGAGGTAAAGGGTGCCGGCCGTCGCCGCGGCAGAACCGCAGCGGAGTGAGCCGGGCAGGGCCGGACTTGTAGCCGGCATCAGTGGCACACGATGCTCAACGCTTGCTGATCATCGACCGGTTCCAAGAGCCGGAACATTCGCCTGCGTCCGCCGCGGCGGATGCTACCTTTCTTCATCTCTGGGAAACCAATCGGTTTAATGAATCCGCAAAAGCTTTGTTCTAAAAAAGTACAGAGGGGATCATTTTCAGTAACAGGTTTTCATTATGCCATTTCTGGGTGTTTCGGGGATGCAGTATTCCGGTGCGTCTCTTGCCGGCTCGCGCATTCTCCTTGTCGAGGATTCCAATCTTTTCACCGCTATGATCCGGGCCAGGCTCAAGGAGCTTCTGGACATCGATGTCGAGATTTGCCGCAATTTCGAGGAATTGCAGCTTGCCTATGACAAGTCGTCGGAGCCGATCAAGCTGGCGATCTCGAATATGAACCTACCGGGAGCCGAGAAAGGCGAAGCCCTGGCTTATCTGGTCGATCTCAGCATTCCCACCATCGCCTTCACCGGCACCTTCCTGGAGGGTATGCGCGACGAGCTGATCGCCAGAGATGTCGTCGATTACATTCTCAAGGACAATGTGTTTGCGGTCGACATGCTGGCGGAATCGATCTGCCGCTTTCTCACCAACCACCGCCATCACGTGCTCATCGTCGATGACAGTGCGACGGCGCGCGCTCTGCTGTCCAGCCGCCTGAAGCGCTATAACTTCCGTGTCAGCGTTGCCGAAAGCGGCGCCAAGGCGCTCCAAATCCTGAAGGCCAGTCCGGATATCGGCCTTATGGTCACGGATTACAACATGCCCGACATGGACGGCTTCGAACTGACGCGGCGCATTCGCGCCACCACCGGTTCGCACGAGCTGCGCATCATCGGCGTTTCGTCGTCCAACAACCGGCTGCTCTCGGCACGGTTCCTCAAGGCCGGCGGCAACGACTTCATCCTGCGGCCATTCATCGACGAGGAATTCTACTGCCGCGTGAATCAGAATCTCGACACGCTTTTGCAAATCCAGACGGCGCGTAAAGTCGAGGAAACCGCCTAGGCATTGCGAAAGCAGGGAAGTCCATCAAAAGAATGTGAGGAGAAATCATTTTTGTATAAAACTCCGCAATCTATGGTTCCAATTTTTTCACGAATCCTGTTCAGGATAAGGTGAAGGACGGTTTGGCAGACCCTGCAATTGACTGAGATTCAGGCGCCTACGGCGCGGGAGGAATTGAAGGGAAATGGTACTGCATGTGGGATCCCTCGGCGATGGCGGCGGCCACCGCAACGGCCACCAGAAGATACTTCTGGTGGAGGATTCCCGCATGTTTTCAGCCGTGCTTTCGCATCGGTTCGAGACCGAACTCGGCCTGGCGGTTACGCATTGCCCATCGCTGAAAGTGTTGAACGACGCGCTGGCGGATGCGGACCGTGGCTTTACCATGGCTGTGATCGACCTCAATCTGCCCGACGCTGCCCATGGCGAGGCTTTGGATGTCGCCGTCGCCCACAATATTCCCACCATCGTTTTTACCGCGTCTTTTGACATGGCGACGCGCAACCGCATCATGGAGCGCAGTGTCGTCGATTACGTGCTCAAGGACGGCGAGTTCGCGCTCGACAATCTGGTCTCGTCCGTCCGGCGCGCCATTGCCAATCGATCGACGCGCGTATTGGTTGTGGACGATCTTCCGTCGGCTCGAAAGATGCTGACGGATTTGCTGCATGCCCAGCAGTTCAAGGTCACCGAAGCCGGCACCGGGATCGAAGCCCTGGCGGCGCTCGAGGAGTTCAACGATATCGAAGTGGTCGTCACCGACTACAACATGCCCGATATGAATGGCCATGAACTGACCCGTCGCATCCGCCATCGTTTTGGTTCGGACCGGATGCGGATCATCGGCATTTCGTCATCGAATGACCGATTGCTGTCCGCGACCTTCCTGAAGGCCGGCGCGAGCGATTTCATCTATCGCCCCTTCGTTCCAGAGGAATTACAGTGCCGTATCGCGTTGAACGTCGAGACATTGGCGCAGCTGAAGCAATTGCGCGCGGCGGCGGCGAGCGACTATCTGACGGGTCTTTATAACAGGCGTTATTTCTACGACCACGGTCCGCGTCTCGTAAACGATTGCCTGCGCCGCCAGCGTCCGAGTTCGGTCGCCATTCTCGATATCGATCATTTCAAGAATCTGAACGATACCTATGGTCACGAGATCGGCGATCAGGTCTTGAAGGCGGTTGCCGGCCGGCTCGGTTCGCTTTTTGAAGGCAGCGACAACCTGCTCTCCCGCCTCGGCGGTGAGGAGTTCGCCATTCTCTTTACCGAAATGAATTCACGCGCGGCGACCGAGGTGTGCGACGAGGTGCGCCTCAGCCTTGCGGATCTGAAGGTTCACGCCGATGACGAGGAATTGTCAGTGACGGTTTCCATTGGTGTTGCCGAGATCGCCGGATACGAATCCTTCGACAACTATCTCAACGCCGCCGACCAGTTTCTCTATATGGCGAAACACAATGGTCGCAATCAGGTCTATTCGGACTTCAAGATGACCCAGGAGGCGGCCCAGTAGGCCGCGCCCCATAGTCGTGATTGCTCGGGCCTTTTAGACGACGATCCCCGTGCGGTTCGTCGACATGGTCAGCTTGCGCTCGGCGCGCTCCTGCTGCGGCGAGCGGTTGTAGAGCTCGCGATAACACTTGGAAAAGTGCGAGGCTGAAACGAAGCCGCAGGCAACAGCGACTTCCACGACCGGCATGGAGGATTGCACGAGCAGGTGCCGGGCGCGGTCGAGGCGAATTTCAAGGTAATAGCGGGCCGGCGAGCGGCCCATTTCCTGGCGGAACAGGCGCTCGATCTGCCGGCGCGACAGGCCGGCATCGTCGGCGATTTCCAGGAGCGACAATGGCTCGGCGAGATTGCTTTCCATCAGCTCGATGATGGAGAGAACCTTGGCGTTCTGGACACCCAGGCGCGCGCGCAGCGGCAGGCGCTGACGGTCGTGCGGGCTGCGGACGCGGTCGGTCAGCTGCTGCTCGCAGACGCGGTTGACGAGGTTTTCTCCGAAGTCCTGGCCGATCAGGTTCAGCATCATGTCGAGCGAAGCCGTGCCGCCGGCGCAGGTATAGATGTTGCTGTCGACCTCGTAGAGATCGGCATAGACTTCCGCCTGCGGGAACGTTTCGGAAAAGCCGGGCAGGTTCTCCCAGTGGATCGCACAGCGCTTGCCGTTCAGCAATCCTGCCTGAGCAAGCACATGCGCGCCCGTACAGAGGCTGCCGACGGCGACGCCGCGATTATAGGTCTCGCGCAGCCAGGCGTTGACCGACTTGTTGTGAAATTCCTCGACATAGATGCCGGAACAGACCAGCACCATGTTCGGGCGGTTCTCGCCGCCGAGATAGCGGCGCTCGTCGGTAAGGGAGGAATTGACCTCCAATCCGATGCCGCTGGATGAATAGACTTTCTGGCCGTCCGCGGAGGCTAATCGCCACGTATAGGCGGGGTAGCCCAGCATGCGGTTGGCAATCCGCAGCGTCTCGATCGCGGCGGAAAACGGCAGCATGGTGAAATGTGGGACGAGGAAGAAAACCAGGGAACGCGTCTTAATCGGAGTCTTGCTCATATCGTGAAAATCCATGCTCCAGGACCATTGCGTATTCCTTGCGCCAAATACGTCGGCCCGATGGTCTATTAGCGACACTGGCATGGATAATCGCGGCCGCAAAGGGATATTTGCGCTTGTCAGGAAAAATGTCGCTCTACGGAGAGGATTGAAGGGGATGGCGGGCAATCCGCCGGAGCAAAGGAATGTATATGAAGGTAATTCGAGAAATTATTCGGGAATGCGCGTTCAGATGATTAAATGTTCAAAAGGCGACACTCGTTGGGGTTGAGCGCCGCCTTCAATGCTTTCGATCTTTTGCAATCATCGCATGACTTTCGGATTTTTCGTTTCGTTTGCGGCCGGCCAGCCGAGGTCCTTGCGCAGGTCGTCGGACAGGGACTCAAGCTCGCGAAGCGAACGCCATTGCTGCCAGCGACGGGCGATGCGAGAGATGAAGGGTACGTAACTGCCGCCTGATGGAAACGAATTCCGCATCCTGCCGGGTTGTCTATAGATGATCGTTGTCATTTCCGGGTTCCTTTCAGTGTCAACCGCTCAAAATGTCACGCCCATTGGGTGTAAATATGGATCTGGCAAACCAATCAATCAAGCGAATAGATCTTATGGTTGCCATCAGTATTTTTGAACGAACGCACCTTGCCGGGCTTGCGCTCGAGGATCGACAGCGTCCGATCTGGCGGCAGGCCGCGCGCGTTTACGTCGTCGATCAGATGAGCCGGAAAGCGGGTTACGATCTCATCAAGCGTATGTTGCGCCGTCCGCTGAATTTTCCGGACGCGTAAGAGCGTGAAGAGGCGAGAAGCTTCGCTCAATGCCGTGTCAGCCATGATTTTACTCCTTTGCGGCTGTCTGCGTGAATTTCCATTAGGTCTAATATGGGACTTCGTTGACATTCAGACAAATGAAATGATATGGTGTTTAAAATCAGAAAAATTGAAAGTTAACCGTTATGACCGTTCCGCTCCGCCGGCCCATACCGTTGCTTGACAATGAAGTTCTGCGCACCTTCGTCGCGATCGCCGAAACGGGGAATTTCTCCACGGCCGCCGATGCCGTCTTTCGTACACCGTCTGCCGTTTCGATGCAGATCAAGAAGCTGGAGGAGCAGCTCGGCGTGACGCTGTTCCTGCGCGACGCGCGCTCGGTGAGCCTGACGCAGCACGGTGAGATGCTGCTTTCCTATGCCCGCAACATTCTGGCGCTTTCCAACGAGGCGGTCTCGCGCTTCATCATGCCTGAGCTCAGCGGCGTGGTGCGGCTCGGCGCCCCCGACGATATTGGTGAGCGGCTCTTGCCGACCATCCTGAAGAGCTTTTCCGAGAGCTATCCGGGCATCATGGTGGATGTCGTCGTGGATATGAGCATCCAGCTCAAGAAGCGCATCGAGGAGCAGCGGCTGGATCTGGCCCTGATCAATTGCGCGACGCGGCCTTTCCCGACGGAGGGGGAGGTTATATATACCGAACGCCTCGTCTGGGCCGGCGCCAAGTGCGGCACCGCCTATCGTCGCGATCCGCTACCGATTTCCATATGGGAAGAGGGCTGCATCTGGCGGTCCGAAGCCATGGCGCAGCTGGAGAGACAGAAGCGCGCCTATCGCGTCTCCTATCTCAGCGCCCATACGATGGCGCAGCGCGCCGCTATCGTCTCCGATCTTGCGATCGCGCCGTTCCCACGCTCCTACATCACCGATGATATGGAAATTCTCGGACCGAACGAGGGGCTGCCGGAACTGACGTCCTTCGACATTCGTCTGCTGACGGCATCGCAGATGACGGGGCCGATGAAGGCGGTGGCCGACAGCATCCGCCAGGCCTTTGTCGAGATCGGGCGCAAGATGGCCGCGTGAACCGCGGCCAGCCGTTTCCTATTCGCGGCTGCGGCGACGCCTGCGACCGCCACCTTCTCCGCCATCATCGGAAATCTGCTTGCGTTCGGGCAGCGTGACGACCTTGGAGAGTTCCGGGAAGGCGTCCACCTTGTTCGGCAGGGCCATGGCGTAGACAAAATGCTCCTGAAACTTTGATTCAAGCGCCGTCTCTATCTTCTCGATTTTCCTGACGGTTTCCTCGATCTCACGGCGATGGCCGCGGTTGAGCAGAGCCATGCGCGCGCCGGTGCCGGCGGCATTGCCGACGGCCTTCACCTTGTCCAGCGCGCAGTCCGGGATGAGCCCGAGCACCATGGCGTATTTCGGATCGATGAAGGTGCCGAAGGCGCCGGCAAGGCCGATCCGGTCGACGTGATCGATGCCCTGCTTGTCCATCAGCAGCTTGACGCCGGCATAAAGCGCGGCCTTGGCAAGCTGGATGGCACGTATGTCGTTCTGCGTCACCGTGATGCGGGGTTCGCCATCGCGCAGCAGATAGGAGTAGGTGCGGCCGTTCTGCAGGATGCGCGGCGAGCGCGCCGCCATCGCGCCATCGACCACGCCATCCTCCGAGATGATGCCGGTCAGGAACATTTCGGCGACGACCTCGATGATGGCGGAGCCGCAGATACCGGTGACGCCGACCTTGGCGGCGGCGTCTGCGAAGCCCGGCTCGTCCGACCATGGCTCGATGCCGATCACGCGATAGCGCGGTTCGAGCGTGACGGGATCGATGCGCACGCGTTCGATCGCACCGGGTGCCGCGCGCTGGCCGCTTGAAATCTCAGCACCTTCGAAAGCGGGGCCGGTCGGCGAGGAGGCGGCGACAACGCGATGGCGATTGCCGAGCACGATCTCCGCATTGGTGCCGATGTCGACCAGCAGCATCATCTCGTCCTGGCGATGCGGACCCTCGGCAAGCGTTGCGGCAGCCGCGTCGGCGCCAACATGGCCGGCAATGCAGGGCAGCATGTAGATCCGCGTACCGGCGTTCATCGGCAGTCCGATTTCCGCCGACTTCAGATGCACCGCCCCCGATACGGCAAGCGCAAAGGGAGCGCCGCCAAGCTCGGTCGGATCGATGCCGAGGAAAAGATGATGCATGATCGGATTGCCGACGAAGACGGCGTTCAGAATATCCTGGCGCGAGACGCCGCCATCGGCGCAAACCTTGTCGATCAAGCCGTTCAATGCTTCGCGCACAGCGTTGGTCATCGCCTCGCGGCCGTCCGGGTTCATCATCACGTAGGAGACACGGCTCATCAGATCCTCGCCGAAGCGGATCTGCGGATTTGAGGCGCCTGCCGATGCCACGGTTCTGCCCGACAGCAGCGACGACAGATGCATGGCGATCGTCGTCGAACCGATATCGCAGGCGATGCCATAGGCCTCGTTCTTCAAGCCGGGATAGAGTGCGATCAAGCGGGGACGCTCGGTGTCCTGATCACGGTGAATGGCAGCCGTCACCTTCCATTCGCCCTTGCGCAGGATTGCCTGCACCTGCGGAATGAGGTGGAAATCCACTTCGAGATTGTCGTATTTCCAGTCCGCTGCGATGGCCGCCTTCAGGCGATCCAGATCGCCAAGCGGCTTGTGCATGTCGGGCTCCTCGACCTCCACGTAACACATGTGCACGGCCGCATCGCGGGCAATAATGCGCTCGTCGGCGGCTTTCCGCACCACCTGCGCATTGATGACGGTATCCTGCGGTACGTCGATGACGAGATCGCCCTGGATCAGCGCGGAGCAGGAGAGGCGGCGGCCTTCGGGCAAATCGCGCACCTCGGCATAGCGCCGCTCCTTTGGCCCGATCGGTGAAAGGTGGTCGTTGGCAGAGACGATCTTGTGCTTGGCGAAATTGCCTTCCTGCACCGAAACCTGGCAGCGCCCGCAAGTGGCGCGACCGCCACAGACGCTCTCGACATAGACGCCGAGCTGGCGCGCCGCCTCCAGTACCGGGGTTCCCGTGGGGAAGCGACCGCGCTTGCCGGACGGCATGAAAAGGACGAGAGGGTTCGCGCTGTCACCGGCTTCGGCCACGGATCAGCCTTTCTATTTTGTAAGGCGGCGCGCGTTCGAGCGAACGCGCCTGCTATAGGGTTCTATCGCGGCGTGCGCGATCGCGTCGGCGACGTGGCGCTGCGATTGGCTTGTGGGGCTTGCCGTCAGTACCGCGATGCCTTGCTGCATCATCGCGGCGTTGACGGCAACGGCGCTTTCGGCCGCTGCCATCATCTTCTCGGAGATCATCCGATTCATCTCGGCCGCGTTCACATTGCCAGCCAAAGCATCCATCCACATTTGCTGCAGCCGTATCGCAATCACGACGGGCGACTGCAGCCACAGGGTGGCAAGATCGTTTGAAAAGCCGCGACCGGATGCCATGCTATTCCCTCGCAGCGCCGGCGCCAGCGCGTGCGGCGCGGCCGCCACGTCGTCCGCCGCCGGCAGCGGGAGCGGCTGTGGAGACAGGGGCAGCGCCAGCTTCCGCCGGCTTGTAATCACGGTAGGTCATGATCCAGTTGGTGCAATTGGCGTCGGTGCCATTCAGCACGTTGGCGGCGCGCACAGCCTCCATTTCCTGCGGGCGGCAGGGGTTCATGATGGCCGAGGTCATGCCGGCACCGATGACCATGGGAATGAAACCGGCATTGATGCCATGGCGATGCGGCAGGCCGAACGAGATATTGGAAAGGCCGCAGGTGGTGTTGACCTTCAGCTCGTTGCGCAGGCGATGCAGCAACGCGAAGACCTGACGGCCGGCATCGCCCAGAGCGCCGATCGGCATAACGAGCGGGTCGACGACGATGTCGTGCGGCTTGATGCCGTAATCCATGGCGCGCTCGACAATCTTCTTGGCGACGGAGAAGCGGACATCCGGGTCCATGGAAATGCCGGTCTCGTCGTTGGAAATCGCGACGACCGGCACATCGTATTTCTTGATGAGCGGCAGAATGGCCTCGAGCTTCTCTTCTTCGCCCGTCACGGAATTGACCAGCGGCCGGCCCTTGGCGACCTTGAGCGCCGCTTCGATGGCTGCCGTGACCGAGCTGTCGATGGAAAGCGGCACATCGACGAGGCCCTGCACGATCTCCAGCGTCTGCACCAGCAGGCCCGGTTCGGTTTCATTGGGGTTGACCGAAGTGACGCCAGCATTGACGTCCAGCATGGTCGCACCGGCCGCCACCTGCTCCAGCGCATCCTTGATGACAGTGTCGAAATTGCCTTCGATCATCTCGGCGGCGAGCTTCTTGCGCCCCGTCGGATTGATGCGCTCGCCGATCACGCAGAAGGGCTGGTCGAAGCCTATGATGATCTCGCGGGTGGCGGAGGCAACGATGGTACGCGTCATGTCTGATCCTCTGGTCGATTGGCCCGATAGCTGGTCTACCGTGCGGTGATCTGGGTTACAAGCCGGCCGGTTTCTCTCCTGGCCTGCTTCTATCGTATCGAAGTCAATGCGCCTGCGGCGGCGTATGGTGGGCTGCAATTTCCGCCATCGCCTGCTGGTTTTCTTCCCGGCCTTCGCTGATCTGGTGCAGCCGCTCGGCAACCAGAACGTCGCTGCGGCTTGCCTCGCGCTTCCAAGGCTGGCGGCCCTTCAGAACACCGGAATCATGCACCATTTCGGCGACATACTCCTCCTGGCGATAGGCCATGACGTGAATGCCGGAAACGCCCTCGATCTCCTGCACCTCGTTGATGATATCGATGCAGAGCTGCTTGCCTTCCTTCTTCTGATCCTGCGCACCTTCGATGCGCTTGATGACGGCATCGGGAATATGGACGCCCGGCACGTTGGAGCGCATCCAGCGGGCGGTCTTTGCCGATGCGAGCGGACCGACGCCGACGAGAATGAAGCACTTTTCGGTGAGGCCGAGATCGCGGACCTTCTTCATATAGTCCCGGAACATCGGCACGTCGTAGCAATACTGGCTCTGGACGAACTGCGCGCCGGCCTCGATCTTCTTCGCCAGCCGATAGGGGCGGAAGTCGTAAGGCGGTGCGAAGGGATTGATGGCGGCGCCGAGAAAGACTTTCGGCGGTGATGTCAGCTTTCGGCCGGAGAGGAATTTCCCGTTGTCGCGCATGATACGCACGGTTTCGAGCAACGACATGCAATCGAGATCGAAGACCGGCTTGGCGCCCGGCTGATCGCCTGCCTGCACCCCGTCACCGGTGAGGCACATGATGTTGCACACGCCCATGGCAGCCGCGCCCAGCACGTCGCCCTGAATGGCGATGCGGTTCTTGTCGCGGCAGGCGATCTGCATGATGGGGGCATAGCCCATGCGCGTCAGCAGGGCGCAAATCCCGACGGAAGACATATGGCAGTTGGCGCCGGAGGCATCGACGGCGTTGATGCCATCGACCCAACCTTCGAAAATCGCGGCGCGCTCGTAGACGTCTTCGGCATTGGCGCTGTCGGGTGGGTTCAACTCGGCGGTAACCGCGAATTCGCCGCGACGAAGGACGCGTTCCAGCCGCCCGAGTGAATAATGGCCGGGCAGGGGATCGAGCGGCAGATGGACGCCAAGCGGGTTTTCATCGATATGCGACATCGCTCAGGCTTCCTTTTTCGCCGTTTCACGGGCTGCTGCCGCTTCCGCCGTGACGCGAAGCCATGAGGATGTTTCGCGCAGCGACTGGTTCACGGGTTTCTGCACGTTAAGGATCGCGTCCCCGTGGGTCATGTTCCTCGAGCCGTTCCAGGCCTGCACCCAGACGCAGGGCATGTCGGGCTCCACCTCGCAATTGCCGTTGGCGCGTACGCCGCCGCAAGGGCCGTTGCGCAGCTGCTTGGGACAGTTCATCGGGCAGGACATGCCCGTCGACGACAGCGCGCACTGGCCGCACATGCGGCAATCAAACAGGAAGCCCTTCACATTGCGTTCGATGAAGGTAATCGGGCGCTCCACGCGTTCATAGCCGAACGCTTTCCACAGCGGATGAAGCAGGAGGAAGGCATCGGCGAAGCGACGGTAGAACCATTCCAAGAAGCGCGAGTGACGGACAGCCCATAGGCGGACTGTATATTTGCGCCGGGCGCGGCGATTGGGGGAGACGCCGGCCGGTGTATAGGCGCCGCTGGCTGCCTTTGCACCTGCCGCGGCGTTGCCGGGCTTCTGGACGGCATCAGCCATTGTCGCGGCCCCCGGCCTTTACCAGCGCCACCAGCCGCTCGCGATCGTAGGCGGCCTCAAGCTCGCTTGCCGCCTTGTCCGCCTCGGCTTCGAGATCGTCGGAAACGGCCACGGGATCCGCCTTGCGCCATTCGGCAAGATAGTCGTCCGTTTCGGCGGCACCCGTGCGCATGGCACACATGTCTATTGCTTCGGTAAAGCGCAGCGAAAGCTCACGTTTTGCCGTCTGCCTACCCTTCTTGATAATCACCTGGGCCGGAATGTCCCGCCAGTAGACGACAATGCGATCTGCCATGCACAAATCTCCTCTTCACACAAGAATGCACGCCGGCCGACCATCGGACTGCGCTCGCCACGACGCGGCACATGCCGAAAAGCGACGCCGCGTGAAAAGCTTGTCCGTGAGCGTCCCCAGCGAGCATTTTCCTTTGAAATTACCGGGTTCGAACTGTGATTGAATGAACCTCACTCGTCCAGCATGTCGGTGGCGACAAAGAAGCAGCCGGCAGGAAACGAGAGGGCGTCGCAATCAGACGACCGACAGTTCGCGGGCAAGATCGCCGTAGCCGGTCAAGCGATATTCGTAGTCCAGGCCGAGGTAGGCGGCGGCTTCCTTCGCCTTTGCCTGCAGCAGGGGATCCTCCTCCTGCGAGAGGTAGACAACCTTGCGGTAGTTGCCGAAATACATGTCGCGCAGCTCCGGATGACGATCCAAACCCAGTGGGACGATGACGAAGGATTCGAACTGACGGGCCAGGAAGTCGGTCAGGAAAAACGACGTGATATCATCGTCACGCGCCGCGAAAGCCTCATTGCCCGTAAAGAAGGAGTAACAGTGCGGGCCGGACAGGCGCTCTATTCCCTCGCGCTCGCAAATCCTGTCGATATCTCCCCCGGTACCGCAATCGGCATAGCCGATGAAGATCTTGTCGAATCCGCGCGAGCGCGCATCGGCGATTGCCTGTTCCAGCGCCGGTGCGATCTTCTGCGGATAGGAATGGTAAATTGCGGGAAGACAGTGCAGGTCGATGTGGTCGAGCCCGTTTATTCTAACGACCGCCAGTATTTCGCGCGCGATTGCGCCGCACGCGATCACATGAACTTTTTGAGTTGTTACGCGTTTATCGGGCGGAGGGTTTTTCTCCGAATTTTGCCGATCAACATCCATTCAAAGGGGCTCCTGATGATGACCGTATCGACAACAAGCAAAATCGCCGCCGCTTTCGCCGTGCTTATGGTGCTTGCTTCGTGCTCCAACACCATTCGTGGCATGGGCAGGGATACGGCAAACGCCGTCAATGCGACGGAAGATGCCGGTCATACCGTCAAGAAGGCTGCTCAGTAACTCATTTGGGATGCCCGCAGGCCGGCGACAACCTTTTCGTCGCCGGCTTGGAGAAATAAAGCAATCAGGCTCCCGCAGCCAGGCTATTGTGCTTGCGCTTCATGAATTCCTTGGCGGTTTCGACCGCCACCGCAGCGTCGCGGCAATAGGCGTCCGCACCGACAGCCTTGCCGAACTCCTCGTTGAGCGGCGCGCCGCCGACCAGCACGACATAGTCGTCGCGCAGGCCTTTTTCCTTCAGCGTGTCGATAACGACCTTCATGTAGGGCATGGTAGTGGTCAGCAGCGCCGACATGCCGAGAATGTCGGGCTGTTCGCGTTCGATGGCGTCGAGATAGTTTTCGACCGGATTGTTGATTCCAAGGTCGATGACATCGAAGCCGGCGCCTTCCATCATCATGCCGACGAGGTTCTTGCCGATGTCGTGAATGTCGCCCTTGACGGTGCCGATCACCATCTTGCCGAGCTTGGGTGCACCGGTCAGTGCCAGCAGCGGACGCAGGATGGCCATGCCGGCCTTCATCGCATTGGCGGAAAGCAAAACTTCCGGAACAAAGAGAATGCCATCGCGGAAGTCGATGCCGACGATGCGCATGCCTTCGACAAGCGCTTGCGTCAGGACGTCGTAAGGCGTCCAGCCGCGGTCGAGAAGGATCTGCGTCGCTTCCTCGATCTCTTCCTTCAAGCCGTCATATAGATCATCATGCATCTGCTGCACGAGTTCTTCATCAGAAAGTTCCGCGAGAATGATTTCGTCGTCAGACATGCGCTCCATCCCATTTTCGTGCAATGCATCAGAGGCTTGTATAAAACAGTGTCGTTATTACCGATAGACCCGAAGTCTGCCAAAACTCTTTTCGAATGCGACGTCGCGCGGATCAATCGCGACGAATGGAGAACAGTCGATATTGCCGCACCGATGTCTGTCCTATGCTAATTGCTGGCGCATTAAGGAACGTCCGGTTGGTGGAATCGGGTAGCATAGGGTTATGACAGACGCATTCATGCGCAGGAGTGAGGAAACATCATGGACGATATGATTGAGCAACCGGCTGCAGGCGGAGAAGGCGGCGGACGGCGTTCGCGCGGCGAAGGCAGGGGTGCCGCGGCGAGGCGCGCCTCGCGCAGCGGCGGCGGACCGGCCCCTTCGCTCCCCTATATCACTCGGAAGATCGGTGTCTATGAAGTGCTCGATGAAGAAGGTCTGCAGCTTATTGAGCGCAACGCCGACACCGTGCTCGAGGAAATCGGCATCGAGTTTCGTGACGATGCGGAGGCTTTGGCGCTCTGGAAGGAAGCCGGCGCCGACGTGCGTGGCCAGCGTGTGCATTTCCCGAAGGGACTTTGCCGCGAACTTCTGAAGACGGCGCCGAAAGAATTTACGTGGCATGCGCGCAACAGCGCCCGCAACGCCCATGTAGGCGGCAAGGCGACGATCTTCGCGCCCGTCTACGGCCCGCCCTTCGTACGTGACCTCGAAGGCAACCGCCGCTATGCGACGATCGAGGATTTCCGCAATTTCGTGAAGCTCGCCTATATGGCGCCGTCGATGCATTCGTCCGGCGGCACGGTTTGCGAGCCCGTCGATATCCCGGTCAACAAGCGCCATCTCGATATGGTCTACAGCCATATCAAATATTCCGACAAGCCGTTCATGGGCTCGGTCACGGCACCGGAGCGTGCCGAAGACACCATCGCGATGGCGAAGATCGTCTTCGGCGACGAGTTCGTCGAGAACAATTGCGTGACGCTGAACCTGATCAATGCCAACTCACCGATGGTGTTCGACGAGACCATGCTCGGTGCCTTGAAGGTCTATGCGCGACATAATCAGGCCTCGGTCGTTTCTCCGTTCATCTTGTCCGGCGCGATGAGCCCGGTGACGGTGGCGGGCACGCTGACACAGATCCTCGCCGAGGTGCTGGCCGGCGCTTCCTTCACGCAGCTGATCCGCAAGGGCTCGCCGGTCCTATTTGGCACCTTCGCCGCATCCATTTCGATGCAGTCGGGCGCACCGACCTTCGGCACGCCGGAGCCGTCGCTCGTCTCCTATGGCGCGGCACAGCTTGCCCGCCGTCTCGGTCTGCCGTTCCGTACCGGCGGTTCGCTCTGCGCTTCGAAGGTGCCGGATGCGCAGGCTGCGCATGAATCCGCCAGCACCTTGAACATGACGCTGCTGGCGGGCACGAATTTCGTGCTGCACGCGGCCGGCTGGCTCGAGGGCGGTCTCGTCTCCTCCTACGAGAAGTTCATGATCGACCAGGACCAGCTCGGCATGATGCAGAAGATGGCGGAAGGTATCGACCTCTCCGACAATGGCCAGGCGCTGGATGCCATCCGCGAAGTCGGACCCGGAAGCCATTATCTCGGCTGCGGCCACACGCAGGCCAATTTCCAATCTGCCTTCTATCGCTCGGCGCTTGCCGACAACAATTCTTTCGAGCAGTGGGAGATCGAAGGCCAGAAGCGCATCGAGGAACGCGCCAACGCCCTTTGCCGCTCCTGGCTCGATCACTACGAAGCGCCGCCGCTCGATCCGGCCATCGACGAAGCCTTGCTCGCCTATATCCAGAAGCGCAAGGACTCCATGCCGGACGCCTTCACCTGAAGAGAGCCCGAGGCCGCCAGGGAGCAAGGCGGTGCGACGCGCGTCGCCGACCTGATCCAGAAGGAAGTCTGGCGGCCGCACTATCAATATAAGGGGCCACGATGAACCGCGGCCCCGCCATTTTCGAACAGCTCCGTGCGACACTCGGTGTCCACGGAGTTTTCGTTCGCGGCAGCTTGTCCTTCAATGAAGGCGAGGGGCCGTTGCTGACGGATGGCACGCCTGCGCGCGGTGTCGTGCTGCTGGGTAATATCGGCGGCTCGATCTGGCCGACGTTTTCGGCCTGGCGAAATATGGCCGAAAACAGGATGCGCCGGGATCCTCTCGATAATTGGTCGAAGGCGATCATCCGCCCAGTCGCGCAGATGTTGGGCGCAACGGCCTATTTCCCTTCGGATCCGCCCTGGCAGCCGTTCCAGCGATGGGCCATGCAAGCCGAGGGATTGCAGGCATCGCCGCTCGGCATATTGATCCATCCGGAATACGGCCTATGGCATGGATATCGCGGTGCCCTGGGATTTGCCGACGATTTGAAGATGGCTCAGACGGCAGCATCTTCTCCGCATCCATGTGCCTTATGCGTGGGGAAGCCTTGTCTCACGGCCTGTCCCGCCGAATCCGTGACCCCAACGGGTTTTGATGTTCAGGGCTGTCGCTCGCATTTGCGCACGCAGAAAGGGCAGGCCGGCTGCATGACCGGCGGCTGTCTTGCGCGCGATGCCTGTCCGGTCGGGGCCGATTATCGTTATCCCGCCGAGCAGCTTGCCTTCCATATGGCGGCGCTCCAGCTTTAGTCCTCACGCATTCCTTGTTTCGCCGCATTGCGATGCGTTCTGAAGCTTGTGCTATTGATGCGGGGCCATGCGCTTGATTCGATTGATGGTCATCCTTGCCGTTCTTGCCTGTGCCGCCACGGCATCGGCCGGCGAAGCCTGCCGCAAGGTTCAGCATCTCGGCGATGGCTACACGGTCTGCACCTTCGATCCCGCCCGCTACGATATACAGATTTTCCAGAACGACCGCAGCGGCAAGCCCTACGGCTCGTTCCGGGCGCTGGAAATCGACTTGCGCCAGGACCGGATCTACGTGCGCTTTGCCATGAACGGCGGCATGTATCTCGACGACCAATCTCCCGTCGGTCTCTTCATCGAAAACGGACGCGAAGTGAAGGCGATCAACACCAACAAGGGCTGGGGCAATTTCCATCTATTGCCGAATGGGGTCTTCTATGTCGGTTCGGGCAAGGCCGGTATCATGGAAAGCAAGGCCTTCGCCGCTTCCGGCACCAAGCCATTCTACGCGACCCAGTCCGGCCCGATGCTGGTCATCGATGGCAAGCTTCATCCGTCATTTCTGGCCGACAGCACCAGTCTTAAAACACGGAACGGCGTCGGCGTCACCGTGGATGGGCTCGTCGTGTTCGCGATTTCCGACGGAGCTGTCCGCTTTCACGACTTTGCGACACTGTTCCGCGACGATTTGAAATGTCCGAACGCGCTGTTTCTCGATGGCAGCATTTCCAGCCTCGACGTTCCGGAATGGCAAAGGCGCGACAGCCTGTTTCCGCTCGGCCCGATCATTGCGGTGACGCAAATGCTGCCGGGCTAAGGCAGCTTCCATAGACAGGCAAGATCGCCTTCCCGAAGCTCTCCACCGGCTCTCGGCCTCGTAAGGTTTGAGCAAGCCCCATTGCGCAGTTTTCAAGCAAGGGGTTCCAGCGAGTCTTTGAGAAGGATCAACATGCACGCGCTAGCGGAGAAACAGACTGTCGCATCGCATGGCGCGGAGCACGCCCTGCCAGCCTTTCCTTTCGGTTGGGAGCATCACAAGGATCGGCACTGCATTTGGATCGTCAGCCCCGAGGGCTACATTCACAGCCGCGCTTTCGAGGATGTTGCCCTCGGTCTTCACTATGCCTTTGCCGAACTCGGCGGCAGTGCGCCTCTGGTTACCGATCCACGAGACTGGAATGGACGGGCGCCGATCGTTTACGGCGCTAATTTGCTGCCGTCGGTCGCGGCACAATGGCTGCCACCTGAGAGCGTCATCGTGAATATGGAGCAGGTCTCCGCCGAAAGCAGTTGGATCAACCATCGGTATCTCGGACTGCTCAAGAAGTTCGCCGTGCTCGATTATAGCGAGCGTAATCGCCAGGGACTGGCCAAGTTCGGCGTTCCCGCCGAAATTCTTGATGTGGGATACAACAAGCATCTGACGCGCGTGCCCCAAGCGCCGGTGAAGGATATCGACGTTCTCTTTTACGGCTCAGTCAACGAGCGCCGCAAGAATGTGCTGGTGGCGCTGCAATCAAGCGGACTGAACCTTGTTCACCTGTTCGGTGTATATGGCGCCGAGCGCGACGCCCTCATCGGGCGCTCCAAAATCGTCCTTAACGTGCATCATTTCGACGCCGCGATTTTCGAGATTTGCCGCGTTTCCTTCTTGCTTGCCAATGGCGCCTGCGTCGTCAGCGAAGGCAATATCCAGGATCCGGAAGTGGCCGCTTTTGCCGAAGGAATGGCGTTTTGCGATTACGATCGGCTTGTTGAAGCCTGCATCGAACTCGTTCGTGACGACGAGAGGCGGACGGCAATTGCAAGCCGCGGCTTCAGCCTTATGCGCGAGCGCCAGCAGTCGGCCATCCTTTCCGCCTTGATGGCAAGAGGCGGCTAGGTTTTTAGAGATTTTGGCAGCGAACCGGGTGCCCGCGGCGGCTGGATCGGCAAACGACATGTGAAGGCGGATTGCGACAATGACTGGAAATGAAACGATCTACATCCTCTGCCCACCCAATCATATGACGGGTGGCCCGGAAGCCCTTCACCAGCTTTGCGCCCGGCTGACCAAAATCGGGCGCAGCGCTAGAATGGTCTATACCAATGGTTCCGATCACTCCCTGATGCCATCCCCCGAGGGGGAAACCACGATGGTATTTCGGGAATACGAGAATGCCGTCCATCCGCAATATCGGGCCTATGCGACCGAAAGCTCGGACTACATTATCGATAACGAAAACGCGATCGTGGTGTTTCCGGAGATATGGCCGCATCTGATTCCACTCTTCAAGAAGGCAGCTAAGGCCTATTGGTGGCTGAGTTTCGATTACGGCATGCGGCATCTGATGCCATTGGGCGGCGTACCGTTCCTTCTGGAGAACGACTGCAAGATGTTGTCGCAATCCTCTTATGCCACGGCACAGCTCAATATTTTGGGCTTCAGCGATGTCTTGCGGATCTCGGATTTTACGACGCTGGCAAACAACGTGCCGCCACAACCGATTCAGCAGCGGCGCGATCTGGTTCTGTTCAACAACAAGGCCGAGGCTTTCGGGCGCCAACTGGCGACCATGTGTCCGCAATATGAATTCAAGATCCTGAGCAATATGTCGCCGACGGAAGTCCATCAAAACATGGCGCAAGCCAAGGTTTACGTCGACTTCGGTCCGCATGCCGGCAAGGATCGCATGCCGCGGGAAGCAGCGCTGCTCGGATGCTGCGTGATCACCGGCCGGAACGGCTCAGCCAACAATTTCGAGGATTTGCCCATTCCGGCCAAATACAAGTTTGGCAATCATCCCCAGCGAACGCACGAGATTTCAAGGGCGATCGGTGACGTGATCCAGAATTTCTCGGAGAGGTTCGAGGATTTCGGCGTCTATCGGCGCTCTATCGCCGTCGAAGAAACAAAGTTCGAATTGGAGGTCTTCAGTGTATTCGGGCAAGTCTGATCGTAGGTCGGCGGCAAGAGGATTGGTCTCGCGATCATGATCAATTTCGCCGACGTTGACTTGCTGGTGGTCGGTGCCGGCTTCTATGGCGCAACGATCGCGGAGCGGGTGGCAAACGAGCTGCAGAAGAACGTTCTTCTGATCGACCGCCGGAACCATATCGGCGGCAATGCCTACAGCGAGTTCGATAGCGACACCGGCATCGAGGTTCACCGCTACGGCGCGCATCTCTTTCACACGCCGAACGAACTGGTCTGGACCTATCTCAACAGGTTCACGGCGTTCACCGATTACAAGCATCGTGTCTATTCGACCTATCGCGATCAGGTCTATTCGATGCCGATCAACCTCGGCACGATCTCGCAATTCTTCAACCGGCGCTTTTCGCCCGACCAGGCGAGGGCACTGATTGCCGACCAGGCCGCCGAAATGGCCGGCCGCCATCCGGCAAACCTGGAAGAGAAGGCGATTTCGCTGATCGGCCGGCCATTGTACGAGGCCTTCATCCGCGGCTATACGGCCAAGCAGTGGCAGACGGACCCACGCGACCTGCCTGAACATATCATTACGCGTCTGCCGGTCCGCTACACGTTCGACAATCGCTACTTCAACGACAGATATGAGGGCCTGCCGGTCGATGGCTATACCGCGATCTTCGAGAGGATGCTGAAGCATACGAGGATCCAGATTGCCCTGGGCGTCGATTTCTTCTCGCTGAAGCCAACGCTGCCGGCCGATCTCCCGATCGTCTATACCGGCCCCATCGATCGCTATTTCGACTATTCGGAAGGCGAATTGGGCTGGCGCACCATCGACTTCGAAAAGGAAACCCTGAATACCGGCGACTTCCAGGGGATGGCAGTCATGAATTATGCCGATGAAACAATCCCCTACACGCGTATCCTCGAGTTTCGCCATTTCAATCCGGAGCGCAGCTACCAGAATGAGAAGACGGTCGTGGTGCGGGAATATTCACGATCGGCGAAGCGCGTGGACGAGCCCTACTATCCGATCGATACGCGGCAGGACAAGGACGTCTTCCTGCGGTACCGCGAGCGTGCCGAGGCGGAGACGAATGTCCATTTCGGCGGGCGGCTCGGCACCTACCGATACCTCGACATGCATCAGGCCATCGGTGCTGCCTTGAAGGCGTTCGACAGCCGTATTGTTCCGCATTTCACTGAAGGGCGCGATATCGGCGGTGAAAAATAGACGGCGTCCAGACATGCGCCCGCGTTGGCATGCATCTGCAGGCAGAGCCGAATAAGACTCATGACGAAATGTCGGATTTGCAGAGGAAAGCCCGGCTGCCGGGCTTTCCTCTCGCTCATTAAGAGCGTCTGCGGCGTTCGCGAGCCGGCGCCGAACCACCTTCATTGGCGGTCTTGTTGCGCAAGGGGCCGATCTTTTCGATGATCGTCTCCAAAGTCGGGCGGGGGCCGGGCACGTAGCTGTCGAGAGCCTGTCGCATGGCGGCCAGGTGGTCGCAGGAGGTACCGCAGCAGCCGCCGATGATCTTGGCGCCGGCATCGCGCGCAAGGCGCGCATAGTCGGCCATCAGCGGCGGCGTGCCGGAATAGTGGATTTCAGCGCCGCGATATTCCGGAATGCCACAATTGCCCTTGACGACAACGATGGCGGAGGGATCTGCTTCCGTCATGTCGAGAAGGCTCGACAGGATATCCGAGGCGCCGACGCCGCAATTCGCGCCGACGGCGAGCGGGCCTTCGCCGATGTCCGTGGCGATAGCGTGAATGTCCTTCGGATGCAGGCCCATCATGGTCTTGCCTGCCGTGTCGAACGAGCCGGTATAGGTGTAGGGCAGACCGACCTTGGCGGCGGCTTCGGCCGCGGCGCGGATTTCCTCGGGCGAGGACATGGTTTCGATCCAGGCGACATCGGCGCCTCCGGCCTGGAGGCCTTCGATCTGCTCGACGAAGGCTGCGACGGCGTCTTCATAGGTCAAGGCGCCGAGCGGCATCAGCAGCTCTCCGGTCGGGCCTACCGAACCGGCGACGATGACCTTGCGGTCGGCCTTGTCCGCAACGGAACGTGCAATCTCGGCGGCCGCCTTGTTAAGGCTATGCACACGATCCTGAGCGTGGTGCAGCTTTAGCCGGTGACGGGTGCCGCCGAACGTGTTGGTTAGGATGATGTCGGCGCCGGCATCGACGAAATCCTGATGTAGCTTCGTGATCCGCTCCGGATGCTGTTCGTTCCAGAGTTCGGGCGCTTCGCCGGCCTCGAGGCCCATGGCGAAAAGATTGGTGCCAGTCGCGCCATCGGCAAGCAGCACGCCCTTTTCAGCAAGAAGATCGGTCAAGGGATTGATGGCGACGGTCATGGTTTGTCCTCGGATGCGTCGAATATCTGGATATTAGATGCAGATATAAACATTTCTTTATGTGAACACAATGACTAGATGACCCGCTTGTCTCGATGTGGCGATCGGACAAGAAAAAAGCGCTCGAGCAGGGCGCTTTTCGTTGCTGTGACAGGTGTTTACGCCGCTGCCATCTCGGTCGTCTCATGGGTCGTGGGCGTGACCATGGCGGCGATGATGCTTTGCAGGTCTATCATGCCGATAGGTTTTCCGCTGGCGTCGGTGACGAGCGCTCCGGTCTGGCCTGCTTCGGTTATCTGCTTGGCGGCGAGTTCCAGCGTCATGTCGCCGGGCACGCGTGCGGTGACGGGCTCGCCTCCAAGCGGCTTCATGATCGTCTGGGCCTGGATGACGCGACCACGGTTCACCTCCTTGACGAAGGCGGTGATGTAATCGTCCGCCGGTTGCAGCACGATCTGCTGACCGGTTCCCTGCTGCACGACCTTGCCGTCGCGCAGGATCGCGATCTTGTCGCCGAGGCGCAGCGCCTCGTCGAGATCGTGGGTAATGAAGACGACGGTCTTCTTCAGTTCCTTCTGCAGATCGAGCAGGACGCTCTGCATATCCACGCGGATCAACGGATCGAGTGCCGAATAAGCTTCGTCCATCAGCAGGATATCAGCATCGTTCGTCAGCGCCCGGGCGAGCCCGACGCGCTGCTGCATGCCGCCGGAAAGCTGGTTCGGAAAGTGCCTCTCAAAGCCCTTCAGCCCGACGCGCTCGATCCAGTATTGGCCCTTCTTCTCGCTTTCGGAACGCGGCACGCTCTGGATGTCCAGGCCGTAGATCGTGTTCTCGATCACGGTGCGATGCGGGAGCAGCGCGAATTTCTGGAAGACCATCGCCGTCTTGTGGCGGCGGAATTCGCGCAGGTGGTTTTCGTTCATCTTGCAGACGTCGACGCCGTCATAGAGCACTTCGCCGGCGGTCGGCTCGATCAACCGGTTGATATGGCGGATCAGCGTCGACTTGCCCGAGCCGGAAAGGCCCATGACGACGGTGATGGCGCCGGCCGGCATGTCGATGTTGATATCCTGCAGGCCGAGCACGTGACCATGTGTCTCGTTGAGCTCGGCCTTGCCCAAACCATCCTTGACGCGGTCGACATAATCGCGCCCCCGCGGACCGAAAATCTTGTAGAGGCTTTTTATCTGGATCGCATGACTAGCCATGAATGACCTCCGAGTGCTTCTGGAGCCGTCTGCCATAGGCCTGGCTCGTCCGGTCGAAAATGATGGCGATGGCAACCAGGGCGAAACCGTTGAGGAAGCCGACGGTAAAGAACTGATTGTTGATCGCCTGCAGCGTGTTCTTGCCGAGCCCGCCGACGCCGACCATGGAGGCGACGACGACCATGGCGAGCGACATCATGATGGTCTGGTTGATGCCGGCCATGATGGTGGGCAGCGCGAGCGGGATCTGCACGTTGAATAGCTTCTGGCGATGCGACGACCCGAAGGCGTCGGCTGCTTCCAGCACCTCCTTGTCCACAAGGCGGATGCCGAGATTGGTCAGGCGGATCATCGGCGGGACGGCATAGATGACGACGGCGATAAGACCCGGGACCTTGCCGATGCCGAAGATGACGACGACCGGGATGAGATAGACGAAGCTTGGCATCGTCTGCATCACGTCGAGGATCGGGTTGACGATCGACTGGAGCCGGTCGGAGCGTGCCATCAAAATGCCGATCGGCAGGCCGATGACGATGGCGATGAGCGTACAGACCGTCACCATGGCAAGCGTGATCATCGTGTCGGTCCAAAGGCCGAAGACGCCGATGAGGACCATCGAGATCGCGGTTCCGGCGACAATCTTCAGATTGCGGCTGGCGGCATAGACGACGAGCATCATGACGACGAGCACGATGAACCAGGGCGTATTGGTGAAAGCCCATTCCAGATAATTCAGAAACCATTGCAGAGGCTGCACGACGGCATCGATAAGAGTGCCGTAGGCGCGCACGGATGCGCGAAACCCGTCATCGATATTCTTGCGCGCCAGACGTATGAGCGATTCATCTATTGCCGGAAAGTTGCAGAGCACATTCGGCAGGATCGTACACTGAATAGCCATGTATTTCCCCTTCTTGGTCCGGTTCTGTCCTGGTCCGGCGTGTGGCTTTCACGCACGGATGGTATTGCAGCGCTGCGACCGGTTCTTCAGGCTGCCTTTCAATTCTTACTACATTTGCCTTCGCCGATCTGCACTCGTTGCGACCTTGCGGCGCGCCATCCCGTCAGTAATGAGGGTCGTTGCTGCTGATTCCGGCGAATACAAAATCGGCGGCAGGCGTTGGCCGGCCGCCGATTCCACGACAGGGATTAGAGCGAAGCCTTCACTTTGGCGGCGACGTCCGGGGAAACCCATTTCGTCCACATGTCCGGATAGGTCTTGAGGAAGTACTTGGCGCCATCCTCGTTGGTACCCTGGTTGTCGGTCATCCAGGCGAGAACCTTGCCGACGGTGGCGTTATCCCACTTGCGGGTCTTCATGTAGTCCATGGCGACGCCGGCCTTCTCGGCGAAGGCCTTGGTTACGACGGTATAGACGTCCGAAACCGGATAGGAGTTCACCTTCGGGTTGGCGCAATCCTGCTGCGACGTGCAGGCATCCCAATCCTTCTTGTCATGCGGCACGTTGAAGCTCAGGCGAACCATCTCGTACTTGCCGAGGATGGCCGTCGGAGCCCAATAGTAGCCGAGCCAGCCGGTCTTCTTTTCGAAAGCGTTGGCGATCGAGCCGTCGAGGCCTGCGGCGGAGCCGGTATCGACCAGCGTGAAGCCGAGCTTGTCGCCGTCGAGGGCCTTGTAGAGGTTGGTCGTGGAGATCTGGCAGTTCCAGCCTGCCGGGCAGTCATAGACCGCACCCTTGGACGGATCCTCGGGAGCGGGGAAGAGTTCCGGATGCTTCAGTGCGTCCTGAACGGTCTTGATATCGGGATGGGCGTCGGCAACGAATTTAGGGATCCACCAGCCTTCGACGCCGCCATCGCTCAGAAGCGGCGCGGCTTCGATGAGGCGGCCTTCGGATACGGCCTTGTCGAGTGCGGTACGCACGGCGTTGACCCAGAGTTCCGGAGCGACGTCCGGCTCACCCTTTTCGTTCATGGAGGTGAATGTCGGCTGCGTATCGCCGGTTACCAGGGTCACGTTGCAGCCGTAACCGTTTTGCAGAATGAGTTTGTCGACCTGGGCGGCAACGCCGGCGGATGCCCAGTTCATTTCAGCGATCGATACGTTGCCACATTCCGCAGCATGCGCCGAGCCAGCCAAAGCGTAGGCGCCAAATGCGAAGATGGCGGAAGCGAGAAGCTTCTTCATTGATATTGTCTCCCAATTTTTCGTTACGTTACGGAAATCGACTCCAACGCTTTCGATTTCTGTCGATCCCCTGTCAGCGTGGTCCAACCACAACCGTTCATACGCCGCTGACGACGCGAGCACGGTCCCCTTGCTGCCGTCGTGCATCTGTCTTTTTGCGACCGCGCAACTCTGTCACGGCCGGATGTTTCTTGCATCGACGACAGGCAGCGTAAGGATTTGAGTGAATAAATCAACAGCCTGCGGGCCACGCGGAGTTATCGCGCCTCTTCGAGAAGCTGATATAAGCGTCTGAATTAGCCTGTTTTCTGCTATTCATGGCTGCAAAACAGGCAATGCGAGGTTTCGATGAGGCGCTTCCATGGGCATGGAGTTCAATGCGGCTCAAATATCGCGTCCCTGAAAGACCTTTTGTGTTCAATCTGCGTCCTTTGCGATTTCGCAACGCAAAGGGAAAAATTTTCAAAAAATTTTCAGATTCACCCTAATTTAAGTACTTAATAACCCTCCGGTAACGATGTCTGTTTATCAATCGAGACGTGGCGGGGGACATACCGCTGCTTCTTCGGATCAGGTATTGCGTCCCGGAGAAAGCGAACCTTGCGATGTATGTGCAGGGAAGCCGGCGTTTTTTGGCAAGCCGCGTCGATCTCCGGATCGCGCGGTTTTCGCATTTCAGGCGTGCCGTTTTGGGACTGGCCCGAGCCAGCGTGTCGGCCGACATTTCACACAGGTCAAAATAAAGCCGCCGATGCGATTGCATGGCGGCTTGGTGCGCGCAGGCTTGCGGCTTGACCGGATATCAGCCGACGTTATAGGTGCGGATGAAGCCGACGGTGCCGAAGCGGGTGTCGAGCTGCTGCAGGCGGTTCTCCGGGCGCTGGACCGGAAGCTTGCCGTTCCAGGCGATCTGGATGGAATTCTGTCTGTTGAAGATGAAGAGCATTGGGGTATCCTCCGAGCCGGGTCGGCCGTTTTGTTGTTTGTTTTCGCGATGGAGATAATCTTCTCCAGCGTAACTAACAATGGATGAAATCGTCATCCAATGTCGCAAACAGAGCATATTTTTTAGTGATGCATTTTTGTATCGTGACCATTGTTTCCGGCTGTTGAAGATAGCGGCGAAATCAAGGCAAAACTCCACGTTTTCAGTGGCTGCAGCATATCGAGGTGGTGGGGAATGACGAAGGCGATCATGCTGCAGGGGACCGGCTCCGATGTCGGAAAAACGGTATTGGTCGCGGGGCTATGCCGGCTGTTCGCCAACAGGGGCGTGAGGGTCCGTCCGTTCAAGCCGCAGAACATGTCCAACAATGCCGCCGTTGCCGAGGATGGCGGCGAGATCGGCCGCGCTCAATGGCTGCAGTCGCTGGCGGCGCGCGTGCCATCATCCGTGCATATGAATCCGGTCCTGCTGAAGCCGCAATCGGAGACGGGCAGCCAGATCATCGTGCAGGGCAAGGTTTGGGGTCATGCCAAGGGGAGGGACTATCAGGCACTGAAGCCGCAATTGCTCGGCGCGGTGCTTGAGAGCTTCGCCGTGATGCGTGCGGGAACCGATCTCGTCATCGTCGAGGGGGCTGGTTCTCCAGCCGAGATCAATCTGCGGCGGGGCGATATTGCCAATATGGGCTTTGCGACGCGCGCCAACGTTCCCGTCGTACTGGTCGGTGACATAGACCGCGGCGGCGTGATCGCGTCGCTGGTCGGCACCTACCATATTCTGCCGGAAGAAGACCGGCGGATGATCCGCGGCTACATCATCAATAAGTTTCGCGGCGATGTCTCGCTCTTCGGAGAAGGCATAGAGGCCATTGGCGGCTTCACGGGCTGGCAATGCCACGGCGTGGTGCCGTGGCTGAAAGCGGCGGCGCGCTTGCCGGCCGAGGATTCCGTCGTTTTGGAGCGGCTTGCGCGCGGCTCCTCCGGCGCACTGAAGGTCGCCGTGCCCGTGCTGTCGCGCATCGCCAATTTCGACGATCTCGATCCGCTGCGGGCCGAGCCCGACGTCGATCTCGTCTTTGTCCGCGCGGGCGAGCACTTGCCAGATGATGCGGGCCTTGTGGTGCTGCCGGGCTCCAAGTCCACGATCGGTGACCTCCTCGATCTGCGCGAGCAGGGATGGGACCGCGATATTGCCGCGCACGTGCGCCGCGGCGGCCGCGTCATCGGCATTTGCGGCGGCTACCAGATGCTCGGCCGTACGGTCTATGATCCGCTCGGCATCGAGGGGTCGGTCAACGAGACGCCGGGACTGGGCCTACTTGAGATCGAGACTGAAATGGCGCCGGAAAAGACGGTGCGCAACAGCACTGCGGTCTCCAGGGAATATGACGTGCCGCTGTCGGGCTACGAAATCCATCTTGGCGTGACGCGCGGCGCCGACTGCGAGCGGCCTTCGGCTGTCATCGACGGTCGGCCCGATGGGGCGATATCGCCTGATGGTCGCGTCATGGGCACCTATCTGCACGGCCTCTTCGGCAGCGATGCCTATCGGGCAAAGCTGCTTGCAAGCTTTGGCCTTGCCGGCGAGCGCACGGACTATCGCGCCGGCGTCGATGCGGCGCTGGACGACATTGCCGGGGAATTGGAGAGTGTGCTCGACCCTGCCTGGCTCGATAGCCTGGTTCGATAAAACCCCGGTCAGCGACTTGCTTTAGAGTTCACCCGAGACTTCCCGGCGGCGGCGGTCGAGTTCCTCGCTGTAGCGCCGCAGCGTATAGCTTTCGGTCAGCAGACCGATCACCCTGCGTTCGATCAGATCGTTGACGACGACGAGCGCTTCACTCTTGGTCTGGTCGAACATGGCGGCCGCTTGCTTGGCGTTCATCTGCGGCTGCAGGAATTCGTTGCGCAGCTGGATGAAATCGGAAAGCCCGTGTTCCTCGTCGTCCTTCTCGACCGGGCTCGCATAGACGTCGGGCACGAAGACCATTCCCGAATATTTATTGTTCTTGTCGATCAGGATGACGCGCTGGGCCGAGCCGATCGGAAAGTTCTTGCGGAACTCCTCGATGCTCATGTCGATGCTTCCCGTATGCACGTCGGGGCGCATCATGCGGGCGACCGTGAGATTGCGGATCCAGCCGACGTCGTGGGCGCTGCGGATGCTCTCGCCGCGCAGGTGGAAGCGCCATGTGGCGAAGGAGTAGCCGAAGGTGGTGCGGACCACGAGCGACGATGTGATGACGGCGGCCAGCACCAGGGCGGTGATCGGGAAGTCGCCGGTAATCTCCAGCGCCAGGAACGTCATCGTCAGCGGGCCGCCGATGATCGCGACGGCCAGCGAACTCATGCCGACCACGGCGTAGACGGCCGGCGTCAGCGTGTTGTGATCGAAATAGGGGGCGCAATAGGCGAAGATTTTGCCGAGAAGAGCACCCATGAACAGAGATGCGAAGAAAAGACCGCCTCTGAAGCCGGAGCCGATCGAGACTGCGGAGGCCAGCGATTTGAGGAGGAACAGCCCGACCAACGCCCCGATAGTCACATCCGTCGACAGGTTGAGATGCAGGGCGCCGTGCCCCGCCGACAAAACCTGCGGGGAGATCAGTGCCAGTGTGCCGACGACAAGGCCTCCGAGCGCTGGGCGGAAGGACGGCGCGATGGAACTCTTGCGCGCGAGCTCCTCGGTCCAGGCGACGCCCTGCATGATCAGGATGCCGACACCGGCGCAGAAGGCGCCGAGCAAAACTGCCGGCAGATAGTCGGCGGGGGCGATCGAGCCGATATGGCCGATATCGATGGCGAAGTCATCGCCGGCGAGCAGCCTCGCGATCATCGTCGATATCAATGCCGAGACGACGACAGGCGTCAGCGTCAGGATGGAGTAGGTGCCGATGATCAGCTCGAAGGCGTAAAAGGCGCCGGTGAGCGGCGCATTGAAGGCGGCGGCAATGGCGCCGGCGGCGCCGCAGCCGACGAGCATGCGCAGGTCCGCGCGGCGCATCTGCATCTTGTAGCCGAATTTGGAGGCGATGCCGGCCGCAAGCTGGGTGTAACCGGCCTCGAGCCCGACGGAGGCACCGAATCCATTCGAGATCAGGTTCTGTACGGCGACGAGGATACTATCGGTGAGCGACATCCGGCCGCCGTGCAGCGCATTGGCTTCGATCGGGTCGACCATCGGCTTCTTGCGTGTGCGCGACAATATATAGAGCAGGATACCGAGGATGATGCCGCCGGCGATCGGCGCGATGAACAGCACCGATTTGTCGGGAATCGCCACCGCCGCCGAACTCAGGCGCTCATAGTCGGTGATGCCGTAGATGAGGCTGTGAAGCTTGCGCGAGACGAAGCTCATCGCCGTCACGGCGCAGCCGGAGACTATTCCCACCAGCGCGCCGGCGAAAACAAGTCCCGATTCGCCACGGCGCAGCAATGCCCTGAACCGACCGAGATCGAATAGGGCCGAGAAGACGCCGAGGCGGCGTGGTTGGAATTTCTGCAACATGGGAAACGAACGATATGTTTTATTCGAATATGAGAGCTTACCCTCTATAGACTTCTAACATCAAAGAAATGCGGCAAAAAAGCCGCTGATTTTGCGGGAATATCGGGTCGATTTCGCAATCGGGACGCTGGGCGTCGCATCCATGCCCTTCATTGACTTGAACTCGGTGAAAGCCTAATCATTGCCGGCATAACGTATGGTTCCCGAGCGGCGATCTGTCGCATGGGATGAAAAGGGAATGTGAAGGGACGGACCCAATCCGGGCGTTCTCATCACAGCCGACCCCGCGACTGTAGAGCGGTCAGGGTCTTTCGTTCGGTTTGGGGTATATTCCGTCGATGGTTCGCATGGGGCGAACGAGGCGGGGCAGCGTAAAGCCGGAAAAGCCACTGGTGTGGCATCATGATCAACCGGGGCTGGACGCCTCCAATTCTACGAATCGTCCGCCTTTTCATGATGCATTGCCGGGAAGGCGAGGAAGACCCGCTGGCGCACGATCGGGGGCGACCGATTTCGGTCCGCCCCCGTCGCGGCGCCTTATCCGCGAGCCAGGAGACCTGCCATGCGTGCCGGGCGCAGAGCCCATTCCAGGAACGCCAGTTCCGCTGCCAGCACGGAGGTTGTCATGGCACAAGACGAGTTTTCGGCGTGTAGACGCCTGCTTTCCGGTATCGGCTTCATGATGTCGAGCCTCGCTGTTTTGCGGGAGCAGGAATAACGCATGTCCTCTTCGGCCTCCCGAGCTGTCTTCGTCCTTGGGGGCGCGCGTTCCGGTAAATCCCGATTCGCCGAATCTCTGGTTTTGGATACCGGTCTTGAGCGTCACTATGTGGCGACGGGGCAGGCGTGGGATAATGAGATGCGCGAGCGCATCGCCCAGCATCGTGCCGACCGCGGCGATCTATGGCAGACGCATGAGGAGCCGATCGATCTCGTTGCGCGGCTCGCCGCAATCGACGCCGAAGGGCGCGCGGTGCTTGTCGACTGCCTGACGCTTTGGGTGACCAATCTGATGATGGCGGAGCGTGATATGACGGCGGAGTTCACCGCTCTTACGGAATTCCTGCCGAAGGCGCGATCGCGGCTCGTTCTCGTATCCAACGAGGTCGGCCTTGGAATCGTGCCTGAAAATCGCATGGCTCGCGAATTTCGCGATCATGCCGGCCGCCTGCACCAGATGGTCGCGGCGGCAAGTGCCGAAGTTTATTTTATCGCAGCGGGCTTGCCGCTGAAAATGAAGGGCTGATCCATATGAACCAGGAAAAGATTCCCGCCACCGTCATCACCGGCTTTCTCGGGGCCGGCAAGACGACGATGATCCGCAACCTCCTGCAGAATGCCGGCGGCAAGAAGATCGCGCTGATCATCAACGAATTCGGCGATCTCGGCGTCGATGGCGACGTGCTCAAGGGCTGCGGCGCGGAGAACTGCACCGAAGACGATATCATCGAGCTGACCAACGGCTGCATCTGCTGCACCGTCGCCGACGACTTCATCCCCACGATGACGAAGCTCTTGGAGCGCGATGCGCGCCCGGATCACATCGTTATCGAGACGTCGGGCCTTGCCCTGCCGCAGCCGCTGGTCGCCGCCTTCAACTGGCCCGATATCCGCACCCACGTCACCGTCGACGGCGTCATCACGGTGGTCGATAGCGCCGCCGTTGCCGCTGGCCGCTTTGCCGACGATCACGATGCTGTCGAAGCCGCCCGCGTCGAGGACGACTCGCTCGACCACGAGAGCCCGATCGAGGAACTGTTCGAGGATCAGTTGACCTGCGCCGATCTGATCGTGCTGAACAAGACCGATCTCATCGATGTCGCTGGTCTTGGCCGGGTGCGCGCCGAGGTTGCTTCGCGCACCGCCCGCAAGCCGACGATCATCGAAGCCAAGAACGGCGATGTGCCGGCCGCCATCCTGCTCGGCCTCGGCATCGGCACCGAAGACGATATCGTCAACCGCAAATCGCATCACGAGCTGGAGCATGAGGACGGCACGCCGCACGATCATGACGAGTTCGACAGCTTCGTCGTCGAGCTCGGCCCGATTGCCGATCCGGCCGCCTTCATCGATGCGCTGAAGGGCGTGATCGCGGAACATGACGTGCTGCGCCTCAAGGGCTTCGGCGACGTTCCGGGCAAGCCCATGCGCCTGCAGGTGCAGGCTGTCGGCAGCCGCATCGACACTTATTTCGACCGTGCATGGACACCGGGTGAAGCGCGTGCGACCAGACTTGTGGTGATCGGCCTGCACGAGATGGACGAGACGATCGTACGCAAGGCGATCGAAGCGTTGGTCTAAGGCAAGTCCATGCATCTCCTCCTAGCTCAGAAGGGAACGATCAGCGACGGCGAAGAGGCGATCGACCTCGGCCAATCGCCGGCTGACATTCTCTTTCTGTCGGCCGCCGACACCGAGCTTGCGGCGATTGCCGCAGCGCACGGCGAGGGCGGCCGCTCCCTTCGGCTTGCGAGCCTGATGAGCCTCAAGCACCCGATGTCCGTCGATACCTATATCGAGAGGACGGTTCGGCATGCGAAGCTCGTCATCGTGCGGGCGCTGGGAGGTGCGAGCTACTTTCACTATGCGCTGGAGGCGCTGCATGCCTGTGCGGCGCGCCAGGGCGCATTGATCGCAGTGCTGCCGGGAGACTCGAAACCCGATCCCGGCCTGACGCCATTCTCCAATGTCGCGCTCGATGATCTCAATGCGCTCTGGTCCTATCTGATCGAGGGTGGGGGGACGAATTCCAGGGCATTTCTTGCCTATGCCGAGGCGATGCTGTCGGGCGTGGAAAAGCCGATGCCCGCGGTGCCCTTGATGAAGGCCGGCATCTGGTGGCCGGGCAGGGGCGTGATCGGTGTTGGGGAGTGGAGGAAAGTTTCCGGGGGAGAGATGGCGGTCCCGCAGGGGCTCGAACCCCCGACAGTTGCGATTTCCTTCTATCGCGCGCTGGTCCAAAGTGGCGAAACGAAGCCTGTCGAAGCCATGATACAGGCTCTCATTGCCGAGGGCATGCGGCCGCTGCCGGTTTTTGCCTATAGTCTCAAGGATGCCGTGTCGGTTGGTATTCTCGAAAGCGTGTTTACCGAGCTGAAGCCCGGCGTGGTGATCAATTCCACGGGCTTTGCCGTTTCGGCGCCGGGGGCCGATCGTCAGGCGACGGTTCTGGAAACGGGGGAAGCCGTCGTCCTTCAGGCCATCTTCTCCGCTTCGGCGAAAGAGGCCTGGGAGGCATCCTCACAGGGGCTTTCGGCGCGCGATCTCGGTATGAACGTCGCATTGCCTGAAGTCGATGGGCGCGTCCTTGCCCGCGCCGTGTCCTTCAAGGCTGCAGCCCGCTATGACGAACGGGTCGAGGCCAACATCGTCGCCAGCGAACCGCTCGAGGATCGCATGCGCTATACGGCGCGGCTTGCTGCGAACTGGGCGCGGCTGCGCAATACGCCGCCTCGCGGTCGCCGTGTCGCGCTGATCATGGCGAATTATCCCAATCGGGATGGGCGCCTGGGCAATGGCGTCGGGCTCGATACTCCCGCCGGTACGATTGAAGTGCTGAAGGCAATGCGGGCGGCCGGCTATGGCGTTGCTGATCTGCCCATCAATGGCGATATGCTGATGCGGCATTTGGCGGAAGGCCCCACGAATTCGGGTCATGACAGCCGCGTAGTTCGCGAGAGGCTTTCCTTCAACGACTACAAGGATTTCTTCTCGTCGCTTCCCAAACAGATTCAGGATGAGATTACGGGTCGCTGGGGCGATCCGGAGGCGGACCCTTACGCGCTGGATGGCGGTTTTGCCCTGCCGTTCGCCCGCTTCGGCGGGGTGCTTGTCGGCATCCAGCCGGCGCGCGGCTACAATATCGATCCGAAGGAGAGCTACCACTCTCCCGATCTCGTTCCGCCGCACGGCTATCTCGCCTTCTATGCTTTCCTGCACCGCTCCTTCGATGCGCACGCGGTCATCCACATGGGCAAGCACGGCAATCTCGAATGGCTGCCGGGCAAGGCGCTGGCGCTGTCGGAAGGCTGCTACCCGGAAGCGATCCTCGGTCCGCTGCCAAATCTTTATCCCTTCATCGTCAATGATCCCGGTGAGGGCACGCAGGCCAAGCGCCGAACGAGCGCCGTCATCATCGATCACCTGACGCCGCCGCTGACGCGCGCCGAAAGTTATGGTCCATTGAAGGATCTTGAGGCGCTGGTCGACGAATACTACGAGGCCTCAGGCGGCGATCCGCGCCGCATCCGTTTGCTCCGCAAGCAGATCCTCGAACTCGTCGCCGATATCGGCCTTGATCAGGATGCCGGCATCGCTAAGGGCGAGGGCGAAGACGAGGCATTGCGCAAGCTCGACGCCTATCTCTGCGACCTCAAGGAAATGCAGATCCGTGACGGCCTGCACATCTTCGGCGTTTCGCCATCCGGACGGCTGCTGACGGACTTGACGGTGGCGCTGGCAAGGGTGCCGCGTGGGCTGGGCGAGGGTGGCGATCAGAGCCTGCAGCGGGCGATTGCGCGGGATGCGTTCGTGGGCGCAGAGGGTGTGATACCCCCCTCTGTCGCTCTCGCGACATCTCCCCCACAAGGGGGGAGATTGGTGGCCCGCAGCACGACATCGCCTCAAATGACTATCGAATCTGCTGATGCTGTTGGTGATGAATCAGGAGGGGCTGGCGGCATACTCCCGACAATCTCCCCCCTTGTGGGGGAGATGTCAGCGAAGCTGACAGAGGGGGGTATCTCTCCGAATAAACCATTCGATCCTTTAGACTGCGATATGGCCGCCGAATGGACAGGCTCGCGCCCCGCCATCCTGCAAGATGTGTCAGATACCCCCTGGCGCACGCAGGGCGATACCGTCGAGCGCATTGAACTCCTGGCCGCGAAACTCGTGGATGGCGAAACGGCCTGCCCCGAGAATTGGGCGAACACCCGCATGGTCCTTCGCGAGATCGCCTCAAAACTCCAGCCTTCCATCCTCGCCTGCGGGGATGCCGAGATCGCGGCGCTGCTCAATGGCCTCGACGGTCGTTTCGTACCTCCCGGCCCCTCCGGTGCGCCCACCCGTGGCCGGCCGGATGTTCTGCCGACGGGGCGGAATTTCTATTCGGTCGACAGCCGTGCTGTTCCGACACCGGCGGCTTACGAGCTTGGCGGGAAATCGGCCGAATTGCTGATCCGCCGCTATGTTCAGGATCATGGCGAATGGCCGGTTTCCTTCGGCCTGACGGCCTGGGGCACCTCGAACATGCGCACGGGCGGCGACGATATCGCACAGGCGCTGGCGTTGATCGGCGTCAAGCCCGTATGGGACATGACCTCGCGCCGCGTCACCGGCTACGAGATCATCCCGCCTGCCATGCTCCGTCGGCCGCGCGTCGATGTCACGCTACGCATCTCGGGCTTCTTCCGTGATGCGTTTCCCGAGCAGATCGCCTTGTTCGACAAGGCAATCCGCGCAGTCGGCATGCTTGATGAGGATGCGGCCGACAATCCGATTGCGGCGCGCATGCGCGGCGAGATCGCGCGGCTTGAGGCGGCTGGCCTCGACACGGCTTCCGCCAGCCGCCGGGCCGGCTATCGCATCTTCGGGTCCAAGCCCGGGGCCTACGGCGCCGGTCTGCAGGCGCTCATCGACGAGAATGGATGGGAGCGGCGCGCCGATCTGGCCGAGGCTTACCTCGTCTGGGGCAGCTATGCCTATGGCGCTGGCGAGGAGGGAAGGGCCGAGCGCGGCGTCTTCGAGGAGCGCTTGCGCTCGATCCAGGCGGTCGTGCAGAACCAGGATAATCGCGAGCACGATCTGCTCGACAGTGATGACTATTATCAGTTCGAGGGCGGGATGGCCGCGGCAGCCGAGCAGCTTGGCGGCGCGCGTCCTTCGATCTATCACAACGATCATTCGAGGCCGGAAAAGCCTGTCATCCGCTCCCTTGAGGAAGAGATCGGTCGCGTCGTGCGCGGGCGCGTCGTCAATCCAAAATGGATCGAGGGCATCATGCGCCATGGCTATAAGGGCGCTTTCGAGATCGCCGCGACGGTGGACTATCTCTTCGCCTTTGCCGCGACGACCGGCGCCGTCCGCGATCATCATTTCGAGGCCGTCTACCAGGCCTTCGTCGTCGACCAGCGCGTGTGCGATTTCATGACGGAAAAGAACCCAGCAGCCCTTCGAGACCTGCGGGAGCGTCTGCTGGAGGCGATCGATCGCAAGCTCTGGACGCCGAGAAGCAACTCGGCGCGGTTCGATCTGGAAAGCCTCGCGACTGGCAAGGCGGCTGTGGCATGAGCACCGCCGACGAGCTCCTTACAACGTTTCGCGATTATCTCCTGTCACGCAGTGATCTGCTGCTGCAGCATTTTATCGAAGGCTTTGACTGGTCGGCGGAAGAGCGCTCGCTCGCGCCGCGCCATCTGCCGGTCGTAGGGTACCTTCGCGAGCTTGGTCGACCGGTCGACGGAGCGGAAGCGGCTCTGTTCGAGAGACTTTCAAATGCGGCGGATATGCTGCATTGGGCGCAGACCTACGGCATCACAGACTTCGGCGCGGATTTCCTGCAGCGATATGGCTGGGTCGAGCTGTTCGGCACGCGCGGGCATTTCGCAAGCGAGAAGATGGCCGGCGGCTTCCTGCTGCTTGGCCCCGGAGTGCATTATCCGGATCATCATCACGAGGCGGAGGAGATTTATATTCCTCTGACCGACGGCTCGTTATGGAGCAAGGATGGGCAACCATTCCTGCCGCGCTGGACGGGCGAGATCATCCATCACCCTTCGAACATCCGCCATGCCATGCGCACGGAAGCCCAGCCGCTTGTTGCGCTCTATCTCTGGCGCGGCGGGCCGCTGGCACAGAAATCGATCATATCAGGGAGAATGCAATGAGCGACGAATTGGCCGAAACCGGTGCGGACGCACCGAAGAACGACGATGCTCGTCACGCCGACAAGATGGCTAAGAAAAAGGCCGCGCGCGACAAGATCATGGCGACCAAGAGCGGTGAGAAGGGCCTGATCATCGTCCATACCGGCAAGGGCAAGGGAAAGTCCTCTTCCGCCTTCGGCATGATCTTCCGCCACATCGCGCATGGGAAGCCCAGCGCCGTCGTGCAGTTCATCAAGGGCGCCATGTGGACCGGCGAGCGCGATCTGATCGAGAAGCATTTCTCCGATCTATGCCAGTTCCATACGATGGGTGAGGGCTTCACATGGGAGACTCAGGACCGAGCCCGAGACGTGGCAGCGGCCTCTGCTGCATGGGAAAAGGCCAAGGAGCTAATCCGCGACGAGCGGAATTCCATGGTGCTGCTGGACGAAATCAATATCGCGCTTCGTTACGATTATCTCGACATCAACGACGTGCTCGAATTCCTGAAGACCGAAAAGCCCTATATGACCCATGTGGTCTTGACCGGCCGCAATGCCAAGGAAGAGCTGATCGAGATTGCCGATCTCGTCACCGAGATGGAATTGATCAAGCATCCCTTCCGCTCGGGCATCAAGGGGCAGCCAGGCGTCGAGTTCTGATCGCCGGCCGGGCGTTCAGCCGCCCGGCAGCATCGCCTTCAATGCTTCCGCGGTCTGCGGATCAGCAGGAAAGAAGGATTCGATCGCGAGTTCCGACAGGGTGACATCGACCGGCGTTCCGAAGACGGTCGTGGTGGACAGGAATGAGAGGCGTCCCGCCTCGGTGACGAGCTCGAGCGGCACGGCAATTCCGGCAAAGTCCCGTTCCGGGGCTGCCGATCTGGGTGCCGCCGGTGCGGGATAGGCCGATAATTCCTCCAGCAATTTTTTCAGCACAGGATCGCCGGTTGCCGATATCTGCTGACGCAGACGGTCGAGCAGATGCGCGCGCCATTCGGCGAGATTGGCGATCCGGGGCGCAAGGCCGTGCGGATGCAGGCTCAATCGCAGGACGTTGATCGGTCCCTTGGTCAGCGCCATATCGGTGATACCGGCAAGCAGCGGTGCCACGGCGGCGTTGGCGGCGATCAGCGTCCAGTGCCGGTCGATTGCCAAGGCCGGGAACGGCTCGTGTCCCTTCAGCAGCATATCGATGGCGTGCCGTGCCGGAGCAAGCGCCGGGTCATCCAGCTTGCGTTCGGGGAAGACGGGAGCAAACCCCGCCGCCAGGAGCATAGGGTTGCGTTCGCGCAGTGGCACGCCGAGCCGTTCGGCGAGATGTATCAGCATCTCCCGGCTCGGAAGCGCCCGCCCGCTCTCGATGAAGCTCAGATGCCGTTGCGATATATCGGCTTCAAGGGCGAATTCCAGCTGGCTCAGGCGGCGGCGTTGCCGCCATTCGCGCAGATGGTCGCCTAAAGAGCGGGCCGGGTTCATCATGCCGCAGCCGGCAGCTGATCGATGAAGCCGTGAACGGACTTCAGCCGGTCGCCTTCCAGGATGGCGAAATCCGTGCCCTTGATCAGCGGCTCGGCATCGACGGGACCGAAGCCCCAGGAGAAACGGAGATTATCGCCGTGGCGCTCGCCCTCGGCGATGAGCGTGAAACGGAAGCCGGGGAAGCGCTCATGGGCGGCCGTGACCAGCGCGTGGATCTGCTCGCGATTATCCGCGCGCATCATGGGATCGACGTAGCTGCAGTCTTCCGTCCATGCCTCGGCAATGAGCGCACGGCGACGTTCGGTGTCGACCTCGTTCCAGATGGCAATATAGCGGTCAGCAATGATGTTTGCGTCAGTCATCGGTCAACTCCCTTGGATCGCCTGAACCGTTCAGGCAGGGCGATCATCGGCGCGGACCGAAGTACTATCAATTACGTCGGAGGTAATCAAAGGCCCGTTCTAGAGGCCGAGCCAGATCCTGGCGGGATGGGTGGGGTCTGCCAGCAGCTTGATCGCGAAGGCGATGCAGACGATGACGAGCAGCGGTTTGATCAGCTTGGCGCCGATGCGCATGGCAAGCCGCGAACCGAGCTGCGCGCCGAGGAATTGGCCGAGCCCCATCGTCAGCCCGACTTTCCAAAGGATGGCGCCGGAGAAGATGAAGACGATCAGGCCGCCGAGATTCGAGCCGAAATTGAGCAGCTTCGTATGCGCCGTTGCCTTTAGAAGGCCGAAGCCGGCGAGCGTTACGAAGGCGAGCATCAGGAACGAACCCGTACCCGGCCCGAATGCGCCGTCGTAGAAACCGATCAGCGGTACGAGCGTCACGCCGAAGAGGCCGGCGGTCATGCGGCGATGCTTTTCGACATCGCCGAGATTGGGCTTGATGGCGAAATAGAGCGCGATGGCGATCAGCAGGAAGGGCAGGGTGATGCGCAGGACTTCGCTCGGCATGACGGTTGCCAGCAAGGCGCCGAGCATGCCTCCGAGGACAGCCATTGCGGCCATCGGAAGCTGCTCGCGAAGCTCGACATGTCCCTGGCGGGCGTAGGCGATCGTTGCCGAAGCCGCGCCGCAGATCGACTGCACCTTGTTGGTGCCGAGCGTCTGCAGCGGCGGAATGCCGGATAGCAGCATCGCGGGGACGGTGATCAGCCCTCCGCCGCCCGCGATGGAATCAACGAAACCGGCAAAGAATGCGGCGGCAAACAGCAGGAGCAGGACCTGAAATGTAATGTCGTACAAGGGGGCACTCTGGAGCGGGAATTCTGGGGCGGGAAATCAGCGGCCTTCTGGCATTTCGCTTGCCGCAAGGCAATTGCTGTGCGGACACACCGAGTGAAATTGACGCGCCGAAAGGCGCTCGCTACAGCTGTCATATCGGTTGACGCCGTTGGGAGTGAATATGACGACCTATGCCAATTCCACCCGCCGCTATGTACTCGGGCTCGGCTGCGAGCGCGGCACCGACTGGAATGACGTGCGCGCGCTCGCGGAAAGGGCCTTCGAGGAGGTTGGGATCGGGAGCGAGCAGCTTCTGGCCGTCGTCTCGATCGATACGCGCATGGATGAGCCGGCGATCCTTGAGACCGCCACGCATTTCCGGCTCCCGGTCCGCTTTTTCAAGGCGGCTGCATTGGAGCGGGAGACACCCAGGCTGAAGAACCCATCCGAACTCGTATTTGCGCATGCCGGCTGCCACGGTGTCGCGGAGGCGGCGGCACTTGCAGCGGCCGGGCCGGATTCCGAGCTTGTGCTCCCGAAGATCAAGTCCAGTTTTGCGACGGCGGCGATCGCCAGGATCGCCTGAGCATCGAAGGCGCCACGCAAATCTCACAAATGGCTCGTAGGAGATCGCGGCGGCATTCCGCCATTGTCGGTTCTCGTGTATTTCCGTAATTCAAGCCTGATCCGTAACGGAGGAAAATCTCCGGAAGATCAAGCTTAATCAGTATATTGGTAAGGAAAAATCATGCATAAGGTCATTTATGATACGGATCCGGGCGTCGATGACGCCATGGCGCTTCTCTTCCTGCATCGTCATCCGGATATCGACCTTCTCGGCGTGACGACGGTCTTCGGCAACGCTTCTGTAGACACGACGACCCGCAACGCGCTGTTCCTCAAGCGCGAGTGGAATATTGCGTGCCCAGTTGCGCGTGGTGCCAGCGTCACGTTCGATCCTTCGCGGAACGAGCGCCCGTGGCCGACGATGGTTCACGGCCATAATGGCCTTGGCGACATCGAGGTGCCCGAGACGATCGACCTGCCGGCCGATCCGCGGCCGGCCCATCAGTTCATCATCGACACCGTTCGCGCCAATCCGGGCGAGGTGACCCTGGTCGCCGTCGGCCGCATGACCAATCTGGCTTTGGCGTTGAAGCACGATCCCGAGATCGCCCCGCTCGTGAAGGCTGTCGTGATCATGGGCGGCAATTTCTATGTGCCGGGCAATGTTTCGCCGGTGGCCGAGGCCAATATTCACGGCGATCCGGAAGCGGCCGATTTTGTCATGACTGCCGCCTGGAAAGTCGTCGTGGTCGGTCTTGACGTGACGGCGGTGACGACCATGAGCCGCAGCTATCTGGCGGATATGGCGAGGGATGGCGGACCTTCGGTGCAGCTGCTCTCGGACTTGTCGCAGTCCTATATCGATTTCTACAAGCATGCCGTCGAAGACGGCATGATGGTGCACGACAGCTGCGCCTGCGTCTATGTCGTTGCGCCCGAGCTGTTCGACACGATCGAAGGCTCAGTCCGCGTCGTTTGCGGGGGCATTGCCGACGGCCAGACGATCGTCAAGCCGAACGGCCGTCACTTCCCGCCGGGCGATTGGGACAATCTGCCGAGCCAGATCGTGTGCACCGGCATTCGCTCGCAGCAGGTCATCGATCTGATCCGCGATGTGATCCTGGACAGGGTTAAGCACTAAGCTCTCTGTGAAGGGGGCGTCGCGCCCCTTCACATCCCGCTGAAAGGTGATTTCCTCGGCTTGTCATGCGCCTATTTGAGTTTCCGGACATATCGAGTCCGGAACGCAATACGATCAATCAGTATGTTTTCCATTTTCCGTCGCCGTTGGAAAAGCTCATAGCGTGCTATCGCTCACGCCGAACGGTCCTGTGGCGTAATGTCGGCAATGGGAACGGTGTCGAACTGAGGCCGTCTTATCCCGTTCTCAACGTTGCAATTTCAGCCATCCGGGCATAGGACACATGGGATGAACGATACCGCTTTTTCCACCCTGCCGGCCTTGGAGCCGGGCTCCGTCTGGCTCGTCGGCGCCGGGCCGGGTGATCCGGGGCTCCTGACCTTGCTGGCGGCCAAAGGGCTGGCGGAGGCTGATATCATCGTGCACGATGCCCTTGTGAATGAGGATTGCCTCAAGCTCGCCCGGCCGGGTGCAGTGCTGGAATATGCCGGCAAGCGCGGCGGCAAGCCGTCGGCCAAGCAGCGGGACATTTCTTTGCGGTTGGTGGAGCTGGCGCGTGCGGGCAAGCGCGTGCTGCGCCTGAAGGGTGGCGATCCCTTCGTTTTCGGACGCGGTGGCGAGGAGGCGTTGATGCTGGTCGAGCACGGTATTTCCTTCCGCATCGTGCCAGGCATTACGGCCGGGATCGGCGGCTTGGCCTATGCCGGTATTCCCGTCACCCATCGCGACGTCAACCATGCCGTTACCTTTCTCACCGGCCACGATTCCTCCGGTGTTGTGCCGGATGCCATCAATTGGGACGCGATCGGCAGGGGTTCGCCTGTCATCGTCATGTATATGGCGATGAAACACATTGCCCAGATCAGCGCCAATCTCATCGCTGCAGGCCGTTCGGCGGATGAAGCGGTCGCATTCGTCTGCAATGCCGCCACACCCTCCCAGCAGGTGCTGGAGACGACCCTCGGGCGCGCGCCTGCAGATGTCGAAGCATCCGGCCTCGAACCGCCGGCCATCGTTGTCGTCGGAGAGGTGGTGAAATTGCGCCCGTCACTCGATTGGCTCGGCGCGCTTTCCGGCCGCAAGCTGCAGCCGGCTGCCGAACGGCCCGGCAAAGGCGGCCACAAGGTGTCGGCATGAGTGGCCTTCTGATCGCGGCACCCTCATCAGGCTCCGGCAAAACCACATTCACGCTTGGTCTGCTCAGAGCACTGCGAAACCGGGGTATCGCCGTCGCATCCGGCAAGGCTGGACCGGATTACATCGATCCCGCCTTTCATGCGGCGGCCGTCGGATCGCCCTGCCTCAATTTCGATCCCTGGGCCATGCGCGCCGAGCTCATTTCCGCCAATTCGGCGCTGCATCGCGCCGGCGGGCGGATGCTCGTCATCGAAGGAATGATGGGACTTTTCGACGGCGCTGCCGATGGCACGGGGACGCCGGCTGATCTTGCCGCCCTGCTCGGCCTTTCCGTCTTGCTTGTCGTCGATGCCTCGCGCATGTCGCAATCCGTTGCCGCCGTGGTCAGCGGTTTTGCCAATTTCCGTGCCGATATCCGCATTGCCGGTGTGGTCCTCAATCGCGTCGCCAGCGAGAGGCACGAGCGGATGCTGCGTCAGGCGCTGGATGCGGTGCGCATGCCCGTTGTCGCCGTTATCCGCAACGACAGCAGCCTGGCGTTGCCGGATCGGCATCTCGGATTAGTGCAGGCGGCGGAACATGAAGCGCTGGAGCATTTCATCGAGGCGGCCGCCGATGTCGTATCGAAGACCTGCGATTTCGAACTGCTCCTGCGGGCGGCGCAGCGGCATGTCGTCCGCTCATCCGTGGCGAATATTGCCCGTTTGATGCCGTTCGGTCAGCGCATTGCCGTGGCGCGGGATATAGCCTTTGCCTTCTGCTACGAGCATATGCTGCTCGGCTGGAAGCGCCGAGGCGCGGAAATTTCCTTCTTTTCACCGCTTGCAGACGAGGCACCCTCGACCGACGCGGATGCCGTCTATCTGCCGGGCGGCTATCCGGAATTGCATGCCGAAAAGCTTGCCGCTGCCCGACAGTTTCAGGATGGTGTGAAAGCTGCTGCTGCCCGTGGGGCGCGGATCTACGGCGAGTGCGGTGGTTACATGATGCTCGGCGAGGGGCTGGTGGATGCGGCAGGTGCTCGCCACGAGATGCTCGGGCTCTTGCCCGTCGTCACCAGCTACGAAAAGCGGCAGCGTCATCTTGGCTATCGACGCGTCGTACCGCTTGCCGGCTCTTTCTTCGACAAGCCGATGACGGCGCATGAGTTTCATTATTCGACCATCGTAACGGAAGGTGAGGCGGATCGCCTGTTTGCGGTCAAGGACCCGCTCGATGCCGATCTGGGCGCTGCCGGCCTGCAACGCGCCAATGTCGCGGGCTCCTACATGCATCTGATCGATCTTGCCGGTGATGCAGCATGACGAGCAGGATCATCCATGGCGGCGGCATCACCGCGGCGGCGCGCCAATATGGCGGGCATCCGGAGGAATGGCTGGATCTGTCGACCGGTATCAATCCCAATCCCATGCCGCTGCCCGAAATTCCCGTCGCGGCGTGGCATCGGCTGCCGGATCAGCACTTGCAGGAGCGGGCACGAGAGGCGGCGAGGGGATATTATCGCAGCGGCGACATTCTACCCTTGCCGGTTCCCGGCACACAGTCGGTCATTCAATTGCTTCCGAGGCTCGTGCCCGGCGGCAGCGTGGCGATTCTCTCCCCGACCTATGGCGAATATGCGCGTGCCTTCACGCTTGCGGGCCTGCAGGTTCGGCAGGTTTCGACGATTGCCGAGCTCAACGCCGATGACAGGTTGGTCGTTGCCGTCAACCCCAACAATCCGGACGGACGGACGCTGTCCGTCGAGCAGCTGCGGGATTTGCATGAAAGGCAGCGCAAGCGGGATGGCGTCCTTTTGGTCGACGAGGCTTTCGGCGATATCGAACCGGCGGCAAGCTTGGCGCCTTTTGCCGCCGAGATGCCGAACCTTATTATCTTCCGTTCCTTCGGAAAGTTTTTTGGTCTGGCAGGCCTGCGCCTTGGTTTCGTGGTTGCCGAGGCCTCGATCATGACCCGTTTCGAGGATTGGCTCGGCCCATGGGCTGTTTCCGGACCTGCGCTGTCGATCGCGGCGTCTCTCATGGAAAGCGATACAAGTGCCATCCGCAATCGCATTCTTGAGCGCAATGCCGCTCTCGAGGCGGTTTTGCGTCGGTCGCATCTCAATGTCGCCGGAGGCACCGCGCTGTTTGCGCTGGTTGCGGACGATCATGCAGAGGGCATATATACGCATCTCTGCCGTCATCGCATTCTGGTCCGCAAGTTCGATTATGCGCCCAATTGGCTGCGCTTCGGGCTTGCTCCGAATGAGGAAGCGGACCAGAGACTCGCCGGGGCACTAGAGTCGGATGATTTTGGGTCGAATCGACCTGAAATCTGAATCCGCCCTGGAATCAAATAGGTAGAGCATGATGCTAAAAACCGTTTACACTTTTCGGCATCATGCTCTTGAGGATTATTCGACATGACCGCCGACGAACACCTGCTCATTCTGGTCCTTGCCTTGCTGCTCGACCGCATCGTCGGCGATCCCCACTGGTTGTGGGAGCGCTTTCCGCACCCGGTCGTGCTATTCGGCAAGGCGATTTCATATTTCGACGGCCGGTTCAATGCAAAGCATCTGTCCGGGGTGCTTCGCCGCCGCAACGGGATCATGTCGATCATCGCGCTGCTCATGGGAGCTGCTATCGCCGGCTGGGCCATTCATGGATTTTTCGCCTTCTTCGGCTGGCTCGGTATATTGGTCGAAGCGATACTCGTGGCGGTTTTCCTGGCGCAAAAAAGCCTCGCCGATCATGTCGGCGAGGTATCGCGGGCACTGCGCACCGACGGTCTGGAGGGTGGACGGCTTGCTGTATCGCGCATCGTCGGCCGCGATCCCGAGACGCTGGACGAGCCCGGGATTTGCCGCGCGGCCATAGAAAGCCTCGCCGAGAACTTTTCCGACGGCGTCGTTGCCCCGGCCCTTTGGTATGGCGTATTCGGCCTGCCGGGCCTGTTCTTCTACAAGATGCTCAATACCGCCGATTCGATGATCGGCCACAAATCCGAGACCTATATAGATTTCGGTCGTGCCGCGGCGCGCCTGGACGATATTGCCAACTGGCCGGCTGCACGGCTCTCCATCCTGCTGATTGCCACCGGTGCCCTGGCCAAGCGGGGAATCTCCGCGCTTGGAAACGCGATCCGCATCGCGGTCCGGGATGGCGGGCTGCACCGTTCGCCCAATTCCGGCAGACCGGAAGCGGCCATGGCGGGCGCGCTCGATATCCAGCTCGCCGGTCCGCGAATTTATGGCGGAGAACTCGTGCGTGAACCGATGATCAACGGCTCCGGCCGCGACACCGCTACCGTCAGCGATATCGAAGCCGGCATTTCCATCTTCTATTCCGCATGCTCGATGCTGACGCTTCTCGCCTTTTTGGGGTTCCTGCTGCTGCTGCTGTGAGCGTCTCTAAATTAATCAATCGCTCACTATATGTATTAATTTGGTATAATTAGCATAGCGATACACTGCCCCATCGTCTGAATTGCTTCGGAAGGAAGTAAACAGTCGGAGGGGACAAGATGAAGCGTGTCGCATTCATGGCAACGGCATGTCTGTTCATGCAGTTTCATGCCGTTTCGGCTCATGCTGGAACTGTTCTTGCGGTGATCGATCTTCGATCGCAAACAATGACCGTTTCCGAGGATGGGGCTTTCAAATATCGCTGGCGCGTATCGACGGCTCGCACGGGGTATGTCACGCCTATCGGCTCCTACACCGCCAAATGGCTGTCCAGGGATCACCGCTCGAAGAAATATGACGATGCGCCGATGCCCTATGCCGTGTTTTTCAACGGCGGCTATGCCGTTCACGGGACTTACGAGGTGAGGCGGCTTGGCCGGCCGGCCTCGCACGGTTGCGTGCGGCTCGATACGCGCAACGCCGCCACTTTCTTCGCGATGACATCGGATGCGGGGCTTCACAATACCCGTATCGTCATCAGCGACTAGACGCTGGCAAACCGGCAGGCCTTTCGCTTCGGTGTGGCCGCAATACTGCCGCATCTTGCGCGCATGCCGCCCTTGATCCCGCAATTGTGACGCGATTGTCACTTTGCTGTTTGCGCAACAGTGCTTCGGCAAATTGCCGGAGTTTCTGGTGGAAACCATTGGCTTTTGATATGGATTTCCCTATGAGGGGGTGAATTATTATTTCAAGAGGTATGGGCAGTGACTGCTACATTTGACAAAGTTGCCGACATCATCGCTGAAACCAGCGAAATCGATCGTGACACGATCACCCCGGATAGCCACACGATCGACGACCTTGGCATCGACAGCCTGGACTTCCTCGATATCGTCTTCGCTATCGACAAGGAGTTCGGCATCAAGATTCCGCTCGAGAAGTGGACGCAGGAAGTCAACGAAGGCAAGGTCTCGACCGAAGAGTATTTCGTGCTGAAGAATCTCTGTGCCAAGATCGATGAATTGCGCGCCGCCAAGGGCTGAGCAACATCCTTGCATTTTTTGACGCCCAGCTGCCCTTGAATATGGCGGCCGGGCGGTTTCATTCTTAAATAGCGTATCCGCCCGGCGCATGCTGCGTTATCGGGTTGGAGCGGAGGCGTTGATGCTGCTGGAATATTTCCAGATGATCGACAGGATTGAATCCGTCGATCTGTCCAAGGGCCTGTTGAAGGCGCATTCCGTCGTTCCGGCGAAAAGCCCGGTTTTCGAAGGCCATTTCCCAGGCATGCCGCTCGTCCCGGGTGTTCTGCTGATCGAAACAATGGCGCAGGCCTCGGGCATGCTCGTGCTTGCCGCGACAAAATTTGCCTATATGCCGTTCCTGATGTCTGTCGACGGTGCCAAGATGCGGACCTTTGTCGAACCGGAAGCGAAGCTTGATATCGAGGCCGAACTTGAGCATGACGGTTCGGGCTTCGCCGTCACCAAGGCGCGCATCACCATCGCCGGTAAGAAGGTCTGCGATGCGCAGTTGAAGCTGCGGACCGTGCCGTTTAATGAGGTGCCGCTCGGCGATATCGTGCGCAAGCGGGCGGGCGAAGTCGGGCTTCTCGACGCTATCGCCGCCAACGGTTGATGCTGCCGGCTTGTTCGGCGCCGCCGCATTCGAAGAGGATTGATGAATGAGCAAGGCTCAGAATGATGTGGTGATCACGGGTATCGGCGTCGTTACCTGCCAGGGCGTCGGCAAGGATGCGCATGTCGCCCTTTTGAAGGCGGACAAGGCGCCGCCGCCCATCGTCGAAACCGAGAAGTTCAAGCCCTATCCCGTGCATCCGCTGCCTGACATCGATTGGTCGCAGCAGATTCCAAAGCGGGGCGATCAGCGCCAGATGGAAAACTGGCAGCGCATCGGCGTCTTTACCGCCGGCCTTGCTCTCGACGATGCCGGCTTCAAGGATGATCTGGAAGCCTGCGGCACCATGGACATGATCGTTGCAGCCGGCGGCGGCGAACGAGACACCAATGTCGACACGCTAATCGTCAACGAAGGTCTGAAGCGCAATGATCGAGAGCTATTGCTGAACGAGAAGCTGACGACCGAATTGCGGCCGACGCTGTTCCTGGCGCAGCTTTCGAACCTGCTGGCCGGCAACATCTCGATCGTCCACAAGGTCACGGGATCGTCGCGTACCTTCATGGGCGAGGAGGCGGCCGGCGTGTCCGCCGTCGAGACCGCTTTCCATCGCATCAAGTCGGGTGAATCGACTCACGCGCTCGTAGGCGGCGCGTTTTCGGCCGAGCGCCTGGACATGATCCTGCTGATCGAGGCGATCAATGCGCATGCGACCGGCGACTGGCATCCGATCTGGTCTCGCAAGCCCGAAGATGGCGGTGGCATGATCATGGGCTCGCTGAGCGCCTTCCTCGTGCTCGAATCGCGTGCCCATGCGGAAGGCCGCGGCGCGCACATTTATGCGACGATCGATTCGGTCGAAGGCGATCGCGGCCGTCGCGATGACGGCAAGTTCGAGAAGCGGCTGGAGCGCATGCTGGCACCCGCCAAGCAGGGTAACGACGGGGCGACGGTCATCTTTTCCGGCACGACGGCGATCCACGATCTCGCGCAGCGCGAAAAGGCAGTGCTCGAAACCCAGCTTCCCGCCGCGGCGATCCGCGCCTATTCCGGCATTTCCGGGCATGGGCTGGAGGGTCAGTTTACGCTTGGACTGGCTTTCGCAGCCCTCGCCGTTGCCAATCAGGCCAAGGTGCCGCCCTTCGATGCCACGCACGAAAAGCCGATGGCGACGGGTGCACGCAAGGCCGTGGTAACGACCGTCGGGCATTCGCGTGGCGAAGGCATCGCCGTACTTTCCGCTGAAGCGTGAGGAGCAGGATATGACCGCTTATAAGGATCATCTCGGACGTCCGATCGTCGCCGTTACCGGCATGGGGATCATTACGTCGCTGGGGCAGGGCCTAGAGGATAACTGGAACGCGCTTTCGTCCGGCACGTCAGGCATCCACAATATCACACGCTTTCCGACTGACGGGCTTTCGACGCGTATCGCCGGGACGGTGGATTTTATCGACATTCCCGTGCCGAACGCCGTCGAGCGCTCTTACGCCTTTGCCCGCGAAACGACCATCGAAGCTCTGGCGCAGGCCGGTATTTCGGGCGATTTCGACGCACCGCTGTTTCTTGCCGCGCCGCCGATCGAGCCGGAATGGAGCGCGCGTTTCGAGCTTGCCGATCGTTCTCCGCCGGCGGATCATCAGGGTGATGCCTATGAGCGCTTCCTCGCCGCCATGCGCCAGCGTCCCGATCCGGCCTTCCATGAAGCAGCGCTTTTCGGCGCCATATCGGAGCGCCTTGCCGATCGCTTCGGCACGCGTGGTTTGCCGGTAACGCTGTCGACGGCCTGTGCATCGGGCGTGACGGCGATTCAGCTCGGCATCGAGGCAATCCGCCAGGGTCGAACCTCGCGGGCGCTTACTGTGGCGACCGATGGTTCGCTGAGCGCCGAAGCGCTGATCCGATTCTCGCTGCTGTCGGCCTTGTCGACCCAGAACGACCCGCCAACCAAGGCCTCCAAGCCCTTCAGCAAGGACCGCGACGGCTTCGTCATTGCCGAAGGAGCGGCGACGCTGGTGCTGGAATCGCTGGAAACAGCGGTTGCGCGCGGCGCGAAGATCCTCGGCATCATGAAGGGCGCCGGCGACAAGGCTGACTCCTTCCATCGCACGCGCTCCTCGCCCGACGGCGGCCCGGCGATCGCGACGATCCGTGCGGCGCTTGCCGATGCCGGCATGGATGAGAGCGATATCGGCTACATCAACGCTCACGGCACCTCGACGCCTGAGAACGACAAGATGGAATATGGCGCCATGTCCGCCGTCTTCGGCGAGCGGCTTCCGACCATTCCCGTCTCGTCGAACAAGTCGATGATTGGCCATACGCTGACGGCGGCGGGCGCGGTCGAGGCGGTGTTCTCGCTGCAGACCATGCTCACCGGCACGCTGCCGCCGACGATCAACTACAACAATCCGGATCCGTCGATCATCCTCGACGTGGTGCCGAACAAGAAACGTGAAAAGCAGGTGAACGCCGTCCTTTCGAACTCCTTCGGGTTCGGCGGTCAGAATGCCAGCCTTGTCATGGCGCTTGAACCGGCTTAATCGGACTTCTGAAAAACAGAATACAACTGCGCCCGAGGGGCGAGGAACTTTGCCATGCGTGCTTTGCAACTGATCGACGACCGCAAACTTGAGATCACCGATCTGCCAGAGCCGGATGCTCCGGGCCCGGGTGAGGTGACTTTGCGCGTCAAGGCCGTCGCGCTCAATCATATCGACGTCTGGGGCTGGCGCGGCATGGCATTCGCCAAGCGCAAGATGCCGCTGGTCATCGGCGCCGAGGCTGCGGGTGTCGTCGAAGCGATCGGACCGGGTGTCGCCAACGTCCTGCCGGGCCAGCTCGTGTCCATCTACGGCGCGCAGACCTGCGGCCTTTGCCGCCATTGCCGTGAAGGCCGCGACAATCTCTGCGAACATGTCAGCGGCGTGCATGGCTTCCATCTCGACGGGTTCGCCCAGGAGAAGGTCAATCTCCCAGCTCGCCTGCTTGTGCCGGCGCCTCCCGGCGTCGATGCGATCGGTGCAGCCCTTGCTCCCGTAACCTTCGGCACCGTCGAGCACATGCTCTTCGACAATGCCAAGCTCGAACCGGGTGAGACGATCCTCGTTCATGCGGGCGGCTCGGGCATCGGCACCGCCGCTATCCAGCTTGCCAAGAAGATCGGCTGCACCGTCATCACCACGGTCGGTTCCGACGACAAGATCGAGAAGGCCAAGGCGCTGGGCGCCGATCACGTCATCAATTACCGCACCGACCGTTTCGAGGGTGTCGTGCGCAAGCTGACGAAAAAGAAGGGTGTCGACGTGGTCTTCGAACATGTCGGCAAGGATACCTGGGCCGGCTCCATGCTCTGCATGAAGCGCGGCGGCCGCCTCGTCACCTGCGGTTCGACCTCGGGCGTTTCCACCGAGATCAATCTGATGATGCTGTTCCAGCAGCAGCTGAAGCTGCTCGGCTCCTTCGGTTGCCGCATGGAGAACATGGCCAACGCCATGCAGAAGATGGCGCGTGGGCTGGTCCATCCTGTGATCGATACCGAAGTGAGCTTCAGTGACATCGACCGGGCACTGGAGCGGATGGAATCGCGCCAGATCTTCGGCAAGATCATCCTGAAGATGGATTGAGCCGCGTGAAGCTCTTCATCACCCGGATCGTGCTTGCGCTCAGAAAGTTCCAGCAATGGCTGGTGGCGCAGGTCATTTTCGGATTCCTCAATTTCCTGAAGCTGTTTCCGGCGGATGCGGGCATCAATTTTGCCGATCGGCTGACCCGCAAGATCGGCCCGCGCATGCGCCGGCATCAGCTGATGCTGACCAACCTGCGCAATGCCTTTCCGGAAAAGAGCGAGGCGGAAATCGAGGAGATCGCACGCGCGAGCTGGGGCAATATGGGCCGGCTGGCGGCCGAATATGTCTTTCTCGACCGGCTTTTCGACTTCGATCCCCATAGCGACAAGCCGGGCCGGATCGAGGTTTCGGGAATTCCGATCTTCCTCGATCTCAGGGACAATCCACGCCCGTTCATCGTCTTTACCGGACATACCGGCAATTTCGAGCTGCTGCCGGTCGCCGGCGCTGCCTTCGGCTTGACGGTGACCGTATTGTTCCGCCCGCCGAACAATCCCTATGTCGCGCAGAAGGTCTTCGACTTCCGCGCCAAGCGCATGGGCAATCTTGTGCCGTCTCACGCCGGATCATCTTTCAGTCTTGCGAGAGAACTGGAGGCCGGGCGCGGTGTCGGCGTGTTGGTCGATCAGAAGTTCCGCAAGGGCCTGAAAACCCGGTTCTTTGGCCGGGACGTGAAGACGAATCCGCTTCTGCCGAAACTCGTGCGCCAGTTCAATTGCGAGGTCTATCCGGCCCGCTGCATCCGCTTGCCTGGCAATCGCTACCGGCTGGAAATCGAGCCGAAGCTGGAGATGCCGCGCAACGAGGCGGGCAACCTCGACCTGACGGCCACGGCGCAGCTACTGAACGACAAGGTCGAGAGCTGGGTGAGGGAGAATCCCGAACAATGGCTCTGGTATCACGATCGCTGGAATATCAAGAAAACCGTTTTCTAGAGCATGATGCCTAAAAGTGCAGGCGGTTTTCGGACGACATCACGCTCTACTTCTTTGATTCTAGAGCGGATTCAGATTTTAGGTCGAACAGACCTAAAATCATCCGGCTCTAGGCCCGTGCTCGGCGCACACCACGGATTCATACACGCATTTGCATCCAATCTTTCATGCAGCCATTGCTCCCGGTAAGCCTTCCTTTTCAGAAAGTTCTCCTTTCCCGAGAACTTCCGTTCATGCGGATTGAAAGTGCGGGTAAGTCATGTTAATTCACAATGTAGAAAGTTTGGTGAGAATGCGGACACCAAACTGAATATCCTTGGGCATGGCAACGCCGGGAAACGAGGCCCCTGCGTCCTGTTGTGTTCAGGGACAGGAGGGCAATTTTGCTGGCACTCTTTCATGCCTTCTCCACGAAATGTAATCAGATTCAGCGTGCGATAAAACTTGGCGACGATGAGCTTGTAGCGTCACTTGATCGTGAGTTGGAGCCACTTATCGCGGCGATTTTGGCGTACAAGGCCACGAGTCTACTCGAAATCTACATGCAGCTCCAATTCATGAACAATCTCATCCGGGAAGAATCGGATGATCGTTCGCGAGTGATGCACAATTCCGCTTCGCTTTCGGTGCTGATCGACCGTTATTTCGGCGGGGCAAACGAATCTGCGGGCGAGATCCTGCGCGCGTTTTCAAGCGAAAAAACCGATCGTGACGAAGCATTCGGCTTCGAGGAAAGCAGCGTTCTGAATGATGTCATTCTGGACAGCCTGCCTAATCGCGTTGCGGTGATTACGCGGGATTACCGCTATCTCTACAGCAATGCGGCGAATTCGGAATTCCTGAAATCGAAGCCGATGGATCTTGTGGGGCGCCATATTTCTGAATTCGTCGGGTCTGACTATTTCGAAAGCAACGTGAAGGCGAAGCTCGATACCTGCTTTGCGGGCGAACAGGTGGAATGCCTTTACCCCGCGGATCGTCAGGTCGAGCTAGGTAAGGTGCTCCATTGCACTATCACGCCGCTCCGCGCCAAGTCGGAGGTGATCGGCGCATTGGTCGTCATGCATGAGATCATTGCCGTTCCCACCGGCATGCTGGTGGCCTGAACTCGCGCTCAGGCCCCAAACAGCAGTTTTCCGACCGCATCCGCCATCAGGCGAGGATTTATTTCTCCTGATTTTCTGTCGCTCTGGTCCGGCTCGGCCGCGGCGGATCGCAACCCGCCGTCCGGCGGAGCGTCATCGCTCCCGCACTCGAAGCATTGACAACGAAACCTGATCACTTTCGGCGTCTTCATGCCGTCAACCCATTCCAGCTTGCAAAGGGATCGGGCAGGTCCCGCCAACGTTCCGGCGTGAATCGATTCGCCTTAACGAGGCAAGCGTCCAGTTCGGCCGTGATCTGCTTCTCGTTCATCGGATCGGCGCCGATGAATACCAGCTCCTGGCGGCGATCACCCCAAATCGAATCGAGATAAGGCGCAAGTGCCCGTTTGAAGGAGGGATCGCGCGGCCATTGATCCTGCGGCACGGCAGCCCACCAGAGGCCCATCTTGCTCGTGCGGACCAGCGCACCGGCCTGGCTCATCTCGCCGACATAGTAGGGCCGGGTCGCAAGCCAGAAGAAGCCCTTGGCCCGGACGACGCCCGGCCAGGAACGATTGAGAAAGGCCTGGAATTTAGCGGGATCGAACGGTTTCTTCGCGCGATAGACGAAGGAGCGGATTCCGTATTCCTCCGTTTCCGGAACGTGATCCTTGAAGCCGTGCAGCTCCTTGTACCAGAGCGGATGCGTTTCGGCGCGATCGATGTCGAAGCGGCCCGTGCCGAGAACCTCGGCCGGCTCGACCGTGCCGAAATCAGTTTCGATCAGCCGGGCATCGGGATTGAGCCCGACGATGATCTTGCGGGCCGCATCGCGCTGCTCGGCGGTTGCGGAGCCGACCTTATTCAAGATGACGACGTCGGCAAATTCGATCTGCTCTACCAGCAGATCGACGATGGTCCTGTTGTCGCCGTCGCCGGCGGTTTCGCCGCGATCGGCGAGGAAATCCGTCGAGCCGTAATCGGCCAGAAGATTGGCGGCATCGACGACCGTGACCATGGTGTCGAGCCGCGAGACGTCGGAAAGGCTGCTGCCGTCCTCGTCGCGGAATTCGAAGGTGGTGGCGACAGGCAGGGGCTCGGCGATGCCTGTTGATTCGATCAGCAGATAATCGAAACGGTCCTGTTCCGCGAGCTGACGGACCTCCTTCAGCAGGTCGTCACGCAATGTGCAACAGATGCAGCCGTTTGTCATCTCGACAAGTTGTTCCTCCGCGCGCGAGAGATTGGCGCCGCCGTCGCGCACCAGCGCCGCATCGATATTCACCTCGCTCATGTCATTGACGATCACGGCGACGCGCAGGCCCTCACGATTGTTGAGGATATGGTTCAGCAGCGTCGTCTTGCCGGCGCCGAGGAAACCGGAAAGGACGGTGACCGGGAGCTTCTTGTTCATGACAACCTCTATTGTAATGTAATATCATTACATTTGTTTGCGTGAAAAAAGCGAACAACCGGCTCGCTTCCTTCGGCGATAGCGAGCCTTGCTTAGGAGAGGCAGGCTTTCAGGGAGCTTGCGATATCGCGCATCAGGTCGAAATAGAGATCCGGCCCTTGCGGCAGCGTTGCGGCTTCGGGATCAAGGGTGCCCGATTTCGCCGACGTGCCTTCGAGCACCACATTGACCAGCTTCGGCTCGAATTGCGGTTCGGCGAAAACGCAGGTCGCGCCGAGATCGGCGACCTTGCTGTGGATTTCCGCGACGCGCTGTGCGCCGGGAATGGTTTCCGGGCTGACCGTGATGGAGCCGGAAACGCGGACGCCGTAGCGATGCTCGAAATACTGATAGGCATCGTGGAAGACGATGAAGGGCTTTTCTTTTACCGGGGCGAGCGTGGAGGCAATTTCCGCATCCAGCGCGTCGAGCTTGTCGTTCAAGGCCTTCTGGTTTGCTTCATAGGTCAGCGCATTGGCGGGATCGACAGCGACCAGCGACGTGGTGATCTCGGCGACCATCGCCTTGGCGTTGTGGGGATCGAGCCAGAGATGGGTGTCGAACTCACCGTGATCGTGGTCGCCATGATCATGCGCATGGTTTTCCCCGGCGTCGTGTTCGTCGCCGTCGTCATGCGGCTCGAAGGCGCCGCCCTCGCGGAACTTGAGCTTGGTGATGCCAGGGGCATCGTCGAGCTCGACGACGGTGGCATTGGCGCCGAGGGAAGCAAGCGGCTTTTCCAGGAAGGCTTCCATGCCCGGTCCGACCCAAAACACCACTTGCGCCTGCTGGAGACTGCGGGCATTCGAAGGTTTCAGCGCATAGGTATGCGGCGAGGCGGCACCGTCAACGATCAAATCCGGCGTGCCGACCCCTTGCATGATCGCGGCGACAAGCGAATGGATCGGCTTGATGGAGACGACGACCTTGGGGGCATCGGCTGCCGTTGCGGCAGTGCCGACAAGCAAGCCGGACAAGAGGAGGGCGGCGGCGAGGGGGAGGAAAGCTTTTGCTGCGTTCATGCGATAAATGCCCTTGAATGGGTCTGTTATGTTATTACATCAATTGCGTTATGCTATAACGTGTGCGATAGCAAAGCGCAATAGTGCAATTGGAAATTTCATGCTTTCGTCCATAGACAGCAAGAGCCGGCCGCTCGTGTCGCTCCATGATGTCGGCGTCCGCCGTGGCGGCCGCTGGCTGGTGCGCGGCGTCGATTTTTCGGTGAACCGCGGCGAGATCGTCACCCTGATCGGTCCGAACGGCTCCGGTAAATCCACCAGTGCCAAGACGGCGATCGGCGTTCTGAAGCCGGACGAGGGGCATGTCGACCGCATCGCCAATCTGAAGGTCGGCTATGTCCCGCAGAAACTTGCCATCGACTGGACCTTGCCGCTCAGCGTGCAGCGATTGATGACGCTGACGGGGCCTCTGCCGGAGCGCGAATTGATCGCGGCACTGGAAGCGGTCGGCATCGCTCATCTCGCTAAGGCCGAGGTGCAGCATCTCTCCGGCGGCGAGTTCCAGCGGGCGCTGCTTGCGCGCGCCATTGCCCGCAAGCCCGATCTGCTTGTTCTGGACGAGCCGGTGCAGGGCGTGGATTTCAGCGGCGAGATCGCGCTTTACGACTTGATCAAGTCGATCCGCAATTCGCAAGGCTGCGGTATCCTTTTGATTTCGCACGATCTGCATGTCGTCATGGCGGCGACGGATACGGTGGTTTGCCTGAACGGCCATGTCTGCTGCCGCGGCACGCCGCAGAGCGTCAGCCAGAGCCCCGAATATGTGAAGCTGTTCGGCACGCGCGCGGCGCAATCCCTGGCGATCTACAGCCATCATCACGATCATACGCATCTGCCCGACGGCCGCGTCCGGCATGCCGACGGCTCGATAACAGACCATTGTCATGCCGAGGACGGCCACCACCATCATGAGCATGACGATCATCACCACGATGATCATGATCATCATCTGGGGCATGACCATACCGAGGGAGAGCGCCATGTTTGACGATTTCTTCCTGCGCGCCGTCGTCGCCGGCGTCGGGCTGGCGCTGACGACCGGGCCGCTCGGCTGTTTCATCATCTGGCGGCGCATGGCCTATTTCGGTGATACGATCTCGCATTCGGCGCTGCTGGGCGTGGCGCTGTCGCTGCTTTTTCAGCTGAACCTCACGCTCTCCGTCTTTGCGGTCGCGGCACTCGTCTCGATCCTGCTCCTGCTGCTGCAGCGGCGACAGGCGCTGTCGGCGGATGCGCTGCTCGGCATTCTCTCGCATGCGACGCTGGCGATCGGCCTGGTTATCGTCGCCTTCATGAGCTGGGTGAGGATCGATCTCATCGCTTTCCTCTTCGGCGATATTCTGGCCGTCAGCCAGTCCGATATTCTCGTGATCTGGGCAGGCGGCATCTTCGTGCTGGCCGCGATTGTCTGGCTGTGGCGGCCGTTGCTGGCATCGACCGTCAATCCGGAGCTTGCCGAGGCCGAAGGGCTGCGGCCGGAGCGTGCCCGGCTGCTTTTCATGCTGCTGATGGCCGTAGTGATCGCGATCGCCATGAAGATCGTCGGCATACTTCTTATTACAGCGTTGCTGATCATTCCTGCCGCCACCGCGCGCCGCTTTGCCGCGACGCCGGAGACGATGGCGATTTTCGCCTCGCTGCTCGGCGCCATCGCCGTTGTCGGCGGGCTGTTCGGATCGCTGCGCTATGACACGCCGTCCGGGCCGTCCATCGTCGTTGCGGCGCTCGTCCTGTTTATCATCAGTCTGCTGCCCCTCGTTCGCAGGGCCGGCACGCCAGCGGCGCAACAGAGAGGACAGTCATCATGACGACTCCGATGCTCACCAAGAACCAGACGCTTGTTTTTGATGTCCTGACCAAGGCGGAAGCGCCGCTGAGCGCCTATACTATTCTCGACAAGCTGCGCGACCAGGGTTTTCGCGCGCCACTGCAGGTCTATCGCGCGCTGGACAAGCTGCTCGAATATGGCGTGGTGCACCGGCTCGAGAGCATCAACTCCTTCGTCGCCTGCGCCCATCCGAACGAGGATTGCCACAGCCACGGCCTCGTCGCCTTCGCCATCTGCGAAAGCTGCGGCCAGGTGATCGAATTCCACGATCACGAGGTGGACCATCGGCTGATGGATTGGCTGAAATCGCAGAAGTTCAAGGCGGAAAAGTCGACCATCGAAATCCGTGGTCATTGCGCCAACTGCGCAGCGTAATGCTCGGCAGAGGTTTGGTCCACTGGTCCTAGGTAGTTATAAGTATTTTCTAATCTAGTCTCTTAAGATCGCGCGCGAAGCGCTGCCAGTTGGCGACATAGTTGCTGGCCGAGCGGCGCAGGCCTTCGATCGCGGCTTCGTCCAGCGTGCGGATTGCTTTTGCCGGCGCGCCGACGATCAGCGTGCCGTCGGGAAATTCCTTGCCTTCCGTAACAAGCGCATTGGCGCCGACGAAGCAATTGTTGCCGATCTTCGCGCCGTTCAGCACGGTGGCGCCCATGCCGATCAGCGAATTGTTGCCGATCGTGCAGCCATGGATGATGGCGTGATGCCCGATGGTGCAGCCTTCGCCGATCGTGACAGGGAAGGCCGGGTCGGTATGAACCATCGTGCCTTCCTGAATGTTCGTGCCCTTGCCGATGATGATCGGTTCGTTGTCGCCGCGCAGCACCGCGCCGAACCAGATGCCGACATCCTCGCCGATCTCGACCTTGCCGATCACGCTGGCATCCGGCGCGATCCAGTATCGGCCGGGACCGGGCGTTTTCGGTGTCTGGCCGGCAAGGGCGTAGAGCGGCATGGTCGATCCTCCTCGATCAGACGACGTTCAATACCAGGTTTGCGACGCCATCGACGGCGCAGCTGATCCGGTCGCCGCGCGCGACGGGACCGACGCCGGCGGGCGTGCCCGTCATGATGATATCGCCGGGTGCGAGCGTGAAGAGCTTGGAGAGTTCGGCAATGATCTCCGGCACTTTCCAGATCATCTGCTGGAGGTCACCTCTCTGGGCGGCCTCGCCATTGCGCATCAGCCAGATACCGCCCTTGTCTGGATGGCCGACACGGGTGGCCGGCACGAGCGCTGAGACGGGCGCGGAATGATCGAAGGCCTTGCCGATTTCCCAGGGACGGCCGAGCTTCTTGGCTTCGCCCTGCAGGTCGCGGCGGGTGAAATCGATGCCGACGCCGTAGCCGTAAACGCAATCCAACGCCTGTTCGACCGGAATGTTTGCTCCGCCGCCACGCAGCGCCACCACAAGCTCCACCTCATGATGCACGTCCGACGACAGCGCGGGATAAGGGAAATCGCGCGAGGTAAGCAGATTGTCCGGATTCTTCTGGAAGAAGAAAGGCGGCTCGCGGCTCGGGTCGTGCCCCATCTCGATGGCGTGGTCGGCATAGTTGCGGCCGACGCAATAGACGCGGCGCACGGGGAAAAGCTCGGTCTCGCCCTCGATCGGCAGAAGAACGGGGGCGGGTAGCGGAATGACTGTCGTCAGTGGGGCTTTCATATGGACTTTCGAAACTTTCATCTTTTCGGAGGGCTGCTGCCATCCGACTCCATCAGGCAAACTAGCATCATTGTTACAGCCACGAAAACTGGCCTTTTTGAGGGATTTGGTGTAGAGCGCGGATTCAGAAAGGTTTCCCATGTATAGCGACGCACTGAAAAACGGCCGCAAAATTTTCGCGGTTGCCCCTATGATCGACTGGACGGATCGCCATTGCAGGTACTTGCACCGGCAGATCAGCCGGCATGCGCTGCTTTATACCGAGATGGTGGTGGCCGATGCGATCATTCATGGGCCGCGCGATCGTCTGCTGGGGCATGATGGCATCGAGCATCCCGTCGCCCTGCAGCTCGGCGGTTCCGACCCGGCCAAGCTTGCCGAGGCGCTGCGGATCGCGCAAGCCTATGATTATGACGAGATCAACCTGAACGTGGGCTGCCCGTCCGATCGCGTGCAGTCCGGCACCTTTGGTGCCTGCCTGATGCTGACGCCGGAGACGGTGGCATCCTGCGTTGCTGCGATGAAGGCTGTTTCGAAGGCGCCCGTCACCGTGAAATGCCGTATCGGCGTCGACGAGCAGGAGCCCGAAGAAGCTCTGCCGGAGCTGATAACGCGCGTGCTCGACGCCGGCGCGGACGCGATCTGGATCCATGCGCGCAAGGCCTGGCTAAAAGGTCTCTCGCCGAAGGAGAACCGCGAGGTCCCGCCGTTGGATTACGACATCGTCTATCGCATGAAGCAGCGTTGGCCCGAGGTCTTCATCGGCATCAACGGCGGCATTCAGACCCTGGATCAGGCCGAGGCGCATCTCGCTCATGTCGACGGCGTCATGCTTGGCCGTGCCGCCTATCAGAATGCCGCTATACTCGCCGATGTCGACCATCGCTTCCATGGCGAACCGGCAGCAGAGGCCGACTGGAACGGGCTGCGCGACCGGATGATGGCCTATGTGGAGCGCCATATCGCAAGTGGCGGCCGCCTGCAGCATGTCGCGCGCCACATGGTCGGTCTCTTCACCGGCCTGCCGGGCTCGCGCCGCTATCGCCAGATCCTCTCCACCGACGCCAACAAGCCGGGTGCGGGACCAAAGGTGATCGCCGCCGCTTTTGCCGCAGTGGATTTTGCAGGCGATGGCGAACGCGTCAGCGCTTGAGTTGGCGGTTCCAACCCGCCCTCGCGGTTCGAAGCGACCCTTCGGGCTCCTCGCCGTGAGGACTAATCGACTGCGATAGCCGGGCGATTGATCTTGAATAGCGCCGGGAGGCTTCTCCAATCTCATGCCGAGGTGCGAAAGCCCTGAGCTTGTCGAAGGCTGCAGCCTCGAAGCACGAGGGGTAGCCCTGAACTCGCGACCGCAAAGGCCGAACGAAAAACGGCGCGGTTTGCACCGCGCCGTTCGAAACCTTGATCTGGCAGTCACCAAAGGCTTAGTCAGCCTGGATGTTGACAGCCTTCGGGCCTTTGCCCATACGATCCGGCTCGGTGTCGAAGGTGACCTGCTGGCCTTCGCGCAGCGACTGGATGCCGGAAGCCTGGAGAGCGGAGATATGGACGAAAACGTCCTTTGCGCCGCCGTCAGGAGTGATGAAACCAAAACCCTTGTCTTGGTTGAAGAATTTTACAGTGCCCTTGGTGGCCATGGGGGATAGTCCTTTACCCATCAGTCTTAGTTTATCCGGGCAAACCCGGACGGCTTTGCCTCCGCGCCATGCGAAAGCTAGTCGAGAAGTCACGTACGGGGAAAGAACGTCTGCGCGGGTCCAAAAACCCAACCGCTGCCTGCCGCAAGCGGATCACCAAATCAGTCCAGTCACCGGCATGAAAATGCCCGAGCATGTATATGGGTGACAGGGTTTTTGGAAAAAGGCAAGGGGTAATATTAGGCCAGGGTGGGAAACGGGTAGGATAGGGTGGGGAATTTCAAGGGGTTGAGAAAGTTGGCGCCCGGCCGACCAACGAAGTTATTATTGCAAATCTATATAATGAGCTTGCTGGCTAACAAGAGGGCGCCGGCGATGATCCCAGTACGGGAATTCGTCATGCGGCTGCAACAAACGCCGCTATTTAACGTCAGTACAACTTTTAATACGGGATTCGAGAGGGCTCATGGTTCAATTGAGTGATGACTATATGATGGGTCTCGCGCTTGACGAAGCCAGGATTGCGCTGGATGAAGGCGTGTTTCCTGTTGGCGCAGTTCTATGCAGGGAAGATCAGGTTCTGGGACGCTCCCGCAAAACAATGATTTCGAATCATTTGAACCATGCGGAAATGAATCTCTTTCATCAGGTATTTAGCGGAGATTACGCGTTCTCGCGAAACAACGGGCTGACGCTTTATACGACACTTGAGCCTTGCATCATGTGTTTCGGTACGATGATGCATCTGCCGATAACGCGGCTTGTTTTCGCTATGGCCGATGCATATGGCGGATGTGCCCACGTCAGATTGGAAAATTCTCCTCCCCGGCACTTTTCGAGAGCGGTAGAGATCGTTGGAGGCGTTCGTCGCCGGGTGGCTTCCAAGCTCTTTGCAGAGTTTCTCGACACGACCGCGGAAGAATTCTGGCTCACGGGCGGGGCTTCGCATTTTCAGGCCGCGGTGAGAGCCGAGCTTGATGAAGATGTGCTGCAACGCCGATAGTTCGGACCCTTGTTTAACACCCCAGACCTAGCTCTCCGCCAACGTAAACACCGCGCAAGACTCGGCAATCCCGCGCAGCTCATAGTTCCCCAAAGACACCAGCGGCATGGTCGTTTCCGCCGCAACAGCGCCCGAGATCAGCACGTTGCGTCCGAGCGGCCTGCAAAGGCCTTCCAATCGGCTGACGAGATTGACGGCGGGGCCGATGGCGGTGAAGTCCAGGCGGTCGGCGGCGCCGATATTGCCCCAGAGCATATCGCCGAAATGCAGGGCGGCGCCGAAGGGAAGCGGCGGCAGGCCCTGGCTTGCCCGGGTCGCGTCGAGATGGGCCATGCCGGCGCGGATGGCGGTGACGGCCCGCAGCGCGGCTTCGCAGGCTTCCGTCGGCGTCTCGGTGACCGGGAAGATTGCGAGCACACCATCGCCGATGAACTTCAGCACCTCGCCGCCGAAAGCATGTACGGCGCCGGCGACGCGATCGAACCAGGCGTCGAGGGCTGCTATCACGACCGTCGGCTCCGATGCTTCGGAGAGAGCCGTGAAATCCCGCAAGTCGGCGCAGAGCAGCGCTGCGCGGATGGTTTCGCCGCTGTTGCGGCTGAGCGCACCGGCCTGCACGCGTGCCGCGCTTCTGCGGCCGAGATAGGCTTCGAGTAGGGTCGATAGGGTTGCGCGAGCGGCCAGACCCGCCAAGGGGGGGGCAGCAAAGCGCGCGACCTGACGCAGCCTCTCCGTCTCGGGGGAGGTGAAGGGCCGGGTGCCGGCCCAGGCCAGCACGGAATGACCGGGCGCGGTCCCGATCGTTACCTCGCATGTCGGGCCGAGCTCGCCGAGCCAGTCGCGGCCGGCTTGCCCGAGCGACGTGCCGGCAAAGCCGAGGGCTTCGATCACCGCGCCCGTCTCGGCTCGCCAAAGCCAGGTATGCTGCGTGATGATCGGATGCGGCGCCGCGAGCGTCAGGGCGCTTCCGGCAAGCGGCAATCCGGCGGCGAGCAATTGCCCGCCCAGATCGGCGAGGAAGCGTTCGGGGCTGAGCGCGGTGCCGGCTTCGTCAACCAGCCAGGCAAGGGGGGCGGGCAAATCCATGCCGCGATCATGCCACGCCGCTTGCGGGCTGTCATCCTCACCGCTGCAACCTTCCTGCGAGCGCATGGGATCGCCGAGTTCCAGCGAGCGAAACTATTGTCGCCGGCCGGTGACAGCTTTGCTCTTCAGGTCACCGATCCTCGCGGCGCGGCACTCAAAGCGTCATCCGCTTTGGCCGTCGTGACCGCGCATGGCATCCGGACCGGGATCGCGTCCCGCGGCCACTTCGGCCATGCGGTCCAAATAATGCGCCCATCCCTTTGCATGGGCTTCGCATTGCTCCGGTGTCGGCAGGCCCGAATGGGTGAGGCGCACCAGCGTCCCGTCGGGTTGCTCGATCAGGTCGATCTCCACCAGGCTCGACCCCGGCGGCACTTCCTCGCTGCCTTCCCAGCCGAAACTGTAGGCGAGCCGGTGCACCGGCACGACTTCGCGAAACGAGCCGCGCGCGAAGCGGCTCCCGGTGACGTTGACGAGATAGATGCCGCCCGGCTGCGGTTCTGTCCGGGCTTCCGTGCCCATCCAGCGCAGGATCTTTTCGGGATCGGTCAGCAGCGCGAAGACGGCTGCGGGCGGCGCCGAGACATGGGTCTCGCGGCGGACGATCAAAGCTTCTGGCATCGGTCTCTCTCCCCTGGTTGCTGTCGCTCTCCCACCGGGACGAATACCTTCGTCCCTCAGTAGACCTCGTCATGCGATGGCATGTAGGAGCCATTGCCCTGGCAGCAAGACATCATTCGATGCCTGCAGGGCGTCGCTCCCCATAAACCGGCAGATCCGGGTGGCGGACTTGGGCGACTGCCGTCGCCTTACTGTCCGGGCCGTCCCGTCTTGCCTTTTGTCCGTCCCTTGCGCTGCTTCTCGTCCACCGGATCCTCATAGGAGCCGACGCCCGGTCTCGCGCGGGTGATCGGCTTGTCCGGTACTTTCCCCGTCACCGGCTTCTCGGTGCGGCCGACTGTCATTTCGTCCAATGTATTCCTGCGGAAAAGCGGCGTGCCGGCGTCGCTGCCCGGACCCATTTCGTCGAGGCTCGGCTTGGCGAAATAGGAGCGCTGTGTCCCGCCCTCCTGGTTCGAGACGGCCCTGCGGGCCTCCTCACCACGAGGGTTGCTGTTTGCTGCGATGCCTGCTCCGCCCTCATTCTGAGGTGCGGAGGACCCTGAGTTTGTCGAAGGGGAGCGGAGCCTCGAAGAATTGGGGCGGCCGCTACCCTTGCCACTTTCGAGGCTTCGGGCTTCCTCTCGGGCCAGCGGGTCGTCCATGGCGGCGAGCTCGACGGCCTTGAGGCGCTTGATCTCGTCGCGCAGCCGGGCGGCCTTTTCGAAGTCCAGGTCGGCGGCAGCATCGCGCATGGATTTTTCCAGCGCGTTGAGATGGGTCTGCAGATTGTTACCGACGAGGTGGCCGCCATCGGCAAAACCCTTGCCGGAGGCGCCGCCGATATCGGCGCGGACATGGTCCTTCTCGTAGACGCTGTCAAGAATGTCGGAGATCTTCGCCTTCACCGATTCCGGCGTGATGCCGTGCTCGATATTGTAGGCCATCTGCTTCTCGCGGCGGCGGCTGGTCTCGTCCATCGCCCGCTGCATCGAGCCGGTGATGTTGTCGGCATAGAGGATGACCTTGCCGTCGACGTTACGGGCGGCGCGGCCGATGGTCTGGATCAGCGACGTTTCCGAGCGCAGGAAGCCTTCCTTATCGGCATCGAGGATGGCGACGAAGCCGCATTCCGGAATGTCGAGGCCTTCGCGCAGCAGGTTGATGCCGACGAGCACGTCGAAAGCGCCGAGGCGCAGGTCGCGGATGATCTCGATGCGCTCCAGCGTGTCGATGTCGGAGTGCATGTAGCGCACGCGCACGCCCTGTTCGTGCAGATACTCCGTCAGGTCCTCGGCCATGCGCTTGGTGAGCACCGTGCAGAGGGTGCGATAGCCCTTGGCGGCCGTCTCACGGATTTCGCCGACGACGTCGTCGACCTGGGTGCGGGCCGAGCGGACTTCGACCGGCGGGTCGATCAGGCCGGTCGGGCGGATGACCTGTTCGGCGAAGACGCCGCCGGATTGTTCCATCTCCCAGCTGCCGGGCGTCGCCGACACCGCGATCGTATCCGGGCGCATCGCGTCCCATTCCTCGAAGCGCAGGGGACGATTGTCCATGCAGGAGGGCAGGCGGAAGCCATATTCGGCAAGCGTCGCCTTGCGGCGGAAGTCGCCCCGGTACATGCCGCCGATCTGGCTGACCGAAACGTGGCTTTCGTCGATGAACAGCAATGCGTTGTCGGGAATATATTCGAACAGCGTCGGCGGCGGCTCGCCAGGATTGCGGCCTGTCAGGTAGCGCGAGTAGTTCTCGATGCCGGCGCAGGAGCCTGTGGCCTCCAGCATTTCGACGTCATAGCGGGTGCGCTGTTCCAGACGCTGCGCCTCCAGCAGGCGTCCGGCCTTTTCCAGTTCGGCAAGCCGGATTTTCAGCTCTTCCTTGATCGCCTTGATGGCGCCGTTCAGTGTCGGGCGCGGCGTGACATAGTGCGAATTGGCGTAGATCTTCACCGATTTCAGGTCGCCGGTTTTCTGGCCGGTGAGGGGATCGAATTCGGTGATGGCGTCGATCTCGTCGCCGAACATGGAGATGCGCCAGGCGGCATCCTCCAGGTGGGCCGGGAAGATTTCGATCGTATCGCCGCGGACGCGGAAGGAGCCGCGGATGAAATCCATGTCGCGGCGCTTATATTGCTGCGCCACGAGGTCGGCCAGAAGCTGGCGCTGGTCCAGCCGGTCGCCGACATTCATCTGGAAGGTCATCGCCGTATAGGTTTCGACCGAGCCGATACCGTAGATGCAGGACACCGAGGCGACGATGATGCAATCGTCGCGCTCCAGCAGCGAACGCGTCGCCGAGTGGCGCATGCGGTCGATCTGCTCGTTGATTGAACTTTCCTTCTCGATGAAAGTGTCCGAGCGCGGCACATAGGCTTCCGGCTGGTAATAGTCGTAGTAGGAGACGAAATACTCGACCGCATTGTCGGGAAAGAAGTTCTTGAACTCGGAATAGAGCTGGGCTGCCAGCGTCTTGTTCGGCGCGAGAATGACGGCGGGGCGCTGCGTCGCCTCGATGACCTTGGCCATGGTGAAGGTCTTGCCGGAGCCGGTGACACCAAGCAGCACCTGGCTGCGGTCGCCATTCTCCAATCCTTCGACGAGATCGCGGATCGCCGTCGGCTGGTCGCCGGCGGGCTGGTATTCCGAGTCCATGCGGATCCGGATGCCGCCTTCTGATTTGGCCGGCCGGGCAGGGCGGTGCGGCGTCCAGAGCTTGCCGTCCTTGAACAGCGGATTGCCGCTTTCGATCAGCTTCGACAGCGCCTCGACCGTCGCCGTGACAGCAGTACCGGCATTGGCGGCATTTTCCAGCGATGTATCCATGCCGGATACGGGGTTGAGGCCCGCGGCGGCGCGCGTCTTCGGATCGGTCGATCCACCCATCGAGGTGCCGCGCGCCGATTTGGAGGCGGCGATTTCCACCTTCTTGCGATGCTTGCCAGCCTTCGAGGCAATCTCGCGCTGGGTCTCGATGCCTGATGTTTCGGCATCGGCTTCGAGCTGCTTCACCCAGTCGGCAACACTGCCGCTGAGCGGCGCGCCCTCAAACGATGCCTGCGGCGCCTCTTCGAAACCGGACGGGGCGTATGGTTTTTTCGGTGATTTGGCCATGCGCCGAATATGGCGACAGAAGGCGCGGATGTGAAGGGGCAAAGAGTACAAAAGGGAAACGAAACGGCGGATTTTTCCATTCGCCGGAGATGTCAAATATGTTACAACCCAGGGGCGGCCGATGCGTTATCGCTGATCTGAAAGTCCGCATAGCGCGATCCTCGCAGGCGCCAACGGAGGAACCAGCCGCAACGTCGACATGCCCGGCCAGTGCCGGGTTCCCCCAGCTTCGACGGCATCCGGTATTGCCCGCCTCGCCGCCGCCATCCGGTCGGAGGATCATGATGACCGCATTGGATAGCTTACGTTCCTTGTCCCCCCAGCAACGAAACACCGTCATCGCAGCCTATTTGGGCTGGACGCTGGATGCTTTCGATTTCTTCATTTTGGTTTTCGTTCTCAAGCATATAGCCGAAGAATTTCACACGGACGTTCCGGCGGTTGCCGTGGCGATCTTCCTTACCCTCGCCATGCGGCCGCTTGGCGCGCTGATCTTCGGCCTTGCGGCGGATCGCTTCGGCCGGCGTACGACCTTGATGGTCGACGTGCTGCTTTACTCCATATTCGAATTCCTGACCGGCTTTTCGACCGGGTTGACGATGTTCCTCGTTTTGCGCGCGCTTTTCGGCGTCGCCATGGGCGGCGAATGGGGCGTGGGGGCATCGCTGACGATGGAGACGATACCGGAGGAGTCGCGCGGCCTCGTGTCCGGCATTCTGCAGGCCGGTTATCCCTCCGGCTATCTGATTGCCTCGATCGTGTTCTTCCTGCTGTTTCCGATCATCGGCTGGCGCGGCATGTTCATCGTCGGTGCGCTGCCGGCGCTGCTGGTACTCTACATCAGGCGCAGTGTGCAGGAATCGCCGGCTTTCCTGGAGCGGCAATCCAAACCGCAGCGGCCATTCCTTACCGTGCTGCGGGAGAATATTCCGCTATTCATCTGGGCCGTGCTTCTGATGACGGCGTTCAACTTCTTCAGCCATGGCACCCAGGACCTTTATCCGACATTCTTGGAAGCCCAGCGGCAATATGATTCCTACACGGTCGGCGCCATCGCCATCGTCTATAATATCGGTGCCATCGTCGGCGGTATGTCTTTTGGCATGTTGTCACAGCGCATCGGCCGCCGTCGCGCCATCGTCATCGCCGCGCTATTGGCCATTCCGGTCGCGCCGCTCTGGGTCTATGGGCAAGGACCGGTGATGCTTGCGATCGGCGCCTTCCTGATGCAGCTTTTCGTGCAGGGCGCCTGGGGCATTGTCCCCGTGCATCTCAACGAATTGTCGCCGGACGAGGTGCGCGGCACGTTCCCCGGATTTGCCTATCAGCTCGGCAATCTGCTGGCGTCTGGCAATGCCTCGATCCAGGCGGGCCTGGCGAAGCAGTGGAACGGCGATTACGCCCTGGCGCTGCTGATCGTCGCCTGCATCGTGGCCGTCGTCGTGGCGCTGTTTGCCGGCTTCGGCTTCGAGAAAAAGGGAGTTCGGTTTGGCGGTAAGGACGCCGGGCAAGCCGATAGCGTCATGCAAACCTGAACCGCTTTGCCATCATACCGCCTTGAGGCCGGCAGTCCATGCCGGCCCTTCTTTCACTTTCCGCAGATTTCCGAGATCTTGGCCTGGGCAAAGTCCCGCGCCAGATCCTGCAGGCCGCCGACGGAGGATATCAACTCGCCGATGGGTCCGTTGATGCCGACGCGCAGGTCGGTGATGTGGCAGGCGCCGACGTCGACTGTCATCGAGGCGTCCAGCTCACCCTTAATCGTCGTCTTGAGCACCCCGTGCGACTTGCAGGCCATTTCGGCACGGGCGTTGACCTGGACGCCTCCGTTCGGAGCGTCGCAGACGTCGAGCGACTTCACCTCGAACTTGTCCTTGTGATCGACACCCGGCAACTTCTTGCACGGATCGGCCTCGTTCACCGATTTCTCGATCTGCGGGCCGAACTTGCTCTGCAGCAGCGACCAGCACGAGCCGGGCGCGGCTTCCGCCGGCGTTGCTGTTAGTGGCAGCGGCGACAGCGGCAAGACGACGGCCGCGGCAAGCAAAGCCATGCGAAGCGGCGGCAGGAGCAAGACGGGGGGCATGGAGTATTTCAGGTTCACGGCGATCTATCCTCGCAAGAGAAGAAGCTGCAATTGAGGCCCGGCGTGGCGCTACTCTTCCATCTCTTCCTGCGCCAAGGCAATCCCCCGTCGCGACGTTCAATCCTTGACGACCATTGTGTCGCAGAAGCGGTCATAGAAGATCAGCTTATATCGGGATGCCTTGCTCGCTCGAGCCTTCATTCTCGTCCGGGTTGCCCTCATAGCCCAAGCGCTTTGCCTTGCGGAACCATTCCAGCGCCCTGGCGGAATCAGACGCGACGCCGTCACCGTCACGGTACATCATGCCGAGATTATAGGCGGCATCGGCATAGCGATGCGCCGCCGCCCGCTCGAACCAGTAGATCGCCTGAGGACCGTTCTTGGTGACACCTTCGCCGTCGCGGAACATGACGCCGAGATTGTATTCGGCTTCGACATCGTTCTGCGCCGCGGCTTTCAAGAACCATGCGATTGCCTGGCCATCGTCCTGTTTCACCCCGTCGCCATCGGCGTACATCGCGCCGACGTTGAATTGAGCGCTGGGATCGCCCTGATCGGCCGCCCTTTTGAACCAGGAAAGAGCTGTCGCGCCGTCCTTGGCAACACCCTCGCCGTCGCGATACATGATGCCGAGATTGTACTGAGCCTCGATCTTACCCTGTTCGGCGGCCTTTAGGTACCACATGGCGGCGCTGCGCTTGTCCTTATCTGTGCCATCGCCCTGATCGCACATGGTGCCGACATTGAACTGCGCATCCATGTCGCCCTGTTCAGCGGCCTTGCTGTACCAGGCAAAGGCCTGCGGCTTGTCCTTGAGAGCGCCTTCACCCGTATCGTAGGCGACGCCGAGATTGTATTGCGCGTTGAGGTATCCCTGCGCAGCGGCCTTCTTGTACCAGAGAACGGCCTGGCTCTTGTCGGCGGTGACGCCTTCGCCCTGATCGTACATAGTGCCGACGTTGAACTGCGCTTCGGCGCTGCCCTGATCGGCGGCCTTCTTGTACCAGCTGAGCGCCAATGTGTAGTTTTTCTCGACGCCGTCAGCTTGCTCGTACATTTGCCCGAGTTTCAGCTGCGCCGCGACGTTGCCCTTGTTTGCCAAGGGACGCCAGTAATCCACGCCGGTCTTGAAATCTCCACGATCATAGCTGTTCCGCCCGACGTCGGCGTGCGCCGTCGCCATCGACGCCAGCACGAAGAGCAAACCTACAGCCCCTTTCTTCCAATTCACGATCTACCCCGCAGTCGAAAATCCGTTCTATCAAGATAGCAAGCTCTTGCGACCGTCAGGGCAAGAGCGCCATCAGCAAGTGAAATATGATCCAGCCCGTCGTGTCGCCGGTGCCCTTCTTTCCGGCTGCTCCCTGTCCCAATGGTCCGAGATCCTTGATCGGACCCTCGCCATTGGCTTCCATATAGCCGAGGCCGTGCTGCGCTTCCGGCAATCCTCTCGCCGCCGCCTTGTTGAACCAATCGGCGGCAATTGTGGAGTCCTTCGGCACGCCATAGCCGTTATAATACATATATCCAAGACCATATTGCGCACGGGCGTCGCCCTGGCCGGCGGCCTTGCGAAACAGGTCGACAGCCTGTCCATAGTCTTTGGTGACGCCGGCGCCCTGATAATAAAGATAGGCGAGGGCATACTGACCCTGTGCGTTGTTTTGGTCGGCCGCCTTGCGATACCAGCCTGCCGCCGCCGCTTTGTCCGGCTTCGCCCCCTGACCGGTGTCGTAGAGGTAGCCAAGGGCGTATTGTGCATCCGCATGTCCCTGGCCGGCGGCCTTCCCATACCATTCGAACGCCTTGCCGTAATCCTTTGCGACGCCGCGACCGGCCGCATACATGTAGGCGAGGGCGTATTCGCCTTGCGCGTCGCCCTGTTCGGCGGCCCTGCGGTACCACCTCGCCGCGCTGCCGTCGTCTACCTTCACGCCCTGGCCGTTGGCGTAGAGATAGCCGATGGCATATTGGGCATCGGGGCTCCCCTGATCGGCAGCCTTGCGATACCATTGAAGCGCCTGCCTGTAGTCCCGGGCGACGCCCGTCCCGTTCGCGAGGCTATAGCCGATGGCATATTGGGCATCGGCGCGGCCTCCTTCGGCCGCTTTCATGTACCAGGAAAAGGCTTCGGCATCGTCCTGCCCGACGCCCCTGCCATTGGCATAGGAGTGGCCGACGGCATACTGGCCCTGCGTGCTTCCTTGATCGCCCGCTTTTTTGTACCAGGCGACCGCCTGATTCTGATCTTCTTCCGTGCCTTCGCCGTTGTCGTACATATAGCCGACAGCATATTGGGCATCGGAACGGCCCTGATCCGCCGCCTTGCGATACCAGCCGAGCGCGATGGCTTTGTCCTCATGGACGCCACGGCCGTTTGCGTACATGTAGCCGAGGGCATATTGGGCTTGTGCCTGGCCCTGGGCGGCGGATTTCTGGTACCAGGTGACGGCGTCTTCATTATCGGCATCCATGCCCCGGCCGTTGGCGTAGGAATAGCCGATGGCATATTGAGCGTCGGCATTGCCCCGTTGCGCCGACCTCAGATACCAGTCGTTTGCCTGCTTCAGGTCGACATCGACGCCGCGACCGCTGGCATACATATAGGCCAGCGCATACTGTGCCTGCGCATTACCCTGGTCGGCCGATTTCCGATACCAATCGACCGCCTGGGCATCGTCCCGTTCCACGCCCTGGCCGTTGGCGTAGCGATAGCCGAGACCGTATTGCGCGGCCGGATTGCCCTGGTTTGCGAATTCCACCCAGTATTTCAAGTCGATCGTGGTATTGGCCGGCCCCGGAGCGGGGTCTTCGGCGTAGGCAAGCCAAGGCAATGAAAGAGCAACCGCCAATCCCAATGCATAGCTCTTTGTCTTCAAAGCTTACGTCCCCCACCTGCGTCTCAGACGGCAATCGATCTGAACAATATGGCGATGTCTTGGTCAAGGATTGTGGAGCATCGGAATGTCAGTCGTTTTCTTCCGAGCGGAATGCGAACCTTATCCCGGAAGCACGTCGTAGAGACGGAAGATCCACGTGATCTGATAGATCAGCCCGACGATTACGAACGCTGCCTGGAAACGCCGGTTGGCGGTGATCGCGGCAATGATGCATAGGACGATGTAGACGACATTGCGTATGGGATACTCCCAGCCGAGGGACTGGAAATAGGCCTCGCCCTTCAGCAATGTATCGATGAGATCGACGGCATAGGTCACTGCAAGCAAGCCGAAAAACCAGCGGCGGCGGGAGATGAAATATTCCTCGAAGCCGCCGTAATCCTCAACCGAATGCGGATTTAGCAACACGCAGAGGAAATAGAAGAGGCAGCAGAAGCAGATGAGAAAGAGGTAGACGCCGAAATTGATCTGCGCGACGGATTGCAACCGATATTCCCACCACCAGAAATGGATGATGAACAGGAACATCGACAATATCCAGCCGAGATGGACGAGATAGATCCTGTGCTTGCCGGGCGCCTGCACGAAGCCGGCGAGCCTCGTCAGAAGCTGAGCGAGCGAGAGGCCGATCACCATGCTCATGACCGTCCGGATATAGACGTAGACTTCCGGCGTGTGTGCTGGGCCCATAACGTCAGCTCTCCTCTGGTACGGCCTTCGGCGCTCCGTTCTCGTCAAGCGCGACCATGATGAACGTTGCGGCAGTGACTTTTTCCAGCGTGTTGAAACGCGCCCTGTGCGCCCATGCCTCGACATTCAGCGTGATGGAGGTGCGGCCGACGCGGTCGATGTCGGTAAAGACGCTCAGCGTATCGCCGATCTTGACCGGCAGCTCGAAAGCCATCTCCTTCACCGCCGCCGTGACCACGCGGCCGCGCGCGCGTTCGGCCGCGCGGATGCCGCTCGCCAAGTCCATCTGCGCCATGACCCAGCCGCCGAAGATATCGCCGGCAGGATTGGCGTCGGCGGGCATGGCAAGCGTGCGCAATGTCAGCTCGCCTCTCGGTTTGACGCTGTCGTTCATTCATCTGCTCCTGTTTTTCGGCTCGATTCCCCTTTTCAGCCTATGCAATCCAGGCGCGATGGAAAAGACAATGTTGACGTTTCTGCCTCGAACTTCCGTGAGGCGAAAGGTGAATTCCGTGCCGTTTCGTTACCTTGTCGCGCCAGGCTGAGCCACGCCGACCGGCGACGGTAAGCTTTCGTTCACCCTTCCCATTTAGGATTTGTAATCGTTACCGACCGTGGCTGGGGCAGCGGATCAGGAGTATGACCATTTTACCCATTCTACGGCGGGTCGCGCTGCCATTGCTATTGTCGTCGGCACTTGTCGCCTGCACGGCAGACAGCCTCGTGCCGCCTTCCGGCATCGACAGCTCCTCGCGCGTCGGCTCCATCAAGCCGCATAAGAGCGTGCCGCAGCGGCAGTTCGCCTATCCAGGCATGCAGGATCCCGTCGTCTCCACCTCGAACAACTATAAGAATGGTGGTCCCGTCCGTTCCACCGGAACAGGTGAGGCGGTGACCACGTCCGACGTCGAAATCGGTCTGGCGCAGCAATCGAACGTTCCGCCGCAGGGCGTCAATATGGATGCCGAGCTCGGCGTCGGGCCGAGCGAGGAGGAGCAGTCTCCATCGGTGGTCGGGCTGGCGCAGGAAGAGCAGCAGAACATCGCTGAAGGCGAGTCCGATCAGCCTGTCGTCGGCGGCATCGGCACCGATGCGCCGGTGCAGACCAACCGCTCCGCACTTCAGCGGCCGGCCGCGCAGGCCGAACTCAACCAGTCGCGGGTACCGAGGCAGCAGCCGGGAACGCAGGTCGCCATGCTGCCGCGTATCGAAAACCCCGTACCGCGCCTCGACCAACAGTTCGAAGCGCCGCAATCGACGCCGGGCATGATGCCGCCTTCGGAAGTTGCCTGCCGTCAGGAGCTGCAGCGCATGGGTGTAGTCTATGCGGACAAGCCGGCGATTTCGAACGGTCCCTCATGCCAGGTTCCCTATCCGGTCTCGCTCAGTGGTCTCTCGGGCAACATCGCCGTCAGGCCTGCCGTCACATTGAATTGCCAGGTGACGCTCGCTTTCGCCAAATGGGTGAAGAACGAGTTGGCCCCGGCGGCGCGTACGCGCTACTGGTCCGGCATCGGCACGGTCGTTCCGCTCGGCGGCTATTCTTGTCGGCGGATGAACAATAGCCGGCAACGCTATAACCCGATGTCGGAACATGCCCACGGCAATGCCATCGATGTCGGCACCTTCGTCCTGAAGAACGGCCATGTGATCGATGTGCGCAGGAAGGGTCTGTTCTCCTTCCGGGAAGGGCGGCTGCTGAAAGCCGTGCGTACCGATAGCTGCCGCTATTTCGATACAGTGCTTGGTCCGGGCAGCAATCCGGAACACTGGAACCATTTCCATTTCGATCTCCGGGACCGAAAGGGTGGCCGACGCTATTGCAGCCTCTGATAGGCGTTTCGCCGGGGCAGCATCCACACTTGCCGGACGGGCAAGCTGATTTACCTATCGAGGAAATCGCGCTTAATTACGCGAGCCGAGTACAGGAGGGGTCATGGAAGAAGCACCAAGACGAAAGAGAAGCCTGGGACGGGCGCTCGTTGCCGCACTGATTGCCATCATTCTCGTCATCGGCGGCCGCTGGTATGCTTACGTCGCCTACGCCGACGATCCATTCGACGAGGTCGGCATCGGCCTTAATTCAATGATGCCGGGACCCATCCGCGACAAGGGCTGCGAGATGCTGAAGGCTCGCTTCGAACACAAGACATTGCCGCCGGCTGGTTGCGGCGTCAACGGCAGCTGGTAACGGTCACTCCATCGATCGCAAGCCGGCAAAAAAGAAAAAAGCCGGCTGGTGCCGGCTTGAGCGGTGCATGGCAACGACGGGGGATCCTTGCCTGCTCCAGAAAAGAACTTCATGTTGCAATGATGCATGCAATATGACTACGAAGGCAATAAATTGGCTAGTAACAGCAGGCGCCGACGTGTCGCCAAGAGGCATTGGGCGGAGTTGCGACGAACGTTGCTCACCTAAGGAGCTATATGCCCGACGAAGGTCACGATTTGATGACAGCTTATTTGGCTTAGGCGAACGCTGTGTTTCACGACCGTGGGGTGGTAAAAGCTCAGAGCCGGTTATATAGCGGGCAAACGCCGCGAAATTCATCACAAAAGCCGGACTTTGCCTCACCATGGCTCCGATCATTTCCATCCGCAATCTTACCAAGACATATTCTAACGGGTTCCAGGCGCTGAAAGGCGTCAACCTCGACATCGAGCGAGGTGAAATCCTGGCCTTGCTCGGGCCGAACGGCGCGGGCAAGACGACGCTGATTTCCATCGTCTGTGGGATCGCCAATCCGAGCGGCGGCACGGTGACGGTCGGCGGTCATGACGTCGTGCGCGATTTCCGCGCCACGCGCAGCATGATCGGCCTGGTGCCGCAGGAGCTGACGACCGATCAGTTCGAAACGGTCTGGAATACCGTCAGCTTTTCGCGCGGACTGCACGGCAAGAAGCCGAACCCGGAATATATTGAGAAGGTGCTTCGCGATCTGTCGCTGTGGGAGAAGAAGGACAACACGCTTCGCCAGCTTTCGGGAGGCATGAAGCGGCGCGTGCTGATCGCCAAGGCGCTTTCGCATGAACCGGAGATCCTTTTCCTGGATGAGCCGACGGCCGGCGTCGACGTGACGCTGCGCAAGGACATGTGGCATGTGGTCGAGCGCCTGCGTGCTTCCGGCGTCACGATCATTCTGACGACGCATTACATCGAAGAGGCCGAAGAGGCTGCGGATCGAGTGGGCGTCATCAATGGCGGCGAGCTGCTGCTGGTGGAGGAGAAGAAGGCGCTTATGGCAAAGCTCGGCCGCAAGCAGCTTATCCTCGATCTCAGCGAGCCGCTGGATGCCGTCCCTGACCGTCTCGACGGCAATGGGCTTTCGCTTGGGCCGAATGGCATGACGCTGGTCTATGACTTCGATGCGCATCACGAACAGTCCAGCATCGCGGCTCTGCTCTCGAAACTGGCGGCTGAGGGAATTCATTTCAAGGACCTCTCGACGCGCCAGAGTTCGCTCGAGGATATTTTCGTATCGCTGGTGGAGGCAGGCAAATGAACTTCGAAGCGGTCAAGTCCATTTATTCTTTCGAAATGGCCCGCACGCGCCGCACTTTGCTGCAGAGCGTCGTCTCGCCGGTCATTTCCACCTCGCTCTATTTCATCGTCTTCGGCGCTGCGATCGGATCGCGGATCAATCTCGTCGAGGGCGTGTCCTATGGGGCGTTCATCACGCCCGGCCTGATCATGCTGACCTTGCTCGGTCAGTGCATCAGCAACGGCTCCTTCGGTATCTATTTCCCGAAATTCACGGGCACGATCTATGAAGTCCTATCGGCGCCCGTCGCCATGACTGAGATTGTTCTCGGCTATGTGGGTGCGGCGGCGACCAAGGGGATGCTGATCGGCCTGATCATTCTGGCGACGGCGAGCTTCTTCGTCGATATCAGGATCGAGCATCCGTTCATGATGATCCTGTTTTTCGTACTGACGGCCGTGACCTTCAGCCTGTTCGGCTTCATGATCGGCATATGGGCCGGGAATTTCGAGCAGCTGAATTTGATCCCGATGCTGGTCGTGCCGCCGCTTACCTTCCTCGGCGGCAGCTTCTACTCGATCAACATGCTGCCGCCCTTCTGGCAGGCGGCCAGCCACCTCAATCCAGTTCTCTATCTCGTCAGCGGCTTTCGCTGGAGCTTCTATGGCATTGCCGACGTCAATCCGGTGCTGAGCCTTGCGATGATCACGTTTTTCCTCGCGGTCTGTCTGGTTATCCTCGGGTGGATTTTCAGGACCGGCTATCGGCTGAGAAACTGACGGCGGAGCCTTTTAGGTCTTGCTACCCGCGTCGCCGCATGGAGTTCATCGATCCTGACTTGACCTAGCGAGGCGGTCGGGTGTCCATAGCCGTGAGAGACGTTCAAGTCGTTTCCCGACGTCAGTCTGAAATCCTGCCGAAGGTATTCCATGCCGCAATCCCATCCGAGCCACTCGCTATCCCAAGCACTCTCCCGGCTCGATCAACTGACCAATTGGGAGCGCAAGCCGCGCGGGGAGATGCGGGTCGGTCTCGAGCCCATGCTCGATCTGATGCAGCGGCTGGGCAATCCCCATCGGAACTTTCGCGCCATCCATGTCGCCGGCACCAAGGGCAAGGGATCGGTCTCAGCACTTCTCGAGGCCGGATTGGTGCGAGCCGGCTGGCAGGTCGGCCGTTATGCGTCACCGCATGTCGACCGTGTGAACGAGCGCATCAGCGTTCTGGGCCGGGAGGTCGGGGACGATACGCTGGCAGGGGCGATCACGCAGGTTCTCGACAGCTATGAGAGTGCGAAGCGGGCAGCGACGGCTGGCGAAGATGCCACCTGGTTCGATGTGATAACGGCCGCCGCCTTCGTCGTGTTCAGAGATGCCGGCTTGAACTGGATCGTTGCCGAGGTGGGGCTTGGCGGCAGGCTGGATTCGACGAATGTGGTTTTCGGCGAAGTTGCCATCGTCACCAATATCGGGCTCGAGCATACGGAAATTCTTGGGGTCACGCGCGAGGCGATCGCGCGGGAGAAGGTCGGCATATTGAAGCCCGGTGCGACGCTTGCCACCATGCTTGCCGCCGATGATGCCGCAGGGCATGTCTTGCAGCAGCGTGCCGATGAACTTGGCTGTGAAGTGCTTCGAACTGACCTTCCCGAGGATGCGACGATTGCGGACACGAATATAGCGCTGGTCGGCCTGGTATTCGATCATCTGGGACGGCAAGGCGAGAGCGCGCGGGAAGGAAGCGAAAAAGATCGGCCCATCGGTGCATGGCTGCTCGAACCCGCGGTGATCGAAAAGGCACGTCTGCCGGGTCGGATGGAGCGCTTCGACTTTGCGCTGCCGCCTGCATCTGCAAATGGACGGCAAACCCTGCCCATAATCATGGATGGCGCGCATGTGCCGTTCAACATCGAGGCTGTGCTGCGCGACATCGCGCGCTCCTCCGGCGTCAGCGGCGATTGCGTCGTTATCGTCGCGCTGGCGTCCGACAAGGATGCCAGCGGCTTTGTGAAGGTACTTTCCCGATACGCCGCCTATTCGGTCTTTACGGAAGCATCGGGATCTGGCCGGGCTCGTGCGGCAAACGAGCTGGAAGCGCTTGGAAAATCCATGGGCATGGCCTGCGAAGCCGAGCCGGACCCGCACGAAGCGCTCAATCGCGCCGTTGCAAAGGCTGCGGAACGTGGCGGCTGGATCCTTGTGACCGGTTCGCTCTACCTGGTCGGCGCATTGCGCGGCACCGTCCTGGGGAATGTCGGATGACGATGGAAATTGCGATCAGGCCTGCTCTTGCCGACGATGTCACCGACATGGCGAGGCTGCATCGCGCGATCTGGTGCGACACCTATCGCGACCTTGTGTCCGCAGAAATTTATCGGGTGCTCGACGAGGATTTCCGCCGCTTGCGATGGGCCGATATGCTCGCAAATCCCCGTAGGGATCAGCGCGTGCTTCTGGCCGAGCAGGGAGATCGGCTTGTTGGCATCGGCGCGATCAATGCGCCGTCCGATGCCGTATTCGAGGGGCGAGGCGAGATAAAATCGCTCTATGTCGATGCTTCCATCAAACGCCAGGGACTTGGCCGCCGTCTGATGCGAGAATTGGCGCGAGAACTTCTTTCCATGGGCTATTCGGGCGCGGCGCTTGGCGTCGTGGTCGGCAATGAACCGGCGATCGCTTTCTATCGTGCGCTCGGAGGGCAACTGATCGGCCGATACACGGATCCGGGTCCGGTCTGGCGCTCCGACAACTTCATTTTCGCGTGGGACGACTTGTCCATCCTGATCTGATTGTCCCATGCGAGCCGATTGGAACCGATTTCATTCGGCTGCAACCGGCCGGCGCGGCGCGATGGTCATGGCCATGACGCCTACGACGACACAGACGAGACCGATGGCTGCCGTCGGCGACAGAGGCTCGCCGAGGAAGGCCACGCCGATGCCGACGCCGATCGGGACGCGCAGATAGGCCTGTGCCGTCGTGCCGACCGAGCCGAGTGTCTGGATGAGCCGGAAGTAGATGCTGAAGGCGAGGGCGGTGGAGACGACCGACAGGCCGAGAAGCGCGAGGATCGAAGCCGTCGACGGCGCGATCCGCCAGGGTTGCTCGACAATCAGGCTGGCCGGAATGAGAAGAGCTGCGCCGCAGAGCAGCGAACCGGCGGCCGGCATCATCGGATCCAGCCCCTTGAAATTGCGGCCGAACAGGGCGGCACAGCCATAGCAGACGGATGCCGCGACGACGGCGAGCTGTGCCGGCAACTGGCGGCCCACGCCATGCAGCGCATCGAGGCCGATGATCAGGCAAATGCCCGCCATGCCGGCGATCACACCGAAAAGCTTGCGTCCGGTCAGCGGCTCGCTACGCAGCAGGAAAGCGGCGATCAGGAAGGTGAAAATGGGCGTCGTCGAATTCAATATGGTCGCGAGACCGGCATCGACGGTCTGTTCCGCCCAGGCGATCAGCGTGAAGGGAATGGCACTGTTGAGGCAGGATTGAATAAGAAAACGCTTCCAGGTGGCTGCGTCCCTCGGCAGGCTCAGGCCGCGCCAGCGAATGATCGCAAACAGGACGAGGCCGGCTATCAAGGTGCGGGCGGCGATCAGCGTGATTGGCGGGATGGTCGCCACGCCGACGCGGATGAAAGTGTAAGAGGCGCCCCAGCAGGTCGCGAGAGCGAAAAGAAGCAGCAGTTCCGTCGTTATGTTTGATTTTGCGGGCGTCATGGGTGCTTCACTCTTCATACGGGGTTCGGATCTGCCGTCTTTTAGAGTGAAGGGGCCAACGAATGCTTCGGTCCTGGCCGAACTATCGAATTCGACCGATCGTTTCGTTTAGTCGCGAAGCCGGAGTTCGTCGGTCTGCATCTGCATCGAACCCAAGGTTTCGAGAAAACTCATGCCGAGCAGGCTCTGGTCCAGCTTGCCCGCTTCAGCCACGCTCGCTTCGACATCCCTGCGCTTGATCGGGCCGATGGCCACGGAGCCGAGTTCCACGGGAGCTGCCATGGCGCGGCCGTTGGCCGTCAATACAGTCATGGAATAGGTGAGATTTTCGGGAATGATGCCGACGCGCTCGGCGTCTTCCTGCGAAAGCGCGATGGTGCTGGCACCGGTGTCGATCAGCATGTCGATCGGTTGGCCGTTGATCATGACCCGGGCTTCGAAATGCCCGCTCGAGCGCTTGTGGAGGATAACTTCCTGGGCTCCTTCGCTTGTCGTGACGACGACGGCATGGCCTGGCATCAGGCCGGCGAAGACGCGATTTCCGACCTGTTCGGCATCGCGGCGATAGATATAGGCGGTCGCGAGCGCCATGATGATGACAAGCCAGATCAGGAGATTGCGGATCGACTGGCTGACGGTATGGCGGCTCGCCCAGACGGCGGCGCTCATCATCAGGGCAATCGGCAGGAGATAGACGACGCGAGCGAAGTCGTCGTTGTGCATGCCGAAAGTCGTGCCGGTATTGCTGTTGAAGATGAGCAGAGCGAGGCCGATGCCAAGAATGGCGAGAACGATGTTCAGGCGGTTCATACGGCACTGCGCTCCCGTGCCATCCTTTGGCGGCGGGTTTCCCTGCGCGGCTTGCGCTCGACCTGTTCCAGGCGCTCCGGAAGCGCCTCCACGATCTGGCGACGTTCGTCGTCGCTATAATTCATCCATGCACCGATCTCCGCTGATGTGCGGCCGCAGCCGAAGCAATAGCCGGTCATTTGGTCGATGGAGCAGACAAGGATGCAAGGTGTCAGCATGAGATCATATATCGATGCTTCAAACGCACATGGCAAGAGTACAGAGGGAGGCGATCTCGCAAATCTGCTGCGTCGCGCCGATCGTGTCGCCGGTGTGGCCGGACAGTTTTTGCCGCATGTACCTGGTGACGAAAAATGTCACGGTGCTGGTCACAAGAAGGCAGGCAACGAGTGCGGGAACACCAAGCGCAGGCCCGATGAGGAGCGCGGCGAGGCCGAGTGCGGCGATCAATGCCAGTTGCATGGCATCGCCATCCGGCTTGCCTGCCGAAGCTGCTATTCCATCCGGTTTGGCGGGCGGCAGGGCATACCAATGCCAAACCATCGCGCCGCGGCTCAAGGCGGCGCTTGCGAGAACGGCGATGGCGGCTTCGGAAGGTGGAAGGTGGCGGGCGAGGGCGGCGAGAGCTGCGGCGCGCAGTCCGAAAGACAAGATCAGCGCCGTCGCACCATAGGTGCCGATGCGGCTGTCCTTCATGATTTCAAGTGCGCGTTCGCGGTCCTTGCCGCCTCCGACCCCGTCGGCGGTATCGCTGAGCCCATCTTCATGAAGAGCGCCTGTTGTGATCGTCTGCACGGTGAGGGCCAGCAGTGCCGCCATCAATGGATCGGCATTGACGGCAAGCAGCGTGGCGAAGGTCAGGGCGGCGGGCAGGACGACCAGCAGGCCGGCGAAAGGGAAGGTACGGGAAACGCGCGCAAGCTTGCCGTCATAGCCTCCGAAGAAGGATGCCGGCACGGGAATGCGGCTCAAGAAAGCGACCGCGCGCGCGATGTCGCGCATATATTCCCGCATTTCTTCCTCTCCCCGCCATGACCGCGACGGCATCGGGCGCTTTTGGAGTTGTTCGCGCCGATTCCGAAGACTAATAGAGTCGCACGCAAAGAACCCGATTTGAGACGAAAAGACAAGGAACGCATTCATGAGCGTCAGCGGCCTCCCATTCGACGATTTCCGCGCATTGCTGCGTGACCTGCCGGGGCCGGATGCCCGGGCACTCGTGGCAGCGCGCGAGCGTGATGCGCAACTCACCAAGCCGCCTGGCGCGCTTGGCCGGCTCGAAGAGATTGCTTTCTGGCTGGCCGCCTGGACCGGGCGTGCGCCGGCCGTGACCCGGCCTCTGGTTGCGATCTTTGCCGGCAATCACGGTGTCACCAAGCAGGGAATTACGCCGTTTCCTTCCTCGGTGACCCAGCAGATGGTGGAAAATTTCGCGGCCGGCGGTGCGGCCATCAACCAGATTTGTGTCGCCTATGATCTCGGCCTCAAGGTCTTCGATCTGGCGCTCGATTTCCCGACGGGCGACATCACGGAAGAGCCGGCACTCAGCGAGCGTGATTGCGCTGCCACCATGGCCTTCGGCATGGAAGCGATTGCCGGCGGCACCGATCTGCTCTGCATCGGCGAGATGGGCATCGGCAACACCACGATCGCCGCGGCCATTCATTACGCACTCCATGGTGGCAAGGCGGAGGACTGGGTCGGCCCAGGCACCGGCTCCGAAGGCGAGATGCTGAAGCGCAAGATCGCAGCCGTCGAGAAGGCGGTGGCGCTGCATCGCGACCATCTCTCCGATCCGCTGGAAATCCTGCGCCGCCTCGGCGGCCGCGAGATCGCCGCGATGGCCGGCGCCATCCTTGCCGCGCGCATGGAACGCATTCCCGTCATCATCGACGGCTATGTCGCGACGGCTGCCGCCTCCATTCTCAAGGCGGCCAATCCTTCCGCGCTCGATCACTGCCTGATCGGTCACGTTTCGGCAGAGCCGGGACATTTGAAGTCGATCGAGAAGCTCGGAAAGACGCCGCTTCTGGCGCTCGGCATGCGGCTTGGCGAAGGCACGGGTGCGGCATTGGCCGCCGGCATCGTCAAGGCCGCGGCCGCCTGCCATTCGGGCATGGCGACATTCGAGAGCGCCGGCGTTACCAACAAGCATTGAAAATCGTGGGCGGCGAGACGTTGAAATAAGCGTTTCGCCGCTAAATTTCCTGTAGACGATCGGTTTTTCGTCATAAATCTGTAATGAATTTGGGGTCGCCGGGACGCGTCGCCTTGCTTCGCTCACGGTGAGGCGGTATTCGCAAGGCATCCAGATTGCAAACCGGGACATTACGGGCGGAACGCGAATGGCTGAGTTTTCAAAGCAGACGGTCACCAAGGAGACGGGGGTTCGGCACTTTTTCGCCGCCGCCGGTTATTCCTGGGGTGGTTTTCAGCGGCTGCTGCAGGAATCGGCCTTCCGGCAGGAACTCCTCTTCGCGGCGGTTTCGTTGATCCTGTTGATCGCCGTTGGCGCGACGATCGGCGAAATCGTCATCGGCATGGTGCTCTTTCTCGGCGTTTTCGCGATCGAAGCCATGAACACGGCGGTTGAAGAGGTCATCGACCGGATATCGCCGGAGATTTCCAATGTCGGCAAGCATGCCAAGGATCTCGGTTCGTTTGCCGTTCTCTGCATGCTGGTCGCTTCCGGAATTTACCTGCTGTACGTCATCGGCAGCCATCTGCTGTTCCGTTAAGTTGCGGAACCCAAGCTTTGCTCAGGCGAAGCTCTTCTTGCGCCGCTCGACGAGAGGGGCGTCTTCGATTGCCGGCAGGCTTTGCAGCACGCGCTTGGCTGGCAAGATGGCGATGACTTCGGTGCCTTCCCGCAGCTTGGATTTCAGCACGAACTGACCGTCATGCTTGGCAAGAATGGCTTGCACGATCGGCAGGCCGAGGCCCGTGCCCTGCTCGGCGCTCTTGATGGCGATCGAGCCTTGTCCGAAGGCTGAAAGCACGACCGGTATCTCTTCCTCGGGGATGCCAGGTCCGTTGTCCTTGATCGCCACATATTCCCCGCCGCCGGCCGTCCAGCCGACCTTGACGGCAATCTCGCCGCTTTGCGGCGTGAATTTCACCGCATTCGACAGCAGATTGAGGATCACCTGGCGCAACGATTTCTCATCGGCCCAGACAGAAGGCAGCTGCGCTTCGAATTGCGAGGAGATCGAAATGTTCTTGGCGCGGGCACGCAGCTGCACCATGCCGATGCAATCCTCGGCAATATCGAGCAGGGAAATCGCTTCCTCGTTCAATTCATATTTGCCGGCCTCGATGCGCGAGAGGTCGAGGATTTCGTTGATGAGGTTGAGCAGATGCTGTCCCGATCGGTGGATATCGGTGGTATATTCGCGATAGGTCGGGTTGTTCAATGGCCCCATGACTTCCGCGGACATGACTTCGGAAAAGCCGAGAATGGCATTCAAGGGCGTTCTGAGTTCGTGCGACATGGAGGCGAGGAAGCGCGATTTGGCGAGATTTGCTTCCTCGGCACGCCGGCGCGCTTCGTCCGACATGGACTTTGCGACTTCCAGTTCCGCGATCAGGTCGTCCTTCTCGGACTGGAAGGAGAGGATCTTGAGGTTGGACTGATACATGCGGATGGTGATGAAGGTGAAGAACACGACGGCAACGGAGATGGCGGCGGTCAGCGCAATGTCCGAGGGCTTTCGAGTGAGGATGGCGGTCACGACCAGCGCGACGGTGACCGGCGCAAAGGAAAAGGGTACGGCGCGCGGCAGCATGAAACTGGACATCGCGGTGATACCGATCGCCACCAGCAGGGCCGCGCCCTTGTAGAGCGCGAAGCTGTCGCCGCCGCAGGTCGAACAGTTCTGCATGGCAAAGATTGCCCAGCAGAGGCCCATCAGCAATTGCCCGAGCAGGAAGACCTGCCGCCATTTCCTGGCGCCTTCCGTCGAGATTTCCTGTTTCCGTGCCTTCCGGCCAAGCAGCATGTTGATGGCATGCGCCGTCAGGATCGGGACGGTCCAGAAGAAGATCTGCGCGTCTCGCGTCAAATAGACACCGAGCACAGCGACGATGATGGCAAAGATCGGAACGACCGCGGCGCTCTGCAGTAGCGTGTCGATGTGCATAAGCATCATTTCGCGGTCGAAATTGCGGCTATGGCCGTTCTGAAGGCGCTCGCGCGTCTGCCGCACGGCCTTCGACACAGCCCGGTTGCGGTGGCTGCGCGATCGGTCGACGATATTCTTATCTGTCGATGTGCTGACGCCGGTGCTCATGGTTACATTGAAACTTGGCCTGCCTGAGATTACAGACTAGCGTCCAAACCTTAAGAAGATACTGCGTCGAAATGATTTGTTTGCCATCTTCGCCAAGGATTTGTTCTTAAAGGAGGCGAGAACGTGATGCGGTCAGGCCGCCTGTTTCGTGACGGCGTGGCCACTTTCGCTTTGCTCGCCATTATTGCATTGCTCGCGTGGAAGATGAACAATCGGCCGGAATTCATTCAAACCGGTAGCTTTTATGTCATCGACGGCGATACGCTTTCCACCGGTGGCGAGCGCCTGAGGCTGAAGGGCATCGATGCTCCCGAATATCGGCAACGCTGTCGGCGCGATGGTGCCGACTGGGCATGCGGCGAAGAAGCGCGCAAGGCGCTTGCCATATTTATTAAGACCGGGACGCCCGAATGCCGTGGCCGGGAGAGGGATCGCTACGGTCGCATGCTGGTGACCTGCGCGATCGGCACTCTTGATATCAATGCCGCGATGGTCCGCAACGGCATGGCGGTTTCGTACGGCGGCTATACCGGCGACGAGCGAGTGGCACGGCAGGCGAAAGCCGGACTTTGGGCTGGGGATTTCGAGAGACCGAGCGACTATCGGCATGATGAGCAAATGACCCATGCCAATGGAGGCGATCCGATAGCGGGAGTGGTCGGGTATCTGCGGCAACTCGTCGGATGGATTGTGCCATGAAGCGAGATAGCCAATTACAGATCCTGCGTTCAGCGATTGCCGCTTGTCGTCTCTGTCGAGATGCGCCGGCCAAAGGCGAGGCGGATCGCTTGCCGCACGAGCCGCGCCCGGTCGCCACGCTGTCGTCGACCGCGCGGATACTCATCGCAGGGCAGGCACCGGGATTGCGCGTTCACGAGAGCGGTCTACCGTTCAACGATGCCTCCGGTGACCGTTTGCGGCAATGGCTCGCTGTGGATCGCGAGAGCTTCTACAATCCGGATCATTTCGCGATAATGGGCATGGGCTTCTGCTTTCCGGGCTATGATGCGGCCGGGAGCGATCTGCCGCCGCGCAAGGAATGTGCGCCTTTGTGGCGTCAAAAGGCCATGGATGCGATGCCGCAGATCGAATTGATCCTGACGATCGGCCAATATGCGCAGGCGTGGCATCTTGGCGCGGCGCGCATGGGGTCGATGACCGAGACGGTTGCCGAATGGCGGCGCTATTTTCTGACCAACCGATCGCCCGCCATCCTGCCGCTGCCGCATCCGAGCTGGCGCAACAGCGGTTGGCTGAAACGCCATCCCTGGTTCGAGGCCGAACTACTTCCGGTATTACAACAACGTGTGAAAAGCCTCCTTTCTTGAGAAAAAGTTTCTTTTCCCTCGCTTAAAATAGGCTATAGAGAGAATATAATTCGAAGGGATGCTTAAATGGACCGCCTAGACCGCAAGATTCTGCGCCTTTTGCAGGAAGATTCCACTCTGGCCGTGGCCGATCTCGCCAAGAAGGTCGGCCTATCGACGACGCCATGCTGGCGCCGCATCCAGAAGATGGAAGAGGATGGCGTCATCCGCGGCCGCGTGGCGCTGCTCGATCCCGAAAAGGTCAACACCAAGGTCACGGTTTTCGTGTCCATCCGCACCAACAGCCATTCCATCGAATGGCTGAAGCGCTTTTCCGAAGTGATCGCCGATTTTCCGGAAGTGGTGGAGTTCTATCGCATGAGCGGTGACGTCGACTATCTGCTGCGCGTCGTCGTGCCGGATATCGCTGCCTATGACGCCTTTTACAAGCGCATGATCGCCAAGATCGAAATCCGCGACGTCTCCTCGGCCTTTGCGATGGAGCAGATCAAGTATTCGACGGAACTGCCGCTCGACTACATGCTGCTGGAGAATGCGAGGTCGAACGAAGACTGAGTGGCGGGCAATATCTATGAGCAACGCCCGCCCGCGATCAGGGATATGTACCTGAACTCTGCGGCAAGGGCGTTGCTTCTTTGTCAGCGCGGTATCATTGTCCGTAAGTCGCGGTGACGGACGCGGAGGCGAGGGCGTTTGCCTGCGTCATGAAGCCGACGAGCGCGCCGCTGGCATTGCCGTCGAGGCCGAGCTTGTCGATTTTCAAGGCCGTTACGGTCAGTCTGTAGCGATGCGCGGGGCCTGGAGGCGGGCAGGCGCCACCGAAAGCCGAGGTACCGAAGTCGGTTCTTCCCTGAATGGCTCCGGAGGGCAGACCTGTTCCCGTAGCCGATCCTGCGCCTAACGGCAGTGACGTGGCGGATGCGGGGATATCGAACACGGTCCAATGCCACCAGCCGGAGCCCGTCGGCGCATCTGGATCATAGAGCGTTACCACGAAGCTCTTGGTTCCCTCCGGCGCATCTTTCCAGATTAGCGCGGGAGAGACGTTTCCACCCTTGCAGCCGAATATATTGGCCACCTGTTCGATCTTGAGCGTGCCGCCATCCTTCATCTCGGGGCTGGCGAGTTCAAAGGCCGAGGCTTGGGCTGACGGCAACAACAATGCAGCCAGAGCCGCGGCGATAGAATATTTCATGACAATCTCCGTTAGAGCGACGCTGCCCGCAGCGTCGATGGCGGGAGATTGTCATTCCGCGGGCACGAGTGCTGCGCTGTTTCGATCAGTCTTTGCGCCGTTTCGATCAACTTCACGCTGATGACCGCGGATTTCGCTCGGCGCGAAATCGAAACGCGCCCGGAAGCGGGCGGTGAAACGGGAAGCGGAGTCGTAGCCGACATCCAGCGCGATTTGCGTCACGGACTTGTCGGTCGTTTGCAGCAAGGTAAGCGCCGTCGTCATCCGGATATCGGCCAGGAGTTCGGAAAAGCTCGTTCCCGCCGCTGCCAGCTTGCGCCGCAGACTGGCCTCGCTCATGCCGATCGTCTTCGCCAGCTCCGGAGCGCGCCACGAATGGGCTGGGTCGGAATTGATGATCCGGCGCAGGCGTTCGATCGGACCGGGGTTGGCGATCGGCGCAAACCGGTGGCCGAGCGCGCCGAGCCACAACAGGATTTCGTTGACACGGGATGCGGCGATGCTGTCCGGCAGGAGAGGGCCGCTTCGGATCGCCTCGATCGCCTTGCCGTACGCTTCTTCGAAAGCCGGCGGCATGCCGTTGAGAACCTTGATTTCCTGCACTGGTTTGGCTTCGGCGACGGCAAGATTGGCGATCAGGTTGGGCGCGAACTGCAGGGCGAGCGCCTGATAGCCGCTGGCGCCGTCAGGCTCATTGATGATATCCGAGGTGGCGCCTTCGGGGATCAGCACGAGATCGCCGGCGCAAGCCTTCATGTCGGCGCCTTGATCGAGAATGATCTTCTGGCCCTTTTGAATGAACACCACGCCCGGAGCGGCCGAGGCAAGGCGCTTGCAGAGCAGGCGCTTGCTTTGGATGATACGCGCCGCCGTTCCGGCTCCGTCGCGCCGGGCGATATCGCGTTCTTGAAAGGCGGAGAAATTATCCGAAATTTGAAACACCGGGCCTCCGCAACTCTTTCATCGGCTGTCCTTGTCACAAGGCAGCAAGTCCCGCGCAGCGTAGCGGAGGTCGTCAACTTGCGAAACTATCTTCGCTCATTGTTTGCAGGAAGTATGCGCCGCCGGGTCCCTTGGATCGATTGGCGACGCCCCTGATGGAGCCGACCAGGTGTAAGGTCAGTTTTCACGGAAACTCTGAACCGCTTTATATCCTTGTTGCCTCGCAATTCCGGACACAAAACCGCTGCGCACTTTTCCTGGAATTGCTCAGGGCCGGATTATTTCCGATCCAGGCGCGCGAGCAGCGAGGAGGTATCCCAGCGATTGCCTCCCATGACCTGCACATCGCCGTAGAATTGGTCGACGAGGGCCGTGAGCGGCAGCTTGGCTTGATTGCGGCGTGCTTCTTCCAGTACGATGCCGAGATCCTTGCGCATCCAGTCCACGGCGAAGCCGAAATCATATTTGCCGGCATTCATGGTCTTGTGCCGGTTCTCCATCTGCCAGGAGCCGGCGGCACCCTTGGAAATGACCTCCACCACTTTTTCGATATCGAGCCCGGCCTGCTTGCCGAAATGGATACCCTCGGCCAGGCCCTGAACGATGCCCGCGATGCAGATCTGATTGATCATCTTGGTCAGCTGACCCGCGCCGACCGGTCCCATCAGGCCGACCATGCGGGCGTAAGCGTCGATGACGGGGCGAGCCTTCTCGAATACCGCCTCGTCTCCGCCGCACATGACGGTCAGCACGCCGTTTTCGGCGCCGGCCTGTCCACCGGAGACGGGAGCATCGATGAAGTCGACGCCCCTTTCCTTAGCTGCCGCGCAAAGCTCGCGGGCGACCTCGGCGCTGGCCGTCGTATTGTCGATGAGGACGGAACCGGCCTCCATGGCGGCAATGACGCCGTTCTCGCCCGTGGTCACCGAGCGCAGGTCGTCGTCGTTGCCGACGCATGTGAAGACAAAATCGGCACCTTCAGCGGCTTGAGCCGGCGTAGCGGCGAATTTGCCGTTATATTGCTTGGCCCATGCCTCGGCTTTGGCAACGGTCCGGTTGTAGACGGTGACGTCATGCCCACCCTTGACCTTCAGATGCCCGGCCATGGGATAGCCCATGACGCCCATGCCGATGAACGAGACCTTTGCCATTTTATAACTCCCTGACCGAATTTGTTTCGAAGGCTTAGCGGAAAGGCTAGAGGGACGGAAGACCGATTTGTCGGGCAACTTGTCACCATGGCCGCGATGTGAAATCTGATTTCCGATTTTTGCATTTATTGGAATAGAATTTCGCTCTTGCCGTGAATCTTCATAATTTTCTTTGTCGATATAATCTATGGATTTGCGATCTTTAAGCTATCGACAACGAGCCGGTGGCCGCGGAAGCGCCGAGGCCTCATGAAAAGGGATCTTCGATGATTTCGCGCAGACAGACACTCGGCCTTCTCGGTGCGACGGCGGTTGCCTTCGCTTTGCCTTCCGTTCGACAGTCACGTGCGGCTGCAGCGACGGCGCTTCGGATCGGCTGGCAGAAGAACAGCGTATTGGCATTGGCAAAGCGTCAAGGGGCGTTGGAAAAGCGGCTTTCCGATCGCGGCATATCCGTCGAATGGTCGGAATTCACATCCGGCCCGCCGCTGCTGGAAGCCCTTGGCGCCGGTGCTCTCGATTTCGGTGCGACGGGCGATGTGCCGCCGCTGTTTGCGCAGGCTGCCAACGGCAATCTGCTGTATGTCGGCATTTACACCGGCAGCCCCGAAAGCTCCGCCATTCTCGTGCGCAAGGATTCGCCGATCCAGACGCTTGCCGATCTCAAGGGAAAGAAGGTTGCCTTCAAGCGCGGCTCCAGTGCCCACAACGTTGCCGTCAAGGCGCTTCGCAAAGGCGGGCTGACGATCAGCGATATCCAGCCGCTCGATCTCACGCCGCCGGATGCATCCGCTGCGTTCAAGACCGGCGCGATCGACGCTTGGTCGATCTGGGATCCCTATCTCGCCATTGCAGAGGCCGATCCGGATGCTCGCATCCTTGCGACTGCGCGGGGCATCGTCGATTCCTTCAGTTATTTCCTGGCCAACGGTGATTTCACCAAAGATAACCCGCAGGTGATTATCGACGTCATCGACGAACTGGCCAAAGTGGGTGCGGCGGCGCAATCGGATTTGGACGGCACCGTTAAGGCCATGTCCGAAATCACCGGCGTGCCGGCCGAGGTGACGCGGGTGGTGCTGACGCGCCCTGGTGCAAATCTTGGCGGCGTCTCTACCATTACAGATGCGACGATCACCTATCAGCAGGGGCTGGCTGACGAGTTCTATAATCTTGGCATCGTTCCGAAGAAGCTCAACGTCACGGACATCGTCTGGCGACCAAAGGCGAGCTGAGGCTAACAAGACCCACGGATATCGTCTGCGCCCGTAGCACTACGGGCGTGCACTTTATGGGCAAAATATTTCGTCAAACGCCGACAATTAGAAAATCCATATTGTCGATGTAATCGATAGTCTATGCCATTATCCGGATCGAACATCGGGAGGTGGCTCCCGACCACGCGCATCCAGAAAGCAGGAAAGCTTCATGACCGCGACCGCAAAACCCATCGATTTTCTCTGGTTCATCCCGACCTCCGGTGACGGCACCTATCTGGGTACGGCCGATCTCAACCGCGGCCCGGAGATCGGCTATCTCCAGCAGATCGCGCAGGCAGTCGACCGGCTGGGTTATACGGGCGTGCTTTTGCCGACCGGCGTTTCCTGTGAAGAGTCCTTCGTGACGGCTGCAGCGCTCTCGGCGCATACGCAGAAGCTGAAGTTTCTGGTCGCCATCCGCCCGGGTACGGCCTCGCCCGCCTATTACGCCCGTCTCGCCTCGACGCTCGATCGCGTTTCGAACGGCCGCGTGTTGCTCAACATCGTCGTTGGCGGCAGCCCGGCGGAACTAGCCGGTGACGGTATTCATCTCGAGCATGACGAGCGCTACGCCCATGCCGATGAATTCTTCCATGTCTGGGAGGAGCTGTTGGAGACGGGATCGTCCACCTTCGAAGGCAAGTATATTACAGCAACCAACGCAAAGCTCGGCCTGCCGCCGGTGCAATCGCCGCGTCCGCCACTCTATTTCGGCGGTTCCTCGGATGCCGGCATTGAATTCTCCGTCGGCCGCGTCGACAAATATCTGACCTGGGGCGAGCCGCCGGCACAGGTGGCTGAGAAGATCGAAAAGGTGCGCGCCGCCGCGGCCAAGCGCGGCCGCGAGGTCAGCTTCGGCATTCGCCTGCATTTCATCGTCCGTGAAACGGATGAGGAGGCATGGGCTGCGGCCGACAAGCTGATTTCCAAGCTCGACGATGAGACAATCCGCGAGGCGCAGGAGCAATTCGTCACGCAATCCGACTCCGTTGGGCAGAAGCGTATGGCGGCGCTGCATGGCGGCCGGCGCGACAAGCTCGAAGTGTCGCCGAATCTCTGGGCCGGTGTCGGGCTGGTGCGCGCCGGTGCCGGCACGGCACTTGTGGGGTCGCCGAAGACCGTGGCTGCAAGGCTGCGGGAATATCAGGAGCTCGGTATCGAAACCGTGATCGGCTCCGGCTATCCGCATCTGGAAGAAGCCTATCGCGTGGCGGAGCTTCTGTTCCCCGAACTGGGATTGAAACGTGACGAGCAGCGTGCCGGCTTCCGCAACGAGTTTGGCGCAAAGCAGATTTTTGCCGGTGGCAGCCATGGCGGCAATCTGAAGGTTGTTTCCGGCTCGTAACGTCAGCTAAGAGGGGAGATTCCCATGTCGGCATTCGACACGTCCTTCGTGCGTGTAGGCTCGGAACGGCGCACGCGCCCGGCCAGGGCTGCACGGCAAGCCATCTCGTTTCAGGGTTTTCTGCCGTTCCTGCTGCCGGTCGTCGTCATCGCGGCGTGGCAGCTCGGTTCGTCGTTTGGATGGATCTCCACTCGCATCATGCCGTCGCCGACGGCAGTCCTAGTCGCTTTCTGGCAGACCACGATCTCCGGGCAGCTGCCGAACAACATCCTCGTCAGCGCCGGCCGCGCTTTCGCGGGCCTGCTGGTCGGCGGCTCGATAGGCTTCCTGCTCGGCATCGCCAACGGCGTATCACGGCTCTCAGAGCAATTAACCGATACGACGCTGCAGATGCTGCGCACCATTCCACATCTCGCCATGGTGCCTCTTGTCATCCTCTGGTTCGGGATTGGCGAGGAATCGAAGCTGTTCCTGACGGCACTCGGCGTGCTCTTTCCGATCTATCTCAACACCTATCACGGCGTGCGCAACGTCGATCGTGGATTGATCGAAATGGGAAGGGTCTACGGGATGAGCAACTGGACGCTGTTTCGGAAAGTCATCTTTCCCGGCGCGCTTCCATCCATCCTCGTCGGACTGCGCTTTGCCCTCGGCATCATGTGGCTGACGCTGATCGTGGCTGAATCGATCGCGGCGTCGTCTGGGATCGGCTACATGGCCAACAATGCCCGCGAGTTCGGCATGACCGATGTGGTCGTGCTGACGCTCGTCATCTACGCCATCCTCGGCAAGCTTGCCGATGTCGTCGCGCGGACGATCGAGCGCAGGGCTTTGCGCTGGAACCCGGCCTATCAGAATTGAGGAGCCTGCCATGAGCACCATCGCCATAGATCGTCCGCGAGCGGAAGCGGCACATACGGCTCCGCAGGCTGCAGGTGCTGTAGCCGTCCATATCAAGGGTCTGGAAAAGAGCTTCGGAAGCAATCGCGTCCTGCGCGGCATCGATCTCGATATACCCGCCGGTCAGTTCGTTGCCGTCATCGGCAAGAGCGGCTGCGGCAAGAGTACGCTGCTGCGCATCCTGACGGGGTTGGAAGAACCGAGCGCGGGTCATCTGCGCTTCGAGGCAGCCGGTCTCGACGAAGCGCAACCCAATACACGTATCGTCTTTCAGGAGCCGCGCCTGTTGCCCTGGCTTTCGGTTGCCGACAACGTCGGCGTTGGGCTGGGCGAGGGCGTGCCGCGGGATGTGTTGCGCAAGGAGACCGCCGCTGTTCTTTCCGAAGTGCAGCTTGCCGAGAAGGCCGGCGAATGGCCCTCCAGCCTTTCCGGCGGACAAAGACAGCGTGTGGCGCTTGCGCGCGCGCTCGTCAGCAAGCCCGGTATCCTCGCGCTCGATGAGCCGCTGGGTGCGTTGGATGCCCTGACGCGCATCAGCATGCAGGAATTGCTGAACCGCGTTTGGCGCGAACTCGGCTTTACCGCAGTGCTCGTGACGCATGATGTCAGCGAATCGGTGCATCTAGCCGATCGCGTCGTCGTCCTGGACGAGGGCAGGATCGTGCTCGATCTCGCCGTGCCCTATCCGCATCCGCGCCGCCACGGCAATCCGGCGCTGGCCGAGCTCGAAGGCCAGCTTTTGGCAGCGATCCTTGGCAATGCGCGCGGTTAGTTCGGCCTCATCTCGTCTCCCTCGACGTAGAGCCTGAGATTGTCGAAGCCGATTTCCGTGCCCATGAGCCGCGAGCCGTTGTCGGTGTAGCCGTCGAGGAAGACGACCTGTTCGGTAAAGGTCATCTTCGTGCCGCTGGGCTCCGGCGTAAAATTGACTGTCGCGAGCGAGACGGAAATTCTGAAGTCGTCGAGCATCATGTCGAAGGCATAGATGAAGCGCTCGTTCGGGACGACGTCGATGTAGCGGGCCTGATAGGCATGCACGACGCCATCCGTCGAAGCCGTCCGATTGCTTTCGCTGCCGCCGGTGCGAAAATCGAGCTGGAAATCCAGCTGTTTCCAGTCGCTGCTACAGGCAAACCACTGCTGCTTTTGTTCCGGGATTGCCCAGGCGTTGAAGACGCGTGACAGCGGAGCCTTGAAGTGGCGCTCTATGGTGATGGTCGTATGCTCTGTCGATCGTTCGCTCATTCGTCTGCGGTCTCCGTCGATGTGTCTGCCAGAAAGAGGTCAAGCCGGTCGAAGGTCCTGTTCCAGGATGCCTTGCGTTCGGCAATCCAGCGCTCAACAGCTGCCAGCGCTTCCTTGCGCAGGTGATAGGTGCGCACCCGGCCGGCCTTTTTCGATAGCACCAGCCCGCTTGTTTCAAGCACCTGCAGATGTTTCATCACGGTCGGGAGCGCCATGTCCAGAGGCTCCGCCAGTTCCGTGACGGACGCAGGTCCACGCCCGAGCCGGTCGATCATGCCGCGCCGGCTCTGATCGGAAAGGGCCTGGAACATGCGGTCGAGCGCCTGCAGGTCCTCAAGCATTCGGCTTTTCCGGCCGGAATTGTACCGGCAGTTTCTTGCTATAAGGATACATGTGGAAATAGGGCATGGCTTCCTGGAGGACGCGGGCGAAGGACGGACGCTCGAGGAGACGTCGATAATATGCCTTCAGCCGGCTATGCTCTTCGGCAAAGGGAACGACGGTTTCGGCGTAGAACAAGGCCGGGGCAGCTGCACAATCGGCCATGGTCAGCCTGTCGCCGGTGATCCAGGTCTTTCCGTCCAGCTGCTTCTCGATCATTCCATAGGCGGTGCGCAGCAAAGCCTGGGCTTCAGACACGCTCTGTGGGCTCTGGTCCTTCTCTGCCCGGCGCACGTCCGCGACGATCTTCTGCATCGGGTCCTGAACATATTGATCGAAGAAGCGATCCCAAAGCCGGACGCACAGGGCATCCGACGGATCCGCCGGCAGGAGCGGCGCCGCTCCGGGATAATGCCGATCCAGATATTCGATGATGATGCTGGTTTCGGGCACGGTGCTGTCGAGCGTTTCGTCGCGCAGCACCGGAAATTTTGCAAGCGGCCAGAGGCGCACCAGCGAGGCGCGCGATTCCTCATTGCCGAGATCGATGATGCGGCTTTCGAACGGCGTCTCGTTTTCATAGAGCGCCATCAGCACCTTATGACAGAACGACGCGAGGGGATGCTGGTAGAGAATAAGGGACATGCAACGACCTTTCCGAGACCAGAGCTGAATACTTAACTGAATGGCTAAGTATCAGCTCTCGGATTGTCGCGCAAGAAAATACTTAGCCGTATGGATAAGTATTTGCCTGTGGCGGTTATAGTCTCAGTCAGCGAGGCGGCGGGCGATGATCAGATGGCCCGGCGTCGGCTGGCCGTCTTCCATCCGCACATTGATGTCGGTGATTTCGACGAGTTCGAAGCCGGTCGCGGTCAGCCTGTCGCGCACATAGGCTTCGGAATGGGCGAAGCGCTGACGCGGGCCGACCATATAGCTGCGTCCGGCCATGATGGCTTGTGGCAAGGTCTCGGAGGAGAAAATGAAGAGACCGCCCGGCGTCATGTTTTCCGCCGCTCCGAAGAAGAGGGGCTCCAGCGCACCGAGATAGGGCAGGACATCGGTCGCGGTGATCAGATCGAAAGCGTCTTCATCATTGTCGTCGAGGAAGTCTTCGACCTCGGCGACGAAGAGCGTTTCGTAAATCTCCTTTTCATGGGCGACTTCGACCATGTTTTCCGAGATGTCGATGCCGGTGATATCCTCGACGATGTCGCGCAGCGTGCCACCGGTGAGGCCCGTTCCGCAGCCGAGGTCGAGCATGCGCTTAAAGGGGCCGAGGCCGAGCGCCTGCAGGCGCTGGCGAACGAGGACCGGAACATGGTAGCCGAGCTGCTCCACGAGCACATCCTCGAAAACTTCGGCATGCTGATCGAACAGGGTCTCGACATAGGCGTCCGGGGCCTTCACCGGTGTCTCGCCGCGACCCATCGACGCGATGCGCACGGCCGCGCCGCCATGGTCTTCCGGGTCGAGCGCCAGCACGTGCTCATAGGCCTGAACCGCAGCGTCGATGTCGCCCGCCTTCTCCAGCGCCAATGCCTGGTTATAGGCTTCCGCCAGCGCGTCTTCGTCGATCTTCTTCTTTGCCATGATTACAGGCCCTTCCTTTTGTCACGCAGGCATTAAGGCGCTTGATCGGCTTTTGCAATGCTTGCCGCGCAGGCGCAGAATATGACCTTCGGCAAAAGCGACTTGGGGGACGCTACCCGAACAGAAGAATAAGGGAGGAAAAATCATGGATAATGAACTCGGCACACCGAACCCGACGAGCAGCCCGGCAGAGCGCGGCCGTCCCTCCTTACCGTCGACGTCGGCTGAAGTCACCAACACCTTGACCCACTACTATCGGGGTGAATTGGGGAGGATGACGAGCTGGCGCGATCGCATCGACAGGACCTCGAACTGGGCCATCACGGTGGTTGCAGCGTTGCTATCCGTATCGCTTTCGACGCCGACGTCGCATCATGGCGTATTGCTGTTCGGAATGATGCTGATCACGCTGCTGTTACTGATCGAGGCGCGGCGATATCGCTTCTTCGATGTCTATCGCTCGCGGGTGAGGCAATTGGAGCGGCACTACTTTGCGCAGATCCTGGCCCCGCAAACGGAGCTCAACCCCGATTGGGCACTGTCGATCGCCACCAGCCTGCGTTCGCCACGGCTGCTGCTCAGCTATGTCGAGGCAGCGCAGCGGCGGTTGCGGCGCAATTATTGCTGGATGTATGCGATCCTGCTGCTGGCATGGATCCTGAAGATTTCGACGCCAAGGCTCCAGACGGAGGGGCTGACGCAGGAGCAGCCGCATTCATGGAGCTATATCACCGACAATGCGGCACTCGGACCGATGCCAGGCTGGATGGTCCTCATTCTCGTCGCGGCCTTTTATGCTTTCGTCCTCTACGGCGCGCTCCATCGCGCGTCGGATGAGAGGGATTTCATCCATGGCGAAGCGCATGTCTGACGGCGGCACAGCCGGTCGTGGCGCCGCCTACTCGATCCGGCTGCCTCAGTGCAGGATGAATTCCCCCTTCACCGCCCGCCATTCGGTCGCCGAAATCAGCTTGCGATGGACATAGCGCACGGAGTGCAATGGTCCATCCAGCTTTTCCTGCCAGAACTTCAGGAAGCCGTGCATTTCGGGGAAGTTCGGGGCGAGGTCATAGTCCTGCCAGATATAGGTCTGCAGAAACTGTGGGTGATCGGGCAGGCGGTAGAAGATCTGCGCCGTCGTCAACCCATAACCCTGCAACTGCTTTTGCATGTCTTCGTGCATGAGCTTTCTCTTTCCGTTCCCGTTTTTCTTTGTGACTCATGGTCACAGAGATATGGAAACAGCTCATGGTAAACTCAAGCTTTACAGAACTGTCACGAAGAAAAATTATTGCTATAAATCAATTGTTTAGCAGCGGCGCCATCTGAGTGCTGCCAAAAGCGGCGCCTTGCGCGCCGCGTTTCTGAATCAGCGCTTGAGGTGCCGGGTCAGCCGGCCTTCCATCCGTGCCCAGCCGTTACGCATGAGCTCAACGATCACCAGGTAGAAGATCGCCGCCCAGAGATAGATCTGGTAGTCATAGGTACGCGAAAACGCGTAGCGCGTCTCGCCCATCAGGTCGTAGACCGTGATGATGGAGACGGTGGCCGAGCTCTTGATCAGCAGAATGATCTCGTTGCCGTAGGGGCGCAGCGCCACGATGAGCGCCTGGGGAATGATGATCTTGCGGAGGGCGATCCAGGTGTGGATGCCGAGGGCATTTGCGGCTTCCCTCTGGCCCTTCGGCACGCTTTGGATGGCGCCACGGACGATTTCCGTCTGATAGGCTGCCGTGTTCAGCGTCATGGCGAAGACGCCGCAATAGAAAGGATCTTTGAAGAACCACCACAGGCCGATATCCTCGAAGAACCAGCGGAAGCTCGGAAAGCCGTAATAGACCATGAATATCTGCGCCAGCAGCGGCGTGCCGCGAAACAGATAGACGTAGCAATAGGTCAGCGTGCTCAGGATCTTGTTGCTCGACATGCGGGCAAAGGCCAGCGGTATCGACAGGATCGCGCCGAGGATGAAGGATGTGGCGACCAGCTTTACCGTGATCCAGAGACCGTGCAGAAGCCGTGGCCCATAAGTCTGGAGTTTGTCGATATCCCAGCCTGTCACGATCATCGTCAGCAGGGCGATGCCGAGAACGGCCCAGAGTGTCAGGAAGAAATATCCGACGATGCGCGCCTTGGATAATTTCCTGGCTGTCCGGGGCGGTGCCGGCTGCGCGGCTATCAGAATTTCGGCATGGCTCATCGATGAACCTCCGCACGTTTGGCCCATCGATCGAGATAGAAGAGGCCGATCGATGAAATGACGGCCAGCGTCAGATAGAACAGGCAGGCAATAGAATAGAAGGTGAAGGGCGCCTTGGTGGCGCGTACGGCGATCCCCGTTTGCCTGATGATGTCGGCAAGGCCGATAATCGACACGTAGGATGTGTCCTTCAACAGATTCATCCAGAGATTTCCAAGGTTTGGCAGGGAAATGCGGACAAGCTGCGGCACGATGATCAGCCGCATGGTGCGCGCGCGATGGAAGCCGAGTGCATCGCCCGCTTCGTATTGGCCTTTCGGAATTGCCTTGAATGCCGACAGAAGCACTTCCGAGCAATAGGCGGAGAAGACGATCGCCAATGCAACCATGCCGGCGACGAAGGCATTGATTTCGACAGGCCCGTTATAGCCGAATTTGGCGAGCAGCGATTGCAGCAGGATCTGCATGCCATAGTAAATGATGAAAAGCGTGAGCAGTTCCGGCAAACCACGAAAAATCGTCGTGAAGACGCCCGCGGCGAGCTGCAATGATTTTTCTTCCGATTGCTGCGCCAGCGCGACGAAGAACCCGATGATGACGCCGAGCGGTAATGTCAGGACCGAGACGGCAATGGTGATCTTCAAGCCACCTGCCAGTTCGTCGCCCCAGCCTGCATCACCGCAGGCGAGCATCGTGTCCGGGCGGAACATGCTGAACACGGTGAACAGTCCGGCAGGACCACACAATGGGTCGAAAATCGTACTCAACCAGGTCCACAAGGAACCGAGGGCGGAAAACAATCCGCTCATGCTGTATTTCCCCTAGCGGCTTTTGCCGCGTTTCTGCTTATATTCTTCCCGTTGTCAAACAAAAACGGCGGAAGAGCAAGCTTCCGCCGTCGTCTTTTCCCAGGGAATCGACGGGCGATCAGTCGCCGTAAACGTCGAAGTCGAAGTACTTATCCTGAATCTTCTTATAGGTACCATCCGCGCGGATCGCTTCGATGGCTGCATTGAGCTTGTCGCGGAGAGCCGTATCGCCCTTTCGGATAGCGATGCCAGCACCGGCACCGTTGATGATCGGGTCGTTTTTCAGCGTGCCGAGCATCTTGCAGCAGCTGCCCGCGTCCGACTTTACCCAATCCGACAGCACGACGACATCATCGATGGCGGCGTCGATACGGCCATTGCCGAGGTCGAGCTTGTATTCGTCAGCCGACGGATAGAGCTTCAGCTCCGCGTCCTTCAGGTGGGCGGAGGCGTAGTTGGCGTGCGTCGTCGAGGACTGCGCGCCGATCGACTTGCCCTTCAGGCCTTCGTTGGTGGCTTCCTTGATGGTGGAATCCTTCGGAACGGCGATCGCCGGCGGCGTGTTGTAGATCTTGTTGGTGAAGTCAACGATCTTCTGGCGTTCCGGCGTGATCGACATGGACGAGATGATAGCGTCGAACTTCTTGGCTTGCAGGGCCGGAATGATGCCGTCGAAATCCTGATTCACGAAAGTGCACTTGACCTTCATGTGATCGCAAAGCGCATTGGTTATATCGATGTCGAAGCCGACGAACTTGCCACCGGCGTCAAGCGATTCGAAGGGCGGGTAGGTCGCGTCGGTGCCGAACACGATCGAGTCGCCGTCGGCAAGCGCCGCACCGGCGACAAGCGACATCACGGCGAAAGACGCAGCGGCAAAAAGACGAGTGGAGATGCGCATATTGACCCTCTCTGTTGGCGGCCGGCAGCTCTTATTGTTGATTGGCAGACGGCTCGAGTGGAGCAGGCCCTTGGCCTGCCTTGCGGCGATATTCGTACTTTTTTTTCGAAAAATGCAACTGGAATTACGAGGATAATTGTTGCGGTGCGATCGCGCGGCAATACGAATGCGCTGGCGCCGGACGATTTTAGGCCGAAACGACCCAAACCTGAATCCGCGCTGGAAACAAACAGGTAGAGCATGATGTCGTCTGAAATCCCCTCACACTTTTCGGCGTCATGCCCTGGCCAGAATTCTGAACGTAAGCCGTCCGGCGCATTCAGCCAGGGTTAATTACGGCCACCTAATAGTTCGGGAACATATAACGGCCTGCCGCGATTCAGCCTCATCAGAACCGAAAATCGGCCGGGATCTTGAGGCATCGGCATGCCTGCTGAGATTCGCAATTCGGCGGACAAAGATCATAAGAGGAGACCCCATATGGGAAAGCGATCCAGACTATTTGCCAGCGCCGCGTTTCCGCTGCTTTCGCTATCGCTCGCATTCGAGCCGGCGGCGGCCGCGGCGTTTCGCGAACAGCCCATCGCGCCGCTAAACAACGGTATTGCGGCTGCCGCGAACTCGAGTTTCGAAGTTGCGCAGCAGGAGGCTCCGGCCGCCCAGCCGGACGAAGAGCCGCAGCTCAAGCGCAAGAAGCCTGCCGAGGGCAGTGAAGGTGAGCCGCAAGGCCAAAAGCATCACGGCGAACCGGCAGAGCAGGGCGGTGGACAGCAGCAACACCAGATGAAGCAGGCCGCGCCTGAGGCCGAGCCGCAGCAGAAGGCGCCGAAGGAGCAGCCGGAAGCTCAGCCGCCGAAGCCTCAGCGCCAGCCGGCCGCAGAGGCCCAGCCGGAGCCGAAGAAGCAGCGCCAGCAGCCGGCGGAGGAGCCTCAGGCTCAACCGGAAGCCAAGCCGCAGCCGAAGGCCATAGCCCCTGAAGCGGAGCCGGAAGCTAAGCAGCCTAAGCCGAAGGCGAAGCAGCCCGAGGCAGAGCAACCGGCCGAGGCCCCGCAGCCGAAGGCCAAGCAGCAGCCCGCCGAGGAAGTGCAGCCGAAGGCCAAGCCCGCACCGAAGGAGCAGCCGGCGCCGGCCCAGAAGGAGGCTCCCGCCGCCCAGCAGCCGCAGAACCAGGAAGCTCAGCCTGGAAAGCAGGCGCAACCGGAGCAAAACGCTCATCCCAAGCAGCAGGGTCAATCCGCAAACCCGGCGAAGCAGCCGGCCGAACAGCAGCCGGCGCCTGCGGGCGAACCCGCGCAGGGTCACAAAGCTCAGCCGGGGACCGAGGCACAGCCTGGGACACAGGCGCAGCCTGAAGCTCAGTCCGGAACGCCGGTAACGCCAGGCGCCCAACAGGGACAGAAGCAGGGCGGCGACAAGACCCACGGCAAGCAGCCGCAAAACCAGCAGCAGGGCGAGCAACCCGGCGTCAATCCGCAGCAGCCGGCACAGAAGGGCGAGCCGCAGGCGCAACCCGCACAAACGGGCAACCAAGCGGCGCCGCAGCCCGGCAAGCAGCAGCCGACGAACGGCGCCGAAGCGCCGGCTCAGGGCAATGCAGCACCAGCACCCGCCAATGGCAACGGCCAGCAGGCTGGCGAAATAAAGCTGCCACCGGCCGAGCAGGTCTCGCCGCAGGAGCTGGAGCGCCGCAAGAAGATCGCGGAAAACCCCGCTTCCGCCAATGGCCCCGTCATCCTGCCGGTTGAAAACGGCAGCGCGGTTCTGGACAGCCAGAAGGATGCAGTTCGTCGGGGCGAGCATCTGAACAAAGGTCAGAATCCCGGCACGCCGGGCGCCCAGGGCGGCGCTGGACAGGCCGGCCAGGTCCAGCAGAACGGGCAGGTGCAGAATGCTCCGGCCCAGCAGCCGCCACCGGCTTACACCAAGCCGCCGACCTCCGACGCCGAGGCGCAGCGCGCGGCAGCAGGCGGTCAGCCGCAGCCGCCGGTCAAGATGGAGGCAGTGACCAGCGAACAGGGCCGCCGGATCGATCGCCGACCGGATTTTGCCCCGCCGCAAGGTACGACGTACCAGACCATCATCAATCAGGACAACCGTACGGTCGTGAATGTCGACAACACCTATGTCGTTCGTCACGACGATACCGAGCGGTTCGTCCGTGGCGGCGAACGGCCGATCTACGAACAGCTGCAACGGGACCGCTATCGCGAGACGATCGATCAGCCCGATGGCGATCGCGTCGTGACGATCCGCAATCGCTATGGGGACATCGTCCAGCGCTCGCGCATCGATGCCAGCGGCCGCGAATATGTGCTGTTCTACTCGCCGGAACTGGAAGATCGTCCCGACAATGACGATTATTTCCGCGACCCGGGCGACGATCTGCCGCCGATGCGCCTGCTCATCCCTCTGAGCCAGTACATCATCGACACGGCGACCAACCGCGATGCGGACTACTACGACTTCCTGCGCGAGCCGCCGGTCGAGCCGGTCGAGCGCATCTATTCGGTCAACGAAGTCCGCTACTCGGCTCGTATCCGTGACAAGATCCGCCGTATCGACCTCGATACGATCACCTTCGCGACGGGCAGCGCCGATATTCCGATGACCCAGGCGAGCACGCTGCGTGGCGTGGCCGATGGCATATCGAAAATCGTCAAGCGCGATCCGACCGAAACCTTCCTGATCGAGGGGCATACGGATGCCGTGGGCACGGCGGAGAGCAACCTGATCCTCTCTGACCGTCGCGCGGAATCGGTCGCAAATGTTCTGACGGACGTCTACGGCATTCCGGCCGCGAACCTGGTCACCCAGGGTTATGGCGAGCAATATCTCAAGGTGAATACGCTTGGACCGGCGCAGGAAAACCGCCGCGTCACCATCCGCCGCATCACGCCGCTGGTGCGCCCGGTTGCCTCCAATCAGTAAGCATCAGGCTACATTCGCATGAGAAGGGCCGCCGGGAAACTGGCGGCCTTTCATTTTGCCGGTTTGCCAAGGCCGACGATGGTGGCGATGAAATCGGCGATCGCGAGGGTGTCGTCAAGATCGAAAGTGGAAAGCAAGCCAGCGTCTTCCACCAAATGATCGGCGGCGATGGCGACGATATGGGGATCCTGCGGCGCAAGGGGCTCGCGCTGGGCGGCTTCCAGGCGGCGGGCTTCGATTTTCGGGATGGGCTCGCGCTTGTAGCCCTCGATCAATACGAGGTCGCAAGGGGCGAGGCGCGCCAGTATCTCTTCGAAGCTCGGCTCAGGGTCGCCGCGCAGTTCATGCATGATGGCATAGCGGGTGCCGGAAACGATGGTAACTTCGTGTGCTCCGGCCTCGCGATGCCGGAAGCTGTCGGCGCCGACCTTGTCGATATCGAAATCATGATGCGCGTGCTTGATCGTCGAAATCCGATAGCCTCGCCGGGTGAATTCCGTCACCAGGCGTACGGCAAGGCCGGTCTTGCCGGAATTCTTCCAGCCGGCAATACCGAAAATCTTCGGTCGGGATTTGGTCATGATGCGTTTTCCAATGCTGCCAGCCATGTCTCCGCTTCGACAAGCTCCGCGGGCGTATTGATGTTAAAGAACGGGTCGAGCGGGCCGATCCGCGTTTCGATCGCGGGGAATTCTACCCGCCTGATATTATGCCGTGCGAGAAAACCCCTGACGCGCCGTTTCTCATCCGAAACGATCCATGTTTCCAGATCGGTGGCAGCAGAGACCGGCCAGAGGCCGAAAACCGGATGGTCCTGTCCGAGGGATGCGGCAATCGCAATCTCATCGGGAGATGCGACGGCATGCGCTAGCCGCGCGATGAGGTCGAGCGGGAAGAAGGGACTGTCTATCGGGATCGTGGCGACATGCGAAGCCTGCGGATAGCTGCGTGCCGTATCCTGCATGGCGGCAAGCACGCCTGCGAGAGGGCCAAGTTTTCCTGAGATTTCGTCCGGAACCAGCCGCATCCCCATGGTGTCGGGCCAATCGGCGTCTGCATTCAAGGCGATAGGCTTGCTTTGGCGCCGCGCGATCCGCGAGGAGATGCGGCTGATCAAGCTTTCGCCACCGAGCAGAGCGAAGGCTTTGTTCGCGCCCATGCGGCTTGACCGGCCTCCGGCAAGGAGGACGACCGGAATATTCTCTGCGCTCGCGATGAAACTGGGCATGACCGAGACCTCAGGCCGGGACGCGCGGTTCTGATTCCTGCGCGACGGGATCGACATTGCGTCGTTTGCTCTCCCGATAGAAGGTATAGATGCCGGAAGCTATGACAATCGCCGCGCCGAAGATGGACCAACCGTCCGGCACTTCGTCGAAGATAATCAAACCGAGCAAGGCAGACCAGATGAGGCTCAGATAGCGGAACGGTGCGACGAAGGAGATTTCGCCGGTGCGCATCGCCAGGATCACCGCCTGATACCCGATCAGCACGAGAACCGAGGCCAACAGGATCTGCATAAGCGACGTCGTGCTCACCGGCTGCCATCCCCCGAAAGGAACGATGCACAAGGCGCCGAAGACGGATATGGAAATTGCTGTGCAGAGGGTGATCATCAGCGATGGCACCTCCTTGTCGATGCAGCGCGTCGCCAGATCGCGGGCGGCGGTCGCAAACATGCAGGCGATGACGAGCAGCGCAGCCGTAGTGAAACCCTGCGGGCCGGGCCGGATGATGATCAGCACGCCCATGAAGCCGACGCCAATCGCAGTCCAGCGCCTCCACCCCACGGGCTCCTTGAGAAAGATCATCGCGCCGAGCGTGACCGCCAGCGGTACGGCCTGCTGGATGGCGGCGGCATTGGCGATGGGCATCATCCCGAGCGCGGTGATGTAGGTTGCGGCGGCGATTGCCTCACAGGCGATGCGCAGTGCGATCATCGGCTGCAATATGACCTTCCAGGAGCGCAGGGAGCCCATCCTGCGGGCCAGCAGATAGACCAAAAAGCTGGTGAACAGGCCGCGGATGAAGATGATCTCGCCGGCATTCATGGTGGCGATAACCGTTTTGGACAGCGCGTCGCCGCAGCAAAAAGCGGCCATGGATGCCGCCATGAAGAGCGCGCCCTGGGTATTCTTGGTCAGTCGCATGAGAAAGATGAGTCCTCGATATGTCCTTCTGGATTAGCGCCGTTTTTCGCAAATTGGAATCGATAGTCCGTTTATGATGGTCAAATTCGATTGTGCGTTGCGGTAGAATTGTTGCGCACGGAGGGCAGCTTTTCGGCCCATGGTCGCGGAATGATACAGAGGTTGCAGATTTTTTGCCGATACAACGGCTTTTAATCGCGCGATTAATTCTTATTCAATCTTATTTTCCGACGCTTGCTGCGGTTTTGCATGAGGCAGAAGCACTTACCGCAGCGCAGCAGGAATGACGATCCCGCCTTCGCCGGATATTTTTATAATCCAGTTGAGGCGCCGCATGTTTTTCATTGATCGTCTTCTGCAAGGCCGTCGAATTGTAACCAAGGTCCTCATTTTCGTGGTGCCCCTGGTGGTTCTCATCGCCGGCGTCGGCCTGGCCGGCTATCACACGGCCAATATTCTGAACGGCCATATGACCGTCACGCGCGCGACGATTGAAAATATCAGCGACTTCGAAAACCTGCAGGCCGCCCTGCAGGAGTTTACCGCTTCGCCTTCGGAGGAGACACGCCAGGCGCTTACGGCGAAGATCGACGCCCAGGAGCAGGGCGTGCATCGGCTGAGCGGATTGCTGAGCGACGACCAGCGCGCCAAGATCGTTCCGGTCAGCGAGCTTGCCGCCAAGATGCGTTCGCAGGAGGCCACGCTCTGGACTATCCGGCAGAAACAGAACGGCGATGTCGACGCCATCCAGAAGGCGGTGCAAAACATCGCGGCGACGGCCAAGGCGGCCGGTAAGCAGATCGACATCATTCGCAAGGATTTCGGCGACAAGGAAACCTTCGCCAAGGAACTGCTTTACGATGCCGCCGCCTATAAGGGGCTGTCGGAGAAGATGAGCAATCTGCGCATCCAAGTGCAGATGGCTGCCGATTCCACCGAAGAGATTTCGGATGCGCGCACCTATGCCGATGCCATTCTGAAGCAGGTAAAGGTTTCAAAGGCTCTCGTATCCAAACGTGGCGCGGCTCTCGTCGCGAACGCTTCAGATGCCGCCGACAAGCTTGACGCGGTGTTGAAGGGTTCAGACACGCCCGATCAGAAGGTCGAGGCGATGGCCCCCGTCCTGCAGAGCTTCGTGAAGATCGAAGGCGAGATGACCTTGCAGTCGGCCAAGAACAGCGACACCGCGGCCGATCGCTTCGTCAGCCTGGACAAGATCATCGATGGCCAGAAGGAGCTTCTGGACCATGTCGACCAGGCGCTCGGCATCGTCGATCGCCTGGCGCTGCATGCATCGCGCATGGAAAACGTCCGCGATGCTGCCTCGCGCGATCCGGTGCTTGCCGACCTAAAAGACCTGCAGACCGTTGCAGCCAGGATCTCGGAACTTGGCCAAACCAATGCCACGATGCGCGATTTTGCCGCTCACATGAAGCCGCTGATCGATGGCCTGACCAACGGCTCGGCCGATCTGCTGCAGACCGCGGCCGATTGGAAAACGACGCGCGTTCAGTCGAACGGCCTGCTCGCCGATGCCATGACGTCGCTGCGCAGCTTCGTCGCCCAGGCACAGGAGCTCGGCAAGGAAGACAGCGAACGCTCGGCCAATGTCTCGGTCATCGCCATGATCGTCGGCACGCTGCTTGCCATCATCGGCGGCCTGATGCTGGTGGAAACCCTGCGTGGCCCGCTGAAGCGCGTTACCGACGTCATGACCCGCCTTGCTAGCGGCGATCTGGACGTGGCGATCGACGGCCGCAATCGCGGTGACGAGATCGGCGACATGGTGCGTTCCGTCAGCGTCTTCCGCGATGCCGCGCTCGAAAATGTCCGTCTGGAGCGAGAAGCGGAAAGTGCGCGTGCGCTTTCCGCCGAGGAAACGTCCCGCCGCGCCGCTGAACGCGCCCGCATCGAGGCCGAGCAGAAGCAGGCGCTCAATGCCCTGGCTGACGTTCTTGCCAAGCTTGCCGACGGCAATCTGGAGGAGGGCATGCGTGAAGACCTCTCTGCTGATTTCGTGGAAATGGCCTTCACCTACAATCATGCGATCGAGGCGCTGCGCGAGACCCTGACGGACGTTCGCTACACGGCCGAAGAAATCAAGGGCGGCACTGGCAACCTCGCCATGTCGGCCGACGATCTGGCGCGGCGCACCGAGCAGCAGGCGGCCGCTCTCGAGGAAAGCTCGCGGGCTCTGCATCGCCTCAGCGACGTGGTGCGCTCGACGGCCGACCGCGCACGGCAGACGGCGACATCCGTCAATGAGACACAGGCGTATGCGACCCAATCCGGCGAAGTAGTCGCCAAGGCCGTGGGTGCCATGAGCGAGATCAATCGTTCGTCGGAGAAGATCGCCACGATCATCGGCGTCATCGATGAGATCGCCTTCCAGACCAATCTGCTGGCGCTGAATGCCGGCGTCGAGGCTGCTCGTGCCGGCGAGGCAGGCCGCGGTTTTGCGGTGGTGGCACAGGAAGTGCGCGAGCTGGCGCAACGCTGCGCCAATGCGGCGAAGGAGATCAAGGGCCTGATTTCGGCAAGTTCCGCCCAGGTACAGAACGGCGTTCATCTGGTCGAGCAGACCGGCGCTGCGCTGGCGGAGATCATCAGCCACGTTACCGGCGTCCAGAAGCTGGTTGCCGATATTTCGTCGGCGACCACCGAGCAGTCGACCGGTATCGAGGAAGTCACCCGTGCGGTGTCCGAGGTGGAACTCATCACGCAGCGCAACGCGGCCATGGTCGAGGAAAACAATGCCGAGATCCATGGCCTGCGCCAACGCGTCGACATGCTCTCAGAGAAGATAGACCGTTTCCGGACGGGCGAGGGCGAGGCGGAATACCAAGGCTATGGCGACGCCGGAACACGGTATCGCGCTGCTTAAATCGGTATATCAGCAAAAATCTATAATCCATTGAAAAGACCGGCCAACGTGCGGGCATTTTCCATCGATTATGACAAGTGCGGAGATAGACGAACCTGGTCTTCGCGCCAGCGCTGCCAGCGGCGGCGCAATTCGCCCGACCGCAAGCCAATGGGCTCATCGAGTATCTCTGCCGCGGCGATGCGGTCGGTGCGGAAATGGCGGAAGCCCTGTCGTAGTTCGCACCAGGCGACCAGCAGGCTGCTCGTTTCGGCATAACCGAGGATCACCGGCCACACCGTGCGTTCGGTTTCCTCGCTTGCCTCCGAATTGTACCGCAGCCGCAGTTTCATGCCGTTGCGGATTGCCGATCTGAGCAGCGATGCATCGACACGTTCCTCAGGCTTGCCGCTTGTCGGTCTTGCGCCCACGCTCGGCTCGATGACGAAAAGGCGAAGGCGCTCGGGGACGACGGCGGCGATCTTTGCCACGACATCGCGCGCCGCATTGGCGAGCACCTTGTCCGAATGGGCGGAGACCCATTGCGCGCCCAACACCACCGCCTCCAACTCGTCAGGCGCCAGCATCAGTGGCGGCATGTCGTAGCCGGCAGCGAGCAGGTAGCCCAACCCAGCCTCACCCTCGATCGGGACTCGCTGGCCAATCAGGTCCGCGACGTCGCGATAGACGGTGCGCTTGGAGACCTCCAGTTCCGCCGCCAGCGCGCTCGCCGTCACCGGCCGGGTCGATCGGCGCAGAATCTGGATGATCTGAAACAGTCGGTCGGCACGGCGCATCGCATACTTACTCCTGCTGACAGTATGCTGGCAGCAGGGGCGTGCGACAAGGGGTTCTGCGAGGCCGCGAAGGCTTTGCGGTCAATCGAAAGGACCAGTTATGAAGTTGGCTTCCACCCGTCTCATCGCAGGCGATATCAAGGCCATGGTTGCCTTTTATGAGATGGTAACCGGGCTCCAAGCCCGATGGCTCGCCCCGGTCTTTGCCGAGATCGAGACCACGGCTGCAACCTTGGCCATCGGCTCCATCGAGACTGTCGCGCTTTGGAAGGAAGGCAGCGCCGAGCCCGGCGCCAATCGCACCGCCTATCTCGAATTCCAGGTCGAGGACATCGATTTGGAATACGAGCGCCTGAAAGACAAGGTTCCTCTCGTCCACGAGCTGAAGATAATGCCCTGGAGCAACAAGACCTTCCAGTTCCGTGACCCTGAGGGAACGGCAGTTTCGCTGTATATGCCGGCGACCGACGCGGCGAAGAAGCGCTTCGCGTCGCGCTAGAGCCGGATGATTTTAGGTCTGTTCGACCTACAATCTGAATCCGCTCTAGAATCAAAGAAGTAGAGCGTGATGTCGTCCGAAAACCGCCTACACTTTTCGGCATCACGCGCTAGGTTGCAGGAGGGCATCGTTCCGCCGTCCGGCTGCCGCCCCGACTGCAGACCGGCATCACGTTGGCCCGCACGAGGCTAAATAAACGGTGTGCGCGGATGAGCCGATCCGCTTACCGTGCGTGCCGGTCTGATTAGATCATCGGGCGAAATGGCGCGTTTAGCCGCCGGTGACGCTCATGTGGCGCGCGACCGCCGGTCGATTGTGCGTGCGGTCGATGATGAAGTCGTGGCCCTTCGGCTTGCGGGTGATCGCTTCGTCGATTGCGGCATTGAGCAGGGCGTCGCTCTCGCTCGCGCGCAGTGCCGTGCGCAGATCGGCCGCGTCGTTCTGCCCGAGGCACATATAGAGCGTGCCCGTACAGGTAAGCCGCACGCGATTGCAGCTCTCGCAGAAATTATGGGTCATCGGTGTGATGAAGCCGAGGCGGCCGCCGGTCTCCGTGACTTCGACGTAGCGGGCCGGGCCGCCTGTCTTGTAGGAAATATCGGTCAGCGTGAACTGACGTTCGAGATCGGCTCGCAGCTCGGAAAGCGGCAGATATCGGTCGGTGCGATCCTCATCGATCTCGCCCATGGGCATCGTCTCGATAACGGTCAGGTCCATGCCGCGACCATGAGCGAACCGCAGCAGGTCCGGAATTTCCTCTTCGTTGAAGCCTTTGAGAGCAACGGCATTCAGCTTGATCTTCAGGCCGGCTTTTTGCGCGGCGTCGATGCCCTCCATCACCTTGGAGAAATCTCCCCAGCGCGTGATGGTTCGGAATTTGTCGGGATCGAGCGTGTCGAGGGAAACGTTGATGCGCCTGACGCCGCAGTCGTAAAGTTCGTCGGCGTGGCGCGCGAGCTGCGATCCGTTGGTCGTCAGGGTCAGTTCGTCAAGTTCACCGTTTTGGACGTGCTTGCCGAGTTCGCGCACCAGGAACATGATGTTCTTGCGCACCAAAGGCTCGCCGCCGGTGAGCCTGATCTTGCGCACGCCCTTGGCGATGAAGGCGGAACAGAGCCGGTCGAGTTCTTCGAGCGTCAGCAGATCCTTCTTGGGCAGGAAGGTCATGTTCTCTGCCATGCAGTAGGTGCAGCGGAAGTCGCAGCGATCCGTCACGGAAACGCGCAGATAGGTGACGGCGCGCCCGAAAGGATCGATCATGGGGCCTGCATCCGCCTGAAGCGGTGATGCGTTGCCTATGCTGCCGACGATGCTGTTCACTCACGCCTCCATCAGACTTCTAATGTGGGCATAGGCGATTATTGCGTCAAGGAAAATGCTTCTCGATTACACTTGCGCGTGAACGAGCGGCGGCCTAATTCTCGAAAAAGACACTGAAAGGCATGGAAAAATCGATGAGCGACGTTTGGCCGACCGAATTGCGGGTCTCGAAGGACCGGCATCACCTCAAAGTGACATTCGACGATGGCGCGAGCTTCGATCTGCCGGCGGAAATGCTGCGGGTGCTGTCGCCTTCGGCCGAGGTGCAGGGGCATGGGCCGGGGCAGAAAGTCACCGTACCCGGCAAACGTAATGTCGGCATCATGTCCATGACGCCGACCGGCAACTATGCCGTGCGTATTGGATTCGACGACATGCACAATACCGGCATCTTCACCTGGATCTACCTGCGCGAACTCGGCGAGAAGGGTAGTGAACTTTTCGCGGCTTATGAGGCCGAATTGAAGGAAAAAGGCCTCAGCCGTGACCCGGGGCGAAGGCCGCACTAGCATAATCTCCAGCAACGGAAAGAAGGGCGTAGGCATGATCCTTGGGGGTAGGGAAAACTGGCTTCGCGCCAAGGGCAGCAAGAACGAGAGCAAGGTCTCCTTCGTCGAGCTGTTTTTTGATCTGGTGTTCGTTTTCTCGATTTCGCAGCTTGCGCATTCGCTGGCGGAGCATTTCACGCCGCTCGGCGCGCTGGAAGCCGTCATGCTGATCTTCGCGGTCTGGTGGGTCTGGGTCTGCACGGCATGGGTAACCAACTGGCTCGATCCAGATCGCATGCCGGTGCGCATCATGCTGTTCACGCTGATGTTTGCGGGTCTGATCCTCTCTGCCGCGATCCCCGAGGCCTTTGGCGAGAAGGCGATTTTCTTTGCCGGCGCCTATGTCTTCATGCAGGTCGGGCGCTCGTTGTTCACGGTCTACGCCCTCAAAAACACCAGCCCCAGCAACCACCGCAATTTCCTCCGCATCACCAGCTGGTTCGTATTGTCGGGTATTTTCTGGATCGCCGGTGCGCTGATGGAGGGTGAGGCGCGGATCATCCTCTGGCTGATCGCGGTCCTTATGGAATATTCGGCTCCCGCGCTCGGGTTCCGAGTTCCGGGTCTCGGCAAATCGACGACCGCCGACTGGGATGTTTCGGGCGCGCACTTTGCCGAACGCTGCGCCCTGTTCATCATCATCTGTCTCGGCGAGGCCGTCCTGCAGGCGGGCAAGGTCTTTGCCGATCAGCCGGTCACGCCCCTGATCGTTGCGGTATTCATCACCGCTTTCGTCGGCACCGTTGCCCTGTGGTGGATCTACTTCCAATTCGGGCATGAACGGGCGGCGCATCGCATCGAACATGACGACACGCCGGGCAGCCTGGCGCGCGAGGCCTTTACTTACGCGCATATTCTCATCCTCGCCGGTATCATCCTCAGCGTCGTCGGCGACGAATTCCTGTTCGCGCATCCGCACGAGCAGGCCGACATGCATGCGGCCGCCGCCATCCTTGGCGGCCCGGCCGTGTTTCTGGCCGGAAATCTGTGGTTCAAGGGAGCGACCACCGGCCGGGCGCCGCTGTCGCATATAGCGGGTCTCGTCGGATTGGCGCTGCTGCTTTTCACCTTGCCGATGGTCGTGGTCTACCAGCTCGGCATTCTCGCCACGGCCGTGCTCATCGTCGTGGCGATCTGGGAGTTCGCGTCTTTGAACCGGGTCGTCCCTTCGGCGCGATCAGCGGGCGATCACTGATCGCCGGCGGGTTCCAGCGGCTGTCGCTCTTCCTGTATCAGGAGGCCGACGACCCGCTCCATATGCACGGCAATTGCCTCGCATTCTTCGATCGGTGTGTCTGAGAGCGTCCAGTCGATGAGGGCGGTTTGTATGGTCATGGCTTCTTCGGTGACGCGCCGGCCCTCCTCGGTCAGATAGAGGCGCAGCACACGCTTGTCCTGCTTGTCGCCGCGCCTTTCGATCAGCCCACGATTTTCCATCTGCGGCAGCAGCATGCTCATGTTGGAGCGGCCGACCAGCAGTTTGCGGGCAAGTTCCTGCTGCGAAATCCCTTCGAAGCGAAACAGGTTGACGAGAATGTCGAGATGCGGCGGCTTGATGTCGAGATGGACCAAGGCCCTTGTGAGCGATTGCTGCATCAGCTGGCAGGCGCGTGCGACGGCGACCCAGCTTCGAAAACGAGGATGGTCCCAGGGTAGGGGTTGATTTTTGTTCATCGTTGTACTTTATTGTTCATAGTTGAACATTATCGGATTCCCACTATGCCATCCTTTGCGCTCAAGGTCACCCGGTCGGGTCTGTCCGGCCTTGGAAGGCTGTCCCCGCGGCTTGCCGGCAAGGCCGCGTTCCGGCTTTTCTGCCTGACGCCCTCGCGCCGTCCCCGCGGCGCCAAGGCCAGGGCGGCGCATATGGAGGGCAGGGAACGCCTTCTGACCGCGGAGCAGGTCATGCTGCCGTTTCCGGGCGGCCGCGCGATGGCCTATCGCTTCAATGGCGGAGCAAAGGGGCCGCGAAAGCGCTATCTCGTTGTACATGGTTGGGGCTCCAGCAGCGAATATATGTCCGAGTTGACGGTGTTCCTTGCGGGCAGCGGAGCGGAAGTCATCTCGCTGGATCTTCCAGGCCACGGCCGCTCGGGCGGACGGTTCCTGAACGTGCGTTTGGCCGTTTCCGCCATTGCCGCGGCGTTTGCCCGCTTCGGCGGCTTCGATGCCGCCATCGGGCACTCCTTCGGTGGCGCATCTCTGGCACTGGCGTGCGCGGGCTTTCTGCCTGATGTCGATCCGGTTCATCCGGGCAAATTGGTACTGATCGGCGCGCCGAGCGCCATGGGGTGGCTGTTTAAGGATTTCGGCCGCCTGATGAGGCTTAGGCCCGCGACACAGGCCGCTTTGGAAGACGAAGTTCGCCGGGTGACAGGCAGGACGCTTGCCTCCTATGACCAGAAACGCGGCAAGCTCGATCCAGGCCGGCCCGTCCTCGTCATCCATGCCGAGGACGACAAGGAGGTGAGTGCCGAACATGCACGCGCCTACGCTGCCCAGGGATCGCATGTGCGTCTGTTCTGGGCCAATGGCTTCGGGCATCGGCGCATCGTCGGCGCCGCTCCAGTGTTCGAGGCGATCGACGTTTTTCTGTCGGAGATCGCGGACGCGGAAAATCCACTCGAAAACGGTGACGGTACGGTGCTATCGTTTTACCGAATCCCGCAGCGCCGCTCCTCCCAGAAGAACTTGCGTCGCGCGGGCCTTGGACAAGTCGCCAGAAAACCGCGAGGCAGCATGCGTATCGTCACTTCAGTCGAGGAACTAAAAGAGATCTATGGTGATGCGGGCGAAGCTTCGATCACCAAGGTGACGACGGTGTTGACGCCGCTTTATCGCCGGATGATCGAAGCCTCTCCCTTCATGGCGCTGGCAACGGTGGGGCCGGAAGGGCTCGATTGCTCACCGCGCGGTGACTTGGGTGGCGTCGTCCGCGTCGCGGACGAACAGACGCTGCATCTTCCGGATTGGCGCGGCAACAACCGCGTCGATTCGCTTGCGAACATCGTGCGCGACCCGCGCATCGCGCTGATGTTTCTGATTCCGGGATCGAATACGACGATGCGGCTCAACGGCAGAGCAGTTGTTTCGATCGAGCCGGCCTTGCTGGACGGTTTCAAGATGGATGGCAAGCATCCGCGCTGCGTCGTCGTGATCACGATCGAGGAAGTGTATTTCCAGTGCGCCCGAGCGGTGATGCGGGCCGAGCTATGGAATGCGGAACGGTTTGCCGATCCGTCCAGCCTGCCGAGCCCGGGCATGATGCTCAAGGCGGCAAAAGACGATTTCGATCAGGAAACCTATGATCGCGAAGCGCCGGCGAGGGCTGCCAAGACGCTTTGGTAAGCCCAAAACGACCCTGGCAAGCAAAGCCGCCGGCCTGCATGGGAAGGCAGGGCCGGCGGGTGGTTGGCTGCGCTTCTAGTTCTTGTAGATGAGCCAACTTTTGGTGAAGTCTTTCTGCATGCCTTCCTGGTAGATGCTGCTGCAGTTGCGGCCGGCATTCTTGGCACAATAGAGCGCCAGGTCGGCCTTATTGTATAGTTCGCCGGAATCAACGGCTTCCGAGGCCATGCAGGCGCCGAGCGACAGCGTGATCGGACCGTAGTCAACGCGTGTTCGGGAGTTTTTGAACGGCGTCGTCTCAAGCGTGCGGCGGATCCGCTCGCAGACCATCGCAACTTCCTCGACATTGGTGGCTTCCAGAATCAGGGCGAATTCCTCTCCGCCGACGCGAGCCACGAAAACGTCGCGCCGGACATTGGCGCGAATGATGGATGCGACGGTTGCCAGGATCTTGTCGCCGACCGGATGGCCGAACGTATCGTTGATGCGCTTGAAATGATCGATGTCGGCCAGCACCAGCGCCGTTGTCGGCCGGGTCAGCTGATTGTCGAAGATGGGGACCAGGCGATCCTCGAAAGCGCGCCGATTGGAAAGCCTGGTCAGGGCGTCGGTATTGGCAATGCGCTTGTATTCATCCAGTTCCTTGCGGACCTGGTCCATTTCCTGACTGCGCTGGACAACGTTCTCCACCGTTTTTTCGCCCTGCGCCATGGTATCGCCGGTCGCCGCGGTCAGTATGTCGATGGCACCACGCAACAGCTCGGCGCTGTTGTGGCTTCTTGAGCTTATGTTCTCACAGGTCTCGCCAAGCAGCCGGTTATAGCTTTGGAGGGTGGCCTGCTCCTGCTGCAATGCGCGCAGGACCGTATCGAGCCCGATGGTCAAGCGGGCATGTGCGTCATCGAAAACACGGCCCGCATGATGCGGAAAATACTTGGCTCCGATCGCATCCAGTTTCTCCTGGGTGGCGCTGTTGCCGAGTGCTGCAAATTCGCGCGTGAGGGCGGGATTGGAGCCGATATAGGCTTCATAGAAAAGCTCGTAATTGCGCGGAATAGGTGCGATGCCCATCGAACGCATGGCATAGGTAATCTGCCCCGCCACGTCGGGATTTTGCGCCTTTGGCGCAATCGCCGTACTCATCGTGAGCTCCGTAACATGTATTGGTTAAATCCCATTTTTATTTATACGCAGAATCTTTGAAAAAATATTAAGAGATTGATAGTGAGAAATTGTTGATCCGTAAAGTTTTATTCAAAAGTAGTATAATTAAGGTATGCTTTTACATACGAAGGCGCCGTCGGCGCCTTCGTTCAAGCCGGGCAATAATAGTCTTGAATATTACCCCAGGTTGAGTTCCTGGAAGAAGTCGTTGCCCTTGTCGTCGATGACGATGAAGGCTGGGAAATCCTCCACCTCGATCTTCCAGACGGCTTCCATGCCAAGTTCCGGATATTCCAGAACATCGACTTTTTTGATGCAATCCTGAGCGAGGCGGGCGGCCGGACCGCCGATCGAGCCGAGATAGAAACCGCCATGCGCCTTGCAGGCCTCGCGTACGGCGCGCGAGCGGTTGCCTTTGGCGAGCATCACCATGGAGCCGCCGAAGGACTGGAACTGGTCGACATAGCTGTCCATGCGGCCGGCCGTCGTCGGGCCAAAGGAACCGGATGCGTAGCCGGCGGGTGTCTTGGCCGGGCCGGCGTAGTAAACCGGATGGTTCTTGAGGTAATCCGGCATGCCCTGGCCCTTTTCCAGGCGCTCGCGGATCTTTGCATGCGCCAGGTCGCGCGCCACGATGATCGTGCCGGTGAGCGACAGGCGCGTTTTGACCGGATGCTGCGACAGTTCAGCCAGAATATCCGCCATCGGCCGGTTGAGATCGATGCGCACCATCGATTCGGAGAGCTTTGCCTCGTCGATCTCGGGCATGTATTTGGAGGGATCGGTCTCGAGCTGCTCGATGAAGATGCCGTCGCGCGTGATCTTGCCCTTGGCCTGGCGGTCGGCGGAACAGGAAACGCCGAGGCCGATCGGCAGCGAGGCGCCATGGCGGGGCAGGCGGATGACGCGCACGTCGTGGCAGAAATACTTGCCGCCGAATTGCGCGCCGACGCCGAGGCTCTGCGTCAGCTTATGGATTTCCTTTTCCATTTCGATATCCCGGAAGGCGTGCCCGCTTTCGGAGCCTTCCGTGGGAAGACAGTCCAGATACCGCGTCGAGGCGAGTTTGACCGTCTTGAGGTTCATCTCGGCCGAGGTGCCGCCGATGACGATGGCGAGATGGTAGGGGGGACAGGCCGCCGTGCCGAGCGTCAGGATCTTCTCCTTCAGGAAATCCAGCATGCGGTCATGCGTCAGAAGCGACGGCGTGCCCTGATAGAGAAAGGTCTTGTTGGCCGAGCCGCCGCCTTTTGCGACGAAGAGGAACTCGTAGGCGTCGGTGCCTTCCTCGTAGATATCGATCTGGGCCGGCAGATTGTTCTTGGTGTTCTTTTCCTCGAACATCTTGATCGGCGCGAGCTGCGAATAGCGCAGGTTCTTCTTCTCGTAGGCGTCGAGTACGCCCTTGGCGAGCGCTGCGCTGTCGCCGCCTTCCGTCCAGACGCGGCGCCCCTTCTTGGCCATGATGATCGCCGTGCCGGTATCCTGGCACATCGGAAGCACGCCGCCGGCGGCAATATTGGCATTCTTCAGCAGATCGTAGGCAACGAAGCGGTCGTTGTCGGTCGCCTCGGGGTCTTCCAGGATCGAGGCCAGCTGCTTCAGGTGGCCGGGGCGCAGCAGGTGATTGATATCGGCGAAAGCCGTCTCGGCAAGCAGGCGGATGCCCTCGGGATCGACGGTCAGGATGTCCTGGCCCTTGAAGGTATCGACGGAGACGTAATCGCCGGAAATCTTGCGATACGGAGTGGCGTCATCGCCGAGAGGAAATAGATCGTCAGCCATTTGGGAAACCTTTCGAGCCGGATGGCGGAGGAGATGTTTGGAAACGATCTAAATCCGGCTGGAGCCAAATGCAATTGTTTGGCTGCTAAGTCGAAATTTCAAAATGGGAGTTTGTTGGCGGTGCGCGCGTGGGTCGGACGGGTCTTCCGACGCTGAAACCTTGTGCCCGGCCCCTCACCCTAGCCCTCTCCCCGCTCATACGAGGAGAGGGGACGACCGCGCAAGATAGTGGCCGTTCGACCAGGGAGGTTTGCCATCTAACGAGGGAAACTCCCTCTCCCCGCAAGCGGGGAGAGGGCTGGGGTGAGGGGCCAGGCAGATCACCGCGTTGCCGAGGGACGTGCCTGACCTTCGCAGAACGAGGAACTCACCTAGGCCCGATCATGGTCTCCGGCCGGACGATGGCGTCATATTCTTCCGAGGAGACCAATCCGCTAGCCAGTGCCTCTTCCTTCAGGGTCGTGCCATTCTTGTGCGCTGTCTTGGCGATCTTGGCGGCATTGTCGTAGCCGATCTTCGGCGCGAGCGCCGTTACCAGCATCAGCGAGCGCTCCAGGCCGGCCTTGATGTTGTCCTCGCGGGCCTCGATGCCGACGACGCAATGATCCGTAAAGGAGACGGCGGCGTCGCCGAGCAGCTGCACCGACTGCAGGAAATTGTAGGCCATCATCGGATTGTAGACGTTAAGCTCGAAGTGACCCTGGCTGCCGGCAAAGGTCAGCGCGGCATTGTTGCCGAAGATGTGAATACAGACCTGCGTCAGCGCCTCGCACTGTGTCGGATTGACTTTGCCCGGCATGATCGACGAGCCCGGCTCGTTTTCCGGCAAAGCCAGTTCGCCGAGACCTGAGCGCGGGCCGGAGCCGAGCAGGCGGATATCGTTGGCGATCTTGAAGAGCGCCGCTGCCGCCGCATTGATGGCGCCATGGCTGAAGACCATCGAATCATGGGCGGCCAGCGCCTCGAACTTGTTCGGCGCGGTGACGAAGGGCAGGCCGGTGATCTTGGCGATCTCGTCGGCAACCTTCTCGGCAAAGCCGATCGGCGCATTGAGGCCGGTTCCGACCGCCGTGCCGCCCTGGGCGAGTTCGCAGAGACCCGGCAGCGTCAGCTCGATGCGCTTGATCGACGACGCAACCTGCGCGGCATAGCCTGAAAATTCCTGGCCGAGCGTCAGAGGCGTGGCATCCTGCGTGTGGGTGCGGCCGATCTTGATGATATGGGCGAAGTCGGCGACCTTCTTTTCCAGCGCCGCATGCAGATGCCGCAGGGCCGGCAGCAGGTGATGGACGATCTGCTCGGCGCAGGCGATGTGCATGGCCGTCGGATAGGTATCGTTCGACGACTGGCTCATGTTCACGTGATCGTTCGGATGCACTGGCTTCTTCGAGCCCATGACGCCGCCAAGCATCTCGATCGCGCGGTTGGAGATCACCTCGTTGGCATTCATATTCGACTGCGTGCCCGAGCCGGTCTGCCAGACGACGAGCGGGAAATGGTCGTTGAGCTTGCCGTCAATGACTTCTTGCGCCGCAGCGGCGATCGTCTTGCCGAGCTCCGGGTCGAGCTGGCCGAGTTCCACGTTGGCGCGCGCTGCCGCCTGTTTGACGATGCCGAGAGCGCGGACGACCGACAGCGGTTGCTTTTCCCAGCCGATCTTAAAATTGCCAAGCGAGCGCTGCGCCTGCGCGCCCCAATAACGGTCGCTGGCGACCTCGATCGGGCCGAAGGTATCGGTTTCGGTGCGGGTGGACGTCATGTTGCTGGTCCTGCTTTCCATTGAGACGGATAGCAGCCATATAGGCCCGAACGGCGCCCAAGAAAACATCAAAGCGCTATTTCATGATCCTAGTGGTCATGTTTTCTCCCGCTGCGGCGTGCCCTTTTTAACACGCTCTCCATATATTCGCAGAAGTGCATTTCCACATGCTTAAAAAGGCTGGGAAATTTCAATAAAAGATTAACCAATAATTTCATAATTTTGTGTGAACTGAGCCACGGAAAGCGCCGATTCTTCGTAATGTGAAGGTGAGGCATTGAACGAAAGGCGGGTCTCGCCGTTTTCATTCTAGTGGGTATACGATGTTTCAAGACATCGCGGCCGAGTTGAAGACAGCCCCGCCAGGCTCGAAGTTATCGCACGATACAGGGACCCGATTAGAGAATGAAACTTGCCATCAAAGCCACAGCATCCGTCCTGGCTCTTTCCTGCTGCCTTTCCTCCATCGGCGTAACCTCCGCGAACGCGATGACTCTCATGGATTTCATCCGTGGCGGTCAAGGACGTCAGCAGAGCACACAGGTTTCGGCGCCGGTTCCCGGCAATCCGGCGCAGACGCTGAATCCTGATCAGCCTCCGCAGGCAAAACAGCCGCTGCCGACGGTGGATGCGCCGAAGTATTATACTTACAAGGCGGATTCGATGCGTCTGGTTTCGACCGCGCATTTTGCCGATCCGGTGGTGACTGGCGCGGTCGCCGACGCCTCTCCGGCGCCGGTCGCGGTCGATACCGAGATTTCGCAGCGTCGCTATCTTTCCGATGCGCGCGTCATGGCAACCAACGATATCGCCAAGGCGATCGAATCTTACTACGCCGATCAGAGCAAACCGCTTCTCTGGGTTGCGGATCACGCCATGAGCGACAAGGCGAAGGCCGCCATGACGGTTCTTGCCGATGCCGGTTCCGTTGGTCTCGACCCCGCCGATTATGCTGTGACGCCGCCCGGCGATGATGCTGCAAATGCCGACCCCGTGTTGCGTGATCGGGCTCTCATGCAGTTCGAGCTGGCGCTCTCCAGCAAGGTGCTGATGTTCGTCCAGGATACGGTCCGCGGCCGTCTCGACCCGAACAGGATCTCCGGCTATCACGACTTCAAGCGCAAGGACGTCAACCTGATGGCGATGCTCGACGTGTTGCGCGCCAGCCCCGACGTCGCCGCCTATCTCAACAGCCGCAGCCCATCCAACCAGCAGTTCACGCTGCTGAAGGCCGAGCTTGCGAAGTTGCGAGCCGAATCCGGTTCCGATGGCACCCGTATTTCGATTTCCTTGAGCGGCACCCTGAAGCCGGGCAGCAGCTCGCCGGAAATGGCCAATATCGTCAAGGCGATCGAGCATCGCGGATCGGATGCGCTGAAAACCGCCCATGCCGATCTTTTCGCGGCCTATCTGGGTACGCCTGACTACACGCCGGAACTGGTGTCGCTGGTCGAAGACTTCCAGAGGGAAAAGGGACTGACCGCTGACGGCGTAATCGGCCCGTCCTCCGTCCGGGCCATGGTCGGCGAGAACAACGATACGAAGATCCAGAAGCTCGTCGTTGCCATGGAACAGCTCCGCTGGCTTCCGGCCGAACTCGGACCGCGCTACGTCTTCATCAACCAGCCGGCGTTCATGGTCTATTACTACAATAATAACCAGGAACAGTTGTCGATGCGTGTCGTCGTCGGCGGCAAGCAGCACCAGACCTTCTTCTTCGAAAATCAGGTGCAGACGGTCGAGTTCAATCCTTTCTGGGGCGTTCCGCAGTCGATCATCATCAACGAGATGCTGCCGAAGCTGCGCTCTGATCCGAACTATCTCGACCGCATGGGCTATCAGGTCGAAGTTGGCGGTCGGGCAGTCGCATCGTCGAGCGTCGACTGGTACGGCTCGACGAAGAGCATCTCGGTTCGCCAGCCGCCGAGCAGCGACAACGCGCTGGGCGAGCTGAAGATCCTCTTCCCAAATTCGCACGCCATCTACATGCACGACACGCCGCAGAAAAGCTTCTTCAAGAAGGATATGCGCGCACTCAGCCATGGCTGCGTCCGCCTTGCCGATCCGCGCGCAATGGCTGCCGCCGTTCTGAACACCACGGTCGACGATGTCGCCAAGCAGATCGCGGCCGGCCAGAACAAGGCGGTCGCCGTGCCGCAGAAGTTCCCGATCTACATTGCTTACTTTACGGCCTGGCCGAACAAGGACGGCGTCGTCCAGTATTTCAACGACGTCTACGATCGCGACGCGGCAACGCTGAAGGCGCTCGATGCCACGACAAAGGCGCGCACTGCTCAGATCTGAGTTCTGTGCAGCGGAAAAACAAAAAAAGAGCGGCCGAAACGCCGCTCTTTTTGTTGGAAATATCGAATATCTCAGGCCGCGAGCAACCCCTCGACCAGTTCCGGCGTGAGCTCGTCGTAGTGGTAGATAATGCGGTTCGGGCCGAGGGTTTCCACGCCGACGTCGGAATAGCCGAACGGGACGGCGACAGAGGGCACGCCGGCATTACGGGCGACGAGAATGTCATTGATGCTGTCGCCGATCATGACGGTGCGGGCGATGTCGCCGCCCGCGCGCTCGACGGTGCCGATCAGATGCTCGGCATGCGGCTTGCGCACCGTGAAAGTGTCGCCGCCGGTAATGGCCTCGAAATATTGGGTCAGTTCGAGCCGGTCGAGGAGCGTGCGCGCAAGCGATTCCATCTTGTTGGTGCAGACAGCAAGCTTGTAGCCTTTATTCCTCAGCGTCACGAGCGCGGCCAGGAGCCCGGGATAGGGCTGCGTAACGCCGGGCATCGTCTCGGAATAATGGGTTATGAAGCGCTGCAGGAGGGCCGGCAATTCTTCCGACGTCAACGCGTAGCCGTGCAGCTTGCAGGCCCGCTCGATCATCACCTGCGCACCGTTACCGACGAGATGCGTCACGTCGTCGTAGCTGACCGGCGGAAGCTCAAGCGCGGCAATCGTATGGTTGAGGCTGACGATGAGGTCCGCGTGCGTGTCGAGCAGCGTGCCATCGAGATCGAATACGACAAGGGGAGATTTCACCAGGAATCGGCCTTTGCATGGAAAAGGGTGTGTCTTTTGGAGTTAAAAGATCACGCGGGCAATTGCAACCGAAGCACCCCGGAAGCCTCGGCGGAGAGGGGCGGGGATTTCTATATCATGCCGTTATTTTGGCTTTCGTTTGGCTGGAGAGCCGTGTAAACAGCAGACCAACGTAACAATGGGAGCAGGTGGCGCATGGACGCCCGCCAGATGAAGATTGAGGCTGCGAGAGCCGCACTCGCTCATGTCGAGAGCGGCATGCGGCTCGGGATCGGCACCGGCACCACGGCGGAGGAATTCGTTCGCCTGCTCGCTGAAAAGGTCGCGGCTGGCCTCTCGATCCAGGGCGTCCCAACTTCCGAAAGAACGGCCAAGCTCTGCAACGAGCTTGGCGTGCCGTTGAAATCGCTGGACGAGCTTCCGGAACTTGATCTGACCATTGACGGCGCCGACGAGCTGGATGGCGCGCTGACGCTGATCAAGGGCGGCGGCGGCGCGCTGCTGCGCGAGAAGATCGTTGCCGCTTCCTCAGCCCGCATGATCGTCATCGCGGATCAAAGCAAGGTCGTCGAGACGCTCGGAGCCTTCCCGCTGCCGATCGAGGTCAATCCCTTTGGTCTCGTTTCCACTCGCATCCTCATCGAGAAGGCGACCTCGCGTCTTGGGCTCTCGGGCGCGTTCAACATGCGCCGCTCCGGCGACAGCCTCTTTGTCACCGACGGAGGGCATTACATCGTCGATGCATCTTTCGGCCGTATTCCTGATGCAGAGGCGCTGTCGAGCGAGCTCTATTCGATTCCCGGCGTTGTCGAACACGGGCTCTTTATCCATATGGCGACATTAGCGATCATTGCCGGCCCTGCCGGTGCGCGTACGTTGCAGGCGAACAATACATAGGAGCACTCATCTCATGATCAAATTTGCGGGTCTTGGCCGTCTTGCCGCTGCAACCATCCTTCTTTCGGGCATTGCCCTGGGTTCCGTGAACGCTCAGGAAGTTTCCGAGGATCAGATCAAGGCTGCGCGCGCCGCGATCAACGCACTCGGCATCACCAACCAGTTCGATAATATCCTGCCGAACCTCGCCGAGCAGCTGAAGAGCACGATGATCCAGGCAAACCCGAATTTTGGCGATGCGATCAACTCGACCGTTGACGCCACCGCCCTGGCACTCGCTCCGCGTCGTGCCGATCTCGAGCGCGAAGCTGCCGTGACCTACGCCAAGGCATTCTCGGCCGACGAACTCAAGGCGATTGCCGATTTCTACAATTCGCCGGCCGGCAAGAAGCTTCTCAAGGACGGCCCGCTCGCCACTCGCGAGCTCTACAAGGCTGCCGATATCTGGAGCCAGGGTATTTCGCGCGATCTCGCCAAGCAGAGCAACGACGCTCTGCAGAAGGTCGTCAAGCAGCCCGTCGCGGTGCCGGATGCCGGTGCCGCCGCAGCGCAGCCCGCGCCGAAGCAGTAAGCAGAAATTCCTTGCCTCGGCCATTTTCGGCGCGGACGTCTCGCGTTTTCGGAATGATCGGCTGGCAGTTGCAAATTCGAAGCCCGGACAAGATCCGGGCTTTTCTTTTTGTATCGCGGCTCCCTATATGAGTGCGAACCCCCAATGATGCTTTTGCGCATGTTCATTTCGACAGGAGCCACCGATGCCTTCGTTTGATTTCGACCTTTTCGTGATTGGCGGCGGCTCCGGCGGCGTGCGCGGCGCGCGCGTCGCGGCTTCGCTGGGTAAGAAGGTCGGTATCGCCGAGGAATACCGCTACGGCGGCACCTGCGTCATTCGTGGCTGTGTGCCGAAGAAGCTGTTCGTCTATGCCTCCCAATATAGCGAGCATTTCGAGGATGCAGCCGGTTTCGGCTGGACGGTCGGCGAAAGCAGTTTTGATTGGAAGAAGCTGATCGAAGCGAAGGACAAGGAGATCGCCCGGCTGGAAGGCCTTTATCGCAAGGGGCTCGACAATGCCAAGGCCGAGATCTTCGATACCCGCGCCGAGCTGGTGGATGCCCACACGGTCAAGCTTTTGAAGACCGGCCAGACTGTCACGGCGAAAACCATCGTCATCGCAACCGGCGGCCGGCCGAACCTGCATACGGCGCTGCCGGGGTACGAGCTTTGCATATCTTCCAACGAAGCCTTCCATTTGAAGGAACTGCCGAAGTCAATCCTGATCGCCGGCGGTGGTTATATTGCCGTCGAGTTCGCCAATATCTTTCACGGCCTAGGCGTCGAGACGACATTGATTTATCGCGGCGCCGAGATCCTGTCGCGCTTCGACCACGACCTGCGCAAGGGCCTGCATGAGGCAATGGAGGAAAAGGGCATCCGCATTCTCTGCCACGACATCATTACGGGCGTGGAGAAGGTGGAGAATGGGCTCAAGGTCCGGACCAAGAACGACAAGCCGCTGACGGTCGATACCGTCATGCTGGCGCTCGGCCGTACGCCGAATACCGAAAACCTCGGGCTTGAGGCAGCCGGCGTCGCAACCAACGAGCAGGGCGCGGTCATCGTCGACGAATATTCGCGCACCTCGGTGTCGAATATCTATGCGCTGGGTGATGTCACTGACCGGGTACAGTTGACGCCCGTCGCGATCCACGAGGCCATGTGCTTCATCGAGACCGTCTACAAGAACAATCCGACGCGGCCGGATCACGAGCTCATTGCGACGGCGGTCTTCTCGCAGCCGGAGATCGGTACGGTCGGATTGACCGAGGAAGATGCGGCCAAGCGCTATCCGGAACTGGAAGTCTATCGAGCGCAGTTCCGGCCGATGAAGGCGACGCTTTCTGGCCGCAGCGAGAAGATGATCATGAAGCTGATCGTCAATGCCGCCGACCGCAAGGTGATAGGCGCACATATTCTCGGCCACGATGCCGGCGAGATGGCGCAGCTTCTCGGCGTTCCCGTGAAGGCCGGCTGCACCAAGGACGATTTCGATCGCACCATGGCGGTGCATCCGACTGCCTCGGAAGAATTGGTGACGATGTATTCGCCGAGCTATCGCATTCGCAACGGCGAGCGCGTGTAACGCGCCCGGCTGGCCACATATATTGCCCGCGTCACAAAAGATCAGCACAGTAGTTCGCGCGCCTTTGCAAGCGGGTGGCAAAGGTTTATAAGCGCGCGTTATTTACGACGACGGGACTCCCGGCCGAGACCGGGCGCACAAGCAGGTGAGTGAGATGGCACAGAATTGGACACCGAACAGTTGGCGGCAGAAACCGATCCAGCAGGTGCCGGATTTTCCGGACAAGGCAGCGCTTGCAGACACAGAAGCACAGCTCGCAAGCTATCCGCCGCTGGTTTTTGCCGGTGAAGCCCGCCGTCTGAAAGCCCATCTTGCCAATGTGGCCGAAGGCAACGGTTTCCTGCTGCAGGGCGGTGATTGCGCCGAGAGCTTCGCGGAACACGGCGCGGACAATATCCGGGACTTCTTCCGCGCCTTCCTGCAGATGGCCGTCGTGCTGACCTTTGGTGCGCAGCTGCCGGTCGTGAAGGTCGGACGCATTGCCGGTCAGTTCGCCAAGCCGCGGTCCTCGAACATCGAAACGCAGAATGGTGTGTCGCTGCCGAGCTATCGCGGCGACATCATCAACGGCATCGACTTCACCGAAGATGCGCGCATCCCCAATCCGGAGCGTCAGCTGATGGCTTACCGCCAGTCCGCCGCGACGCTGAACCTGTTGCGCGCTTTCGCCATGGGTGGCTATGCCAACCTGGAAAACGTGCAGAAGTGGATGCTCGGCTTCGTCAAGGACAGCCCGCAGGGCGAGCGCTACCGCAAGCTTGCCGATCGCATCGGCGAGACCATGGATTTCATGAAAGCGATCGGCATCACCGCCGAGAGCAATGCGAGCCTGCGCGAGACCGATTTCTTCACCAGCCACGAGGCGCTGCTGCTTGGCTATGAAGAAGCCTTCACCCGCGTCGATTCCACGACCGGAGACTGGTACGCGACCTCGGGCCACATGCTCTGGATCGGCGACCGCACGCGTCAGGCCGACCATGCGCATGTCGAATATTTCCGCGGCATCAAGAACCCGATCGGCCTGAAGTGCGGTCCTTCGCTGCAGGCGGACGATCTCATTAACCTGATCGATATTCTGAACCCCGAGAACGAAGCCGGCCGCCTGACGCTGATCTGCCGTTTCGGCCACGACAAGGTTGCCGACAACCTGCCGCGCCTGATCCGCGCTGTCGAGAAGGAGGGCCGCAAGGTCGTCTGGTCCTGCGATCCGATGCACGGCAACACGATCACGCTCAACAACTACAAGACCCGTCCGTTCGAGCGCATCCTGTCGGAAGTGGAAAGCTTCTTCCAGATCCATCGCGCCGAAGGCACGCATCCGGGCGGCATCCACATCGAGATGACCGGCAAGGATGTGACCGAATGCACGGGTGGTGCCCGCGCCGTCGGTGCCGAGGATCTGCAGGATCGCTACCACACCCATTGCGACCCGCGTCTCAACGCCGACCAGGCGCTCGAGCTTGCCTTCCTGCTCGCTGAGCGGATGAAGGGCGGCCGCGACGAAAAGCGCATGCGCGCTCACGGCTGATTGAAACCAGATTTGCGAATTATCAGGCGGGCCGGCGAAAAGCCGGCCCGTTTGCTTTGGTGCTTGAGTGGATCAATCCGGCTGAAAGGCGCTTCGTTTCTTTGAATTTGACCTTGATGTCATTCTCGGAAAAGCTCCCACAAAAAGGGAGAGATCATGAGCGACGAACATTCTGGAGCTTGCCTTTGTGGCAGCGTACGTTTCAAGACACATGGCAAGCTGCGGGAGGTCGTCGCCTGCCATTGTTCGCAGTGCCGCAAGCAGACAGGGCTTTATTACGCAGCGACCAACGTGGCGATCGCCAACCTCACGATCGAAGGGGAAGACGCGATCACCTGGTATCGCGCCAGCACATTCGCCCGACGGGGCTTCTGCAGGACCTGCGGCTCGGCCCTCTTTTGGGCAGCAGATGGCGTGGACGAAATATCGATCATGGCGGGGCTGTTCGATCAGCCCAGCGACCTGAAACTCGCCTATCACATCTATTGCGCCGACAAGGGCGATTATTACGAGATCACCGATGGGCTGCCGCAATACAGGCACGACCATGCGGGGCTGCTGACGGCCGGCCCTTCCGATTGACCCTCAGATACCGCTTTTCTCGGCAACCAGCTTGCTCAGCTTGGCGATTTCTTCGCGCACCACCGAAAGTTCCGTCAGCACTTGCATGTCGATTTTCTGGTGCAACGACAAAACCTCGAGCTCGGCCTTGAGATTGACTTCGTAGTCCTTCGCCGCCTCGAAGCGGTCGCGTTCGGTCTGGCGGTTCTGCGACATCATGATGATCGGCGCCTGGATGGCGGCGAGCATCGAGAGGACAAGGTTCAGGAAGATGAAGGGGTAGGGGTCGAAGGCGCGCGTGGTGAGAAGAATGGTGTTGACGACGCACCAGAACACCAGGAACACCAGAAAGGTGATGATAAAAGACCAGGAGCCGCCGACACGGGCGATACCGTCCGCCAGACGTTGCCCCGTGGAGGCTTTCGCCGAGAGGGCCGCGTTGATATCGGTGGATATGATTTTTCGTTCATGCGCCTTCTTGAGAACGCGCTTTTCTATATCGCCGAGCTCGTCGGCGGTCTTGTCGAAATGCAGATGAACGAAATTGGGCAGATTATACATGGGAAGGCTCCGGCATCCTGGGTGGCGTTGAACGCAACTATTCGATCAACGGGCAAAAATGCAACGTTGAAAGAGCTTCAATCTCGATCACGCGTGGAACTGTTGCGTGTGCCGTCTGATGACGGACGTCGAAACACCGTCGCCCAAGGTTGGGCAATGACAGCGTGTCGCGGTTTCGGCGGCCCATGACAATGAAAATTAATTCTCTGATGCGGCAGGATAGGCCTTAACTGCTCTCCTGGCTGACCAGTTGCGCATGCGATGGGAAGAAGCGTTCCAACCCCTGCTGCCGGCCAAACATCATATCGAACTGCAGATAGCGATAATCGCGGACGATCGGATCGATTTCCTGCTCCTTGCGCGCCCAATCCGGGAAAGCCTGATTGTCGCGTGTTGCCAGCTGGTAGCGGTCAACAATGCTGTATTTCTTCTGCACGCGGCCGAGAAAGCCGGTGTAGAAGGGATGCTCGTAACCTGCTGTTTTCAAAACCTGATACGGGAGCTGCGACGGGCTGATGGTGCCGATGTCCTTGCGGACGCCCTTCTTGCTCGACCAGACGATCAGCGGCGTCTGGTGTTCCTTCTTCATGACATCGAGCGGGGCTTTCCGGGACGCCACCTGCTGCGACATGTAGCCGGTGTTCAGATAAACATTGCCGAGAGGCGGCAAATGATCGCCCCAGAGTACGATGATGGTTTCGCGGTCGCGTCTTTCGGCCCAGTCCATCAGCATCTTCAGGCTGCCATCGGCTTCGCGCACGCCCTGCGCATAGGTGGCGAGCGTTTCGCGGTCGTCTTCGCTCAGATTGCCGCCGATATGGACGGTGTTCTCAGCGTAGCGGTTGGCCTCGTAGGGGCCATGTCCCTGCAGGGTGACGGCGAAAAAGAAGAATGGGCGTTCGGCCGCGTCCCCCTCGCGCATGATCTCCTTCATGAGGGAATCGTCGGCCGCGAACATGCCGCGCTTGTCCATGGTCGGCAGGGTTTCCTCGGTATGGAACTCCTCGAAGCCGAAGGCGCGGTAGACCTCGCTGCGGTTCCAGAACCAGCCGCTGAAGGGGTGAAGCGCGCGAGCCGTATAGCCTTCGCCGCGAAAGAAGGTAGCAAGCGACGGCAGCGGGCGACGCACATATTGCTGATAGGGAATGCTGCCATAGGGAAGGAAGGCGTTGGAAAAGCCGGTCAACGCTTCGAATTCAACATTGGCGGTCATGCCGCCAAATTCAGGGGAGAAGACATTTCCCGATTGTCTGGCGCGGATCGTCGGCATCGGATCGGGCGTGAAGGCGACGTTGGAAAGCCGGGTCGGATCCCAGAGGGATTCGCTCATCAGCATGATGACGTCGGGCTTTTCGCGCGGGCCGGAGAGATAGCCGTAGTTCCGCGCCGGTATGGCATCGATAGCGTTGGGTCCGTAACCGGCCGGTGACTTGACGTCGGCCATCGGCAGGTTGAGCGCGAAAGCGATGACGAAGCCATTATAATTGTAGTTTTCGTTCTGATCCCAGACGATCGGAATGATGCCCAGTTTTTCCCGGATGAAGGAATATTGCGTCGGGTCCATTTGCGAGACAAAAAGCGTCGTGAGCGGCAAGCAGACCGAAAGCCGGCCCAGGCGCTCCCGCCGCGAAAGTGCGGCGGCGTGTTTCCAGACATAGCGCCCAAGCAAAGCGGTGGCAGCCAGGCCGGTGACGATACCGATGGCGAGTCCGACAGCAGTCCAGGGACGATCGCGCACCATGACCGGCATCAGCTCGATGATTTGCCTGGCAAACAGAAAATCGGAGGGATAGAGCGGATCGGACAGATAGTTCTGTTTCTGGCTGGAGATGAAGGCGGGAACGAGCAGCAGCGGCGCGACGACCAAAACCGACGAATGTGCACGCCCGACAAGAGCATCGATGATCAGCATCGCCAGCATGACGACGCCGATCGTGGCGAGGCCAGGGCGGGACGGCGACATGAGATAGGGCCAGACCGGAGCAAGCTCGCCGCGTGCGATCCATTCGACCGTCACGACGATGGACAAGGAGAAAAGTGAGGTCAGCAGGAGGCTCAGAAGCAGGCGAAGAGCAGCCGACTTCTGTCTCGCTGCGCCGATCTTCTGGAAAAGGGCAAGCCTGCCCGCGAGCGCGGACTCGATGACCAGTGCGACCAATGCCGTCTCCAAATGCTACAAAGTATTCGTATAATTGTCATGTTTCTGTCATGAACGACGGATGAACCGCAAGGCAGGCTTAGTATTTTTCCGTGTAGAAACACTGCCTATGCGCGTCGTGCGATCTTTGATGCGTGCGGGTGGCGGAAGTCGGTTGCGGAAGGAAGATGCCATCGCTAAATGTATGGCATGACAGAGCAAAGCCCGATCACCCACACCATCCGCATCGCCGTCGCGCAGCTCAATCCGACGGTCGGTGACGTCTCAGGCAATCTCGCCAAGGCGCGTGAAGCGCGCGCCGAGGCGGCGCGTGAAGGCGCGCAGATCGTCCTACTGACGGAACTGTTCATTTCCGGCTATCCGCCGGAAGATCTCGTGCTGAAGCCGGCCTTCATTCGCGCCTGCTGGAAAGCGGTGGAGAGCCTGGCAGCCGATACCGCCGATGGCGGCCCCGGCGTGATCATCGGTTTTCCCCGGCAGAACGAGACCGGCCGCTATAATTCGATTGCCGTGCTTGATGGCGGCAAGGTGATTGCGGTCCGTGACAAGGTGGACCTGCCGAACTATGGCGAGTTCGATGAAAAGCGCGTCTTTGACCAGGGCGCGATGCCCGGCCCGGTCAATTTCCGCGGCGTGCGGCTGGGCATCCCGATTTGCGAGGATATCTGGGGCGAGCTCGGCGTCTGCGAGACGCTGGCCGAAAGCGGTGCGGAAATCCTCCTGTCGCCGAACGGTTCGCCCTATTATCGCGGCAAAGTCGATGTTCGCCATCAGGTAGTGCTGAAGCAGGTCATCGAGACCGGCCTGCCGATGATCTATGCAGCCCAGCTTGGCGGTCAGGACGAGCTGGTTTTCGATGGCGCCAGCTTCGGCTTCAATGCCGACAGGACGCTGGCCTTCCAGATGAGCCAGTTCGAAACCGCGCTGGCGGTGACGACCTGGAAGAAGAATGGCGACGGCTGGCATTGCGCCGAAGGTCCGAAGGCGCATATTCCGGAAGGCGAGGAGGCCGATTACCGCGCCTGCCTGCTGGGCTTCCGCGACTATGTCAACAAGAACGGCTTCAAGTCGGTCGTGCTCGGCCTCTCCGGCGGCATCGACTCGGCGATCTGTGCCGCGATTGCCGTCGATGCCCTGGGCGAAGAGCGTGTGCGCACGGTCATGCTGCCCTATCGCTATACGTCGCAGGATTCGTTGAAGGACGCGGCCGATTGCGCCAAGGCGCTCGGATGCCGCTACGATATCGTGCCGATCGAAGATCCGGTGACGGGCTTCACCTCTGCCTTGTCCGATCTCTTCGAAGGCACCGAAAGCGGCATCACCGAGGAAAACCTGCAGAGCCGCGCCCGCGGCACCATTCTGATGGCGATCTCCAACAAGTTCGGCTCGATGGTGGTGACGACGGGCAACAAGTCGGAGATGTCGGTTGGTTACGCCACGCTCTATGGCGACATGAACGGTGGCTTCAACCCGATCAAGGATCTCTACAAGATGCAGGTCTATGCGCTGTCGCGCTGGCGCAATCTGCATGTGCCGCCGGGCGCGCTCGGTCCCTCGGGCGAGGTGATCCCTTACAATATCATCGACAAGGCGCCTTCCGCCGAGCTGAGGCCAAACCAGACGGACCAGGATTCGCTTCCGCCCTATCCGGCGCTTGACGATATCCTCGAATGCCTGGTGGAAAAGGAAATGTCGGTCGAAGAGATCGTGGCGCGCGGCCATGATGTCGCGACCGTGCATCGGGTCGAACACCTGCTCTATCTCGCGGAGTACAAGCGCCGGCAGTCGGCGCCGGGCGTGAAGATCACCAAGAAGAATTTCGGTCGCGACCGCCGCTATCCGATTACCAACCGGTTCCGCGATCGCTGATCGCACCCCGGCACAGGAAGAGGACGAATGCGCAGCTCGGTCGAGATCTACAACATCCGCACCGGCGACAACCGGGTGGTCTGGCAAACAGATGAGCTCGTCGAGGCGCCGAACTATTCGCCTGACGGACGCTATCTGCTGCTGAATGGCGACGGCCTGCTCTATCGGCTGCCTCTGGACGGCAGCGGTGGCGTTGCGCGCGTCGACACCGGCTTTGCGACGCGATGCAACAACGACCACGGGATTTCGCCTGACGGTTCGCTGATTGCCATTTCCGACAAGACCGAGCATGGCAAGGCCTGCATCTATGTTCTGCCTGCAGAGGGCGGCACGCCGAGGCAGGTTACGACCAATCTGCCGTCCTATTGGCACGGTTGGTCGCCCGACGGGCGGCGCTTCTCCTATTGCGGCATCCGCGACAATGTATTCGATATCTATACGATCTCGATCGATGGCGGCGAGGAGACGCGGCTGACGCATGGCGAGGGCCGCAATGATGGGCCGGATTTCTCGGCCGACGGGCAATGGATCTATTTCAATTCGAGCCGCACCGGCCTGATGCAGATCTGGCGCATCCATCCCGATGGCACCGGCCTTCAGCAGGTGACCCACGACAATTACGGCAACTGGTTCGCCCATCCATCGCCAAAGAACGATAAGGTCGTCCTGATCTCCTACGATCCCGATGTCTTCGATCACCCGCGCGATCTCAATGTGCGGATGCGGCTGATGGATATGGATGGTGGCAATATCACGGCGCTGTTCGAGCTTTTCGGCGGGCAGGGAAGCATCAATGTGCCGAACTGGTCACCGGATGGTGATGCGTTCGCCTATGTGCGGTACGAGCCCGTTTGACCACTCTGGACAGATTGCAACCGGCGCTATAGATCTGGACGCGTTCGCAGGGCGCATCCGATCCGCGGGAAGGGCAAGGCCCACCTGATGCATGTAGAATGAGACTGCCACACCTCTTTTCAGTCTGTGGGCGCGGATACCGGACGTAAATGGAAGGAGGTCTATCGTGACCACGCGCTCTTTGGCGAGCAACGCCACCCTCGATTCCCTGAAAAAACAGGCCAAGTCTTTCCTCAAGGCGGTCCAAGCCGGCGATGCCTTGGCGTGCAGCCGCGTTACGCCCTATTTTGCCGACATTGCCGGTGTGGGATTGCAGGACATTCAGCTTGTTCTTGCCCGTGAATTTGGTTTCTCCAGCTGGACGAAGCTCAAGGCGCATCTGGACGGCGATCGCAGGCGCGTTCCGCCTGACCAGCTCGCCAACCGTTTCCTGTCGCTCGCGACGGTTTCCTACTTTGCCAATATTCCCGCCGATCCCGCGCGGTTCGATGAGGCGCTGCGGTTGCTTGAAGACAATCCGGAGATTGCCGGAGAAAGCATCCATGTCGCTGCCGCGCTCGGTGATGCTGACGGCGTAGGTCGCTGGCTCGATCGTCAGCCACAGCTTCTTGATCGCAAGGGCGGGCCGCATGATCTAACGCCGCTGATGTATGCTGCCTATGCTCGCGTGCCCGGCCGCTCCAGCCTGCCGGCCGCCCGCGAACTCGTCAGGCGCGGCGCTGATGTCAACGCGTTTTTCCTCGATGCCGGCCAATATCGCTTCACCGTCCTGACCGGCGTCTTTGGCGAGGGCGAGGCGGGAAAGGATCGTCAGCCACCGCATTCGAAATGCGAGGCATTCGCGCGGCTGCTGCTGGAAGCAGGTGCCGAGGCCAATGATAGCCAGGCGCTCTATAACCGCATGTTCGAGCCGGACAATACCTGCCTGAAACTGCTGCTGGAATATGGTTTGTCTGCCACGGATATCAACAATTGGCTGGTGCGCGAGGACGGTAAATTCGTTGCGAACTCGCAGACCGTTTTCGATTATCAGCTCGCATGGGCGCTGGAGCATCGCATGGGCGAGCGGGTGCGCCTGCTGGTGGAGCACGGGGCGGATGTCGTTAAGCCGGTCAATGGGCGAACGCCTTACGAATGGGCACGGCTAGGTAATGACAAGGATCTCACATTGTATCTCGTTCAGCAGGGAGCTGTGGCGGTTCGTCTGAAACGCGAGGATTGGGTGTATATCCAGATTCAGCAGGGAGCCCGGAATGAGGCAGTCGATCCGGCGATAGTCGTCGAGCATATAAAGAGAATTGCGAGCGAGCTCGATATTCCTGAAGCGATGCGCCTGGCTCATCCTGCCATGCTGCACGAGGCTGCTGGCGAAAATGATCTGCGGGCCGTTCGTCTCATGTTGGCGCTAGATTTCGACGTCAACGCCATGACCAGCCGCACGCCGCTGCATGAGGCAGCCCTTCACGGTCATATCGACATGGCGAAGCTGCTGATCGAGCATGGGGCCGATACCGCCATTCGCGATCCCCATTTTTACGCGCCGCCGATCGGCTGGGCGGAATATAATGACATGACCGACATGGTCGAATTTCTGAAGACCTATCCCTCGGATATCTTTGCTGCGGCAACTTTCGGGCTTACCGATCAATTGGCCGATCTTCTTGACGGCCATCCCGAGCAGCTAAACCTCCGCTTCGGCGCTTTTCGCCCGCGCGGACAGCCTTCCGACCGTGATTGGATGACGCCCCTCGGCTTTGCCATCTTCAACGGGCGTGCCGACGCGGTGCGTCTGCTGCTGGAGCGGGGCGCGGATCGAGCGGTAAAGGATGCTTCCGGGCAATCCTATCGCGATCTTGCGGCGGAAACGGGCGATGACGCCATCATATCGCTTCTGCGTCAGCGTGAAATCAGCTTGCGATAAAAGGCTGGAGCGGTCGGGGGGCCACGCAAGACACCCGGCTGCTTATTGGGCCGGCTGGGGGCCGGCTGCCTTCGGATGCTTGAGGTCTATGCTGCCCTGGTCGGTCGCAAGGAATTGCGGCCCGACCTGACGGACCTTTTTTGCGGACGGATCGTAGGGACGGTCGGGCGGGAATTGCTGCGGCGCGGCTTGTGTCACCACCGGCGCTTTCGCTGCCGGCGCCTGCTTCTGCTCCAGGCTGGAGTTCTTCTGGAGCCTCGGCGTTTCGATGACGGTGACAGAGCTTTCCGGCTTGGCCAGGGACTGCTCCTGCGGCGCATAGGCATCCAGCTTCGTATGGGTGTCGATGACGATATCCGGCGTTGCCGAAGCCGGCAGGCTGCAGCCGTTCCGCTGCATCGCATCCAGCAATTGCCGCCGCTGCATGGTGACGGCATCGACGCGGCCGACGCTTTCCTCGCGCTGATCCATCAGCGTGGCGAGATCATCCCGCATCTGATCCAAAGACATTCGCTTGTCGTCGCAGGTGCCTTGATTGTCCTCCCCGCCGAACGGCATGTTCTCATCCTCCACGCAGCCCTGTCTGCGCAGATCGCTCATCGTCCGGCGGATCAGCAGGTTCTGCTGCACGATGGCGCGCGAGAGCTGGCGTGTTTCCTGGCTCGCGCCAATCACTTCGTCGATGTCTACATAGCGGCCGCGCAATTCGTCGCAGAAATTCACCTGAGCGACGCTCGGCGTGGCCGTCAGCAGGGACAGCAGGGCGATGGAAAAAAGGTTTGTGCCGCGGTTCACGGTTCTGCTCTCGAAAGCGGTTGGAAGTCGCTCCAGATTACACGTTGTAGCTTAACAACGTATCCATGAAAACGCATGGATTTCGAGAGTATTTTTACGAAATTGAAGCTCGCAGCCGTCTGATGACGGCTGCGAGAATTTTGCCTGGGGCATCTGGTGTTAGACGAGCTGCGATGCCTCGACCACAGCCAGAGCCGCCATATTGACCACGCCGCGGGAAGTGACCGACGGCGAGAGAATGTGAGCCGGCAGCGCCGTGCCGAGCAGGATCGGGCCGACATGCAGGCCGTCGGTCATGGTCTTGACCACGCCGAGCGTGATGTTGGCGGCATCGAGGTTCGGGAAGACGAGCAGGTTGGCCTCGCCGGAAAGTGCGCTGTCCGGCATGACGTGGCGGCGCAGGCTTTCGGAGATGGCGCTGTCGCCATGCATTTCGCCATCGACTTCCAGTTCCGGTGCGGCGGCACGAACGAGCGCCAGCGCGTCGCGCATCTTGGTGGCGCTTTCCGATTCCCGCGAGCCGAAGTTGGAATGCGAAACCAGAGCGGCACGCGGCTCGATGCCGAAGCGCTTGATTTCTTCCGCCGCCAGAACGGCCGATTCAGCAATTTCCTCGGCGGTCGGATTAAACGTCACATAGGTATCGGTGTAGAAGGTGGCGCCGCGCTGCGAGATGAGCAGGCTCAGTGCCGAAAAATCCCGAACATCCGGCCGCTTGCCGATGATCTGCCGGACGATGCGCAGATGGCGCTCATAACGGCCTTCCAGGCCGCAGATCAGCGCATCGGCTTCGCCGCGCTTCAGCGCAAGCGCTCCGATCACGGTCGCGTTGGTGCGGACGATCGTGCGCGCAGCCTCGGGGATGACGCCGGCGCGGCCGACAAGCGAGAAATAGAGGTCGACATATTCGCGGAAGCGCGGATCGTCTTCCGGATTGATGACGGCGAAATCGGTATGCGGGCGGATCTTCAGACCGTAGCGCTTCAGGCGGGTTTCGATGACCGACGGACGGCCGATGAGGATCGGGACGGCGGTGCCTTCCTCGAGCAGGACCTGGGCGGCGCGCAGCACGCGCTCGTCTTCGCCTTCGGAGAAGACGACGCGCTTGCGTTCCGCGATCTTCGCGGCCGCGAAGATCGGCTTCATGATGAAGCCTGAGCGGAAGACGAAACGGTTGAGTTGGTCCATATAGGCGTCGAAATCGGTGATCGGACGCAGTGCCACGCCACTGTCGGCGGCGGCTTTTGCGACGGCCGGCGCAATGCGCAGGATAAGGCGAGGATCGAAGGGCGAGGGGATCAGGTAGTTCGGCCCGAAGACCAGCGTTTCTCCGGTATAGGCGCGGGCGGCGACATCGGAAGGCTCTTCGCGGGCGAGTGCGGCGATGGCGCGCACGGCGGCCATCTTCATCTCTTCGTTGATCGTCTTGGCGCCGCAATCGAGTGCGCCGCGGAAGATATAGGGGAAGCAGAGGACGTTATTGACCTGGTTCGGGAAATCCGAACGGCCGGTGCAGATCATGGCGTCCGGGCGGGCGGCGCGGGCGAGATCAGGCATGATTTCCGGCGTCGGGTTGGCGAGCGCCATGATCAGCGGCTTTTCCGCCATCTGTTCGAGAAGTTCAGGCTTCAGCACGCCGGCGGCGGACAGGCCGAGGAAGACATCGGCGCCGGGAATGGATTCGGCAAGCACGCGCTTGTCGCTGTCCTGCGCATAGACCGATTTCCACTCATCCATCAGAACGTTGCGGTCCTTATAGACCAGGCCTTCGATATCGTGGACCCAGATGTTCTCGCGCCTGGCGCCGAGTATCACCAGCAGGTTGAGGCATGCGAGGGCCGCGGCACCGGCGCCGGAGGCGACGATCTTGACGTCCTCTATCTTCTTGCCGGCCAGCTCCAGCCCGTTGAGGATAGCGGCGGCAACGATGATGGCTGTGCCGTGCTGATCGTCGTGGAAGACCGGGATTTCCATCTTCTCGCGCAAGCGGCGCTCGACATCGAAGCATTCCGGCGCCTTGATGTCCTCAAGATTGATGCCGCCGAAGGTCGGCTCGAGCGCCGAAATCGTGTTGACCATCTCATCGACGGTCGGGGCTGCGATTTCGATATCGAAGACATCGATGCCGGCAAACTTCTTGAAGAGAACGGCCTTGCCTTCCATGACCGGCTTGGAGGCGAGCGGACCGATATTGCCGAGGCCCAGCACGGCGGAGCCGTTCGAAATCACGGCAACGAGATTGGCGCGGGACGTATAGTCGGCGGCCGTCTCGGGATTGTCGCGGATGGCAATGCAGGGGGCGGCGACGCCAGGGGAATAGGCAAGTGCCAGATCGCGCTGATTGCCCAGCGGCTTTGTGGCTTGAATTTCCAGCTTGCCGGGGCGGGGATAGCGATGGAAATAAAGAGCCTGATCGTCGAAATTGCCGCTCGCCATGTTCTTGGCTGCTTTCGAAGTGTCATTCGTATCCAACTCGCGTCTCCATTCCTGCCTGCGCTAGAGACCCCTCCATACATCAATCGCTTCGCCTTCACAGTATGCAATTGATGCCGCCGCGCGTTTTTGTCGTGGCAAAGTGCTCGTTCCCGGTTGCATTGCCGCAGGTCGCCCCGCCGCAGCCGCGTCATCAGGAGTTCATTGCGACGACCTATGACGGTCGCAAGCGGAGATTTCCTCATGACTTTGATTGCTTGCCATCGCGGTGGTGCCCATCTGTGGCCCGAGAACACCAGGCTTGCCTTTTCGGAGACGGCCAAGCTCGACGTCGACCTCGTCGAATTCGACGGCCACCAGACCCGGGACGGCAAGCTCGTCGTTCACCACGACGCGCTGATCGACCGCATGACGGACGGCAGCGGTGCGATCGCCGATTTCAGCCATGACGAGTTGATGCGCCATATCGTGATCGGCAGCGGCGGTGAAACCATTCCGACATTGATGGAAACCATCGATATCTTTGGACCGTCCGCCGTCGATCTCCGCCTGGAGATCAAGACCAAGGCGGATGGCTCGCCATATGAGGGCATGGAGGGCCGCATTGCCGATGAGCTGCTGGCGACGGGCATGCTGACGCGCACGATGGTGACGAGCTTCGCTTTGCCGCGCCTGGAGGCCTTCGGCGCCGCGCTCGACGAACGTGGCCTGAATGTCGGCGAACTGCTCGGCTTCATCTTCCTCTGTTCGCCCCAGGCTGCCGCGCAATTCGGCTGGAATGGGATTATGGCGGCTCTGCGCAGCTCGGGGCTGCGGGAGATCGCAATTCGCGCCAATGCGCTGGACGCGGAGATCATGGAGTTCTTCCGCAGGGGCGGCGTGAAGGTGCATGGATGGGCCGCACACACGGACGAGGCGGCGCGAGCCATGTTTCGCCTCGATGTCGCCAGTTTCACAAGCGACCGTCCGGACCTCGCAATCGCGGCCAGACGCGGTTGAACCTGGCCGAAAAGCCGGCAGACACAGGGTTTGTCATCTTCCTGAAACACGAGTCTGGTTTTGGAATAGCGAAGGTAGATAGGGCACGGACTGAGAAGTTCGTGAATGAAAACATGGACACCCGGCGATTCCGAACGCTGTTCATTTCTGACGTGCACCTGGGCTCGAAGGCCGCCAAGGCGGACTACCTGCTCGACTTTCTCCGTCACCACGAGGCCGATACCATCTTCCTGGTCGGTGATATCGTCGACGGCTGGCGCCTCAAGCGCAATTGGTACTGGCCGCAGGATTGTAACGACGTTGTGCAGAAGCTCCTGCGCAAGGCGCGCAAGGGCACGCGGATCGTCTACATTCCCGGCAATCACGACGAATTCCTGCGTGATTTCCCCGGCATGCATTTCGGCGGTATCGAGGTGGCGCAACGCGCCATGCATGAAGCGGCCGACGGCAAGAAGTATCTCGTCCTGCATGGCGACGAATTCGACGTCGTCGTCCGCAATGCCCGCCTGCTCGCCTATCTCGGCGACTGGGCCTATGACATGGCGATCCTGATCAACATCGGTCTTGCTGCAGTGCGCCGCCGGCTGAACATGCCTTACTGGTCGTTCTCGGCCTGGGCGAAGCTGCAGGTGAAGCATGCCGTCAACTTCATCGGCGAATTCCAGCGTGTCGTTGCCGAGGAAGCCAAGCGCAATAATGCCGATGGTGTGATCTGCGGTCATATCCACCATGCCGTCATCGAGGATCTCGACGGCGTGCGCTATATCAATACGGGCGACTGGGTGGAAAGCTGCACGGCGATCGCCGAGCATGAGGATGGCACGTTCGAACTCATCACTTGGCGGAGCATTCTGGAGACGCAGCCGGCCGGCTCGCCAGTCGAGGAAATGCCGCAGTCGCTCGGTGCTCAGGCGGCCTGATCCAAGTCTTTTCACGGACTTGATAATGGCCTGTCATAATTATTGATCGTCGTGGAACCGCCGAAGCCTAGGATTTATCCGAAACGTTACGGTGTTGGCCGTTTCTCGCCATGGTCGTATTCTCGATAGCATGATAGGGACAAATAAGTTCCCCTTCAGGTCTGTCATGATTCCCGCGATCAAATCCTTCCAGGGCGAGGGTGCGCCTCCTTATTTCCGCCTGCGCACCGCCTTGTCCTATTGCGCTCCGTTATTCGTGAACGGAATTGCGCTGCCGTTCTTTCCCGTCTGGCTGGCGGGGTTGAATTTCAACGACCACGAGATCGGTCTCGTGATCGCAATCCCCATGGTCGTACGCGTCCTGGTAACGCCGGTCATCGCCGTGTTGGCGGATCATATGACGGAGCGTGCCGATGTGCTGCTGTGGTCCGGCGCCCTGTCGCTTCTGACGGCGATCGCGCTCTACTGGACCAGCGACTTCTGGCCGGTGCTTCTGGTCTATGGCATCCAGGGCGCAACCTATGCGCCATATGTGCCGGTGGTAGAGTCGATCGCCATGTCGGGTGTGCGTCGCTGGGGCTTCGATTACGGCTCCATGCGCGTGTGGGGATCGATCACATTCATCCTGTCGACCCTTCTCGGCGGTCAATTGATCGGCATGTGGGGCGGAGCGACTGTATTGCCTGTCATGGTGGCAGGTTTCGTTCTGACGACGCTGATGGGCCTGTTTGCTCCGCGCATCGGGCCGACGCGCCGCCGCAACCAGCCGATCAATCTGCAGCCGCCGACCGGAAATTTGCGCTCCCCGCAGTTGCTCGTCACCATGATCGGGGTATCGATACAGCAGTCGAGCCATGCGATGCTCTATACGTTCGCGTCGATCTATTGGCGCAAGCTGGGCTTTTCCGGCGCGGAGATCGCCGTGCTCTGGAGCATCGGTGTGGCTGCGGAGGTGATGGTCTTCTTCCTCTCGAAAAAGCTGAGCCGGCGGTTCAGCGCGTGGACGCTGATCTTCTTCGGTTCGACCATGTGCATCCTGCGCTGGGTTCTGTTTCCGATGAATTTCGGTTTCATGGGCTATTTCGTGCTGCAGTGTTTTCATTCCTGCACCTATGCCTGCGTCCATACCGGCATCCAGCGCCGTATTGTCGCCTCGGTCCATGAAACGCAGGAATCATCGGCTCAAGGCGCCTATTATTTCTACAATGGTATGTTCCTCGGCCTGATGACGCTGGCATCCGGCTATCTCTATGCCTGGCTGGGCCTCGAAAGCTATTATGTCATGGCCGGCATCGCCGCTTTCGGCCTGGGCATGGTCATTTTCGCCTACGGGCTGCAGGCCGGGAAGCCGGCGATGGGCGGGGGCGCTCACGGCGTGTCCTAACGCGGTGCAACAAATTCATTTGGATATCAAAAAGCCGTGACATATGTTGGCACCGGCGCGAGATGGAAATTCCCTGCCTAGTCGGTGTATTAAGCATCGACCATGCGGGCTCTCTGAGTCGGCGCATGTTGTGCCAGATTTGAAAGACGCGTAAATTTGAAAGCGGCCGAACAAAAGTCCGATGCACCGAGGATCGACGATGCGCCCGAAGGCGCGGGTCATCGCTATCGGCTGGAGGGTAATTGGCGGAGCGCCAATGTGCACGGCGTGCTGCGGCAGATCGAGCAGCTGTCGAAGCGCAGCTCCGGCGGCGAAGTCGTGATCGATCTTTCCGATCTTTCGGATGTCGACACGGCGGGTGCGCTGCTGATCCGCCGGCTCAAGGAAAGCCAGGAAGCACATAAAGCCCGCGTTACGATCGAAGGCTCCAATCCGCATATCGACGAATTGCTGACGGCATTCGATGAAGATCCCGATGCTGAGGCCGGAGAGCCGAAACAGAAGACATCGCTGGCGGAGCGGATTCTCGCGCCGATCGGCAAGAGCGTCTATGAGATCTGGGGCAATCTTGTCGCCGCCATGTACATATTGGGTTCGGCCGTACGCGGTGCGCAGCTCAAATTCGGGCGCGGCAGCGGCGTTTCGCCAGCTTCGATCGTTAACCAGATCGATCACATGGCGGTACGCGCCGTTCCGATCATTCTGCTGATGTCATCGCTGATCGGCGCCATCATCGCGCAGCAGGGGGCTTTCCAGCTGCGCTATTTCGGTGCCGAAGTCTTCGTCGTCGATCTGGTCGGCATCCTGCAATTGCGCGAAATCGGCGTGCTTTTGACCGCGATCATGATCGCCGGCCGCTCCGGCAGCGCGATCACCGCGGAAATCGGCTCGATGAAGATGCGTGAGGAAGTCGACGCGCTGAAGGTCATGGGCCTGAATCCCATCGGCGTGCTCATTTTCCCGCGGCTGGTGGCATTGACGGTGGCTTTGCCCTTGCTGACGGTCCTTGCCAACTTCGCCTCGCTTTTCGGTGCCGCGATGGTTGCCTGGGGCTATTCCGGCATCACCATTGCGACCTTCATCTCCCGCCTGCATGAGGCGATCAGCCTCTCCACGGTCATTTCGGGTATGATCAAGGCGCCGTTCATGGCGCTTGTCATCGGCATCGTCGCGGCGGTGGAAGGATTGAAGGTCGGAGGCAGCGCCGAGTCTCTGGGGCAGCACGTGACCTCGTCGGTGGTGAAGTCGATCTTCGTCGTCATCCTGATGGACGGGCTCTTTGCCATGTTCTACGCAGCAATTGATTTCTGAGGAATGGCAAGGATGAGCGCGCTTCACTCGGACATTCCACTGCAGAAAGATGAGCGGGGCCGGGATATCGTGCTGTCGGCACAGGATGTCACCGTCGCTTTCGGACCGAAAGTCGTCCTGGATAAATTGAACCTGAATATCTATCGCGGCGAGATCCTGGGTTTCGTCGGGGCTTCCGGTGCGGGCAAGTCGGTGCTGCTGCGCACGGTGCTGCGGCTGCTGCCGCGTCGCTCGGGCAAGATCGAGATCCTCGGTGAAGACTATGACACGCTCTCCGAACCGGAGCGAAACCAGCTCGATATGCGGCTTGGCGTCCTCTTCCAGCAGGGGGCACTGTTTTCGTCCCTGACGGTGAAGGAAAACATCCAGGTGCCGATGCGGGAATATCTGGACCTGCCGCAGGAGATGATGGACGAACTGGCGCTGATGAAGATCCGCATGGTGGGTCTCGCCGCGGATGCCGCCGATAAATATCCTTCCGAACTGTCCGGCGGCATGATCAAGCGCGCAGCACTTGCGAGAGCCCTGGCGCTCGATCCGGACCTTGTTTTTCTTGACGAGCCGACATCCGGCCTCGATCCGATCGGTGCCAGCGAATTTGACGAGCTGATTGCCAGGCTGCGCGACACGCTCGGCCTGACCGTCTATATGGTGACTCACGACCTCGACAGCCTGTTTTCCGTCTGCGACCGTATTGCCGTTCTCGGACAGAAGCGGGTATTGGTGGAAGGTACGGTTGAGGACATGCTCGCCTGCGATGATCCCTGGGTGCAATCCTACTTCAGGGGCAAGCGCGCACGTTCGATCGTGCCGCGGGAAGACATCAGGGCGCACAACGACGACAAAGGCGCAAGCGCCAACGGCCGCGAGAAGTGACTGGAGACAATGGAAACCAAAGCGAATTATACGATCGTCGGGTTCTTCACGCTGCTGGTTATCGCGGCCGCCTTCGGATTCGTCTACTGGATGGCCGAGTATGGCCGCGGCGGACCGATGGTCGAACTCGTGGTGCGCATTCCCGGCTCGGCAAACGGCTTGAGCGTCGGTTCGCCGGTCCGCTTCAACGGTATTCAGGTCGGCTCGGTGCAGGGCCTTTCGATCGATGCCGACGATCCCAATTATTCTCTGGCTTTCACTCAGGTACGCGCTGATGCGCCGGTCTATACCTCGACAAAGGCTATCCTGGAAATTCAGGGTCTGACGGGTGCCGCCTATATCGAGCTTTCCGGCGGCCGCAACGGCGACGAGAACATCTTGAAGCGTTCGGTCGATACCGGCAAGCGCGCGGTGCTGCTCGCCGATCAATCGAGTGTGACCAACCTGCTGACGACGGCCGACAAGATCCTGAACCGCGCCAACGACACGATCGGCGACATCCAGGGGTTTGTTTCGGATTCGCGCGGACCTTTGACCGACACGGTGCGCAACGCGCAGAAATTCTCCAAGGCCGTCGCCGACAATTCCGACAATATCGACAAGTTCCTGGCAAGCGTCGGACAGCTGTCCGATACCTTCAAGACGGTCTCCGTCCGCGTCGACTCGACGCTGGATGCGATCGAGAAGCTGGTGCGCGCGGTCGATGCCCGGAAGGTCAACGACGTCATTGCCAATGCCGACAAGATCACGGCGAACGTAGCGGATGCCACGACCGATCTGAAGGCGACGGTTGCGAGCTTCAAGGAGACGGCCGACACCTACAATGCTTTCGGGCAGAAGGCGCAAAAGACGCTCGAGCACGTCGACCAGATCATTGCATCGATCGATCCGGCGAAGGTCAAGGGATCGGTCGACGACGTTGCTGAGGTGACGAAGCAAGCGCGCGCGGCCGTCGCGTCGATCCGCGATGTCGCCAACTCCGTTGCTTCGCATCAGCGGGATATCGATCAGACGATCGCCAATGCCCGCGATATCTCCACCAAGCTCAATACGGCATCCGGCAAGGTCGACGGCATTCTGACGAAGGTCGATTCCCTGCTCGGTAACGACAGCACGCAGTCGCTGTTTGCCCAGGCCAAAGAGACGCTCGAATCCTTTAAGAAGACGGCTGACAATCTCAACTCCCGCATCGGCCCGATCGCCGACAACCTGCAGAAGTTCTCAAGCGGTGGCCTACGCGACGCGCAGACCCTGATCAACGACATGCGGGGCACGGTTGACAATCTGAATAGTACAATCACAAATTTCGACCGCAATCCGCAGCGACTGATCTTCGGCGGCGATACGGTCAAGACATATGATGGCCGCGCGCGGCGTTAATGAATAGCGATATCTGATTTCCAGGGGATAAGCGGAATATGGTCGGTTGCGTGTCGAGTGAGCGTCATCAGGTGTGGAAAGCTGTGATCGCATTGCCAGTGCTCGCAGCCTTGCTCGGAGGCTGTGGAACCGCCTCGAACAACGACACCTACGATCTTTCCGCGTCGGTGAAGGCAAACGGCCCCTCGGTCAAGAGCCGCCAGATCCTCATCCCGCCGCCAACGGCGCTGCAGGCGCTGGACAGCAACCAGATCGTCATCCGCGTCTCGCCTTCGGAAATCCAGTATCTCGGCAAGTCGCAATGGAGCGACAAGCTGAGCAAGATGGTACAGTCGAAGCTGGTGGAAGCCTTTGAGAATACCGGTAAGCTCGGCGGTGTCGGCGTGCCGGGGCAGGGCCTTGCAATCGACTATCAGATCGTCACCGACATCCGTTCCTTCGAGATCAATGCCTCCGGTGGCCAGAAGACGGCGACGGTCGAAATCTCGGAAAAGATCCTGAACGACCGCACCGGTACGGTGAAAGCGCAGAATGTCTTCCGCAAGGTCGTGCCGGTCAGCGGCGGCGGCAACCCGGATTTCGTCCGCGCGCTCGATGCGGCGTTTGCGGGCGTGGCCGGCGAGCTCGTCGATTGGACATTGCGTTCGCTGTAAGGCCCTGGAACTGTTCAGTTCCTGCCTGAAATCGGCTGCGCCCTTTTCCTGGAATGCTTCAGCGCTCCATAAGCTCTTTCAACGTCTTCAGATCCTTCATTATGTGCGCGGCATCGGCTGCAAACTGTTCCTCGGTCATGCCGGGCAGCTGGAGCAGGGTGAACATGACCTCGCAGCCATCGCCATTCGGTACGATGCGCAGCGCATTGTGAACCTGCAGGCCGGAGTCCAGCGTCACTCGATGGTCGATGACACCGAAATCGTTGCGGGGCGAGAAGCGCACGCGGGCGGTGCCGAGAGGACCTTCCGCGATCCATTCGTCTCCATCCTGCGTCAGTCCCGATGCCAGTCCTGACGCCCAGAAAGGCATGTTTTCCGGACGGCTGGCATAGCCGTAGACTTCCTTCCAGTTACGATCGATGGAGATATGCACGATCTTCGCATTCATGGTCGACATGCTGTCTTCCTCCTCTATATCCCTCATGGCCCGACGATCGGCCGGGCAATCGCGGCTTCGGGAAATGGATAAATCGCGAATCCAGCAACATTCTTGCACGGTCCTGCAAAGGGGACGATTCACGGCTCGCGAAGGCTTGCCGTTTTCCGTCCGGAGTGCAACAACAACGCCGAACGTAGGGCCGTCGCAGGTCGCGTCGAGGGCATTGCGTCGTATCGGATGTTGATGCGTCTTCCGGGTCTTTAGGGTAGGGCCGGGCGCAGTCAAAGACTCATTGGAGGATTGTCGTGGAAAAGGCAGAAATCGGGCTGATCGGTCTCGCGGTAATGGGATCGAATCTGGCGCTCAACATTGCCGAAAAAGGCAACAAAATCGCGGTTTTCAACCGTACGCCGCAGGTAACGGATGAATTCTACGCGAATGCGGGTGCGCTCAAGGACAAGATTATTCCTTGCAAGACGATCGAGGAGTTCGTCGACGCGATCCGTCCGCCGCGGCCGATCATCATCATGATCAAGGCCGGCGAGCCGGTCGACCAGCAGATGGCGGCGCTGCAGCCGCATCTGGACAAGGGCGACATCATGATCGACGCCGGCAATGCCAATTTCCGCGATACGATCGCCCGTTTCGACCGTCTCAAGGACACCGGCCTGACCTTCATCGGCATGGGCGTATCCGGCGGCGAAGAAGGTGCGCGTCATGGCCCATCGATCATGGTCGGCGGCACGGAAGACTCCTACAAGCGCGTCGAGAAGGTGCTGACGTCGATTGCCGCCAAGTATAATGACGATCCATGCGTTGCGTGGCTCGGCAATGACGGCGCCGGCCATTTCGTCAAGACCATACACAACGGCATCGAATATGCCGACATGCAGATGATCGCCGAAATCTACGGCATTCAGCGCGATGGACTCGGCAAGAGCGCTGCCGAGATCAGCTCCATCTTCGGCGACTGGAACAAGGGCCGCCTCAATTCCTACCTGATCGAGATCACCGAGAAGGTTCTGGCAGCCAAGGACCCGGCGACCGGCGGCGCCATGCCTGACGTGATCCTCGACAAGGCTGGCCAGAAGGGTACTGGCAAGTGGTCTGCCATCGAAGCCCAGAACATGGGTATTCCCGCAACCGCGATCGAAGCGGCCGTTGCGGCCCGCAGCCTGTCTGCGATCAAGAGCCAGCGCGAAGCTGCCGAAAAGATCTTCGGCACGCCGGATTACAAGTTCCCGATCAGCTTCGGTCCTGACCTACTGAAGGATCTCGAGCTTGCTCTGTTTGCAGCCAAGATCGGCGCCTATGCGCAGGGCTTTGCCGTCATGGCGGAGGCTTCGAAGGAGTTCAACTGGTCGCTGCCGATGCCTGTGATCGCCAAGATCTGGCGTGCCGGCTGCATCATCCGTTCGCAGTTCCTCGACGAGATCACCAGCGCCTTCACCAAGACCCCGGATGCGGCGAACCTGGTCGTCACGCCGGCCTTTGCCGAGATGGTCAAGGAATCGATCCCGTCGCTGCGCCGCATTGTTTCGGCTGCCACGGCCTCTGGCCTGCCGGTTCCGGCTCTGGCTTCGGCGTTGACCTATTTCGACGCCTATCGCCAGGCTCGCGGCACCGCTAACCTCATCCAGGCCCAGCGCGACTTCTTCGGCGCACACGGTTTCGACCGTGTCGACGGCAAGGATATCCATCACGGCCCTTGGGGCAGCGGCGCCAACGGCTAAAAGAATTGCCAGATCTGAAGAGGCCCGCCGGAGAAATCCGGTGGGCTTTTTGTTATCAGCTCTTCGGCCAGACGGGCGGGCTGATGCTTTGCAGCAGTTCCGGCTCGACCCCGTCGATACGGGCGATGACGGCCTTTGCGAGTTCCCGGCCGGCGTGGCGGAAATCTTCCGACACCGTGATGATCTCGGGCCTGATCCAGCTCAGGACATCGGCCGATTGCTTGGCGACCATGTCGATATCGCGGCCGAGACGGAACCCCGCCGCCTCGATGCCGGCATTGACGGCGATGGCGCCGCCGCTGCTGGAGCAGATGATCCCATCGGGCGCATGCGGAGAGCGCATCAATGCTTCGGTCGTGTCCTTGATATCGGCAAGCGCATTGTCGGTGGTTATCCTGAGCGGGACCTCTTCGGCACCATATTGATGCAGGCCCGTCTGGAAGCCGATGCGCGTATGCGAATAGTAGGTGAGCTTGCTCGACGGCTGCAGCAGCGCCAGGCGACGCCGCCCTTTCGCGACCAGCGCACGGACGGCCTCGTGCGCGAAGGCTTCATTGTCGAAGTCGTGGAAGGGATGGACGATACCCATATCCGTCCGTCCATGCGTGGCGAAAGGCATGTTGCGATTATGCATAAGCTCGACGCGCGGATCATCTGGCTCCGTACGCGATATGATAACGCCGTCGGCGGAGCCGGTGTCGAGGATATAACGCACCGGCACCAGCGGATCCTTGCTGTGCGAATGCGGCGTGATGACCAGGTGGTATTGCGTGCCGGCCAGGACCTCGGAGATGCCGAAGACGATGTGGCTGGTAAAGCCCATGATTTCTTCGTCGATGCTCAGCACCAGCGCGATGACGTTGGTCTTGCCGGTTCTCAGGCGCACGCCGGCCCGGTTCGGCTGATAACCCAGTTGGCGGGCGACCATGCGCACGCGCTCTTTGGTTTCGGCGCCGATGTCGGGAGCATCCTTCAGTGCGCGTGAAACAGTGGTAATTCCAAGCCCCGTCATGAAGGCGATCGTCTTCAGTGTTGGCCGCTCGGGTCCAGACCGCGTACCGCCGCCTGAAGTTTTGTTGTTGTCCATTCCGTTCAAGCCCGCCTCCCGGCCGCCTCCCGCGACCAATCCGCTTATATCGCCCAGGCCTGCATCGCAAGCATCGGCGAAACGCGGCGTCTCCTCACTTTGAATAGAAACTGTAACGATACAGTACGAATGTCGAGTACTATTTTAGATATGTTTTTCGACGCCATTTCCAAGGGTTGTATTAGAGCTTGCCGTTAGGTGGCTTTCCATCGGTGGCACGGCATCAAAGGATATGACTATGCATTTTTACGAAAATATCGCTTATAATCAATCTGTTATTAAGGTGCCCCCTTGGCCGTGCCTGTTGAAAAACCAATGCCGGCGGCTTGATTTCGCAGGCGATAATTTATCCATAGGTTGTATAATCGCTCGTTGTCGAAAAAATCTCGAGTTGGCGGTTGCGCAGCGAAAATGATTCGACTAGGTTTTTCCGGCAACGTTTCAGTGAGGGAGGAGAACTCATGAATATTCGTTTAATGGCTGCTGCGCTGGCTGCTTCCGTCGTGTTGCCGCTTGGTGTGGCCAAGGCGACCGATCTTGAGGTAACGCATTGGTGGACCTCGGGTGGCGAAGCAGCCGCCGTGGCCGAGTTGGCAAAGGCTTTCGACGCAACAGGCAATCATTGGGTTGATGGCGCGATCGCCGGCTCGGGCGGGACTGCGCGTCCGATCATGATCAGCCGTATTACCGGCGGCGATCCGATGGGTGCCACCCAATTCAACCACGGCCGTCAGGCCGAGGAACTGGTGCAGGCGGGCCTCATGCGCGATCTGACCGATGTCGCCACGCAGGAGCACTGGAAAGACATCGTTCGCCCGTCGAGCCTGCTCGATTCCTGCACGATCGACGGCAAGATCTATTGCGCGCCGGTCAATATCCATTCCTGGCAGTGGCTCTGGCTTTCGAATGCCGCCTTCAAGAAGGCCGGCGTCGAGGTTCCAAAGAACTGGGATGAGTTCGTCGCCGCCGCTCCCGCGCTGCAGAAGGCAGGCATCGTTCCGCTCGCTGTCGGTGGCCAGCCGTGGCAGGCTGCGGGTGCCTTTGACGTGCTGATGGTCGCCATCGCCGGCAAGGACACCTTCCAAAAGGTGTTTAACGACAAGGATGCGAAAGTTGCCGCCGGACCGGAGATCGCCAAGGTCTTCAAGGCTGCCGACGATGCCCGCAAGATGTCCAAGGGCTCCAACGTTCAGGATTGGAATCAGGCCACGAACCTGGTCATCACCGGCAAGGCCGGCGGCCAGATCATGGGCGACTGGGCGCAGGGTGAATTTGCCCTTGCAGGTCAAAAGGCCGGCACGGACTATACCTGCCTTCCGGGTCTCGGTGTCAACGAAGTCATCTCGACGGGTGGTGATGCGTTCTACTTCCCGCTGCTGAAGGACGAGGCCAAGTCGAAGGCTCAGGAAGCGCTCGCCAAGACGCTTCTCGATCCGAAGACGCAGGTTGCTTTCAACCTGAAGAAGGGTTCGCTGCCCGTGCGCGGCGACGTGGATCTCACCTCCGCCAACGACTGCATGAAGAAAGGCCTGGAAATCCTGAAGAAGGGTAACGTGATCCAGGGTACGGACCAGCTTCTTTCCGCCGACAGCCAGAAGCAGAAGGAGGACCTGTTCTCCGAATTCTTCGCCAATCCGTCGATGACGCCGGAAGCGGCTCAGAAGCGCTTCGTCGAGATCATCGCTGCTGCTGATTGATCTCTATCTTCTCGCTGTAGTGATACCGGCCTCGCCTTGCGGGCCGGTATCACGGCCGGGACACATCCTGTGATCCGGCTGGCTACGGCGCCTCTTGGGCGGCGGACCCACAGGGATGTGACGTTCGGCCGTGGATGAGGAGGGAGCGACAGGAACCGGGTCATGTCCGGAGTTCCTGATCATCGAAGCAATCGCGCTTTGGAAGGAGTTACAATGACGGGTCATGCGAAAGCCGGCCGGCCAAATCAATTTCTGCGCAATCTGAACTCGAAGATTGCATCCATTCCAATGATCCTGACAGCCGTCGTCATCTTCCTCGGCGGCACAATCTGGACCGTGGTTTATTCCTTCACCAATTCAAAGCTGCTGCCACGTCTCAGCTTCGTCGGACTGGACCAATACCACCGCTTGTGGGCGGCGCCGCGCTGGGTCATGTCCATCGAAAATCTTGCCATTTACGGCATTCTTGCCATGATCTTCAGTCTCGTCATCGGCTTCGTGCTGGCTGCGCTGATGGACCAGAAGATCCGGTTCGAAAACACATTCCGCACGATTTTCCTCTATCCTTTCGCCCTTTCTTTCATCGTCACCGGCCTCGTCTGGCAGTGGCTGCTCAATCCTGAATTCGGCATCCAGTCCGTGGTGCGTTCGCTGGGTTGGACGACCTTCGCTTTCGATCCGCTCTATACGCCGAGTATCGTCATCTATGGCGTGCTGATCGCAGCGCTCTGGCAGGGAACGGGCCTCGTGATGTGCCTGATGCTCGCCGGCCTTCGCGGCATCGATGAGGATATCTGGAAAGCAGCGCGCGTCGATGGGATACCCATGTGGAAGACCTACCTGTTCGTGGTCATTCCGATGATGCGCCCTGTCTTCATCACGACTCTCGTCATCATCGCCAGCGGTATCGTCAAGGTCTACGACCTCGTCGTCGCGCAAACGAGCGGCGGACCCGGTATCGCTTCGGAAGTTCCGGCGAAATACGTCTACGACTACATGTTCCAGGCGCAGAACCTCGGTCAGGGATTTGCGGCTTCCACCATGATGCTGGTCACTGTCGCGATCGTCGTCATCCCCTGGGCCTACCTGGAATTCGGCGGAGGGCGCAAACGTGTCTGATACTATTACTCTCAAGAATGCGAACGGCGGTGCTGCCTTGACGGACAAGCCGCTCTCCGGACCGAGTGGCCGCAAGCCGCGCCGGGTGATTTCCGGCCGCAACATCATGCTCTACGGCACGCTTTTCGTTGCTGCCACCTACTACCTGTTGCCGTTGTACGTGATGATCGTCACGTCGCTGAAGGGAATGCCGGAAATCCGGCTTGGCAACATCTTCTCGCCGCCGCTCGAGATCACCTTCGAACCATGGGTGAAGGCCTGGGCAACGGCTTGCACCGGTCTCAATTGTGACGGTCTTTCCCGCGGCTTCTGGAATTCCGTACGCATCACCGTGCCGTCCACGATCCTCTCGATCGCGATTGCCTCGGTCAACGGCTATGCGCTCGCCAACTGGCGGTTCAAGGGCGCGGATTTCTTCTTCTCGATCCTCATCATCGGCGCGTTCATCCCTTATCAGGTGATGATCTATCCGATCGTCATCGTACTGCGTGAAATCGGGATATACGGTACGCTCAGCGGACTTATCCTGGTGCACAGCATCTTCGGTATGCCGATCCTGACCTTGCTGTTCCGCAATTACTTCGCGTCGCTGCCTGCGGAGCTTTTCAAGGCTGCGCGCATCGACGGCGCCGGCTTCTGGCAGATTTTTCTGCGCATCATGCTGCCCATGTCGCTGCCGATCTTCGTCGTCGCCATGATCCTGCAGATCACGGGTATCTGGAACGACTTCCTGTTCGGCGTCGTCTTCACCAGGCCGGAATATTATCCGATGACCGTCCAGCTCAATAACATCGTCAATTCCGTCCAGGGTGTGAAGGAATACAACGTCAACATGGCGGCAACGATCCTTACGGGTCTTGTTCCACTTATCGTCTATTTCGTCTCCGGACGGCTTTTCGTTCGGGGCATCGCCGCCGGCGCAGTGAAGGGGTGATCCATGAACAGCAGCGTTTCCATCAAAGATCTGTCGCTCGATTTCGGCGCGGTCACCGTTCTGAAGAACCTCAATCTCGAGATCAATGACGGCGAATTCCTGGTGCTTCTCGGTTCGTCGGGCTGCGGCAAGTCGACTTTGCTCAACTGCATTGCCGGCCTGCTCGACATCACCGAAGGGCAGATCTTCATCAAGAGCAAGAACGTCACCTGGGAAGAGCCCAAGGATCGTGGCATCGGCATGGTGTTCCAGTCCTATGCGCTTTATCCGCAGATGACGGTCGAGAAGAACCTGTCCTTCGGCTTGCGCGTCGCCAAGGTACCCCAGGCAGAGATCGACAAGCGCATCGCGCGTGCCGCCGAGATTTTGCAGATCCAGCCGCTTTTGAAGCGCAAGCCGGCAGAGCTTTCGGGCGGCCAGCGTCAGCGCGTCGCGATCGGCCGCGCGCTGGTGCGCGATGTCGACGTCTTCCTCTTCGACGAACCGTTGTCGAACCTCGATGCCAAGCTGCGTTCGGAGCTGCGCGTCGAAATCAAGCGGCTGCACCAGTCGCTGAAGAACACGATGATCTATGTCACCCATGACCAGATCGAGGCGCTGACGCTTGCCGACCGCATCGCGATCATGAAGAACGGCGTCATCATGCAGCTCGACGATCCCACGACGATCTACAACGAGCCGCGCAATCTCTTCGTGGCCGGCTTCATCGGATCGCCATCGATGAACTTCCTCAAGGGCGAACTGGTAAACCGCGAAGGCAAAGTCGTGTTCGCGACCAACGACGTGCTGTTTTCTCTCGACGGCTACAAGGCCGGCGAGGCTCTGGAGGTCGGCCGCAAGGTTGTGCTGGGTGTCCGTCCCGAGCACATCAAGGTCAATGAGGAGGCTGCGTCCGGCGCCGAGGTCCACAATGCCACTGTCGATATCGAGGAGCCGATGGGCGCCGACAACCTGCTGTGGCTGAAGCATGCCGGCCATACGATGTCGGTTCGCGTCAACGGCGCCAGGCGCTTCGGCCCCGGTTCGGCCGTAAAGCTTGGTTTTGACATGTCTGTCGCGTCGCTCTTTGATGCGCAGACGGAACTCAGAATATGATCCCATGCCCGGAGGCGGTTTGACCGCCTCCTTCTTTGCAGCGGTCCGGGGAGGTCCGATGTCGTCTTCGATCAATGATAATTTTGCCGTCGATCTGGCCGGGTCGTGGAGGCTGACCTCTCCCGACAGCGACCATTCTCTTGCCATATCTCTGCCCGGTGATGTCCACACGGCCCTCCATGCGGAAGGGCTTATTCCCGATCCCTACTTCGGCCGGAACGAAGAGGTCGTGCAATGGGTCGCCAAGCAGGATTGGGAGCTGACGCGCAGCTTCAGGCTCGATGATATCGGCGGCGACTGGTACCTCGATATCGATTATCTCGACACCGTCGCAAGCGTCTACGTCAATGACGCGCTCGTGCTGGAGGCCAATAACTGCTTCCAGCGTTATCGTCCCGATGTCTCGAAGGCGCTGAAGACGGGCGAAAATACCATTCGCATCGTCCTGCATTCGAGCATCGCGGCCGGCGCCGCCCTGCAGGCGAAGCAGCCCTTCTACATCCCCTATAGCACCGGCAATTCGCCGATCCCGAACGGCAACATGCTGCGCAAGCCGCAATGCCATTTCGGCTGGGACTGGAACATTGCTATCGCTCCGCTCGGCCTTTACGGCACGATCGCGCTGAAGAAGCTCGAGATCGCCTGTATCGAGACGATCGTCACCCAGCAGCTCCACAACGACGACGGCTCCGTCGACCTCAAGGTGACGGTGGCGCTGTTTGCCAAGGGAACCGGGATCGCGCAGCTCTATTTTTCGCTTGACGACGAACGGGTGCGCCTCGATGTCGGCGTCAATGCCGGGGAAACATCGATCACCCATGTCTTCCATGTCGACAAGCCCCGGCTCTGGTGGCCGGCCGGCAATGGTGAACAGGCACTCTATGCGCTCTCCGTGGAAACCAATTTCGAAACCGTCACGCGGCGGATCGGCCTGCGCACGGTCGAGCTGATCACCGACGAGGATGAGGCCGGCAGCCGTTTCGTGTTGAAGGTCAACGGCCGCGAGATATTTGCGCGCGGGGCCAACTGGATTCCGGCTGACGCACTGTTTTCACGGTCCAACCCGGCCGCGACCGAGGACCTGCTGCAATCGGCTGCCGCGGCCAACATGAATGCCATCCGCGTCTGGGGCGGCGGCTTCTACGAGCACGACTGGTTCTACGACACCTGCGACCGCCTGGGGCTTATGGTGTGGCAAGACTTCATGTTCGCCTGCAACCTCTATCCCTCGACGGGCGATTTCCTCGAGAATGTCGAGGCGGAGGTGGACTACCAGGTTCGCCGGCTCGCGACGCATCCCTCGATCGTTCTCTGGTGCGGCGACAATGAGCTGGTGGGCGCGCTCACCTGGTTCGAGGAATCCCGTAAGGATCGCGATCGCTATCTCGTCTCCTACGACCGCCTGAACAGGACGATCGAGCGCGCGATGAAGAAGGCGCTGCCGGATGCGATCTGGTGGCCGTCAAGCCCGGCGTCGGGCTATCTCAACTTTGGCGACGCCTGGCATGCCGATGGTTCCGGCGACATGCATTACTGGTCGGTCTGGCACGAGAACAAGTCCTTCGACAATTATCGTTCCGTGCGCCCGCGCTTCTGCTCGGAATTCGGCTTCCAGTCCTATACCTCGCTGCCCGTCATCAAGACCTATGCCGAGGCGAAGGATATGAACATCGCCTCTCCGGTCATGGAGCTGCACCAGAAAAATGCCGGCGGTAACGAGCGCATTGCCGGCACGATGTTCCGCTATTTCCGCTTCCCGAAGGATTTCCCGAATTTCGTCTATTTGAGCCAGGTCCAGCAGGGCCTCGCCATCAAGACGGCGGTTGAGTATTGGCGTTCGCTGAAGCCGCATTGCATGGGCACCATCTATTGGCAGCTCAACGACACATGGCCGGTGGCCTCCTGGTCGAGCCTCGATTACGGCGGTCGGTGGAAGGTGATGCACTATCTGGTGCGGCGCTTCTTCCAGCCGGTATCGGTCGCGGCAATTCCCTCCGAAGACAACAAGACGATCCGCTTCTCCTTGGTCAATGACACCAATGCCGATGTCACAGCCGATATCTCGGTCTCGTTGCTGAAGCTCGACGGCGAGCGTGTGCCGCTGACCACGGCGCATGCCGTCTGCACGCCGGACGCGGCTGTCACGGCATTGTCGATCGATACGGATCAGGTGCCGGCCGATTGCCTGCTGGCGTGGCGTTTCACCGCATCGAACGGCATGGGCGGCGAGGGGCATTATGTCCACGGCACCTACAAGGCCCTCGAGCTTCAGCCCGCCGACCTGACGGCACTACGGGAGGAAAAGGAGGAAAACGGCACGGTGGAACTCACCGTCGCCGCCAAGGGACTTGCGCTGTTCGTGATGATCGAGAGCGAGGTGGAGGGGCGCTATTCTGACAACGCCTTCGATCTTGCCGCCGGCGAAAGCCGCCGCATCGTCTTCACGCCGACCAAGCCGCTCCCAGGCGGTGTGCCGGATTTCCGTATTTACGATTTGCAATCCAGCCAGTCGGTGGATTGAGCTATCGCGCCGTCATGACGGTGCATTCGGGGCCAAAGGCCCAAGACAGACGGCCGGAAGGCCATTGGAGGACTATCGATGACGAAACTTGGATTTCAGCTGTATAGCGCCCGCAATTTCCAGCCCTATTCGGAGATCTTCGTAAAGCTCGGCAAGGCCGGCTACGCCGAGGTCGAGGGCTTCGGCGGTATTTATGCCGATCTGGACGAGACCGGCCTCAAGAACCTGCGCGCCGAACTCGACAGGAACGGCCTGACCATGGCGAGCGGCCATTTCAGCCCGGATTTCCTCGACGGCGAAGTGCAGAAGTCGCTCACCATCGCCAAGACCCTCGGCATGGATTCGATCTATGCCCCGCATATCGGCGCCGACCAGCGCCCGAAGGATGCCGCCGGCTGGCGCGCATTCGGCAAGCGCCTGCATGAAATGAGCAAGCCTTATAAGGATGTGGGCTTCGAGTTCGGCTGGCACAATCATGATTTCGAATTCGTCAAGCAGGCCGATGGCTCGCTGCCGATCGAGCAGATCTTCGAAGGCGCTCCGGATATCTCCTGGGAAGCCGATATTGCCTGGGTCATCCGCGGTGGCGGCGATCCCTTTGCCTGGATCGAAAAGCTGGGGCCACGCATCACCTCCGTTCACGTCAAGGACATCGCGCCGGCGGGTGAGAACAAGAACGAGGACGGTTGGGCAGACGTCGGTCACGGCACTGTTCCGTGGGCAAAGCTGCTCAAGGCGCTGGCCGGGACGAAAGCCAAGCACTTCGTCGTCGAACATGACAATCCGAGCGATGTCGATCGCCTGATCACGCGCTCCATCGCATCCTTCAAGAGCTTTTGAGGCATATCCACATGGCTAAGGAACTTGGCGTCGGCATCATCGGATGCGGCAATATCTCAACGACCTACTTCTCGCTTTCGCCGCTCTTCAAGGGCCTGAAAGTGCTGGCGTGCGCCGATATCAATATGGAAGCGGCGCGCCTGCGCGCCGAGGAATACAAGGTCAAGGCGCAGACCATCGACGAACTGCTCGCCAATGACGAGCTCGACGTCATCGTCAACCTGACCATCCCGGATGCGCATTTCCCGGTTTCCAAGCGCATCCTCGAAGCGGGCAAGCACGTCTACTCCGAAAAGCCGCTGGTGCTGACGCTGGAGCAGGGTGAAGAGCTGCGCCGCGTCGCCAAGGAAAAGGGGCTGGCCGTCGGCTGCGCTCCGGACACCTTCCTCGGTGGTGCCCATCAGCTCGCCCGCAAATTCATCGATGACGGCGGCATCGGCCGCGTCACCTCGGGTGCATGCTATGTCATGAGCCCGGGCATGGAAATGTGGCATCCGAATCCGGACTTCTTCTTCCTGCCCGGCGGCGGCCCGATCCTCGATCTCGGCCCTTACTATATCGCCAACCTGATCAACCTGATCGGTCCGGTGAAACGTGTCGGCGCGATGACCTCCATGGCGTCGCCGACCCGCACCATCACCAGCCAGCCGCGCAACGGTGACATTATTCCCGTGAAGACGCCGACGACGATCCAGGCGCTGCTGGAATTCGTCAGCGGTGCAAGGATCACGCTGACGGCGAGCTGGGATGTCTGGTCGCACCGCCATGCCAATATGGAGCTCTATGGCACCGAGGGTTCTCTCTACGTGCCCGACCCGAACTTCTTCGGCGGCACCGTCGAGGCGAGTGGGCGCGACAAGGACATCAAGCCGCTGGAAAACTGGGCGCATCCTTTCGGCATCGTCAACCAGGAAAGCCCGAGCGGCTCGCGCGCCAATTATCGCACGGCCGGTCTTGCCGACTTAGCCGCGTCGCTGATCGACGGCCGGGATGCGCGTTGCTCGCTGGACAGGACGCTGCATGGCGTCGATGTCATGACCTCGATCCTGAAGTCGGGCGAGGAGGGTCGTTTCATCGACCTGACCACGACCTGCACGCAGCCGGCGGCACTCGGCATCGAAGAGGCGCAGGCGCTCTTGAAGTAAGCGCTGGAAGAGCTAGTTTGCGCGCGGGTGAGCAATCCGCGCGCTTTTTCATCTCGAAGGAATTCCATCATGGCCTGGCAACCGGCATCCGATCGCTATTCAAAAATGAAATACAACAGGACCGGCCGTTCCGGTCTGAATCTGCCGGCGGTCTCGCTGGGACTCTGGCACAATTTCGGCGGCGACACGCCGCATGAGCGCAAGATCGATATGTGCCGCACGGCCTTCGATCTGGGCATTACCCATTTCGATCTCGCCAACAATTACGGCCCGCCTCCCGGCAGCGCCGAGACCGCGTTCGGCGAGATCCTGCGCACCGATTTCGCCGGGCTGCGCGACGAGCTGATCATCTCCTCCAAGGCCGGCTACAATATGTGGCCAGGTCCCTATGGCGAATGGGGCAGCCGCAAATATCTGATCGCCTCCTGCGATCAGAGCCTGAAGCGCATGGGCCTCGACTATGTCGATATCTTCTATTCCCACCGCTTCGATCCGGATACGCCGCTCGAGGAGACCTGCGGCGCGCTCGATCATATCGTCCGCTCGGGCAGGGCGCTCTATGTCGGGATTTCCTCTTACAATTCGCAGCGCACGCGCGAGGCCGCGGCAATCCTGAAGGAACTCGGCACGCCATGCCTGATCCATCAGCCGAGCTATTCCATGCTCAATCGCTGGGTCGAGGATGACGGTCTGGTGGATACGCTTGAGGACCTCGGCATTGGCTCCATCGTCTTTTCGCCGCTGGCGCAGGGCATGCTGTCGACCAAGTATCTCGGCGGCATTCCGGACGACAGCCGCGCGGCCCAGAACCACTTCCTGAAGCGCGACTTCATCCGTCCGTCGATCATCGATAATATACGAAAGCTCAACGAGATCGCCGAGAAGCGCGGCCAGACACTGGCGCAGATGGCGATTGCCTGGGTTCTTCGCGGTGGCCGCATCACGTCGGCCCTGATCGGCGCCAGCCGCTCGTCGCAGATCGTCGACTGCGTCAAGGCGCTCGATAATCTCGACTTCACAGCGGAAGAACTGAAGCAGATCGATGTCTATGCCAAGGAGGCGGACATCAATCTCTGGGCAAAGTCGGCCGAACGGGACTGATCATCATAAAACGCCCGGAACCAGCTTCCGGGCGTTTTTCTTTGTATGACCGCACATCGCCGCATGTCGTGGTCTCTGGAGGAGAGAGTTTCATGATCCGCAATCCGATCCTGCCGGGTTTCAATCCCGACCCGTCCATCTGCCGTGTCGGCGAGGACTATTATATCGCCACCTCGACATTCGAATGGTATCCGGGCGTTCAGATCCATCATTCGCGCGATCTCGTGAATTGGACCCTGGTGAGGCGGCCGCTGGAGCGTGCGTCGCAGCTCGATATGCGCGGCGAGGCCGACAGCTGCGGCATCTGGGCGCCTTGCCTCTCCTATGCGGATGGCCTGTTCTGGCTCGTCTATACCGACGTCAAGCGCTATGACGGCAACTTCAAGGATGCCCATAATTACATCGTGACCTCGCCGACCATCGAAGGCGAATGGTCCGAGCCCGCCTATGTCAACTCATCCGGTTTCGACCCCTCGCTGTTTCATGACGACGACGGACGCAAGTGGTTCGTCAACATGCAATGGAACCACCGCACCGAGAGCTATGGCGGCTCGCCGAAGACGCCGGCCTTCGACGGTATTCTCCTGCAGGAATGGGATCCGGCGACGAAATCGTTGAAGGGGTCGATCAGGAACATCTTTGCCGGCACGGAGCTGGGGCTGGTCGAGGGGCCGCATCTCTTCAAGCGCAACGGCTGGTACTATCTGACCACGGCTGAAGGCGGCACCGGCTATGATCATGCCGTGACCATGGCCCGATCGCGCGACATCGCCGGACCCTACGAGCTCCATCCGAACAAGTACCTGATCACCTCGAAGGATCATCCGGAGGCGGCGTTGCAGCGCGCCGGCCACGGCCAATATGTCGAGACGCATGACGGGCAGTTCTATCATACGCATCTTTGCGGGCGCCCCCTGCCGCCGCATCGTCGCTGCACGCTCGGCCGCGAGACGGCTCTGCAGAAATGCGTCTGGAAAGAGGATGGCTGGCTCTATCTCGAAAACGGCACCAGCGTTCCCGATGTCGAGGTGACCGGCCTGAATGGTGCCCAGCGCATCGAAAAGCCGCGCCGCAGCGGCTATAATTTCGATGAGCGGGAATTGCCGATGGATTTCCAGTGGCTGCGCACGCCGCAACCGGAGCGCATCTTCAGCATGACGGAACGTCCCGGCCATTTGCGGCTTATCGCCCGCGAAAGCATCGGTTCCTGGTTCGAGCAATCGCTCGTCGCCCGCCGTCAGGAGCATCACAGCTTCCGCGCCGAAACGGTCGTCGACTTTGAGCCCAATACCTACCAGCAGGTCGCCGGGCTGACGCATTACTACAATCGTTTCAAGCTGCACGCCATCGCCGTGACCCTTCACGAGAAGCTCGGCCGCTGCGTCACCATCATGACCTGCCCGGGCGACTATCCGAACGGTCGCCTGAGTTTTCCGATCGACGGCGGGGTTGCCGTGCCCGATGGGAGGATCCAGCTTGCCATGGAAGTGCGCGACAACGACCTGCAGTTCTTCTGGCAGGCGGAGGGCATGGGAGCATGGCAGTCCATAGGACCCGTGCTCGATGCCGGCGTCATCTCGGATGAGGGCGGGCGCGGTGAGCATGGCTCCTTCACCGGTGCTTTTGCCGGCGTGTTTGCCTTCGACACTTCGGGTCGGGCGAAGACGGCGGATTTCGACTGGTTCAACTACGATGAATTGTAAGTTCGGGCGATGGCTTGCAGTGATGTGGACGCGAAACTGTGCCGGCCAATCTTGTCCATTACCGAATTGTAATTCGACTGTCAGACTCGTTTCATGTCTGTCACGGTAAGTTCGCGTGCAGATTCTGAAATGAGGAAACAACCAATGAGAAAAATCTTCACCGTCCTTCTTGCGGCATCCGTTCTGGCGATGCCGCTGGCTGCGACGGCGCAGGTCAAGCCGGCTCCAGCTGGCAAACAGGCCGCCATGCAGAAAGAGGTGGTGAAGAAGAAGGTCGTTGTCCGCAAGGGCGGTTGGGTCAAGGGCCGCCGCCTGTCCGCCTCCGATCGGCATCGTGCGGCGGACATCGACTATCGCGCCTATCAGCTGTCCGCGCCCCCGCGCGGCTATCACTGGGTCCGCATCAACAACAATTTCCTGCTCGTCGGCATTACCAGCGGGCTGATCTCAAAGGTACATGAAGCCCGGTAGATTGGGCACAATCATCGCCGGGCGAAGTAAGGGCGGCCCTCGGGGCCGCCCTTTTCCATGCCGTAAACATGAGGCGTGCCGTACCTCGAATCAAAATCCCCGGCACCTGGGCCGGGGATCGAGCATTCATCTCTTCTCTATCTCAGTTCAGGCGACCGGCTGCGTGGGCCAGCATCGTGTAGACTTTGCCGGTGTCGGAGGTGAGATAGGATTGCGTGACGGTGCGATCGCGGTCCGTACGCTGGACATCGGCAAGCAGCTTTTCGAAATCGGCGATGTAGCGGTCGACTGCCGTGCGGAATTCGGGTTCGCGGTCGTACTTGCGCTTGATTTCGTCAAAGGTCTGCTGGCCCTTCAGCGTATAGAGGCGGCGAGTGAACACATCGCGTTCGCCGCGCTGGTAACGGCGCCACAGGTCGACGGACGCGTCGTGATCGATCGCGCGGGCGATGTCGACCGAGAGCGAGTTCAGCGATTCCACGACATGGCGCGGGTTGCGTGCGGCGGGTGCCGGTTCCGCCGGTGCTTTCGACGTCGCCTGGCGGGCCGGCTGCAGACCAGCGGTTTCATCCCGCGAGGCGCCACGCAGCAGGTCGCTGATCCAGCCGCCGCCGGCTGCTTCCTGGCGGGCAGGAGCCGACGTTTCGACCGGACGCTGCGGCTGAGCCACTGGACGTTCCGCGGGGATGGAGCCGCGCAGGCCCAGGGACTCGATCGAAGGCTGCTGCGGTGCCGGCTGCTGCTGGGGCACAGGTTGCTGCGGGGCGGGCTGTTGCGGCCGCGGAGCGGCGGCAACAGGTGCCGGGGCCGGCGCTGGAGCCGTAGGCCGTGGGCGCTGGGCTGGCTGTGCGTCTGCCAGAGCGCGTGCCGAAGGTTCGGAAATCTCCAGCTGCTGCGTCGAGCGGCCGACGATCTGCGAGATGTCCTGCAGCGCCTTGATCTGTTCGGCGACGGCGCGGCGCATGGCAGCAGCGCTTTCCTTCGCTTCTTCCGGAAGGTCGAAGGCACCGCGCTTGAGTTCGCTGCGGGTGAGGTCGAGTTCCCGGCGGATATCGCCAGCCGAGCGGCGGATCTCGTCCGTTGCCCCGGCGAAGCGGCCGATGGCGTCATCAACGGCGACACGCAGCGTCTCGCGCAGCTGCTGCGCGGCCGTATCGGAGGTCTTGCCGGCGTCGGCAAGCATCTGCTCGACCTCGGACAGCGAAGCCGTGAGGCCACCGCGCAGGCGGTTTGTCAGGTCATTGGAGCGGCGCTCGGTATTGGCAAAGGTGCTTTCGACAGCCTGGCCTGCTTCCTCGCTGGCCTTGTGCAGTGCGCCACGCATGTTTTCCGCGGCGTCCTCGGCGCGCTTCTCCGTTTCGGAGAGGACGCGACCGATGTCCGCGAAAGACGACTGGACGCTCTGGCGCAGATTGCCGGTGACCTGATTGGAGCGCTGCTCGGCACGGTCGAAGGCGGTTTCCACCATGGTCCCAAGGGCGCGCATGGTGTTCTCGATCTCTTCCGAACGCTGAACGAGGCCGACGGCGAGGTTCTGCAATGCCGTCTCGCGTTCTTCCAGCGTCGATACGAGGTTCGATTGTGCCGCGCCGAGAAGCTGGGAAGCCTGTGTGAGAACCTTGGAGTGATCGTCGAAACGGCCGACGATGCTGCCGACCTGCGACAGCGTCTGGCCGGTGATTTCGGACAGCTTGTCAACCTTGCCTTCGAGGAGGCGGCTGGAGGCCGAAACCATCTCGCCGGCTTTCGCCGCGGATTCGGCGAAGCGTGTCGACGTCGCGTTGAGACGATCGTCGACGGTTGCGAACTCGGTGGCGGCATTGGTCAGCAGACCGGCGATCGCGGAGTTGTTCTCGGCGAGGCGGGCGATGATCCCGTTGACGCTTGCAAGCAGGTTGTTCTCGAGCGCGCTGACCGTATTGACCGCATGTTCCGTGCGCGACGCGATTGCGTTTATCAGGGCGGTGTTTTCGGCGCGCAGCCGCTCCGTGCTTTCCTGGGCGGCCGCCGAGATGAGGGCTGCCGCTTCCTGACCCGTTGCCGCATAGCGATCGACGATCGGACGGGCCTTTTCGTCGATGAGGCGGGAGAGCTCTGTGGAGCGCCCTGCCAGCATCGAATTGAGCTCGCGGGTGCGCTCGTCGAGCGATGTGCGGATGGATGCGCCGCGTGCTTCCAGCGCGTTGTCGACGCCGGTAAGGGTTGCGTCGATCTCGCGGGCACGCTCTTCGAGGGAGGTGCGAATGGCCGTGCTGCGCTCGTCGAGCGCGCGCTCGACCTGCGCCATGGTGGAGGCGATCTGCTCGCTGCCGCCGGCCAGCGTATTGCGAATGGCGGCACCCCGGGCTTCCAGCGTCTGTTCCGCCGAAGACAGGGCCTGCGAGATCGTGTTGACCTGGTTGCTGACGAGGCCTTCGGCTTCGGCAACCTTGTTGACGATCGCGTTGCCAGCCTCAGAGAAGGTCTGGGCGACGGCCGCGGCCTGGCTTGCCAACCGGTTCTGTGTTTCCGAGACGCGATTGACGAGATCGTCGGAGCGCTCGGTCATGGCGCGTGCGAAGGCATCGCTGTGGTTGCCGAGGTTATCGGCAAATTGCTGGCCGGTATTGGCAAGCAGTTCAGCCGTACGCGTCGCCTCCGTATCCATGCCCTGTGCGGCATCGGCAACGGCCGTGCGCAGCGTCGTCGCGAGATTGGCGGCCTTGCCCTCGATCGTGCGGTTGACGGCTTCGAGGCCGACATTGAGCGCGCGATCCATGGTCGACAGGCGCTCTTCGATGCGCGCCGCGGCCTGGCTGCCGCTGTTGTCGATCTGGGCGGCGCCGCTCGCCAGCGTATCGGAGAGACGGTTGCCGGCTGCATCGACCTGTGCGGCGACGCCTGTGACGCCTTCGTGGATGCGGTTTTCAAGAGCCGACAGGCTGGCCTCGACACGGGAGCCGGTCTCGGCGAAGCGGCCGGTCATGCCCTCGATCGTCTGGTTGAGGTTGGACGAGAAGGTTTCGGCCGAACGCTGGATATCGCCGGCGGCCTGCTGGATGCGGCCGGCAACGTCGCCCGCACCGCTGCTCAGGCGCTCTTCCAAGGTCCTTGCGCTGGCGTCGATGGTCTGGCGCAGCGATGCCTCGCGGTCCTCCAGCGACATTTCGAGCATGCTGGCGCTGGTGGCGATGGAGGTGCCAATGGCTGTCGTCTGCTCCATCAGCGTGTTGTCGATCTGCTCATGGGCTTCGCGCAAAGCGAAGTTGATCGCATTGCTGCGATCTTCCAGCGTCGAGCGCATGCGCTCGTAAGCGGAAGCAAGGTTCTCGTCCATCTGCGACAGACCGACACCAAGCGTATTTTCGAGTTGGCGCGTCGTGGCGCCGAGAACGGTTTCGATACGATCGCTGCTACCGCCGAGCAAGCCTGATAGGGCTTCTGTATGGACCGCGAGCGAGCGATCGAGGCGATCCTGATTTTCGCTGTAGGCGGCACGGATTGCGTCCGCCTTGTCGCCGAAGGCGCCGGCAACCCGCGCTTCAGCGCCGGAGACGCTGTCGAGCAGGGCATTGGCGCGCTCTTCCAGGGTGCTTTCGAAACGGTTCTGGTTTTCGGCGAGCGAGATTGCGAAGGCCATGCTCTTGTCATCGAGCGTATTGGTCAATGCCTCGTGGCCGCTGGCCACGGTATGGGCAATGGCCTTGGCGCTGTGTTCGAGGGTTTCCTCGAGCTTCGCGTGGTTTTCCGAAAGGGCGATCGCCAGGGACATCGTCCTGTCGTCAAGGCTGTTGACGATCTTGTCGTGCGTTCCGGCGACGGTTTCGGAAAGGGCGTCCAGCCGGCTCGATACGGCATCCTCGAGGCGGGACTGCGTATCGGAGAGCGAAATGGCGAGAGCCATCGCCTTTTCGTCCAAAGCGTCCGCCAGAGCGGCATGATTGCCGGTGAAGGCGTTGGTAATCGCCTCGGCGCGGTTGGCAAGCGTCGCCTCGAGGCGGGACTGGCCTGATGTCAGCGCGTCGGAAAGAGCCTTCGTCCTGCCGTCCATCGTATTGGCGACCCGCTCGGCGTGGCCGGCGACGGTGTCCTCCAGCCGTGCCTGACCTTCCGAAAGGGCGATGGCCAGAGCTATCGTCTTGTCGTCGAGCGTGGTGGTGACTTGCTCGGCATGACCCGAAATTGCGCCTTCAAGGCGAGCCTGGTTTTCCGAAAGTGCAATGGCGAGGGCCATCGTCCTGTCGTCGAGGGCGTCGACCAGGGCGGCATGATTGCCGGCAAACGCCTTGATGATCTCCTCGGCGCGATCGGCAAGCGTTGCCTCGAGGCGATTTTGCCCGCTGGTCAGGGCGGCGGCAAGCGCGCCGGTCTTCCCATCCAGCGTGGAGGCGACACGTTCGGCATGGCCGGACACGGTCTCTTCCAGCCTTGCCTGGCTTTCGGAAAGAGCAACGGCGAGCGCCATGGTTCTGTCGTCGAGGGCGTTCGTAACGCTTTCGGCGTGGCCGGAAACGGTGTTTTCCAGACGCGCCTGACCTTCGGCGAGCGCGCGGGCGAGCTCCTTGGTCTTTGCGTCCAGAGTGCCGGCAACATGATCCGCGTGGCCGGACACAGTGTCTTCCAAGCGGGACTGGCCCTCGGAAAGCGCGATGGCAAGCGCCATCGTCTTGTCATCAAGCGTGTCGGCAAGCTTGCCATGCGTATCGGCAACGGCGTTAGTGATGGCGTCGGCGCGGCTTGCCAGCGTGTTTTCGAGGCGGAGCTGGTTTTCCGCCAGCGAAATCGCCAGCATCGAGGTGCGTTCGTCGAGGGCGGCGGTCAGGTGTTCGTGAGAGCCACTGACGGCATCGGTGATTGCCTGCGAACGCTCGGCAAGCGTCTGTTCAAATCGTGACTGGTTATCGGTCAGAGCGCCGAAAAGCGCGCTGCTGCGGGCGGCCATCACGGCATCGATGCGCTCATGCGCGGAGCCAAGCGCCTGGGTGATCTCGCTCGTGCGGGAAGAGAGCGTGTTGTTGATCTCGTTGGCGCGGCCGGCAAAGGCCGTCGTGAGCTCTTCCGTGCCGGTTTGCAGCGCGGTCGAGACATCCCGCGTGACACCCTGCACAGCCGAGGTGAAGGCACCGGCATGCGAGGCGAGCGTGGTGTTCAGTTCGTTCGTGCCAGATGTCAGGGCGGCAGAAATTCCGCTGGTGGCGTTCTGAAGCGCCGAGGTGATCTCGCCGGCCCTGGAGCCGATTGCGCTTTCCAGCACTTCCTGACCGGTCGCAAGCGTGGTTGCCAGCGCGAAAGACTGGTCGGTGAGATGCGAGCCCAGCCGTTCGATGCTGGAGGTGAGAATGCCTTCCAGGGCATCCGAGTTGCTGCCCAGGCTCTGATTGATGCGGGCAAGGCTTTCCGACAGCTTGCTGTCCAGCGAACCGGCGCGCTTGTCGAAGGCGGAGGTGAATTCCGATACGCGTTCGTCGAAAGCGGTCGAAAGCTGCGCGATCGTCGACTGGAAGCGCTCGTCGAAAAAGCCGGAGCGCAGGTCGATATCCATGATGGCGTCATCGGCCGTCGACTGCAGGCTTTGGCGGAAGCTCGCACCCTTTTCGTCGAGCGCGGTGTTGAGGCGCGACAACACATTGTCCAGCGTACCCGTAATGGACCGCTCGCCGCCGGTGAGGCTTTCACTGATTTCCTTCGTGCGGGCAACCAGGGTCTCATTGAGCTGGCGGGCGCGTTCATTGAGCGCGGAGTTCAGCTTTTCGGTGTTCGCGTCAAGCGTCGATGCGCGGGTTTCGAAGTGGCCGAGCAGTTCCTTGCCGCGTTCGGAAAGGGTCGACGACAGGGATTCCAGGCGGGTGTCGAATTCGTGGCTCAGCGCCAGGCCGGAGGCGTTGAGGTTCTGCAGCAGGCTGTCGGTCTTGGCGGCAAGCAGCGTGCCGAGCGCCTCGACCGCGGAATCCGACTTTTCCATCAGCACGGCAGCGCGCGTATCGATCATCGACGCGAAGGCTTCGCCCGAGGTCGAGAGACGCACGGTGATCTCTTCGGTCGCCAGCGACAGGTCTTCCTTGATCTGATCATGTACACCGACGATCGACGAGCGGATGCGCTCGGCGTGATTGATGATCGCGTCGCGTTCGGTGCCGAGCTCATGGACGAGGCCGCGCACGCGCAGTTCGTTATCTGCGTAGCTGCGCTCCAGGGCGTTGACTTCGGAATGGACGAGGGTTTCCAGCTCGGTGGCGCGGGCAATGGTGCGCTCGATGCCCTCATTCATCGCCGAAACTTCACGCCGCACCGCCTGGCCGACCGTCATGATGCGTTCGGAAGCCACCGTTTCCGGCTCGACGAGACGCAACGCGACCTCCGCCATGGAGCGGGCCGCATTGCGCATGTCATGCGCACGCGAGATCATCATGCCGAAAGCATAGAAAAGAAGGACCGGAATGATGATGCCGACGATACAGGCGATAACGCCGGGCAGGGCGGCCAGATCGGCGAAGGAATGGATGTTTCGGATTTGGGTGCCGTAAAGAAGGAAGGCGAGACCGGCGCCGCCGATGATCCAGAACAGGGAAAAAATGGTGGCATTGCGTACCGCACGGCTCTGAGAGCCGCTGTCCAGCGCCTTCAGGATGCTGGCGGAGCTTGCCCGGTTGCCATCGTTGGCTGCCGCAAGGTTCGGGTTTCTCGGCGCCTCGGCGGAGCGAGGCGTTGTGGCAGGGGCTGCAGTGCTGCGCGTGCCGCCGGTATTGCGGGCTGCATCATCCCTGCTTTGCTTTATCGGCTGTTTGGGCGGCTCAGACACTTTTCGCTCCGGGACATCAGGCGTAGGGGTATTGCGAGACTCCAAGCTCTCGTCACTGAAATCGATCTGCAGAGCTTCGTCCAATGCCTGGAAGGCCTTGTCCTCGACCGACTCGATGTACTTTTTGTTCGCCATGCGGTTACGCCTCGTTACAACTCACTCGGGCTTGCCGTGCCTTTTCCGGTAATTCCGCCTCGTCCGGAAAAGACGAACCCTGCCTCCCGTTGGGTCCTCCGCTTTCGATTAATATCGAGGTTGGATTTCCCGTTACATTTCAGAGTGGATAACTGGTTTTTCAAACGGATGTTATGAAAACATTACCATCATCCACTTCTTGGGCAAAGACATGTGCCATGAGCCCAATTTACTAGTATCGTAGTGACACATTCCCCTAGTCATGACAATTAATTCCACCTTAAAGGCAGTGGATCGTTAAGGAGCCATTAACCCTGTTTACCTGTTCAACGCCATGAAAACTCAAGATTTTGAGCATGTTTAACGGACGTTAACCATGTCTGGAGTTTTCGGCCCTCAATGTGCCAAAATTTAACTGGATGGCCATGCTCGGGCCGCAACTATGCGGCACGTCCCTAAAACAGTCATAGATAAATGACGGGAGCATTGGCACATGGCAGCTTTGAATATCGCGTTTGAATCTCCGGACAATTCGAGGGGGGCTGCCCCATCGCGGGAGCGGGCGATCGATCTCGTCCATCTCGGCAAGCAGACGATGGGCGACAAGGCGCTTGAGGTCGAGGTGTTGCAGATGTTCGCCAGGCAGGCCCGTTCCTGCCTGCAGGAGATCGGCAGCGGTGACCCCAAGCGCATCGAATCCGCATCGCACAAGCTGAAGGGGGCTGCCGGAGCCGTCGGCGCTTTCCGCGTCGCCGACGCAGCCGGGGCGCTCGAGAGCGATGTCGGTGATGCCGCGCGCATGGCAGCGGTGACGACCTGTGTCGTCGAGGCTGAGAATTTCATTCTGAAGCTCTCGCGCTGAACCGATCCGCTTGTAGATCCTTGCAGATCAATGGAATGTGATGCCTGCGCCGCCAGACGGATAAGACCGTTTCGGCGGCGCAAATGTTGACTGCCCCAGCGATTTGTTGGAAGTAAAATTCCGATCATCCTCATTCACGAAATATCGGAATTCACCCACATGACCAAATTGACCATCGTCGCCTTCGACGGCACACGCTTTGACCTCAATGTCGACGAGGGATCCACCGTGATGGAAAATGCCGTGCGAAACTCCGTTCCCGGCATCGAAGCGGAATGCGGCGGCGCGTGCGCCTGTGCGACCTGTCATGTCTATGTCGATGAGGATTGGACCGAGAAGGTTGGCGGTCCCGAGCCGATGGAAGAGGATATGCTGGATTTCGCTTTCGACGTCCGGCCGAACTCGCGTCTTTCCTGTCAGATCAAGATGAAGAGCGCCCTTGACGGGCTCGTCGTGCATGTGCCGGAACGCCAGGCCTGACGTCTTCGCCGCCGCGGTTCCTCCGCAGAAAGCCTTTTGATATCAGCCGGACAATTTATTCCCGAGTCTTACAGAGCCGCGCCTCTCTTGAGGTGCGCTAAAGTCGCTGTAACACTTTGAAATGCTGGATAATTTTCGCCCTAAATCGATTCCGATTTGAGGAATTATGCAGTAGTCCAAAAAAGATGCCCCGCTCAGCTGATCAGCGAGCGAGGCAAGGCGGGCGCATCACCGACAGGCAAGGGAGGAAACACCTGCGGCTTGAGGACGCGCCAGGAGAACACTTAGCGCATGCTTTGAAAAACAAACCCCGACTGCGCCGAAGAGCGAACAAACCCGCCGCCGCAGGCACTCTCAATCGATCTTTTCGAGATCCCGCCCAGTATTCTTCGAATCATCTGGTGCGTTTATCTCTGTAATTGATAGGAAAAACCTATTTCAGATTCTGGTAAAGTTCAAAGAACGGCCCAGCTGGACGATTCACAGATATAGTGGCGGTTTTCCCACAGTCGGCGTCGGTCCGCAGGCTGTTTCCCTGAAATTATAGGGGTGTGATCTATTGCTGGCCGCTGTGCCGGCTGCGGTAGTACAGCAACCGCTGTATCCGGTTCTGGAAATTGATCGCCTCGATTCGGTCGAAGCGTGCCTGATCGGCATCGTGCCGCTCGGTTTCCCGCGTCGTCACCTCGTTTGCTTTTTCCTGGAGCGCGTCACAATTGCTCGCCGACGGCAGGGAGAGGATGTGCCGTTCCATCTGCCGCGCATGCTGGCGGGCGATCTCGACGTGCCGGTCCTCATGGCGCCGGATGTCGGCGGCTAATGTGTCCCATATCGTCGAAAGCTGCTTGCTGGCGTGGCGCCGGTCGCGCCAGCGCGGCAGGATGATTTCAGTATCGACCGTGACCTTGACGCTGGAAATATAGCAGCGCCCCTTCGCCTCGCTATAGGTCGCGCTGCCGCCGAAGCGGATTTTCGTCGCGCCGGGATGATGGCTGCTGGAACCCATCGCGAGCGGCCCGCGCTGATTCAAAGCCGCATCGAGCTCGTCTGCCGTGTTGCCCTTGATATCGAAATAGGAAATGGATTTGCGGGCGATGACGTCGGCATCGGCCACGCTGGGTATGCAAAACGCGAGCAACAGAGCACACGCAATACTTATCTTATGGAACGCAAGCGGCATTCGTGTCGCTACCATGTTGAACTTCGACGAACCTTGCGGCATAGCCACTGTGAGCGCAATATCAAGCGCAAGGTTTTTTCATTTTCAATGGGATGGGACGGTTCGTGACGGAGCTTCGCAGCCATACTTGGCATGTCGCGCATGGCCGCAGCCTCGAGGTTGGCAAAGAAAGTGCCATCATGGCGATCGTCAATGTGACGCCGGATTCCTTTTCCGACGGCGGGCATTATGAGGCCGTCGATGCTGCCGTCGCGCACGCATTGGCTTGCGTCCAGGAGGGGGCTGCTATCATCGACATCGGCGGCGAATCGACCAAGCCCGATGCGGCCGCCGTCAGCGCCAGCGAGGAGCAGGGGCGGGTGCTGCCCGTCATTGAAGCCTTGCGCGGCAAGACTGACGCACTGATCTCGGTCGATACCTATCGCGCCGATACGGCGCGGCTGGCCGTCGGGGCCGGCGCACACATCGTCAATGATGTCTTCGGCCTGCAGCGCGAACCGGATATCGCCGCCGTGGCGGCGCAAACGGGCGCCGGGCTTTGCATCATGCATACCGGTCGCAACAGGCAGAAGCTGCCTGACATCATCGACGATCAGATGCTGTTCCTCAGCCGATCGCTCGATATCGCCGCGGCGGCAGGCGTCAACAGGCAGAATATCGTGCTCGATCCCGGCTTTGGCTTTGCCAAGGAGAATGCGGAGGAGAATCTGGAGCTGATGGCGCGGTTCAATGCGCTGCTTCGCTTCGAGCTGCCGCTGTTGGTCGGTACTTCGCGCAAGCGGTTCGTGGGTACCATCACCGGCCGCGATGCGTCCGATCGCGATGTCGGAACGGCGGCGACCAGCGCGATCCTGCGTCTGCAGGGAGCTGCGCTATTCCGCGTACACAATGTCGCAATCAACAGGGACGCGCTGGCGGTTGCGGATGCTATTCTCAGAACGCGCGCGAGGCTTAAAGCATGATCCTTGAAGGTAGGGAGCGTTTTCCGGACGCCGTCGTGCCTGTTCGAAACGGAGGGACGCCATGAGCGCCGTGACATACACCATTACTTTGCAGAATTGCGCTTTCTTTGCCCGCCACGGCGTGCATGACGAGGAGGAATTCCTTGGTCAGCGCTTCTTTGTCGATGCCGAGCTCGATGTCGAAGCTGGCGATGCGCTGGAACGTGATTCGATCGACGATACCGTCAATTACGGCGTCGCATTCACCGTCATCGAAGAGATCGTCACCGGACGCCGTCGCTATTTGATCGAGGCGCTGGCGCTCGACGTGGCGAAGGAGCTATGCCGGCGCTTTCCCAGCATTCGCCGGGCCAAGATCACTGTGCGCAAGCCCAATGCTCCGGTTCCGGGCGTCCTCGATTATGTGCAGGTGAGCATTGAGCATTTTGCCTGAAAACCTGGCGGTGCGCACGACGCTCGGTTTGGGTGGCAACCTGGACAATCCGGTTCGTGCCATGGCGCTCGCCCTTCGCACACTGGACCAGCGCACCGACTGCGAGGTAGTTTCGGTGTCGCGGCTTTACCGCACGCCGCCATGGGGCAAGACGGACCAGTCCTTTTTCTACAATTCCTGCGCGGCCATCGATACCACCCTCGCGCCGGAAGCCTTGCTCGACGTATGCCTCGATATAGAGCGGCAGATGAAGCGGGTGCGGGTCGAGCGCTGGGGGCCAAGGACGATTGATATCGATGTGCTGACCTATGCAGATCTGCAGCGGGCGGAGCCGCTTTTGACGATCCCCCATCCGCGGATGGTCGAGCGTGGCTTCGTGCTGATGCCGCTTGCCGATTTCGCGGCCGATCTTGTCGTGAACGGCCGCAAGATCAGCGATTGGTTGCGGGAGGCCGATGTCGAGGGCATCGAGATCGCGGACGAAAACCGCGACTGGTGGCGAACAGCCTGACCCACAATATGAAAGCAAAAGGCCGGCAAATTTGCCGGCCTTTTACGTTTTGCACTTTCGTATCTGAGGCTTACTGGATCGATCCGACCGCCATCTGGTCGACATCGGCCCGCTTCAGCGTGACGCCGATGACGGGTACCATCTGTTCGCCGACCTTCACCGAGATGGTGACATTCATCGACTTGTTGTCCGAAACGCGAGCGATCATGGCGCCGTTCAGCTTCTGACGGATCAGTCCGAGGACGACGGTATTGTCATTGACCGTGCCCGAGGTGACGTCGAGACCCTTGCCGGCCGCGCCATCAAGGAATTTTCCGCTGTAGGAGCCGCCGCTTTGCGTAATCTCGGCCGACATCGGCTGCTGGAAGACCCCGACGCGGCAGGTGCCGTCGAGCTTGACGCCGGCATTGCCGCCATCGGACGGCTTGCCCGTGAGGTTGCAGGTGAATTTCGTGCCCTTGTACTTGCCGGCGACGATTTCGCCGGGGCCGCTCCAGGTGCCGGAGACCGACTGGAAGAAAGCCTTGTCGCGGGGCGCCGCGTCGGCTGACTGCACCCAGGCGCCCATAGGGATAGCTGCGGCGGCAAGGCTGCTTACAAGAAGAAATCGACGCGAAAACATGGATATTTCCTAGCGAGGCGGAACCGTAAAACTGGTTCCCACTTTTGCCGCAGAATGGTTAATGCTTGGTTTCCGCAATGCCAAAACGCCGGATTTTCAGGTCATCGCGTCGGATTGCGGCCGGTGACGTTCGGCGTGAGATCGCTGGCGAAATCGGCGATGCCGGGGCGCTTGAATGCCTTGAAGGCAAGCGGGCGGCAAAGATCCATCGCTGCTATTCCAATCCTTGCCGTCATCATGCCGTTGACGACGCCTTCGCCGAGACGCGCTGAAAGCTTCGACGCCAATCCGTGGCCGATCAGTTGCTGGACGATGCTGTCGCCGACCGCGATGGAACCCGTGACGGCGAGATGGGCGAGCACATCGCGCATCAGCCTGATCATGCCGAGCGTGCCCGGCCTGCCGCCATAGAGTTCCGCCATGGCGCGGACCAATTTCGCCGCCTCAAAGAGAACATAGAGAATATCGACGAGCGCGCGCGGACTGATGGCTGTTACGACCGACACCCGTTTGGAGGCGCCGAGGATCAGCGCTCGCGCCCGGCGGTCGAGCGGGCCGAGAAGCTCTCGTTCCGCGAGGTCGATCAGCTGTGGTGCATCGATGATGTCATCTTCCGCTGCCTTTAACGTCGCACGGCCTCTGGCCGTATCCGGGTTGGCTTCCAGCAGCGTGCAGAGACGCTTGACCAGAGCTTTGGCGCGGGCCGGTCGAGTCTCGATGACGGCGGCCTCCGCTTCGGCCTTGATAGTCTGCACGGCAGCGAGCCGCATCATTCCGGCCGTTTCGCGGGTGACGATGGCAAGCACGGCCAGAATGCCGACGGCGACGACCGCAAGGGCGGTATAACCCAGCCAGTCGGCTCGGCTGAACAGATCGCGGATGAGTTGGTCGGTCCAGAGGCCAAAGGCGAGTGACACCAAAATTCCGAGCGTGCCAAGTGCTACTTTGCCGAAGGAAAACCCTTTGCGGCGCGGCCTGGCAATGGCGCCTTCGCCCGAATCGGCCTCGAGGGCCGGATTGATGAAGGGATCTTCTTCGTCCGGAGTCAGGACGACATTGGTATCGAAGCTTTGCGGTCTGCGTACCGCCGGCGGGATGGATTTGATGTCGGCATCTTTTCCGGAGACGTCCGGTTCCAGCGCAAAGGCAGCGGGTCGGCGGTTGCCGTTCGGCTCGTTTTCGGTCGATTTCGTCATGCGAGACGGTCTCCGAACAGGAACTGCATGGCGCGGTCGAGGCGGATATGCGGCACCGAAAGCTTGATGCCGTCGCCGGTTTCATCGAGTTCCGGCGGGCGGAACCGTACCACGTTCACCTCGGGCAGATGGACCCTTGCCCCATCCGATTCAAGAGCTTCGAACAGCCCGTGCGGATTTTGCGGCAGATCGCCGGGAAAGATCGCGGTCTTGCGATTGCCGTCGAACAGTTCGCCGGCGATGGTTTCCTTGTCCATTGGCGTGCCGACGATGACGGGGAGCGTCTGTCCGTCGCGGGTCACGGTCGCCTCTCGCGTCGCGCGCACCGAGGCAATTGCCATGACCTCGATGCCGGCACCCGCCATGCCGATGCGCTCTATGGCCCGTTCCACCAGTCGGCGCGTCAAGGCCTCCAGCCGGTCATGGCTTTCATGATGGAGATGGTCAGCCTTGGTGGCGGCGACCAGCACACGGTCGATGCGCCGGCCGAGCAGCGAGGAAAGGAGGGAGTTCGTGCCGGGACGGAAGCACGCCAGCACGTCCGTCAGCGCCCGTTCGAGATCCTGCACCGCTTCCGGGCCGCGATTGATGGCCTGCAGCGCATCGACGAGAACGATCTGCCGGTCGAGGCGGGCGAAATGCTCGCGGAAGAAGGGTTTGACGACGACGGCCTTGTAGGCCTCGTAGCGGCGCTCCATCATCGCCCATAGCGACCCTTTCGGCGCAGTCCCTTCGGCGGGCAATTTCAGTGGCGCGAAGGTAAGGGCAGGCGAGCCGTCGAGATCACCCGCTAGAAGGAAGCGGCCGGGTGGCAGCGTAGAGAGCGAGCGTTCGTCGGATTTGCAGGCTTTCAGGTAATCGGCGAAGGCAGTCGCAAGGTCGCGTGCCTTCATTTCATCCGCAATTTCAGCGATATCGGCCTTCTCTGTCATCGCCAGCCAGTGATGTGACAGTTCGGCGCGAATGCCGGTTTTCGCCAGAGCCAGCGTTTCCTCGCTGAAGGTGCGGAAATCCTTGGCGAGCAGCGGCAGGTCCAGCAGCCACTCGCCCGGATAATCGACGATATCGATGGAGAGGCGGCCTGGCGAGAACAGGCGGTTCCAGCCGCTGGCGCTCTGATAATCCAGCGTGATTCGCAACTCCGAGATGGCGCGTGTCGAATCCGGCCAGATGCGGTCTTTGACCAGCGCGCGGATATGATCCTCATATTGAAAGCGCGGTACCGCGTCGTCCGGCTGAGGCTCAAGGCGAACAGCGGAAACGCGACCGGACTGCACCGGCTCAAACAGCGGCAGGCGGCCGCCGTTCAGAAGATTATGCACCAGGGATGAGATGAAGACGGTCTTGCCCGAACGGGAGAGGCCCGTGACGCCCAGACGAATTGTGGGATTGACGAGGCCGGCGGCGCGATCGGCAAGATTGTCAAAAGCAATGAGGGCGTCGTCGGTAAAAGAGGTCAGGCTTGGGGGCAAGGCGGGATCCCTGGATGACAGCGTGGCCGTGAATATAGGGATCGAAACTTGCTCCGAAAAGATGAAGGCGTAAACGTCTGCAATCAGGGGCAGGGGCGTTTCGGGCGTTTTCGAGACAAGTGCCTCGATGAATATCCCTATTCGGTGACGAAGTCGGTCAGGACCCAGCCTGACGGCGTCGAATCGATGACGGCGAGCCCGGCCGTCGGAAAACCGCGTGGGAGCGCGCCGGCCATAGCCTCGCGCCCGATCAAGGCCGCAAGCGTCAGCTCGATAATCGGATTGTGCGCGACCAGCATGACCGAGTCCTGATCACTCTGCGCCGCGATGAGCGACAGGTAAATATCCGGCGTGCCGTTATAGAGGGCATCGACAAAGCGGAATTCCGTCGAGGGCGTGACGGCGCGGCGCATGGCGGCGGCGGTCTGGCGACAGCGCTGGGCCGTGGATGAAATGATGAGGTCCGGCTTATAGCCTTTGTCAGCGGCTTCGTCCGCGACGATTTCGGCTGCGGCATAGCCTTTGTCGCTCAAAGGACGGTCGAAATCCTTCTGGCCGGGAGCGGCCTGCTGGGCCTCGGCATGACGCAGAAGATAGATCCTGGAGGGCGGCGGTGAAATGCTGACCATGGCGAAATTCCGGAGCTCGATTTCCTGAATGAGGTAACGTCTGTTCGCATGCCCAGTCAACTGCGGCGCGATCCTTCGGAAGGCCAAATCTCCTACTATCACGCGAAGGTTACGGACGACGCGAATCCGGGCTACTGAGAAGAAGTGATGAAAAAATAGACCCTTAGCCGAATTTTATGACAAATTTAAAAATCAGTTGACAGCATCTATTTGGCTTGAATCGGCACTATTGGTTGGGATATACAGCCCAGCCATATGAGATGTTCTTCAGGAGAATCGCGTTGAGTGAGAAGATCGATCTTAGGAATTATGTGCCCTCGGAAGACGAGGAATTCATGAATCTGAATCAGCGAGCCTATTTTCGAGCGAAGCTGGTAGCCTGGAAAAACGATATCCTTAGAGAAGCGCGCGAAACACTGGGTCATCTGGCGGAAGAAAGCGCAAATCATCCCGATCTGGCCGATCGGGCTTCTTCGGAAACAGACAGAGCCATCGAGCTTCGGGCTCGCGATCGCCAACGTAAACTCATCTCCAAGATCGATGCCGCATTGCAGCGTATTGAAGACGGTACTTACGGCTATTGTGAAGAGACTGGCGAGCCGATCGGCCTGAAGCGCCTGGACGCTCGTCCGATCGCGACCCTGTCGATCGAGGCGCAGGAGCGCCACGAGCGCCGCGAAAAGGTTTATCGCGACGAATAATCGAGCTGTCGGCTCGACTGGGCACGAGGAATCCGTTCCTCGTGCTTTTTCATTTCCGACATTTCAGGCCGCGCATTATTTGTCGCGGCTGACGCTCATTTCACCGAAGATGCGCGCCACTTCCTGCTGAAGGGCACTGTCGGCCCCGGTCAGCGGCGCTAACTCGGGTTCGACCCTCTGTGCCGGGCTTGGTGCTGGCGATGGAGCGGGCTGCTGTTGCACCTGCCGTGGCGTCGGCGCATTGGGGATGATCCGTTCGGCTGTCAGGTTCTTCGACATTTCGGCTTCGAGTATGCGCTGGAAATCATTGCCGGGCTCGGTGGCGCGCGGCGGCGCGACGACGGGCTCCACCGGCGCTGGGCGAATGGGAGCCGGCTGTTGCTGCGGCAGGACGACATGGCGGGCGGCGTCCAGTATGTCGGCGGCCTCGGCTTCGCTAATGGCCGGAGCGGTTTGGGGAGCCGGTTGCGGCGGCCTGACAGCAGCCGGTTGGGAAGGTTCCGCAGCCACGAGCGGCGTTGGTTCCAGAGCCGGGGCAGCGGGCGTTTCGGAGCGCAGATAGGCTTCGATCCTCTCCCCGGTGGATTGCGGACGTTGTGGAAGCGCTGCGGGAGGGGTGTCGAGCTCGGCAGCCTTTTCCGGTTGTTGCAGCCGGCTTTCATATGCCGGGGGGATTTCGACCGGCGTCGCGGCCATGCCCGCGCGCGTGGGATCGGAGATGCCGGACTCGATGACGATATCAGTCGGACCGCCGATCATGATTAGATGTTCGATGCCGTCGCGCCTGACGAGCACGAGACGGCGGCGGGCATCGACTGCGGCGGCGTCCAGCACCTGAAGACGCGGCTGGCGGTTTTTGCCGCCGCGCACGAAGGGAGAAGGCGCTCGATTGCGTAGGACCCACAGAATGGCGATCAGCACGATCAGGGCGATGCCGACCCCACCGGCTGCGAGGAGGAAACGGCTGCCATAGGCTCCGGCGATGTCGTCCAACATGTCGAGATACTCCCGTATTTGTCCCGATGTCGCGGCCTATTATGCAGCTACGGCAGGGTAGATGCCTTGAACTTTGCCTTCCTATGCGGCGATCATATGAACAGGATCGCGGCGGAGACAAGATGCGATTGATACCTCTTGTGCTCTATTGCCTGTGAATTCAAGCCTTTCTGGCTCGGCAAAGCTTTTTGCCGATGACGCAAATTGGTAAAGAAGATTCGAAAGGTCCGACTCCGGCGATCCTTAACGTGTATGACATGTCGCGAGGAGAACGGCGGAGACGAGGGGTTTATGACGAAGCAGGGTCCATCCGACGAGTATAGCGTGCCGCTGGTGGATCGCGGAGTTCGTTCGGGAACCGTGCTGCGCATCATCCTGCTGGCGCTCGTTCTCGTGGCCGCCGCCGCGGCCTTCGTCGTCTTCAAGAGCCAGCTCGACAATGAAGCGGTTCTCGGCGGCCTCGGCATTCTTGCCATGGTCGGCATCTTCTTCCTGGTTTCCTCGATCATCGGCTTCGTCGAGGTGATGCCGCAGCGGCAGTCCGACAGTCTGGCGCGTTCGTTTCTCAACAGCCATCCGGACGGGACGCTGATCACTGACGAGAAGGGACGGATCGTTTACGCCAACGCCGCCTATGGCCGGCTGACCGGCGCCGCCAAGGCGACGGAAGTACAGTCGCTGGAGATGCTGCTATCGCGAAACCGCGAATCCAACGAAGCTCTCTACCGCCTTGCCAATGGCCTGCGCGACGGTAAGGAGGGATCGGAGGAGTTCCGGTTGCTGAAGCCCCTGGGGCCTTTCAACGGGATCGGCCAGGGAGCCCATTGGTATCGGCTGAAAGCACGGGTGCTGCCGCCGGAGCAGGATAGCAACAAAGCGCTGCATATTTGGCAGATCACCGATATCACCTCCGAGCGCGACGATCAGGAACGCTTCTTCAAGGAATTGCAGAACGCGATCGATTATCTCGACCATGCGCCGGCCGGCTTCTTCTCCGCCGGTCGCAAGGGCGAAATCTTCTATCTCAACGCGACGCTGGCCGAATGGCTGGGCTTTGACCTCACCAAGTTCGTTCCCGGCTCGATGACGATCGGCGATCTGGTGGCCGGCGAGGGGCTGGCGCTGATCCAGTCCGTTCAGGCGGAGCCGGGCTTGAAAAAGACCGTGACGCTCGATCTCGATCTGCGTCGCGCCAACGGCCAGAGCCTGCCGGTGCAGATCGTCCATAGCGTCACCTCGATGCGCGACGGCGCTCCCGGCGAGAGCCGCACCATCGTCCTGACCCGGCAGAACGGCGCGGACACCGAGCAATCGGCCTCGGCGGCAGCCATGCGTTTCAGCCGCTTCTTCAACAATACACCAATGGCGATCGCTTCCGTCGATGGTAACGGCCGCATTCTGCGGACGAATGCGCCGTTCCTGAAGCTTTTCTCCGATCTCGTATCGCGCGACGATATCGAGCGCGGCGCCGCGCTGGAAAGCGTCGTCAACGAAAGTGACCGGTCGCAGCTGCAGCAGGCACTGGCGGCCGCCAAGGACCGGCAGGGCGACATTCCGCCGATCGACTCCCGCAACCCGAAAGACGATGCACGGCATTTCCGCTTCTATATCAATGCGGTGATCGATCAGACCGACGAGGCGCCCGAAGAGGCCGCGATCGTCTATGCCGTCGAGGTGACCGAGCAGAAGGCGCTCGAGACGCAGATGGCGCAGACGCAGAAGCTCAATGCCGTCGGCACGCTCGCAGGCGGCATCGCGCACGATTTCAACAATGTGCTGACCGCGATCCTTTTGTCCTCTGACCATCTGCTGCTGCAGGCGCGGCCTTCGGATGCGAGCTTCGCGGATCTGATGGAAATCAAGCGCAACGCCAATCGCGCGGCGGTGCTGGTGCGGCAGCTGCTCGCCTTCTCGCGCAAGCAGACCATGCGGCCGACCGTACTGAACCTGACCGACGTGATCGGCGACTTGCGCATGCTGGTGGACCGGCTTCTGTCCGGCACGCATGTCAAGCTGGATGTCGATTATGGCCGTGATCTCTGGCCTGTCAAAACCGACCTTTCGCAGTTCGAGCAGGTGCTTATCAATCTCTGCGTCAATGCCCGCGATGCCATGCCCGGCGGCGGCCAGCTGACGCTGCGCACCCGCAATCTGCTCGCGGCCGATGTCAGCGCCTTCAATTATCCCTATCTGCCGCATGAGGATATGGTGCTCGTCGAGGTCGGCGATACCGGCACCGGCATCGCACCTGAGATCATGGACAAGATCTTCGAGCCCTTCTTCACGACGAAGGAAGTGGGCAAGGGCACCGGGCTCGGCCTTGCGATGGTCTATGGCATCATCAAGCAGTCCGGCGGCTATATCCAGCCGGAATCGGAAGTGGGCAAGGGAACGACTTTCCGCATCTTCCTGCCGCGTCATGTCGTTGAAATGCCCGCCATAACGGACGCGAAGGCGCCGGAGAGCCGCGATGTCGCGGCCATGGATCAGAGCGTCGGCATAGTGGCGCCGCCGGAAGAGCCGGCCGATCTTACCGGCAAGTCCGCAGTCGTGCTGCTGGTCGAGGATGAGGAGGCGGTGCGGCGCGGCGGCAAGCGCATGCTGGAGACGCGGGGCTATACCGTCTACGAAGCCGGCTCCGGCGTCGAGGCGCTCGACATCATGGACGAGCTCGATGGCCAGGTCGACGTTGTCGTGTCCGACGTCGTCATGCCGGAAATGGATGGTCCGTCGCTGCTGCGGGAATTGCGCAAGAAATATCCGGATATGAAGTTCATCTTCGTCTCGGGCTATGCCGAGGATGCCTTTGCCCGCAATCTGCCGGCGGATGCGCAGTTCGGGTTTCTGCCGAAGCCGTTCTCGCTGAAGCAGCTTGCCGTCGTCGTGCGCGAGACGCTGGACAAGCCGTAGGTCAGAGGCGATTTTCGCCTCGCCATGTTGCCGATTGCGGCGTGAAGGTGCTATCACCCACCGCATGATCGACCTTGCTAAGCCCATTTATCGTTCGTGGTGGTGCTCCTTGTAGGAGCGGCAGTCGTCATGTCTTGAAATCGACCCTGCCGCCGTGATCCGGCAGGCATGGTCTATTTCCGTTTTTCCTTCCCGATTACGGCGGCTCCTTTTGCGGAGCAACGAAATGTCTTCCCTTATCGACACCCGTCCGGTCATCCTGACGGGCGACCGGACCACCGGTCCACTCCATCTCGGCCACTATGCCGGCTCGCTGAAAAGTCGTGTCGCGCTTCAGCGCAGCCACCGGCAATTCCTTCTTTTGGCGGACACGCAGGCACTGACCGACAATGCCCATGATCCCCAGAGGGTTCGTCGCAATGTTCTCGAAGTCGCCATCGATTACCTCGCCGTCGGCATTGACCCGGCGCTGACGACGATCTGCGTTCAATCCGCCTTGCCGGCATTGGCGGAGCTGACGCTGCTCTATCTGAATTTCGTCACGGTCAGCCGTCTGGAGCGCAATCCGACGATCAAGACGGAGATTCAGCTGCGCGGCTTCGAACGCGACGTGCCGGCCGGCTTTCTCTGCTATCCGGTCGCGCAGGCGGCCGATATCACCGCCTTCAAGGCAACGGTCGTTCCCGTCGGCGAGGATCAGGCACCGTTGATCGAGCAAACCAACGAGATCGTTCGCCGCCTCAACCGGCAGATCGGGCGCGACGTTCTCGTGGAAGCCACGGCGATGGTGCCGAGCGTGGGGCGCCTGCCAGGTGTCGACGGCAAGGCGAAGATGAGCAAATCCCAGGGCAACGCCATCCCGCTTTCGGCATCGCCGGATGAAATAAGCGATGCGGTACGACGGATGTATACCGATCCGGATCATTTGCGCGTCGGCGATCCCGGCAGGGTCGAGGGAAACGTCGTCTTCACCTATATGGATGCCTTCTGCGAGGATCGGCAGTTGGTCGACGACATGAAGGCGCATTATCGTCGTGGCGGTCTCGGCGATGTCGCCTTGAAGAGATATCTCGAGGACATCCTGCAGGCGCTGCTTGCGCCGATCCGCGAGCGTCGGGCGTATTTTGCCGCCGAGCCTGATTATGTCCTTGATATAATGCGCGAGGGGACGAGAAAGGCGAAAGAGCGGACGGAGGCGACGCTTGCCGAATTGCGCGCCGCGTTGGGCCTGTTCTCCCTGATTTGAAACAAGAAAGGCCGGACGATCTTTTGAAGCGCCCGGCCGTTCTTTTATTTATTGCAGCTCTAATTATTCCGCCAGAGCAACGGCAATTTCAGCGGCCAGACGCGCATTGTTTTCGACAAGCGCGATATTGGTCTTGAGGCTGCGGCCTTCGGTGATGTCGAAGATGGTGCTGAGCAGATAGGGTGTTACAGCCTTGCCCGAAATCTCGTCGCGCTCGGCGCTGTCGAGGGCGCGCTCGATATAGATTTCCATTTCCTCGCGCGGAATTTCGTCTGCTTCCGGCACCGGATTGGCAATCAGCATGCCGCCATCGATGCCGAGCTGCTCGCGCGTGGACTGGAAATTGGCGATAGCGGCGGGGCTGTTCAGCGTCAACGGGCTCGCCAGGCCCGAAGAGCGCGACCAGAAGGCCGGGAATTCGGCGCTGTCATAGGTTACGACCGGCACGCCGCGGGTTTCCAGCACTTCCAGCGTCTTCGGAATATCGAGGATCGCCTTGGCACCGGCGCAGACGACGATGACGCCGGTGCGCGAAAGCTCTTCGAGATCGGCAGAGATGTCGAAGCTCTCTTCCGCGCCGCGATGCACGCCGCCGATACCGCCGGTGGCGAAAACCTTGATGCCGGCACGGGCTGCGGCGATCATGGTGGCGGCGACGGTGGTGGCGCCGGTGCGGCGCTCGGCGATCGCAAAAGCGATGTCGGCGCGCGAGACCTTCATCGCGCCTTCCGTCTTGGCAAGCGTTTCCAGCTCTTCCGGCTCGAGGCCGATATGGAGTGTACCGTGGATAACGGCGATGGTCGCCGGGACTGCGCCTTCCTGCCGGATGATCGCCTCGACGCTGCGGGCCATCTCGATATTACCGGGGTAGGGCATGCCGTGGGTAATGATGGTCGATTCCAGCGCCACGAGCGGGGCGCCGCGCAGCTTGGCGGCAGCGACTTCCTTCGAATAGGAGATCGGAAGTAGTGGCGAGATAGGCTGTGTCATTGTCGTTTCCAATTCACTGAAACAGTATACGCGTTTTGAGCAGGCTTCATGACAGAATTTCGGCCTTGGGAACAAGGGCCAACATCGTCTTCAAGAGTTCCGGTGAGAGATTTTCGGCGGTAGCGAAGGGCGATTGTACAGTGATCGCGGCGGCTGCCGCGCCGTGGCGGACAGCCTCTGCGAGATCATGACTGGCAAGCAGGGCCGATAAAACGCCCGAGGCGAGCGAATCTCCCGCCCCGGTGACATCGGCGACATCGTCGACGATGGGCGGCTGCAGGCTGACGACGGCGTCGCGTGAAAAGGCGATCAGCTCGCGCTTGCCGCGCGTGATAACCCCGTTGCGCAGGCCGAGCGCGCGCAATCCGTTCACCCATTCGAGCGGGTCTTCCGGACGGCTTTCCGTCAGCGCGGCGGCCTCGGCTTCGTTGAGGAAAAGATGATCGATGCCGGCAAGGCTCGGCTTCAGCCGCACGACCTTCGCTGGCGAGATCGCGATGGCGGCGACTGGCTTGCCGCACAGAGCCGCTCTCGCCGCGATCGCAGCCAAGGTTTCGGCGGGCAGGTTGGCGTCGCAGAGAACGAGATCGGTCTCATCGAAGGCGTCGCGAACGGCGCGAATCGCCAGACGTCTCGGGACGAACAGCTTGTAGAGTTCCATGTCCGCAAGGGCGATGACAAGATTGCCGTCGTGTTCGAGGATCGCCGTATAGCTTGGCGTCTTGCGATCGAGGAAGACGAAGGGTCGGTCGTCGATGCCGGCGTGGCTTGCCGCTTCCGCCACCATTTCGCCCGAGGGATCGCCGCCGCGTGGCGAGATCAGCCGCACGTCGAAGCCGAGGCGGGCGAGATTTCGCGCCGCATTGAAGCCGCCGCCGCCAGGCTCTTCGAACCATGCGCCGGGATTGCTGGCGCCCGGCGCCGTCTCGCCGAAGATGCGGCCGCGCCGGTCGATATGGGCACCGCCGAGAACGAGAATCTTCTTCGCCATATGGTTTTCCTCAGCGGTCGAAAGGACGAATCGGACTGGTAGATAACATCTCGCAATTCACCGCCGCAGCCATGCAAGTGCCTGGGAAGAAAGAAGAAAACAAAAATAGAACGGAATTCATTTTACCTTTTTCTTTCAATTGCTTGTTGTGCCCTTGCGACAAGAGAACAAATAGAGTACAGAATTCTCATCGGCGGCGACATTGCTAGAGCGGCTTCAATAACCTAAAGGTGGATCGGATGTCTCAGAATTCTTTGCGGCTTGTAGAGGACAAATCGGTGGATAAAAGCAAGGCACTTGAAGCGGCACTCTCTCAAATTGAGCGGTCGTTCGGCAAGGGCTCGATCATGAAGCTCGGCTCTAACGAGAACGTGGTCGAAATCGAAACGGTTTCCACCGGCTCTCTGAGCCTCGATATTGCCCTCGGCATTGGCGGCTTGCCGAAGGGGCGCATCATCGAAATTTATGGACCGGAAAGTTCCGGTAAGACGACGCTCGCGCTGCAGACCATTGCCGAGGCCCAGAAGAAGGGCGGCATTTGCGCCTTTGTGGACGCAGAACATGCGCTCGATCCGGTCTATGCCCGCAAGCTCGGCGTCGACCTGCAGAACCTTCTGATCTCGCAGCCCGATACCGGCGAACAGGCACTTGAGATCACCGATACGCTGGTGCGTTCCGGCGCCGTCGACGTTCTCGTGGTCGACTCCGTCGCGGCATTGACGCCGCGCGCCGAAATAGAAGGCGAGATGGGCGATAGCCTGCCGGGCCTGCAAGCCCGCCTGATGAGCCAGGCGCTGCGCAAGCTCACGGCTTCGATCTCGAAATCCAAGACCATGGTGATCTTCATTAACCAGATCCGCATGAAGATCGGCGTCATGTTCGGCTCGCCGGAAACGACCACGGGCGGTAACGCGCTGAAGTTCTATGCTTCGGTTCGCCTCGATATCCGCCGCATCGGCGCCGTCAAGGAGCGCGAAGAGGTGATCGGCAACCAGACTCGCGTCAAGGTCGTCAAGAACAAGATGGCGCCTCCCTTCAAGCAAGTCGAGTTCGACATCATGTATGGCGAAGGCGTTTCCAAGACCGGCGAACTGGTCGATCTCGGCGTCAAGGCCGGCATTGTCGAAAAGTCCGGTGCCTGGTTCTCCTATAACAGCCAGCGCCTCGGCCAGGGCCGCGAGAATGCGAAAATCTTCCTGCGCGACAATCCTGATCTCTCGCGCGAAATCGAATTGTCGCTGCGCCAGAACGCCGGCCTGATCGCCGATCGCTTCCTGCAGAATGGCGGCCCCGATGCCGACGATGGCGACGCCTCTGGAGAATAAAAACTTCCGGGGGCAATCCCGGACTTGATGTGAGACTAAAATTCGAAACCGGCTGCATTGTCCAACGGATGTGCGGCCGGTTTTGTTCGTGCGGCTGGACAGCGCCGGGAGCGAACGATAAAAGCCACTGACTTTGACGCAAGTTGCTGAGCGCAGTACTGAAGGGCCTCATATGAGCGGTGTGAATGAAATCCGGTCGACCTTCCTCGACTACTTTAAGAAAAACGGCCACGAGATCGTGCCGTCGAGCCCGCTCGTACCGCGCAACGATCCGACATTGATGTTTACCAATGCGGGCATGGTGCAGTTCAAGAACGTGTTCACCGGCTTGGAGCAGCGTCCCTATACGACGGCTTCGACGGCACAGAAATGCGTTCGCGCCGGCGGCAAGCACAACGATCTCGACAATGTCGGCTACACCGCGCGCCACCACACCTTCTTCGAAATGCTCGGCAATTTCTCCTTTGGCGACTATTTCAAGGAGCGCGCCATCGAGCTCGCCTGGAACCTGATCACCAAGGAATTCGGCCTCGATGCCAAGCGCCTGCTCGTCACGGTCTATCATACCGATGACGACGCCTATAATCTCTGGAAGAAGATCGCTGGTCTTTCCGACGACAAGATCATCCGCATCGCCACCAGCGACAATTTCTGGGCGATGGGCGATACAGGCCCCTGCGGTCCCTGTTCCGAAATCTTCTACGACCATGGCGATCACATCTGGGGTGGTCCTCCGGGCTCTCCCGAAGAAGATGGCGACCGCTTCATCGAGATCTGGAATCTCGTCTTCATGCAGTTCGAGCAGATCACCAAGGAAGAGCGTGTCGACCTGCCGCGTCCGTCGATCGACACCGGCATGGGTCTCGAGCGCGTTGCCGCCGTCCTGCAGGGCAAGCATGACAATTACGATATCGACCTGTTCCGCGCCCTGATCGAAGCCTCGGAAGAGGCGACGGGCGTGAAGGCCGAGGGTGAGCATCGCGCCAGCCATCGCGTCATCGCCGATCACCTGCGCTCCTCCGCCTTCCTGATCGCCGACGGCGTGCTGCCGTCGAACGAAGGCCGCGGCTACGTGCTTCGCCGCATCATGCGCCGCGCCATGCGTCACGCGCAGCTGCTCGGCGCCAAGGAGCCGTTGATGTGGAAGCTGCTGCCGGCGCTCATCCAGCAGATGGGCCGCGCCTATCCGGAGCTGGGGCGTGCGGAAGCGCTGACATCCGAGACGCTGAAGCTTGAGGAGACTCGTTTCCGCAAGACGCTGGAACGCGGCCTGTCGCTGCTGAACGACGCAACCTCGACGTTGCACAAGGGCGACAGTCTCGACGGCGAAACCGCCTTCAAGCTCTATGACACCTACGGATTCCCGCTGGATCTGACGCAGGACGCGCTGCGCGCCCGCGGCATCGGCGTCGATATCTCCAGTTTCACCGATGCCATGGAGCGGCAGAAGGCCGAGGCTCGCTCGCACTGGACCGGCTCCGGGGATAAGGCGACCGAGACCATCTGGTTCGAGCTCAAGGAAAAGTTCGGCGCGACCGAATTCCTCGGCTACGACACGGAAACGGCCGAGGGCGTCATTCAGGCGATCGTGAGGGATGGCGTTGCCGTCGATAGCGCCTCCGCCGGCGACAAGGTGCAGATCGTCGTCAATCAGACGCCGTTCTACGGCGAGTCCGGCGGTCAGATGGGCGATACCGGCATAATCTCCGGCGACCACGGCAAGCTCACCGTAGGCGACACCCAGAAGAAGGGCGAAGGCCTTTTTGTCCACATTGCTGAGGTTTCCGCTGGTACGATCAAGGTCGGCGAGCCTGTGGTGCTGACGGTCGATCATGCCAGACGCTCGCGCCTGCGGGCCAACCATTCCGCCACCCATCTGTTGCATGAGGCTCTCCGCGAGGTGCTGGGCACGCATGTCGCGCAGAAGGGCTCTCTGGTTGCGCCTGAGCGCCTGCGCTTCGACGTGTCGCATCCGAAGCCGATGTCGGCCGAGGAGCTGAAGATCGTCGAGGATATGGCCAACGAGATCGTCCTGCAGAATTCGCCCGTTACGACCCGCCTGATGAGCGTCGACGATGCGATCGCGGAAGGCGCGATGGCTCTGTTCGGCGAGAAATACGGCGATGAAGTCCGCGTCGTGTCGATGGGGCAGGGTGTTCGCGGCGGCAAGGCCGGCAAAGCCTATTCCGTCGAGCTTTGCGGCGGCACGCACGTGTCCGCCACCGGCCAGATCGGTCTCGTGCGCATCCTCGGCGACAGCGCGGTCGGCGCTGGCGTGCGCCGTATTGAAGCCGTGACCGGCGTATCCGCGCGTGACTATCTCTCCGAGCAGGACGAGCGCGTGAAAAGCCTCGCCTCGACGCTGAAGGTTCAGCCCGCCGATGTCGTTTCCCGCGTCGAATCCCTGATGGAAGAGCGCCGCAAGCTGGAGCGCGAATTGGCCGATGCCAAGCGCAAGCTTGCCATGGGCGGCGGCCAAGGCGGCTCGGCCGACGCGGTGCGCGACGTCAATGGCGTCAAGTTCCTCGGCAAGCCCGTTTCCGGCGTCGATCCCAAGGATCTCAAGGGCCTGGCGGATGAAGCCAAGGCAAACCTCGGCTCCGGCGTGGTCGCACTGATCGGCGTCTCGGAGGATGGCAAGGCCAGCGCCGTCGTCGCCGTCACGGAAGATCTGACGAGCCGTTTCAGCGCCGTCGATCTCGTGCGCGTCGCTTCGGCAGCCCTCGGCGGCAAGGGCGGCGGCGGCCGTCCCGACATGGCCCAGGCCGGCGGCCCGGATGGCGCCAAGGCCGACGAAGCGATCGAGGCGATTGCTGCGGCACTCGCCGGCTAACGGTTTTATTTTCTTATGATAGCGAAAATGGCGGATGCTGCGGCATTCGCCATTTTTCTTTGTACCGGCAACTCCGCAGGATTTGTCAAATCGGGTTATGCTGTTGTCGGGCCGATCGATTTGCAAGGGGTTTGACATGACAGGCGGTACGGCTTGGACGCTTTACGAGACCCGGTTGCGGCGGGTTTCGGCCTATATCCACGAGCATCTGGATGACGAGTTCGATATGGAGAAACTCGCCGAGATCGCCTGCATGTCCAGCTATCACTGGCACAGGATCTACCGGGCGATCTATGGCGAGACGGCGGCGGCGACCGTCAAGCGGCTGCGGCTGCACCGTGCCGCGGGCGATCTCGTCAACACCCGTCTATCCGTCAGCGACATTGCAAAGCGGTCGGGCTATCCCAACCTCCAGTCGTTTAACCGCATCTTCAGATCCGTCTACGGCATGCCGCCGGCGCGATATCGGAATGAGGGAAGCCACACGATCTTCGAACCCAGGACTCAAGGAAGGATTACGGTCATGTTCGACGTTACGCTTCGCACCATTTCGCCAATGTCACTGATCGGTGTCGCCCATCGCGGCTCCTACATGCAGATCGACCAGGCTTTCGAAACCTTGTTCGGCACCATCTTTGCCCGCGGCTTAGCCGGGCTGGATATGCGCATGATCGGCGTCTATCTCGACGATCCCGATGTCGTAGAGGCGGACGAGCTGCGCTCCTATGCCTGCGTCACCGCAGGCGAGACTGTCACTGCCGATGCTCCGCTGGAGCGGCGCTCGCTCGACGGCGGTGAATATGCCGTGCTGCGCCACAAGGGACCCTATGCCAATATGCACAAGGCCTATCAGTGGCTCTATGCGCAATGGCTGCCGGCTTCCGGGCGGCAACTGCGCGATACCGTCATGTTCGAGGAATATATCAACAATCCGCGCGATGTGGCGCCGACGGAATTGTTGACGGATATTTATATGCCGCTGAAATAGCGGCATATCACTTCGATTGGGGATTTCCTCCTAATACCCTGTATCTTCAGGCATTAGCCGGCTTCGGCATGGCCGCATTGTCGATCTCGTTGCCGCGGCGATAGGCGTCGCGGTCGCTGACTCGGCTCCAGTAGTCGATGAAAGCTGGTCGCTTTTCGATCGTCCCGAAATTAAGGCCGTAGCCGACATGCGAGCCGACATAGACATCGGCGGCGGTAAAGCGATCGCCAGCGATGAAAGGCGAGGTCGTGACGGCGTGCTCCATGGCATCAAGCACACTTGCGAAGCTGCCGCAGCCGGCCATGCGCAGGCGTTCCGGCGGGACTTCGAAGCCGAGGGCGCGATTGGTGATCGCCATTTCGAACGGCCCCGCGGCAAAGAACATCCAGCGGAAATAGGGGCCGCGCTCGGCCGCTGTCGGGGCAAGACCTGCCTGGGGGAAGGTTTCGGCGAGATAAGCGCAGATGGCGGCACCTTCGGTGACGACGGTATCGCCATGCTTGATAGCCGGCACCTTGCCCATGGGGTTGACCGCCAGATATTCGGGCGCCTTCATCGTGGTACCGTAGTCGAGATACTCGGTGCGGTATGGCTGGCCGATCTCTTCGAGCATCCAGCGGGCGATGCGTCCTCGCGACATCGGGTTGGTATAGAAAACGAGTTCCTCGGCCATCTGTCTCTCCCTTTTGTTGCGCGCATTGTTGCCATCGGTTTGCTGCGGCGGCAAGATTTCGGGCAAAAGAAAACCCGGCGCTGAGGCCGGGTTTTCGCATGTTCCTACGTCGGCTAGGCTTAGGCAGCCATGGCCTTCTTGAGGTTTTCGTCGATCTTGTCGAGGAAGGCAGTGGTCGAGAGCCACGGCTGGTCGGGGCCGATCAGCAGCGCCAGGTCCTTGGTCATATAGCCGGCTTCGACGGTATCGACGCAGACCTTTTCCAGCGTTGCGGCGAACTTGGCGAGTTCGGCGTTGTCGTCGAGCTTGGCGCGATGCGCGAGGCCGCGGGTCCAGGCGAAGATCGAGGCGATCGAGTTCGTCGAGGTTTCCTGGCCCTTCTGGTGCTGACGGTAGTGACGAGTCACCGTGCCGTGCGCGGCTTCGGCTTCGACCGTCTTGCCATCCGGCGTCAAGAGAACCGAGGTCATCAGGCCGAGCGAGCCGAAGCCCTGGGCAACCGTGTCGGACTGAACGTCGCCGTCGTAGTTCTTGCAGGCCCAGACGTAGCCGCCGGACCACTTCAGGGCGGAAGCGACCATATCGTCGATCAGGCGATGTTCGTAGGTGATGCCGGCTTCGTCGAACTGAGCCTTGAACTCGTTCTGGTAGACTTCTTCGAAGATGTCCTTGAAGCGACCGTCATAGGCCTTGAGGATGGTGTTCTTGGTCGACAGGTAGACCGGCCACTTGCGCATCAGGCCGTACATCATCGAGGCGCGGGCGAATTCGCGGATCGACTCGTCAAGGTTATACATGGCCATCGCGACGCCGGCGCCCGGAGCATCGAAGACTTCTTTCTCGATGACCGCGCCGTCTTCGCCGACGAACTTGATGGTCAGCTTGCCCTTGCCGGGGAACTTGAAATCGGTGGCGCGGTACTGGTCGCCGAAGGCGTGACGGCCGACGACGATAGGCTTGGTCCAACCCGGAACCAGGCGTGGTACGTTCTTGCAGATGATCGGCTCGCGGAAGATGACGCCGCCGAGGATGTTGCGGATCGTGCCGTTCGGGCTCTTCCACATCTGCTTGAGGTTGAATTCCTTGACGCGGTCTTCGTCCGGCGTGATCGTCGCGCACTTGATGCCGACACCGTGCTTCTTGATGGCGTTGGCGGCATCGACGGTGACCTGGTCGTTGGTGGCGTCGCGGTTTTCGACCGAGAGGTCGTAATAGTCGATATCGATATCGAGGTAGGGGTAGATCAATTTGTCTTTGATAAACTGCCAGATGATGCGAGTCATTTCATCGCCATCGAGATCGGCAACGGGGTTAGCGACCTTGATCTTCTTCATACTTCTGCCTCGTTTAAGCTGATGGGACCGGATGGTCCTGTGGTGAATGTGAAGTCCCGAGCGCTATAACACCGCAAGCCCCGAACGCAAAGCCGATAGAGCCTCAGACATCGCGTTTTTGATCACTCGTGGCATCACCCGCTTTTTGCCATCCGGCCATTGCCAAAGCGGTCGATGGGACTAATGTCGCGGGTGTTTTGCCTGTTATTACGGAATCATGTCATGCAGAAATTTGCCGCACCCGCGCTTGCCTTCACGCTCTTTCAGTTCTCTTTTGGCGCACATTTGGCACTGGCCGCCGATGCGACGACGCCCGTCAAGGCCATTATGGACGCGACCGTTTCGAACTGGGCGGGTGGGGACAGCGACTGGCAGGATATCTTCGATGAGAGCAAGCTCAAGGATATCTACAGCAAGGATTTCGCGGCGAAATATCAGGCGGCCGCCCAGTTTCCGGCGGCCGATGAGGATGGCATTTCGCCGTTCGACTATGACGTCATCGTCAATGCTCAGGACGCCTGTCCGCTGGAGGACGTGAAGATCGCCGCCCAGCCGCCGAAGAACAATGTCACGGAGGTGTTGACGATCTTCAAGAAATCAACCTGCATGGGATCGGATGCCGATTCTCAGAAGGTGACGACGGTGCGCTTCGAGGTCATCGAGGAAGGCGGACGGCCCGTCGTGGACGATATCGTCACCAACGACGATAACGGCAATCCGAGTTCGCTCAAGAGCGTGATGCAGGATCTCGTCAAGCAACAGCAGCAACAGCCGTCCGATCAGCAACAGCAGCCGACGGATCAGCAGAAGCCGGCAAATCCGCAATAGCGGGTGCGGTTCGCTTAGCCAGTGACGCGCAAAAACCTTGCCGATCGGCTGATGTCTCGCTATTGCGACCCATGATTTGCGCGAGAAGGTTCGCGCGCGGAGAGCAAGACATCATGGCAGGCACGAACAGCGAGCGTCCACTTCTGGCCGAAGGGCCGGCCATCATTCTGGTCGAGCCGCAGATGGGCGAGAACATCGGCATGGTGGCGCGTGCCATGGCGAATTTCGGGCTTGTCGAGCTGCGCCTCGTCAATCCGCGCGATGGCTGGCCGAACGAGAGGGCGCAGGCAACCGCCTCGAAGGCTGATCATATCATCGAGGCGACGAAGGTTTACGAGACGCTGGAGCAGGCGATCGCTGATCTTAATTTTATCTATGCGACGACGGCACGGGAACGGGACGGCTACAAGCCGGTGCGTTCGCCTGTCGTTGCGGCCGAGACCCTTCGCGCCCGATTCAAAGCGGGCGAGGGCACCGGCATTCTCTTCGGGCGCGAGCGCTGGGGCTTGACGAACGAAGAGGTGGCGCTGGCCGACGAGATCGTCACCTTTCCCGTCAATCCGGCCTTCGCCTCGCTGAATATCGCTCAAGCCGTGTTGCTGATGTCCTATGAGTGGATGAAGTCGGGCATGGAAGATCTGGGCGCCGTGCCTTTCCAGGCGCTCGAGCAACGGCCTTCGACGAAAGATCAGCTTTTTGGCCTCTTCGAACAGCTCGAGGAGGCGCTGGATGCCCGCAATTATTTCCATCCCGCCGGGAAAAAGCCGAAAATGGTCGACAATCTCCGGGCTGTCCTCTCGCGCCGGGCGTTCACCGAACAGGAAATCAGCGTCTTGCGCGGTGTGATCTCGTCTCTCGACCGCTTCACGCGAAAATCTCCGCGCGGCAGCGGCTCGCATCCCCGATCCTCCAAGGCACCCAAGGAAACCACCAGCGATGACAGCAGCGGCGAATGAGCTGAAACCGGTCCTGGTATTCGATTCAGGGATCGGCGGTTTGACCGTGCTGCGCGAGGCGCGGGTGCTGATGCCCGAGCGCGGTTTCATCTATATCGCTGATGATGCCGGTTTTCCCTATGGCAGCTGGGAAGAGCAGGCGTTGAAGGAGCGCATCGTCGATCTCTTCGCAAAGCTGCTCGTTCAATATGATCCGGAAGTCTGCATCATCGCCTGCAACACGGCTTTCACGCTTGCAGGTGCCGATTTGCGCGCCGCTTTTCCGCAGATGACGTTCGTGGGCACGGTGCCGGCGATCAAGCCGGCGGCCGAGCGGACCCGCTCGGGCCTTGTTTCCGTGCTGGCGACGCCGGGTACGGTCAAGCGCGCTTACACGCGCGATCTCATCCAGTCCTTCGCCACTCAATGCCATGTGCGGCTTGTCGGATCGCAGGACTTAGCGCGCCTGGCTGAAGCCTATATTCGCGGCGATGTCCTCGGTGACGAGGCTGTCATGACCGAGATCGAGCAGTGCTTTGTCGAGATGGATGGCCGCAAGACCGATATCGTCGTACTGGCCTGCACCCATTATCCGTTCATGGCCAATATCTTCCGCCGGCTCGCGCCATGGCCGGTCGACTGGCTCGATCCCGCAGAGGCGATCGCAAGGCGTGCCCGCAGCCTGGTGCCGCAGGTGGCTGATGCCGTCCATCCCGACAATTTCGACTTTGCGGTCTTCACCTCCGGTGCGCCGGATTTCTCCACCCGCCGGCTGATGCAAGGTTTTGGGCTCAAGGCTTGATGATGACTGACAAGGTTTCGTTGCGTAAACTCGATCTCGCGGACATGCCGGCGGCTGCGGCCGTTCATCGCGCGTCCTTCAACGAACGGCTGCCGACGCTTGCCGGGCTTCATACGCCGGAAGAGGATATCGGCTTCTGGAGCGCCGTCGTTTTCAAGGATTGCCAGATCTGGGGCGCAGAAGAGGGCGGCCGCCTTGTCGGCGTCATCGCCTTCCTCGAGGATTGGATCGATCAGCTCTACATTCTGCCGGAAGCGCAGCGGCGCGGCATCGGCAGCCGCCTGCTCGATATCGCCAAATCGACCTATCCGACGCTTTCGCTCTGGACGTTCCAGAGAAACGTACCCGCGCGCCGCTTTTACGAAAAGCACGGCTTCTTCGTGGTTGACGAGTCGGACGGGGCAGGCAATGAGGAAAGAGAGCCGGATATGCTTTACAAATGGGAAGCACGCCTGCACCGGTTGTAGTTCAAGACCGGACTGAGCGGTGGAATATTGGGAGGTCGATATTTGATGTCTTTTGAGAATGATTGCAGTGTTGTCGAGGCAAGCCATGCGTCTGCGTGAGTGCCACAACTTCCATGATTTTCGTCTCCTCGCGAAAAAGCGTCTTCCCGGCCCGATCTTCAACTATATCGACGGCGCAGCCGACGACGAGGTGACGTTGCGGCGGAACACGTCGAGCTTCGAGAGCTGCGATCTCGTTCCCAACGTCCTGCGTGGGGTCAGCGAGGTCGACATGTCTGTCACCGTCATGGGACAAAAGCTCGCGACCCCTTTTTATTGCTCGCCGACGGCGTTGCAGCGGCTGTTCCATCATCAGGGCGAGAACGCGGTCGCTGCCGCAGCGTCCTCGCTCGGCACCATGTTCGGCGTTTCCTCGCTCGGCACCGTCAGCCTCGAGGAAATCCGCAAGAAGCATCCCGGCCCGCAGGTCTATCAATTCTATTTCCACAGGGATCGCGGGCTGAACCGCACGATGATGGAGCGGGCAAAGGAAGCCGGCGTCAACGTGATGATGTTGACGGTCGACAGCATCACCGGCGGCAATCGCGAGCGCGATCTTCGCACGGGATTTTCCATTCCGTTCAAGCTCAACCTCGCGGGCCTTACCCAGTTCGCCATAAAGCCCGCCTGGGCGCTGAACTACGTCACGCATGAGAAATTCCGCCTGCCGCAGCTGGATGAACATGTGGATATGAGCGGTGGCGCCATGTCGATCGGCAAATATTTCACCGAGATGCTCGATCCGTCGATGAACTGGAACGATGTTGCCGAGATGGTGAAGCACTGGAACGGGCAGTTCTGCCTGAAGGGCGTGATGTCGGTCGAGGATGCCAAGCGCGCGGTCGATATCGGATGCACGGGCATCGTGCTTTCGAACCATGGCGGACGCCAGCTGGACGGCTCGCGCGCGGCATTCGATCAGCTGGCTGAGATCGTCGATGCCGTGGGTCACCGTATCGATGTCATGATGGATGGCGGCGTGCAGCGCGGCACGCATGTGCTGAAGGCGTTGTCGCTCGGCGCCAAGGCAGTCGGTCTCGGCCGCTTCTATCTCTATCCGCTGGCCGCTGCCGGTCAGGCGGGCGTGGAACGCGCGCTCAGGCATCTGCGCACCGAGGTCGAGCGCGACATGAAGCTGATGGGCTGCACCTCGGTCAGCCAGTTATCGCGGGCCAATCTGCGGTTCAGATAGGTCTCGCAATCGCCTGTGGGTTTTTGCAATCCACGGGCGCGAAGCTTAGAAATCTTTGCTAGACGGAGGCACGTCCTTTCAGAAAAGATGGGACGAATCCGCGTTTGATTCTAGAAGACAGGGGAAGTGCATTGCAGGTCGGCATCGACATGGGAACGGCGTCCGGCGGGACCAGCGCCCAGCTCGATATCGAGGAGCTGCTGGCGACGCGTCTCCTGGTGCAGGGCAATTCCGGCTCCGGAAAATCGCATCTGTTGCGACGGCTGCTGGAGCAATCCGCGCAATGGGTGCAGCAGGTCATCATCGATCCCGAGGGCGATTTCGTCACGCTGGCCGACAAGTTCGGGCATGTGGTCGTAGACGGTGAGCGCACGGAAGCCGAGCTTGCCGGTATCGCCAACCGCATCCGCCAGCATCGCGTCTCCTGCGTTCTGACGTTGGAAGGGCTCGATATCGAGCAGCAGATGCGCGCTGCCGCCGCCTTCCTGAACGGCATGTTCGATGCCGATCGTGAATTCTGGTATCCGGTTCTGGTCGTGGTCGACGAGGCGCAGATGTTTGCGCCGTCGGTCGGTGGCGACGTCTCGGAAGATGCGCGCAAGATGTCGCTCGGGGCCATGACCAATCTGATGTGCCGCGGACGAAAGCGCGGTCTTGCCGGCGTCATCGCCACGCAGCGTCTGGCGAAGCTCGCCAAGAACGTTGCGGCCGAGGCCTCCAACTTCCTCATGGGCCGCACCTTCCTCGATATCGACATGGCCCGCGCCGCCGACCTCCTCGGCATGGATCGCAGGCAGGCGGAAATGTTCCGCGACCTGAAGCGCGGCAATTTCGTCGCGCTCGGGCCGGCACTCTCGCGCCGGCCGCTGCCGATCACCATCGGCACGGTGGAGACCTCGGCGCGTTCCTCCAGCCCGAAGCTGATGCCGCTGCCGGATGCGCCGCAGGATGTCGAAGATCTGATCTTCACGCCGGATCCGGAAGAGTTTACGCGCGCCGTTGTTCGCCGCACCACGCCGGCACCGCGCCCGACGACCGATATTCTGGCTGAGCTTTCCCGTTCCGTGCCGACGGCAAGCCCGGCGCCCGCGGAGCCGAAGGTCAGCCAACCGGAACTATCGAGCGAGGATCGCGAGGCGAGGGTGAGCGCCGTCCTCTCCGAAATCCTCGACGATCCGGCCTCGGGATTCCGCACGGATGCTGTGCTCTACCAGGAATTTCTCGTGCGGTTGCGCATGCGCCGCGTTCCCGGCGCGCCCATGAGCCTGTCGGAGTTTCGCCGCCGCGTGGCGATTGCCCGCTCTGGCGCGGATGAGGAGGTCATGGCGACCGATCAGTGGACAACGGCGCTCGTGCTCTCCTCCAGCGTCACAGACGACCTGCAGGGCGTCTTCCTGATGCTGGCCAAGGCCGCCATCAGCGGTGAGCCGTGCCCATCTGATGCCCGCATCGCCCGTGCCTACGGCACGCATTCGGCGCGCCGCGCCCGGCGTCTCCTCAGCTATTTCGAGGAACAGGGCAGCGTCGTCGTCCACACGGATTTCTCCGGCAAGCGTATCGTTGCCTTCCCGGATATGGGTTCACAGACCGCGCCCGGCGATGCCAATGCGCCTGATCTGGACGGCGGCGAGCAGGCGGCGGCGGAATAGCTGTCGTATTCTCTGCAAAGCGCGTCCGGCGCTGTTGACATTTTCATGACGACCCCTTAGAGACCGCCCCAACGCCGGGCAGAAATGTCCGGTGTTTCATTTGACATGTCCCGTGGCTCCTCCATTCGCTAATGTGAGAAGCCTGTCAGAGCTCGAAAACGGAGTTCAGAGGAGGGCGTGTTTCCTTCGCGGTTCGGCAACGGGCCGCATAACAGTTTGAAAGGAAATGCGATGAGCAAGCGCGAATCGTCCAAGTACAAAATTGACCGCCGCATGGGCGAGAACATCTGGGGTCGTCCGAAGTCCCCGGTAAACCGTCGCGAATACGGCCCGGGCCAGCATGGCCAGCGCCGCAAGGGCAAGCTTTCCGACTTCGGCGTGCAGTTGCGCGCCAAGCAGAAGCTGAAGGGCTACTACGGCGACCTGCGTGAAAAGCAGTTCCGCGCCACCTTCGACGAAGCTAACCGCCGCAAGGGCGATACCTCGGAGAACCTGATCGGCCTGCTCGAATCGCGCCTCGACGCGATCGTTTACCGCGCCAAGTTCGTTCCGACCGTCTTCGCTGCCCGTCAGTTCGTCAACCATGGCCACGTCACGGTAAACGGCGTTCGCGTCAACATCGGTTCCTACCGCTGTAAGGCTGGCGACGTCATCGAAGTTCGCGAAAAGTCGAAGCAGCTCGTGATCGTCCTGGAATCGGTTGGTCTCGCTGAGCGTGACGTTCCGGACTACATCGAAGCCGATCACAACAAGATGGTTGCGACCTTCGCTCGCGTTCCGACGCTTGCCGACGTGCCTTACGCCGTCGTCATGGAACCGCAGCTGGTCGTCGAATTCTATTCGCGTTAATAAGCGGATAACTTTCTTGATGAATGAAAAAGCCGCTCGGTTCGAGCGGCTTTTTTGTCTTTGGAGCGCCTCATGACGGATTTGCAGGCTATTCTCGACGGCATTCATGCTGAGCTTTCGCCGCGCATCGGCGAGGGCAAGGTTGCCGATTATATTCCGGAACTGGCAAAGATCGATCCGAAACAATTCGGCATGGCGATCGCTACGGTTGACGGTGACGTCTACAGTATCGGCGACGCCGGCGTTTCCTTCTCCATCCAGAGTATCTCCAAGGTCTTCATGCTGACCTTGGCGCTCGGCAAGGTCGGGGAAAGCCTCTGGAAGCGTGTAGGACGCGAACCGTCCGGCACGGCCTTCAACTCCATCGTCCAGCTGGAGCGCGAAGAGGGCATTCCGCGCAATCCCTTCATCAACGCGGGTGCTATCGCCATCAGCGATATCGTTCTGGCGGGGCACGAGCCGCGCGAGGCGATCGGCGAGCTGTTGCGCTTCGTGCGCTATGTCGCCGACGACGAAGCGATCAGTATCGACGACAAGGTCGCGCGTTCGGAGACGCAGACAGGCTATCGCAATTTAGCGCTCGCCAATTTCATGCGCGCCTATGGCAATCTCCACCATCCGGTCGAGCATGTGCTCGGCGTCTATTTCCATCAATGCGCGCTTTCGATGAGCTGCCAGCAGCTTGCCAAGGCGGGGCTCTATCTCGCCGCACGCGGCAGCAACCCGATCACCGGGCATTCCGTCGTCTCGCCGAAGCGGGCGCGGCGCATCAATGCGCTGATGCTGACCTGCGGTCATTACGACGGCTCCGGCGACTTCGCCTATCATGTCGGCCTGCCGGGCAAGAGCGGTGTCGGCGGCGGTATTCTGGCAGTGGCGCCGGGCATCGGCTCGATCGCCGTCTGGTCACCGGGGCTAAACAAGGTCGGCAATTCGCAGCTTGGCGCGGTGGCGCTGGAAATGCTGGCAGCGCGCACGGGCTGGTCCGTGTTCGGCGATTGATACCCATGTCTTCTCGTGCCGCTTTCTGCTATCAGCGTGGCGAGACGCAAGGAATGACGGAATGAATATCGCGACTGTTGTCACGGACGAAATCGATATCGAGGCGGAGGACGGTGGCCCCGGCGTGCATCCGATGTTCCTCGATGCGCCGCGATCGGTTTCCTTCAACAAGCTGCGCAAGCGCCTGTTGCGGCAGGTGCGTCAGGCAATGGATGATTTCCAGATGCTGAAGGGTCAGAAGCGCTGGCTCGTCGGCCTGTCGGGCGGCAAGGATTCCTATGGTCTTTTGGCGCTGCTGCTCGATCTGAAATGGCGCGGTCTGCTGCCGGTGGAGCTGATCGCCTGCAATCTCGATCAGGGCCAGCCGAATTTCCCGAAGCATATTCTGCCCGAATATCTGACAAAGATCGGTGTCGAGCATCGCATCGAGTATCGCGACACCTACTCGATCGTGAAGGAGAAGGTGCCGGAGGGCGCCACCTATTGTTCGCTCTGTTCGCGCCTGCGCCGCGGCAATCTCTACCGCATCGCCCGCGAGGAGGGTTGCGATGCGCTGGTGCTTGGCCATCACCGCGAGGATATTCTCGAAACCTTCTTCATGAACTTCTTCCATGGGGGCCGGCTGGCTTCCATGCCGGCAAAGCTTCTCAATGACGAAGGCGATCTGATGCTGTTGCGGCCGCTCGCCTATGCGGCTGAGGACGACCTCGCCAAGTTCGCCGCGGCGATGCAGTTTCCGATCATTCCCTGCGATCTCTGCGGCTCGCAGGATGGACTGCAGCGCAATGCCATGAAGGACATGCTTGCCGATATCGAGCGGCGCATGCCGGGCCGCAAGGATACGATGCTGCGTGCGCTGGCGCATGTGAATCCGTCTCATCTGCTCGACCCGAAACTCTTTGATTTCGCTGGTTTGATGACTGGCGGGTCTCGATAGGACGAACCGACTGAGATTAATTGGTTTTGCCACACCACCGTCATCGAATCGGGCATAAGAGGAGGCCCTTCCAGAGCAAAGGCCTCCGATGACGTTCTCCGATACAGATTTTGACCACCTGATGACGATCGTTGCTGAAGCGGCGGCGCAGGAAATCCTCCCGCGCTTCCGCAACCTGGCCGCAGGCGACATATCGGAAAAGACCTCGGCCATAGATCTTGTGACCGAGGCCGATCTGCTGGCCGAAAAACATATCACCGCGGCGCTGAAGGCGCGTTTCCCGGCTGCCCTTATCGTGGGCGAGGAGGCCTATGAGGCCGACAAGTCGGTCGTGCCCGCTCTCGCGCATGCGGAGCTGGCCTTCGCCATCGATCCGGTGGATGGAACCTTCAATTTCGCTGCCGGCCTGCCGGTATTCGGCACAATATTGGCTGTTGTCGCCAATGGTGAGACCATCGGCAGCATCATCCATGATCCTGTGCTGGGCGACACTGTTACCGCCATGAAGGGTTCGGGTACTTTCCTGCGCCGGCGGATGGGACAGGAAAGGCGGCTTTCCGTTGCCGCCCCCGCTCCTTTGAGCGCCATGACGGGCGCCATATCCTGGGGACATATGGAGGAGCCGGACAGGTCCCGCATCAGCGCCAATCTGTCGAAGACCCGCATGGCATTCTCGCTGAATTGCTCGGCTTACGAATATTGGATGGTGGCATCAGGCAAATGGCATTTCATCGGCCATTCCAAGCTGATGCCGTGGGATCATCTTGCCGGCGCGCTGGCCCACCAGGAGGCCGGCGGCCATACCGCCAAATTCGATGGCACGCCCTACAGGCCCGGCGAAACGACAGGCGGCATTATTTCCGCGCCGGATGAGGAAAGCTGGTGGGCGATCCGCCGCGACATCATCGGCGCCTGACAGAAAGGATAAAGCATGACATCGCTCGTTGACGTTACCACTCTTGCTCACGTGCTGCGCCGCGCGGCACAGACGGAGATACTGCCGCGTTTCCGCAGGCTTGGCAGCGACGATATCCGCGCCAAGAGCGAGGCGACCGATCTGGTGACGGAAGCCGACGAGCGTGCCGAGCAAATGATAAGGGCCGAGGTTTCGCGGCTGTGGCCAGAGGCGCTGTTCGTCGGCGAGGAATCGGTCGCGGCGGACCCGGCGCTGCTTGAGAAGCTGGCGGATGCCGATCTCGCCATCATCGTCGATCCGGTCGACGGCACGTTCAATTTCGCAGCCGGCATTCCGGCCTTCGGCGTCATGGCTTCGGTCGTTTCCAAGGGGGAAACGATCGCCGGCATCATCTTCGATCCGATGGGCGACGATTGGGTGATGGCGGAGCGCGGCAGCGGTGCGTGGCTGCGCCGGCCTGATGGAGAGATGCTGCGTCTGAACACGGCCCAACCGGTCGCAATGGAAGAGATGGTCGGCATGGCGGCCACCGGCTTCCTGCCCAAGGAAAAGCGCGCCGAGATCATGGGTAATCTTGCCAAGGTGCGCTACACGACTTGCTATCGATGTGCGGCGCATGAGTATCGCACGCTTGCCGGCGGCTATGTGCACTATCTCATGTACAACAAGCTGATGCCCTGGGATCATTTGGCGGGATCGCTGATCTCCCAGGAAGCGGGCGCCTATGTCCGCCGTTTCGACGGATCGCACTATCTGCCGCATCACCTCGATGGCGGGCTGCTGGTTGCGGTGGACAAGGATACGTGGGAATTGCTGCGGCGTGAGGTCTTCACCGTCTAAGCGGGTCGATTGCCGAGAATGCCCCACTTGGAAAGTGGCACCTGGAAGGCTATCTTTGCTGCAACAGGCAAGAGCCTTGGTCGGCGCTTGCCGCGAGGATGAAGACGAATGTCCGAGACGAGCCGCAAGCTGACCACCATCTTCTGCGCCGACGTGCAGGATTACTCGCGCCTGATGGGGAAAGACGAGGAGGGGACGCTTTCGACCCTTCGCCGTTACCGCGAGGCGATGAAAAGGCTGATCGAGGCGCATGGCGGCCGGGTGATCAATACCTGGGGCGACGGCGTCTTTGCCGAATTTCCCAGTGTTGTCGAAGCATTGCGCGCGGCAATTGATACGCAGAATGAGCTAGCCGGTTACAATGCCGCAAGCGATCCGGACAAGCAGATGCTTTTCCGCATCGGGCTCAATCTCGGCGACGTGATCGCCGATGGCGACGATCTCTATGGCGACGGCGTCAATATCGCCGCCCGGCTGCAGTCGCGTGCTGTTCCGGGCGGTATCGTCATCTCCAACACGGTCTACGATCAGGTGCGCAACAAGGTGGCGGTCGGCTTCGATTTTCTCGGTCAGCTCGACGTCAAGAACATCGAGGGCGGTGTGCCGAGCTACGCGGTGAGGATCGGCGGCGTGCAGGTCGTCGACACCACATCCGACTATCGCTCGACTCCGGAGCCGCCTCCTGCGCGGGCGCCCGAAGCGGTTATGCAGGAACCCGCGCTGCAAGACTGGCGGCGGAGCTATGGCGGGATGTTCGTCGTCTGCATCGGTCTCGCCATACTCAACGGGCTGACTTGGCACGGCGAGTTCTGGGCCAAATGGCCCATACTCGCTATTCTATGGTTTGCGGCGTTCCGCTACGTTCGCAGCAACAGACAGATCGATATGGCGATTGCCAGCCTTGTCATCACCGGCATCGGCATCGTCGCCATCAATTTTTTCACCTGGCACGGAACGCCCTGGGCGATGTGGCCGCTTTTCGGGCTTGCTATTGCCGCTGCGGTGCGTTGGGTCAGCCGGCCTCGCAGCGGCGCATAAGGAAGGCATGTCGTTCAGACGTGCCCCATGCCCGGTTCCAGCGCCGGCGTATCGCCGGGATGGGTGAAGAGCTTGCCGCGTTCCGCCCACAACGTCGCCAAGATCGACAGCACACCGAATACCGTGAAGCCGGCAAGCAGCGGCTGCGCGGTGCCATCGAACATCTGGCCGACGATGCCGCCGAGCAGGACGCCGACCGTCGTGGAGATCGAGCTGGTGATGGCGGCTGCCGTGCCCGCCAGATGTCCCATCGGCTCGAGGCTGATCGCCATGCAGTTGGTGGTGATGACGGCGAACATCATCAGCATTACGGAAATCAGGATATAGATGAAGGTGAAGCTTGGCTGACCGAACATGCCGACTACGTAGCCGATAGCGCCCAGGACGGCGAAAACGATCATGGCGGCATGAGAAATACGGCGCATGCCGAAGCTGCGGACAAAATAACCATTGGCGAACTGCGCTACCGCGGTACCTGCTGCCGTAGCCGCAAAGGCGATCGGAAACGTGTCCCCAAGGCCGTAGACTTCGCCGAAAACCTGCTGCACCGAGACAATGTAGGCGCAGATGACGCCGGTATAGAGCGTTAGGCCGATCATGTAGCCGCAGGTGATGCGGTTGGTCAGCACGGTTTTGAAGCCGGAGAGGACGGAGGCGACCGAAAGCGGCAGGCGTTCCTCGGCGGGAAGCGTTTCCTTCATGCGGAAGAACCCGACCAGGAACAGGCCGGCGCTGGCGATGCCGAGCAGGATGAAGATCCATTGCCAGTTTGAATAGGCAACGATCATCTGGCCGACAAAGGGTGCAACCATCGGCATGATCATGAAGACGATCATGACATAGGACATGACGCGCGCCATTTCGCGCCCGCCGAAGCAGTCGCGCACGATGGCAAGCGTCGTGATGCGCACGGCCGCGGCGCCGACACCCTGGGCGAAGCGCAAGACCAGCAGCGCGAAAAGATTGCCGCTCCAGGCCGCCGCAAACAGCGTCACCGTGTAGAAGGCGAGGCCGCCGAGCAGGATGTGCCGGCGGCCATAGGTGTCCGACAGGCTGCCAAAGAAGAGCTGGCAGATGCCGAAGCCAAGAAAGTAGACGCCGATGACGAGCTGCGTGTCATTCGGGTTGGCAACATGAAGCGATTGCCCGATGTTCGGCAGCGCCGGCAGCATGCTGTCGATGCCCATGGAGATGCTGGCCGTCATCAGGGCGATCATGAGGATGAATTCCACGATGCCGAGGCCGATGCGGTTGGAGCCGGACTGTTCCGGCGATTGAGACTGAGGCGCGGTTGTCATTTGAATATGCCTGTCAATGCAAAGCGAGGGACTGGTCGGCTGGCGGCGGCGCGTTGTGCGGGCGGAAGAGGCGGCCCTTTTCGGCAATCAGCACGAACATCAAACCGATCAGCGAGACGGTAAAATAGCCGATCACCATCGGCGTTGCCGTGCCGTTGAAATACTGGCCGATGCCGGCGCCGATCGACGCGCCGCCGACCGTGCTCATGAAGCCGAGCACCGAGGAGGCGGTTCCGGCGACATGGCCGAGCGGCTCCATCGCGAGCGAGTTGAAATTGGAGCCGATCCAGCCGAACTGGAACATCGCCAGCGCGAAAAAGATCATGAAGAGCGGGAAGGGCATCGGCGCTGGGCCGTAAAGCTGCACGATCATCCAGATGAAGGTTACGATGGAGAAGCCGAGCAGCGCCGCATGCGACAGCCGCCGCATGCCGAAGCGGCCGACGAGCTGCGAATTGATGAAGGACGACAAGGCCATGAACAGCGCCACGCCACCAAAGGCGACGGGTGTATAGACGCCAAGCCTGTAAATGCCGCTGTAGATCTGCTGGGCCGAGTTGATGAAGCCGAACAGCGCCCCGAACAGGAACGTGCTGGCAAGGGTGTAACAGAGCGCCACCCGGTTCGTCAGGACGATGCGAAAACCCGCCGCGACGGATTTGACCGTCAGAGGCCGCACGTTTTCCGGCTTCAGCGTTTCGGGAAGCCGGAAGTACATCCAGAGACCCACGAGCGTTGCCATGGTGCCGATGAAGACGAAGATCATGTGCCAGGTGCTAATCAGTAGGATGATCTGGCCGCTTCCGGGCGCGATGACGGGCACGATCATGAAGACCATCATGATCAGCGACATGACCTCGGCCATCAGGCGACCGCCGAAGACATCGCGGACGATCGAAATGGTGATAACACGTGTCGCCGCCGATCCGAGACCCTGGATGAAGCGAAGGAGAAGCAGGCCGGCAAAGGACGGAATAAGGGCAATGCCGAAGGCGGAGATGACGTAGACGGTAATGCCGATCAGCAGGGGCAGGCGGCGACCGAAGCGATCCGACAGGGGACCGTAGATGAGCTGTGCCGAGCCGAAGCCGATGAGATAGGCCGTCACCACATACTGGCGGTGATTCTCGTTCATCACGCCGAGGCTGGAGCCGATCTGCTGCAAGGCGGGAAGCATGATGTCGATCGCGAGCGAGTTGATCGCCATCAGGAAGGCGGCGAGTGCGATGAACTCGCGTTTGCCCATGGGCAGCTGCCCATGGGACATAGCCTGGGATGTAGTCGTCACGGTTTTATTCCCATAAACATGTCAAGGCGCCGCCCGGTGGCAGCGCCTTTCGATCAAATTGAACTATGGAAACCGGACGAGGAGCCCGGTGCCCGGTCAGGCGGCGCCGCGAACGCTGATGCCGTGTTCCTGGAGGTGTTGCTGCAACTCGCCGGCCTGGAACATTTCGCGTACGATGTCACAGCCGCCGATGAACTCGCCCTTTACATAGAGCTGCGGAATGGTCGGCCAGTTGGAATAGTCCTTGATGCCCTGACGAATCTCGGCATCGGCAAGGACATTGATGCCCTTATAGTCGACGCCGATATAATCGAGAATCTGGACCACCTGGCCGGAGAAGCCACACTGCGGGAACTGGGGCGTGCCCTTCATGAAAAGAACGACGTCGTTGTTCTTGACTTCGTTGTCGATGAATTCGTGCATGCCGCTCATTGTCCAGTTCCTTTCACATGCGGGGTCAAGGTCCGCAGCGTTAAATCTGTTCCTTAAATAGCAAGCGACAGGCGCGATTTCCAGCGGCAAAACGTATGCTTCGCCTTTTTCATCGCATGAATGGATTTCCGGCATCAGCGGTTAAGAAAGATGGCTGAAACCGCTCATTGGCAATTTTTCCTGAACAGTGCGTTTTGAAAACGCCTCTTCAACTCCGTGCCTGAACAACACAAATGAAAATCGAAGCAAGGGATAGTTAATATTAGGCCGCTACTTAATTTACAAACGGCCGGTATGTTTGTTAGAGTTTTGTCGATTGATGCGATTTGGCGCGTATCGGTCCCTTGTCGGCATTGCATTCGTATTTTGAGGGAGCGGACACCATGAGCCACCATCACTATTCCGACGGGCAGGTTGGTGAAGAGCGGGAATTTTACAGTTCGGAGGAAACAAGCGAGGGCGAGCGGGAATATTATGAGCATGTGCGCACGCCAAGGGCTTCCATTCTGAACAGCGCCGTGACCGTTTGCGCCATCGTGCTTGTTTTGAGCATCGCTTTCGGTTACCGCGCATCGACAGCTCCGACGCCGCAACCAACGGTGCCGCCCATCGTCCAAAAAATCATGATCGCGCCGCCGGCGGACCCCTGTGCCGATAGTTCTCCCTATCCCGGCCGTGAATGCTGACGTGTCACCGTGTGGTGCGGCGGCAAGTCTGATGGCGCCTATGAGCATTTTCCTTTCCGCCGACGACCACGATCGTAAACACTTGATTTCAATCTTTTTATGTTCAGATGAATTGTGGGCGTCGCCATGAAAAAGCCCGCAGCCCGTGGTTTTGGCGATTTCCAGTGTTTTCGATGCTGCTTGTGTGCCCAGGGACAGACTGCCATATGGATAATATCAAGAAGAGGGTGGTTCTCCACTTCCCTGGTTTCGAGCCGTTGGATGCGGCGGCGCATCGGGCTCGCTACGAGCGTTCGGCGCGGCAAAGCGCTGCTGTGTGGGATTTTTCGGTCTCCGTCGACGAGCTGAAGAATTTCGGTCGGGCACCCTATTTCGATGTGACCACGACGGCTGAGGATTGGCGCACGCAGAGCCGCATTCATATCGTCGATCACAACGATCTGGTCTCGGTCTTGAATGGCAGGCCGTTCTTTACGCGGCTCATGCAGGGATATCTTGCCGCCGCACGGGTTGCCGCTTCTGGCGGGATGGTCGGCTATTTCCGTCACGCCTGGCGTTTCGGCCTGTTCTTTGTCTTTCCCTTTCTGCTGATGCTTGCGGGGCTGTTGATCAGTCTTTCCATCGCCTTCACGCCGTTCGTATTCGGGCTGCCGGCCTGGAGCCATATCGGCAGCATTGCGCTGGCTGTTGCGTTCTTCGTCTATGTCTTCCTGCCACAGGCGGAGAAGCTGCATACCCTGCATCTTTTCTCCGACTGGGAAATGGCATTGGCGATGGCGGGACTGAATGGGCTCGGCGCCAGACAATGGCTGGAGGCGAGCGCGATCAGCGTACGTCAGGCCCTGGACGAGGCTGAAATCGATGAAATCGTCATTTCCTCGCATAGCATGGGCTCGTCCGTCGCGACTCATGTGATCGGCCTGCTGCTCGAGCGGGAGCCGGAACTGCTGCAGGGCAAGCGCGTGGTGTTCATGACGGTTGGCAGCGCCATCCTGCAATGCGCCCTCATGCGGCCGGCATCCGTGCTGCGTTCGCGTGTCGGGTTGATCGCGCGCTGCAAGGAGATTTTCTGGCTCGACGTCCACTGTCTGACCGACGCCATTCATTTCTATAAGGCGAAGGTCGCCGCTGTTTGCGGGCATCCGGATGCCGAGCAGGCGTCGATCCTGTTCGTACGCTTCAAGCAGATGCTGTCGGAGAAGCATTACAAGAAGATCAAGCGCGATTTCCTGCGGGTTCACCGGCAATATGTGCTCGGTCCCGATGCGAAAGCCTTCTTCGATTTCACGCTGATGACAGCCGGTCCGCTGCCGGCCTCGGATTTCGCGGAGTTTTCCTCGAAGAAACTGCCGGAGCTGGCGTTCAGCTCCGGCGAAGAAGCGCAGGCGCTCTTAATCGGGCGCTGAGGTCTGCAGCGCGAGGGCGTGCAGCACGCCGCCCATATTGCCCTTCAGGGCATCATAGACCATCTGGTGCTGCTGCACGCGGCTCTTGCCGCGGAAGGCTTCCGCGACAACTTCGGCGGCATAGTGATCGCCATCCCCGGCCAGGTCGCGAATCGTCACCTTGGCGCCGGGAATGCCGGCCTTGATCATGTCTTCGATATCGCCGGGGTTCATGGGCATGAGTGGTACCTCGATTATTCAGCAGCGGCGAGCGAGCCGCCATCCATGAAGGCAGGAAACCACGATTCATGCGCCTCGCGCAACTGTTCAACCGGAAGCGTTAACAGGCCATCGATGGCAAGCGCGTCGCCGCCGACGGTTCCGAGGCGGCGGAACGGCACGCCGGCGCTTTCCGCATTGATGCAGACGAAATCGGCGACATCGGCCGGCACGGCGATGACATAGCGGGCCTGATCTTCACCGAAAAGCGCTGCATGCGCCAGCGTCTTGCATTCTGCGAGGTCGATGCGCAGACCCTTGCGGGACGCCATCGCCATTTCGGCAAGCGCCAACGCCAGGCCACCCGACGAGATGTCGTGGCAGGCCGTAACCTGGCCGTTGCGGATGGCGGAGCGAACGAAATCGCCGTTGCGGCGCTCGGCAAAGAGATCGACCTCCGGAGCCGGGCCATCGGCCGAGCCGATGATATCGCGCAGATAGATCGAGGAGCCTAGATGGCTGCCGTCGACACCGATCATCAGCACACGGTCGCCGTCGGAAGCGGAGCCGATGCGGGCCATCGCTTTCCAGTCCGGCAGCAGGCCGACGCCGGCGATGGTGGGGGTCGGCAGGATCGCGACGCCATTGGTTTCGTTGTAGAGCGAGACGTTGCCCGAGACGATCGGGAAATCCAGCGCGCGGCACGCTTCGCCGATACCTTTGATCGCGCCGACCAACTGACCCATGATCTCGGGCTTTTCCGGATTGCCGAAATTCAGGTTGTCGGTCGCGGCCAGCGGTTCGGCGCCGGTTGTGGTGATGTTACGCCAGCATTCGGCGACGGCCTGCTTGCCGCCTTCGAAGGGATCGGCTTCGACATAGCGCGGAGTAACGTCGGACGAGAAGGCCAGCGCCTTGGTCGGATGACCTTCGACGCGAACGACACCGGCGTCGCCGCCTGGAAGCTGCAGCGAATTGCCCTGAATCAGGGTGTCATACTGCTCGTAGACCCAGCGACGGCTGGACTGATTGGCCGAGCCGACCAGTGTCAGCAGCGCCTGACCGTAATCTTCCGGGGCAGCCACCAGATCGGCGGATAGGGCGGCGCGCTTATCGGATTCCCGCCAGGGGCGATCATATTCCGGAGCCTGATCGCCGAGATCCTTGATCGGCAGGTTGGCGACTTCCTCGCCCTGATGGATGACGCGGAAGCGGAGATCGTCGGTCGTCTTGCCGACGATGGCGAAATCCAGACCCCACTTGACGAAGATCGCCTTGGCGACGGCTTCCTTTTCCGGCTGCAGCACCATGAGCATGCGCTCCTGGCTCTCGGACAGCATCATCTCATAGGCCGTCATCTGCTCTTCGCGTACCGGCACCTTGTCGAGATCGAGCTCAATGCCGAGGTCGCCCTTGGCGCCCATTTCGACGGCGGAGCAGGTGAGGCCGGCGGCACCCATGTCCTGGATGGCGATGACGGCGCCCGTCTGCATCAGTTCCAGGCAGGCCTCCAGCAGGCACTTTTCGGTGAAGGGGTCGCCGACCTGAACGGTCGGGCGCTTTTCCTCGATCGATTCGTCGAATTCAGCCGAAGCCATGGTCGCGCCGCCGACGCCGTCACGGCCGGTCTTGGCGCCGAGATAGACGACCGGCAGGCCGACGCCCTTGGCTTCCGACAGGAAAATGGCATTGGATTTTGCAAGGCCGGCCGCAAAGGCGTTGACCAGGATATTACCGTTATAGCGCGCATCGAACTCGACTTCGCCGCCAACGGTCGGAACGCCGAAGGAGTTGCCATAGCCGCCGACGCCGGCGACGACGCCCGAGACGAGGTGGCGGGTCTTCGGATGATCCGGTTCGCCGAAACGCAGGGCGTTCATGGCAGCGACCGGGCGTGCACCCATGGTGAAGACGTCGCGAAGGATGCCGCCGACGCCTGTGGCTGCACCTTGATAGGGCTCGATGTAAGAGGGATGGTTGTGGCTCTCCATCTTGAAGACGACGCAATCGCCATCATCGATATCGACCACGCCGGCATTCTCGCCCGGCCCCTGGATGACGCGCGGCCCCTTGGTCGGCAGGGTGCGCAGCCACTTCTTGGAGGACTTGTACGAGCAGTGCTCGTTCCACATGGCCGAAAAGATGCCGAGCTCGGTGAAGGAAGGCTCGCGGCCGATCAAATCCAGAATGCGCTGATACTCATCCGGCTTCAGGCCGTGGGCGGCAATCAGTTCGGGGGTGATCTGGATCGAATTGGAAATGGTCATGGGCGCTCGAGTGTCCTTGCCTGTAAAAGGTTTGAAGGCCGGTCAGGGATCGGGGTCTCTTTAGCGCAAGTCTCCCCGTCGTGCGACAGGAAAATCACCGGCGTTCACAACACGCCGGCATTGATACTGGAGAAGTCAGGCGCGCAGCCATTGGCGGCCGCGCTCGATCATCAGAATTTGTAGCCGACCATGACGCCCGCGCGCGTCATGCCGCCATTGGGGCCATCGCAAAGATTGGCGTGCGACGCATGCGCGATTTGCGCCATCACGTTCCAATGGCTGTCGAAATTATAGCCGAGGCCGGCATATTCGTGGAACAGCAGGCGACAACCAAGCATCGGGCCATGATCCTGCCAATCGTCGAGATTGCCGGTATGAACCGTTCCGCCGAAGCCGACTTCCGTGAAGATACCGTTGCTATGCGTGAGCGTCCAGGAAAGGCCGCCATAGACCTGCGTCGCCGAACCGCCCGTGCCGATCGAGGTTCCCAGATGGATACGCGGATGGGTCAGCTGATCTTTCCAATCGGCGGTCGGATTGTAGCCGAACGGATTGAACAGCACCTGCACGTCTGGAAACACGCCATTCTCGTGATCGTATCCGCTCTGAACCGATCCGCTCGCGCCGAAGCGCAACTCGTCGAAAATCTTGGCTTGAGGGGCAACCGCGACCGCATCGGCGGCGATGGCCTGACCTGCTATGAATATGGAACTGACTACCAGAAAACTCGTAACTAAACGCTTGCTTAAATAGCCTGCAATAGCCATGCACTCCCCCTGGTGTGGCGGGCGAATCCTGACCTATTGATAGAATGGTAGGGTACTAAGAGTCGAGACGACGCAATAGTATTTCCGCAAGATGTCTGTCGATAAATTGATAAGACTTGCTTAAATGTGACTATCGTATGTCGATGAACCGTTTTCCAACAACCTGCGCAATATCATGAAGCCGGCCGCGACATCTTCTCGCTGTGGCGGTGAGGAAAAGGCGACGCGGACCCTGTGGAAAACCCGTTCGATTCGCGCTGCTTTGAACTCGTCTTCGTCATCGATCAGCACCCCTTCGGAGAGGGCGGCGTTCTTGAATGTGCCCGAAAGCCAGGGCTCGGGCAGCTTCAGCCACAGGAACGGCAGATGTGGATGCGAGTTGAACTCGAAACCCGCCAGCGCCTCGCGCGCGATCAGTTCGCGCGCCTTGATCTCCTCGACCGACCTGCGGCGCAATTCCAGTGCGTGACCTCCGAGTACGAGCCGGGCGCAGGTTTCCGCCAGAATGAAGGGCAGGCCGCCGGTCGTCATCTTATGAGTGACCTTGATGCGCTGGGCAAAATGCGGCGGACAGGCGACCCAGCCGCCGCGCACGCCCGCGGTCACCGACTTCGACAGGCTGCTGACCACGAAAGTCCGTTCCGGCGCGATGGCAGCCATGAGCGGATTTGGGTCGCCGGTCATGCCGCCATAGAGGTCGTCCTCGATCAGCCAGACGCTGTGCCGGCGGGCGATGGCGGCGATTGCCCGGCGTCTGGATTCCGGCATTGTCACCAATGTGGGATTGTGTGCCGTCGGCATCACGAAGGCGAGACGTGGATGCTGCTGCTGGCAGAGGCGCTCGAAATCCTCCGGAATCATGCCGTGCTCATCCGAATCCACCAGGATCGAACGGCGCCCGAGGAGGCGCGCGGCGCGACTGATCTGCGTATAGGTCAGGTTCTCGAAGACGATCTTGTCGCCTGGTGAGGTGACGGCCGATATGACCGCAATGGCGGCGGCATGGGCGCCAAGCGTCGGCACGATTGTATCGATTGCCGGCTGCCAGCCGTTGCGGGCGAGCCAGATTTGTCCCGCCTGAAACCAGCTTGCCGGGAAATTCCGGGAATAGGAAGAAATTTCCGTCTGATGCTCGCTGCTGATGTCGGCAAAGAGCCTGCCGATGATTTCGCCCTGGCCGATGTCGGGCGCGGCGGTCGTGTCGAAGCGGATCTTCGCGTCAGGCGTATTCAGGCCGCGGGTGCCGGCAAGCGCCTGCGTGATCGGATCGACGAGCTCGATCTGCTTGCCGTTCGAGCGTTCCAGCACATAGGTGCCGCGACCGACTTCGCCGGCTACAAGACCGCGTTCGTGCACGAGGGCGTAGGCCCTGCTTACCGTGCCGATGGTAACGCCAATGTCATAGGCGAGGTTGCGCTGCGGCGGCAACTTGGTGCCGGGCGGCAGAACGCCATGCGTGATCGCATTCTCGATACTGTCGGCGACGCGGATGTAGACCGGGCCGGTTCCGCTTGAAATGTCAGGGAGCCAATTTGTCATAATGACAATTTCCTAGATTGTCTCTGTCACGGAGTCAAGTTTATGAGTCAATTTGCATCGTTTGGCTCGATGCGTAAGAATTGTCACCATCATGTGAGAATGAAGATGAGTACAATAGATGCAATCTGCTCGACCGCTGCGCGAGACGCGTCCTCGGCAGGCTTGAAAGTCCGAGCGGCACAGCCAAAGCCGCATGCGATGCGTCGGCTTTGGGCAATTTATCTGCATTGGCTGGAGAAGCGCGAGAGCCGCTGGGTCTTGCGAGATCTGACGGAGGACCAGCTGCGCGACATCGGCCTGACACGCCACGAGGCGGCGACGGAAGCCAAGAAATCGTTCTTCTGGGGGTGAAGGGTAGCCGGTCTATTCGAATCCCATAACGGAATGAACGAAGTCGGCGCGCTCCTCGACGCCGAGTTTCGGCAGGAGATGAACGTCATAGCCGAGTGAGGGATAGACGGCGCTCAGCCGTTCATATTCCGCGACCGCCGCTGCAAAATCATGCCGTCGTTCGCGGTCGCCGACATAGATTTCCGGCCAGGGCGGGGTCAGGAAGACATGGCTGTTATAGCGATGCAATTGACCGAGCGAAGCCAGCACGGGCTCGCCCGTCATATGCTCGAGCGCCGATGCGGCGTCGATCAATCCCCTGTCGAAGAAGACGGTACCTGGAATTATCGCTGCTTCCTCGCGATCGACGAGCGACATGGCGATCGCCCGGCGCGCGAATGCCGGCGCATCGACCCAGGGCAAAGCCGAACCGTCGCCTTCCAGTTCCTCGACGACGATGCGTCGCCCGGGCTCTTCGACCACGTGATGGCCACGACGCTTGAGCGCCTCCAGCAAGGTGGATTTGCCGCCGCCGGAGCAGCCCGAGAGAATGACAAATCTGTCCATGGCAATGCTCCCTGAGATTGAGGGCGCGCGTCATGCCTCGGCAGCAGGATTACCGCGTAGCGGGCCTCAGGCCATCGGCCTAGTTGCAGGCCTTCGAGCCCCCAGCCCAGCGATTGACGTCGCCCGTGATGCGGCCGCCGGAGGCACCTGACATCATCGGACCGAAAGCCTGCAGCTGTGCGGGATTGCCTTCCGCTTGCACGACGAGAGACGGCCGGCCGGTCGGATGCTTCCTGTCGACCACGAGAATGCGCGGGCGACCGGTGAAAGAGTTGAGCTCCGGAGAGAGCTGATAACCGGCAAAGGCCGGGTCGGACGACTTGAACCAGCAGGCGCTGGCATTGAGCATGACGCGTTCCATCGTCGACAGGGCGCTGTGATCCATCGCGGTGATGGCCGGCGGGCGCGGGCCGCACGACGTGACCAGCAGCCCAAGCGTCGCAATGGCAGCGGCGGAATAAAGTCCTGTCAGGAGGCGAGGGCGCATCAATCTCTTTCCAATGAGGCGGTTAAGGCTGTTTTTCCGAAGTCTGCCGGATCATGTTTCGGCGCCTGCTGTTTTATGCAAAGGTGCCGATTTTATGATTTCGATATAGGCTCGTCCTGGTGTCAGGCCGCGACTACACCGAGCGCGGAGGCGAACAATCCGCGGCCGTCGCTACCGCCATGGGCGGCCTCGATCAGATTTTCCGGATGCGGCATCATGCCGAGCACATTGCCCTTGGCATTCATCACGCCGGCGATATCGTTGACGGAGCCGTTAGGGTTGGTGCCCTCCGCATAGCGGAAGACCACCTGGCCGTTGCCTTCGATTGCCTTCAGCGTCTCGGCGTCGGCGAAATAGTTGCCGTCATGATGCGCGACCGGGCTGCGGATGATCTGACCCTTGGCATAAGCCGCCGTGAAGTCCGTCTCGGCGTTGACGACTTCCAGCTTCACTTCGCGGCAGACGAATTTCAGCGAGGCGTTGCGCATCAGCGCACCGGGCAGCATGCCGGCTTCGAGCAGGATCTGGAAACCGTTGCAGACACCCAAAACCTTGACGCCCTTGTCGGCCTTGTCCTTGATCGCCTGCATGATCGGCATACGGGCGGCGATTGCGCCGCAGCGCAGATAATCGCCATAGGAGAAGCCGCCGGGAATGACGATCAGGTCGACATCCGGGATCTCGGTCTCGGTCTGCCAGACCGTTACAGGCGCATGGCCGGAGATCTTGGTCAGCGCCGCGATCATGTCGCGATCGCGATTGAGGCCGGGGAGTTGGACGACTGCTGATTTCATGATGCTGGTCCCGCAATAGGCGAAGAGTAATCGCTGGAATGTACTTCGTGAGCCATATCCCATTGCCTCCGGCAAAGGAAGGATGGCTCGCGAAAGAGGACAATCAGTCGATCGAAATGCTGAAGTTCTCGATGACGGTATTGGCGAGAAGCTTTTCGCACATGGTTCTGAGGACTGCTTCCGCCTTGCCCTTGTCGGTGCCTTCCAGCTCGAGATCGAAGACCTTGCCCTGGCGGACCTGATGGACGCCGTCAAAGCCGAGCGCGCCGAGCGCGCCTTCGATTGCCTTGCCCTGCGGATCGAGAACGCCGTTCTTCAGCGTGACGGTTACACGAGCCTTGATCACGATTGTCCTTTCTGAGCTTACTTGACGAGAACCGGCCCCGTGCCACGCACGGGTTCGTTTTCATTGATGATGCCGAGGCGGCGCGCTACTTCGGAATAGGCTTCCAGCAGACCGCCCAAGTCGCGGCGGAAGCGATCCTTGTCCATCTTCTCGTGGGTTTCGATATCCCAGAGGCGGCAGCTGTCCGGCGAGATTTCGTCTGCGAGGATGATGCGCATCATGTCGCCTTCGAAGAGGCGGCCGCATTCGATCTTGAAATCGACGAGCTGGATGCCGACGCCGAGAAAGAGGCCCGTCATGAAGTCGTTGACGCGGATGGCGAGCGCCATGATGTCATCGAGCTCGGCCGGATTAGCCCAGCCGAAAGCCGTGATGTGCTCTTCGGAGACCATCGGGTCTTCGAGCGCATCGGACTTGTAATAAAACTCGATGATCGAGCGCGGCAGCACCACGCCTTCCTCGATACCGAGACGCTTGGCGAGCGAGCCGGCGGCGACGTTGCGCACGACGATCTCGAGCGGAATCATCTCCACTTCCTTGATCAGCTGCTCGCGCATGTTGAGGCGGCGGATAAAGTGCGTGGGAATGCCGATCTTGTTCAGATGGCTGAAAATATACTCGCAGATGCGGTTATTCAGAACACCCTTGCCATCGATGACTTCGTGCTTCTTCTTGTTGAAGGCGGTGGCGTCGTCCTTGAAGAACTGGATCAGCGTGCCCGGCTCAGGCCCTTCGTAAAGGATCTTGGCCTTGCCCTCGTAAATACGGCGGCGACGGTTCATTGGTGTTGTTCTCTGTCTTTGGCGCTTACGGTATAGCGCAAGTGGATCGTATGTGGGCGTCCCCATAGCGGATAAGAAGCGAATTCACAATCCGCCTGCGCCTCCTTCCTCGGAATTCCGGCCTTGACGGGGTGCCAATGCCGAGAATCGGGATCCTTTGCTAACCTGTTTTACAGGCTTTTCTCTGACGATGGAATGAAGGTGCCCGCTACTTCACAGGCTAGTGAGGCGAGGCGTATTTCTACCACCGTTGCTTCCGGCGCAATCAGGGCTTCAGCTGGCTCAGGAACTTGGCGAAGACCATCGTGCCTTCGGGCCAGGGGCCGTGGCCGGATTCGGTATTGATGTGGCCGGCTTCGCCGGCATCGATCAGCAGGGAGCCCCAGCTGTTGGCAACATCATCCGCATGCTCGTAGCTGCCGAAGGGATCGTTGCGGCTTGCGATGGTGACGGACGGAAACGGCAGGGGATCGCGAGGATAGGGGCCGAAGGTCATCAGATGCTTCGGCCGGATATCCGGATTGGCGACATCGGGCGGCGCCACGAAGAAGGCGCCGGCAACCTTGTTGCGGAAATGCGGAATCGCATGGATCGCCGAGGGGACGCCGAGCGAATGCGCGACGAGCACCACGGGCTTATCCGAAGCGTTCACTTCCTCGGCAATGCGGGCGACCCAGTCATCGAGCACCGGCTTCGACCATTCCGCCTGTTCCACGCGCTGCGCGGTCGAGAGCTTCTGCTCCCAGCGCGTCTGCCAGTGGTCAGGGCCGGAATTCGTATAGCCGGGAATGATGAGAATGTTTGCGTCGGAGGCTTTCATGATTGCGCCGATGTGGAAAAGGGGAGCCCAACTGTCAAGTGAGAAAGGCGACAATTGCGGCAAAATTTGCTAATATCGCCGCTGCCGGTAGCGAATGAGGATGTCGGCAGCCATTTTGCCGCCATCTTGCGCCGCCAGCCGAGCACATCGAGGTTGAGGAGGAGAGCATTATGACGGCCTTTCACGTCATGGCAGGAGCGGACCACACATTTACCCGCCCCGCCATCCGCAAGATCGGCATTGCTGACCTCGTCGATGCCCTGAAATTGGGGCTGGACGACTTCAGCGAAAAGCCATCGCATTACGTGTTCCTATGCCTGATGTATCCGATTGCAGGCATTGCGCTTGCGATCTGGAGCACGGATCAGAACCTGCTGCCGCTGCTGTTTCCATTGATGTCGGGCTTTGCGCTGCTGGGTCCCATCGCGGCAATCGGCCTTTACGAGATCAGCCGACGGCGGGAGAAGGGGCTGGATACGTCATGGAGCCATGCTTTCGAGGTCCGTTTCTCGCCAGCCTTGCCGTCGATCATCGTCGCCGGCCTCATGCTGTTCGGCCTTTTCATCGTCTGGCTCTTCGTGGCGCAGAATCTCTACTTCATCTATTTCGGTGATGGTGCGCCGCCGAAGCTCACGTCCTTCGTGTCGAGTATCCTGACGACGCCCGAAGGCCTTTCGATGATGTTCTGGGGCAATCTCCTCGGCTTCATCTTTGCGCTTGTCGTGCTGGCGACCACGGTCGTTACCTTCCCGCTGCTGCTGGACCGCGATGTCGGCGTTGTGGCGGCGATCGACGCCAGCATCCGGGCGACGCTGATCAATCCGATACCGGTGGCGGTCTGGGGCCTGACCGTGGCGGCATTGTTGGTGATCGGCACGATTCCGATCTTTGCGGGGCTGGCCGTGATCATGCCCATACTCGGTCACGCCACATGGCATCTCTATCGCAAGCTGGTGGTGCCGGTCGAGGCTCACTAGACGCCGGCTTGTCATGGTTCCCGCCTGTTTGGCGGGAACCAGCGTGACCTTGCAGCGTTGATCTGCCGCCGTCTCGCGAATTGGAATAAATTCGAGGGATAGACGGGGTCAGCCGAGGATGAGGTTTATGGCAAGGCTCAAACATATCTTCGCTCGTTTCGCCACGGTGGTTTCAGAAGGGGCGGGAAAACCGGTCGTTTTCATACTGGCGCTGCTGTCAGTCGTCGTCTGGGGCTTGACCGGGCCGATCTTCGGCTTTTCCGAGACCTGGCAGCTCGTCATAAACACAGGCACGACGATCATCACTTTCCTGATGGTCTTCCTGTTGCAGAACGCGCAGACGCGCGACACGCGTGCCATCCAGGCCAAGCTCAACGAGCTCATCCTGACCAGTGCCGCGGAGAACCGCTTCATCGGCATCGAGAACCTGGACGAGGAGGATTTGCAGCATCTCGACCGTCTGGTGGAGAAGGCGGCCAGACGCGACGGCAACAGCGAAAGAGCATCACCGCAAAGATCGATCCATCGGAAAATCAGAAGCGAAACGTAGACGCGCCGAGCCATGGCTCCCGGCCGCTTAACGCTCCTCTTGCTTCGGGATCACGTAACGGTCGTGCCAGCCGCGCGCCGCTTTCCGTGATATCGGGCCGTTGAAGACCCTCCGAAAGCTTGATGGTCGGATCTTATCCGCAAGACAGAAGGAGCGGCGCGTTTCCGCGCCGCTCCTTCAAAATCAGATCGATAGATCGGTTCGGGCCTAGCCGAAAACCCGCTTGAAGATCGTGTCTACATGCTTGGTGTGGTAGCCGAGGTCGAATTTCTCGCGGACGTTCTCTTCGGAAAGCGCTGCGCGCACCTCCTGGTCGGCGAGCAGCTCTTCGAGGAAATCCTTGCCCTGTTCCCAGACCTTCATCGCATTGCGCTGTACGAGGCGATAGGAATCCTCGCGTGAGACGCCGGCTTGGGTGAGGGCCAGCAGCACGCGCTGTGAATGAACAAGCCCGCGGAACTTGTTCAAATTGTTCATCATATTTTCCGGGTAAACAAGCAGCTTATCGATGACGGTGGTCAGGCGGGACAGCGCGAAATCGAGCGTGACGGTCGCATCCGGCCCGATCATGCGCTCGACGGACGAATGGGAAATATCGCGCTCGTGCCAGAGGGCGACGTTTTCCATGGCAGGCATGGCGTAGGAGCGGACCATGCGGGCAAGACCCGTCAGGTTTTCCGTCAATACCGGATTGCGCTTGTGCGGCATGGCGGACGAGCCCTTCTGGCCCGGAGAGAAATATTCCTCCGCTTCCAGGACTTCCGTGCGCTGCAGATGGCGGATCTCGGTGGCGAGACGCTCGATCGACGAGGCGACGACGCCGAGCGTCGCGAAGAACATCGCGTGGCGATCGCGCGGAATGACCTGCGTTGAGACCGGCTCCGGCTTCAGGCCGAGGGCGGCGGCGACATGTTCCTCAACACGCGGATCGATATTGGCGAAAGTGCCGACGGCGCCGGAGATGGCGCAGGTGGCGACTTCCTCGCGAGCCGCGATCAGGCGCTGCTTGCAGCGCTCGAATTCGGCATAGGCGAGCGCCAGCTTGACGCCGAAGGTTGTCGGCTCTGCATGAATGCCATGCGAGCGGCCGATGGTGACAGTATCCTTATGCTCGAAGGCGCGGCGCTTCAGGGCTTCCAGAAGCTTGTCGATATCGGCGAGCAGCAGGTCGCTGGCGCGCACGAGCTGAACGTTGAAGCAAGTGTCGAGCACGTCGGAGGAGGTCATGCCCTGATGCACGAAACGGGCGTCCGGTCCGACGATTTCGGCAAGATGTGTCAGGAAGGCGATGACGTCGTGCTTGGTGACAGCCTCGATCTCATCGATGCGGTCGACGTCGAAGGTGGCCTTGCCACCCTTTTCCCATATGGTGTCGGCCGCCGACTTCGGGATAACGCCGAGAGCTGCAAGCGCATCACAGGCATGGGCCTCGATCTCGAACCAGATACGGAATTTGGTTTCGGGCGACCAGATGGCGACCATTTCCGGTCGGGAGTAGCGCGGGATCATGGGCTCAAAGCTTTCTTGGCTAATGGGAAAGGAAACCTCGGCGCCCCCATAACAAAGACGGACGGCAATCACAATGTTTCTTGGCACAATGTTTGTTGGGCCAATCCTTCGTACGCCTCAATGCGTCCGTCGCGCAAGATAGGCGGAAACGGCGATCAGGCATAGCAGGCCGAACGGCAGAAACAGGGATAAGCCGAGAATCGCGAACTGGTAGACGGCGCTGGCGCCGGTGTACAGGAGCTGGAATGTCCAGATGAGCGAGCCGAATGGCGCATGCCAACGCGAATAGAACCAGCGATAGTCCATGGAGAAGAGAAACGCCGTCATGGCCGCGGTGCCGATGGAGAGCATCAAAAAGAAAGCGGCGAAGCGCGCGCTCACCGGTCGGCTGCGGGTGAAGCGCTGGGTGAGCGGCACGAGAATGGGCCAGGCGAGGGCGCCGCCGAAGAAATAGACCAAGGTAAGGGCCGCGAGATGACTGCTCAGAAGGCCGTTGCGCCAATAAAGGGCAGCGAGCGCCGAAGCGGCCATGGCCGCACCCCAACAGACGGCATTGCTTAAAATTTCGAGGCAACGCGATGTGGCGGTCCGTGTCCGGCCCGCCGCAATGATGGCATTGGTCGGATTAGTTTGATCCAACGCGACCTCGTTCGGCGGCAGCGCGGAGATCGCCGACGGTCTGGCGATAGGCATCGACCGATTCGCCCTTGAAGATTGCCGAACCGGCCACGAGCACGTTGGCGCCGGAAGCGGTGATGAGAGGCGCGGTGTCGACCGAGACGCCACCATCGACTTCGAGTTCGATCGGGCGATCACCGATCAGTGACTTGGCGTTGCGGATCTTGTCGGCCATGGCGGGAATGAACTTCTGGCCGCCGAAGCCGGGATTGACCGACATGATCAGGATCAGGTCGATATCGTCGAGCACGTTTTCGAGCACGGAAAGCGGTGTTGCCGGATTGAGGGTGACGCCGACCTTCTTGCCGAGATGACGGATCGTCTGCAGCGAACGGTGCAGATGCACGCCGGCTTCGGCATGAACGGTGATGCGGTCGCAGCCGGCCTTGGCGAAGGCTTCCAGATAGGGATCGGCGGGCGAGATCATCAGATGGCAGTCGAAAGTCGCGGTCGTATAGGGGCGCAGCGCCTTGATGACATCGGCGCCGAAGGAGATGTTCGGCACGAAATGCCCGTCCATGACGTCGAGATGGATCCAGTCGGCTCCGGCTTCGGTCACATCCTTGACTTCCTGTCCGAGCTTGGCGAAGTCGGCAGCGAGAATGGAGGGGGCGATACGGATCGGCAAGGTCATGGGTGGCTAAGCTCCAACTGATTTTTCGCGTCTGGATTAGCACCGCTCTCGTGGGCAAACAACCGCCCGAACGGATCGCTTCAGTTCGATGGCGTCGTCACCGGCACGAAAGCATTGCCGCGCCATTCCAGCAAGCGATAGGGGTTTTCTGTCACTTCGTGGTTCTGCCCGAAGGAGATCGGGCCGATTGCCGTCTGGAATGCCGTGCCGACGAACTTATCGGTAACGGGCTTGTTTTCCGCCTTCGCACCTTCGGCTGCCTGGCTGGCGATCTGCGCCGCGGCGGCTGCCGGCAGGATATAACCGTCCGGTTCGATGCCGCCGGCGCGCATCGCCTGGATCGTCTGTTGCGCTGCCGGCAGACTTGCATAGTCGGGCAGCGCAATCGCCTGCACGCCTTCCAGCAAAGGCACGGGCGTATCGGCAGCACGCATCGCGTCGCCACCCATTAGGGCCAGCGGAATGTTTTCGCTCTTGGCGTCGCGCGCGATGACAGCGACATCGCTGCGGTCACCGCCAATGAAGACATGTGTGGCACCGGCTTTCTTCAAGCGACGGACAAGAGCTATCTGCTGATCCTGGCCGGGGCGATAGGTATCAGTGAAAACCGGTTTCAGCCCCTTTTCCTCGAGTGCGTTGCGGATCGCGCCCACCAGTTCGCGGCCGTGGATCGTGCCGTCGTCGATCAGCGCCATCGGTTCGGCCGCCCAGTTTTTCAGAATGGTATTGATCGCGACGGCGGCCTCGGCGCTATCCACGGGGGCAAGGCGGAACAGCGGCCAGCCGTTCTTCAGCGCATCCTCCATTAAAATGCGGGAACGAACGGAAACGGTGACAGCCGGGATACCGGCGTCCTTGAGGCGCGGAAGCGCGCCTTCCAATGTTTCCGTGCACAGGAAGCCGATCGCGATCTGCGCCTTGGCGGCGATCAATGCCTCGGCGGCAGCACGCCCGCCGTCCTCTGTACAGGGTTCGTCGATGACGGTCGCCGCATCCTTTTGGGCCTGAATTTCGAAATTGGCCCCAGTGGTGATCTCGGCGCCCAGCGTTGCGAAATTGCCGCCCTGCGGTGCCACGACGCCGATATGGATTCCTGCGGCGTAGCTGCTGCCGGCCGCCGAAAGCAGCGCGAAAAGAAGCGGAAGGCGACGCAGAAGGTTCATCGATGGATTATCCTGGACAATTTTCTGCTCTATTTATCCGCCTGATGGGCATCGTCAAAGAAAAAGCAACAAAATCGCTCTGTTTTCAATGGCGCTATTGTAGAAAAGCTAACATCTGGCCGCCATATTGAGCGGAAGATAAGGTATCACAGGAATATGGAGACGGTGATGCTAGACAGGCAGCGTATGGATCCGGCGCTTTATCGAGATGCCATGAGCCGCTATGCGGGGCATGTGCAGCTGGTGACGACGGCGCTCGGCGCGGAGCGGCGTGGCGTGACGATCACGGCTGCCTGCTCGGTGTCGGACAGCCCTGCGACGGTTCTCATCTGCGTCAACAACAGCAACGCCAAAAACGAGATCTTCTTCAATAGCGGCATTTTTGCCCTGAATACGCTTGGTGCCGATCACCAGTCTCTGGCCGACGCCTTTTCCGGGAAGACGCAACTGACCACCGACGAGCGCTTTGCAACCGGCAAGTTCGAGACGCTGGTGACAGGCGCGCCTGTGCTTGCCGACGCGCTGGCCGCTTTCGATTGCCGCGTGATCGAGATCAAGCAGGCCTCCACGCACAACATCATCTTCGGCGAGGTGATGGCCATACGCTACAGCGAGCCAAAGCCGGCATTGCTCTATATGAACCGGGGCTATCACACGCTATAACCCCTTCAAGGGAGTTATCATGGCGGATCAGAGATTACCTTCGCTACCGGGTTCCATCGATGAAACGATGGCGCTGCTCGGCGCCCACGACTATCTGGCCGGACGCGCCCTTGGCACGGTCCTGTTTCTTGCATTGAAGATGAAGCGGCCGCTCTTTCTCGAGGGCGAGGCTGGCGTCGGCAAGACCGAAATCGCCAAGGTCCTGTCAAAGGCGCTCGACCGGCCGCTGATCCGCCTGCAATGCTATGAGGGACTGGATGTTTCCTCGGCCGTCTATGAATGGAACTATCCGGCGCAGATGCTGGAAATCCGTCTCGCGGAAGCATCCGGTCTCACCGATCGCGGCCGCATCGAGGCCGATATCTTCTCCGAGCGCTACCTTATTCGCCGGCCGGTGCTGCAGGCGCTTTCGGGTGTCTGCGGACGCGCGCCGGTGTTCCTGATCGACGAACTGGATCGGACAGACGAGGCGTTCGAGGCGTTCCTGCTGGAAGTGCTGTCCGATTTTCAGGTGACGGTGCCGGAACTCGGGACGATCCGAGCCGCCGAACCGCCCATCGTCATCATCACCACGAACCGTACGCGCGAAGTGCATGATGCCCTGAAACGGCGCTGCCTCTATCATTGGGTCGATTATCCTGGGGCTGAGCAGGAGCTCGAAATCATTCGCCGCAAGGTGCCTGATTGTAACGAAACGCTGTCGCGCCAGATCGTCGGCTATGTGCAAAAGCTGCGCACGCTCGACCTCTTCAAGAATCCGGGCGTCGCCGAGACGATCGACTGGGCGACCGCCTTGACCGAACTCGATCGGCTGGCGCTCGATCCGGAGACCGTTTCGGACACGCTTGGGACGCTGCTGAAATATCAGGACGATATCGCCCGCATCCAGGGCGCCGAGGGCAAGCGTGTGCTGGACGAGGTGAAATCCGAACTGCTTGCGGCGGGATGAACCATGGAACCGGGCGCGCAGGATGGCATCGTCGTTGCGCCGTCACCGCCTGGTGATGGGCGTCTTGCCGACAATATCGTGCTGTTCGGCCGGGTGCTCCGCAAAGCCGGCCTGAAGATCGGCCCTGGGGCGATTGCCGATGCCATCGAGGCGGTCGAAGCGATCGGCATCGGCTCCCGCGAGGAGTTCCATGCTGCCTTGTGCTCGATCTTCGTCAAGCGGCATGAAGATCTGGCTGTATTCGACGAGGCATTCCGGCTGTTCTGGCGCTCGCGCGATCTTGTCGCGAAAATGATCGCGTTGATGTCGCCGGTCGCCCCCGATCATCGGGAGAAGGAGAAGCCGAGGCCGGGCGAAAGCCGGGCAAGCGACGCGTTGCTTAACGACAGCAACGACCGGCGCCCGCAGCGCGAGAGACCCAACATCGAAATCGATGCGCGATTTACCAGCTCCGGCAGCGAGGTTCTGCGCCATCTGGATTTCGCGCAGATGTCGGCGGCGGAGATTGCCGTCGCCAAGAAGGAGCTTGAAAAGCTGCAATTGCCGCTGGACCGCGTGCGTACGCGCCGCTTCAAGGCATCTCTTACCCCCGGCAAGGTCGATCCGCGTGCGACGATGCGCTCCGCGCTGCGCACGGGAGGAGCGCTGATCCTGCCGCGCTTCCGCAGATCGAGGGAACTACAGCCGCCGCTGGTCGTGCTGGCTGATATTTCAGGCTCGATGAGCCAATATACCCGTATCTTTCTGCATTTCCTGCATGTGCTCACCGAACGTCGGCGGCGTGTGCATACTTTTCTGTTCGGAACGCGGCTGACCAACGTGACGCGGGCGATGCGTCACAAGGACCCGGATCAGGCGCTCGACGAATGTGCGGCGGCGGTGCGTGACTGGTCTGGCGGAACGCGGATCGGCGAGACGCTGAAGGAGTTCAACCTGATATGGGCGCGGCGGGTGCTGGGGCAGGGCGCGATCGTGCTTTTGATCACCGACGGGCTGGAGCGCGAAGGCGTTGAATTGCTCGCGCAAGAGATGGATCGCCTGCATCGCTCCTGTCGGAGGATGATCTGGCTCAATCCGCTCTTGCGGTTCGAGGGTTTCGAGGCGCGGGCGCGTGGCGTAAAAGCGATGCTGCCGCATGTTGACGAATTCCGTCCGGTTCACAATCTATTATCTCTGGCCGATCTCGTATCGGCTCTCACCGTCGGCCGCGCGGATGCTTACGATCCCAAGCGGTTTCTCTGGAAGTAAAGAGGCTCCGATGTCAGATATATCCGAAAGTCTGGATCCGCTCGTCATTGCGGAGGAATGGGTGTCGGCAGGCCGCAATGTGGCCATGGCGACCGTTGTCGATACCTGGGGCTCCGCGCCGCGCCCCTCCGGCAGTCACCTCGTGATCGACGGCGAGGGAAATTTTCACGGCTCCGTTTCCGGCGGCTGCGTCGAAGGTGCTGTCATCACCGAGGCGCTCGATGTTATCGAAACGGGCAAGTCGCGTATGCTGGAATTCGGCGTTGCCGATGAAACGGCCTGGCGGGTCGGCCTCTCCTGCGGCGGCCGCATCCGCGTCTATGTCGAAAGGCTCGCCTGATGGACCGTCAGATACTGGCACGGCTCAACGAAATGCGGCGCAAGCGGCAGGCGGCGATCCTTGTCACAGATCTTTCCGGCGGGCCGGACAGGTTGATCGTCGAAGGCGATGTGCTGGAAGGCGCTCTGGCCGATGCTGCCTTATCGGTATTCCGTTCGGGTAAATCGGCGGCACTTGAGATGGACGGACAGAGCCTGTTCTTCAATGTCCATCTGCCACCGCCACGCATCGTCGTCATCGGCGCCGTGCACATCAGCCAGATCCTGGCGCGGATGGCGGCGCTTGCCGGTTTCGACGTGACGATCGTCGATCCGCGCACCGGCTTTGCGACACCCGAACGCTTCGAAGGCATCGACCTGATCGCCGACTGGCCCGCCGATGCGCTGAAGGAGCGGCCGCTCGACAGCTATATGGCTGTTGTCGCCGTCACCCACGATCCAAAGATCGACGATGAGCCGATCATCCAGGCGCTGAAGACAGGCTGCTTCTATGTCGGCGCGCTCGGCAGCCGCAAGACGCATGCCGGTCGTCTAGAACGCTTGAAGCGCGAGGGTTTGGGCGAAGCGGAGCTTGCTCGCATTCATGCCCCGATCGGGCTTCCGATCGGCGCCGCCAGCCCAGCCGAGATCGCAGTCGCTATCCTCGCGGAAATCATCGGCTCCCTTCGCGGCCGCGACGTGTCTTCGCCGAAGGGCGTCAAGCTATGATCTTCGGCGAATTTCAGACGGTCGAGGCTGAAGGCGCGGTTCTCGCGCATTCCATTCGGCTGTCCGATGGCAGCCTTTCCAAGGGGCATAAGCTTGCCGGCGGCGATATCGCCCGGCTTGCCGCCGCCGGGATCGAGCGCGTCATTGCTGCGCGAATCGAGCCGGGCGACCTCATGGAGGACGAGGCCGCCGACCGGCTGGCGCGGGCCGTCGCACCCGACCATCTCACCCTCTCCGAGGCGGCAACGGGGCGAGTGAACGTCCACAGCGCAGTCGATGGCCTGTTCGTTGCAAATCGAGCCGCTGTCGATCAGCTCAACAGCGTCGATCCGGCGATCACCCTTGCTTGTCTGGCCGATCATGTGCCGGTCCGCACCGGAGACATGGTTGCGACCTTCAAGATCATTCCACTTGCCGTTTCCGGGGCTAAAGTCGCCGCCGGCATCGAAATTCTGCAGCGGATGCCGGTCTTCGAGGTCAAGCCCTTCGCGCCGCACGCCGTGTCGCTCGTCGCCACCGAGCTGCCGTCGCTGAAGGCCTCGGTGATGGACAAGACGGCGCGGGTTCTCTCGCAACGTCTACAGTCTTCGGGCAGTGTGCTGCAGCGGGAGGAGCGCGTTGCGCATAAAGCGGACGATGTTGCCGACGCCATCCGTCGTGCCTTGGCGGCACCGGACCGGTTGCCCAAGCTGTTGATCGTTTTCGGCGCGTCGGCCGTCATCGATGCCGGTGACGTCATTCCGGCGGCAATCCGGCTTGCCGGCGGAAAGGTTATTCAGGTCGGCATGCCGGTCGATCCTGGCAATCTTCTCGTGCTCGGACGAGTGGGCGACGTTCATGTCGTCGGGGCGCCCGGATGCGCGCGCAGCCCGAAGGAGAATGGTTTCGACTGGGTGCTGGATCGCATATTAGCCGGCGAACGACCAACCTCGCGAGATATTGGCGGCATGGGCGTGGGAGGGTTGCTCATGGAAATACAATCACGGCCGCTGCCGCGCGAAATCGTTGCGAAACCCGCCGCCCAGATATCGGTTGCCATCATCTTGCTGGCAGCCGGAAAGGCGAGCCGCATGGGCGAGGGTGGTTCGCATAAGCTTCTGGCGGAATTCGACGGTGTTCCGCTGGTTCGCCGTTCGGCGTCCACCGCCATTGCCAGCGGCGTATCCGATATCGTCGCGGTTACGGGGCATCGCCAGGACGAGATCGAAGACGCGTTAAACGGCCTTGCCGTCGAGCGGGTATTCAATCCGGATTATGCCTCGGGCATGGCGAGTTCGCTGGTTGCAGGCGTGGGCACGCCGGCGGCGCAAAGGGCTGACGGCGTTCTTGTCATGCTCGCCGATATGCCTGAGGTGACCAGCGACGACTTGAATATCCTGATTGCCGCCTTTCGTGAGGCAAACGGCCAGGCGATCGTGCGGGCGGTATCCGGCGGCAAGCGCGGCAATCCCGTCATCCTGCCGAGATCCGTTTTGAACGCCGTCATGCGGCTGGAGGGTGATGTCGGTGCCCGGCATATTATCGAGACATCGGGGCTTCCGGTTGTTGACGTGGAGATCGGCGAGGCGGCACATCTCGATGTCGATACGCCCGAAGCTGTCATTGCGGCCGGCGGTATTTTGAAGGGGTAGGGAATGGACAATGCCGATATCGAGGAGATGTTTCAGTCTCTCGGGCCGATCACCATCAAACGGATGTTCGGTGGCAAGGGGATCTACCATATGGGTCGAATCCTGGCGCTCGAAGTGGACGACGAGATTCTCCTCAAGGCCGACGATGCCAGCGCTTCCGAATTCGAGGCAGCCGGCGCTCGGCGCTGGGCCTATGAGGGCAAGAAGGGCAAGGCGATCAACATGCCCTATTGGTCGATACCCGACGATGCTTTCGATGATCCGGATGTGATGGCGCGATGGGTCAGGCTCGCCTATGAGGCAGCGTTGCGCTCGGACAAGTAGACGTCAGCGGAAGTCTTCTTCGCTCAAATGGGCGATGGTTGCCTTGGCGAATTCGGAAAGCTGAGCCGGCAGCTCGTCGCGGCCAAACCAGCCGAAATCGGAGAGCTTGTCCGGTTCCATCAAGCGCGGTTCGCCGGAAAAATCCCTGCAGATATAGATCAGCGAAATCCAGTGCTGCCGGTCTGCTTCGATCATGACTTCCTGCGTACAGAGATAGTCGATCCTGCCGATGGAAAGACCGCTTTCCTCTTCCGCTTCACGGATGGCGGCGTTGGCGGCCGGCTCCATGTGATCGACCTTACCGCCGACGATGCTCCACAAGCCGGCTTCGGGCGCCTTGAGGCGCCGATAGAGCAATAGTCTGCCGTCCCGCAAAATTGCGAGACCGGTTCCTAATCCTGGGAAATCGATGCCGGGCTTACGCAATGCTTGGATCCCCAGGGGTACGTCTATGTGGGAATCTATCAGGCCTTAGCGTTTGCTACGATGAGCATGAAAGCCGGGATGTCGTCGCCGAAGCCGACAGGGGTCGGGCCGTCATCCTGGTCGCGATAGCGGTTGCGGCGTTCACGATTGTCATCGTTGGCAGCAGGGAAGGGCCGGTGGTTGTTGCGAGAACCGTTGTGTGACTTGTTGTTGTTCTCAGACTTGCGCTCGTTTCTCACGCTTTCGGCCTTTGCTGGTGCTGCTTCGATCGCTACGACGCCATTATCTTCGACGTCGATATCAGATTTATGACTCGGGGCACTCCGGCCCCTGGGGCTGCGATCCCGTTCGCGGCCCTTGCCCTTCTGGTCACGGCGGCGGGGGGAACGATTGTCGTCCCCGCTCTCTTCCGCCGGCGGAAGCGCCGAGAGGTCGCCGTTCAGCCACTGGACGTCTTCACCGATCAGTTTCTCGATCGCGTCGACGTGTTTGGTGTCGCGCTTCGTCACGATGGTGAACGCGGCGCCGGAGCGACCGGCGCGACCGGTGCGGCCGATGCGGTGAACATAATCTTCCGAATGGATCGGAACATCGAAATTGAAGACGTGACCGACATCCGGAAGGTCGAGACCGCGCGCCGCGACGTCGGAGGCGACGAGAAGCTGGATCTGTCCGTCACGGAAGTTCTGCAACATCGTCGTGCGCGAGCGCTGGTCCATGTCGCCATGCAGTGCGCCGACGGAGAAACCGTGGCGTTCGAGCGAGCGGAAGAGATCGGCCACATCCTTCTTGCGATTGCAGAAGATGATCGCGTTCTTGAGATCCGTCTGAGCGCGGATGAGATCGCGCAGGGTGGCGCGCTTTTCGTAGTCCTTGCCATGCGAGGCAACGAAGCGCTGCGTCACGGTCTTGGCCGTCGATGCCGGCTTGGCGACTTCGACACGTTCCGGGTTCTGCAGGAAGCGGTCGGCCAGCTTCTGGATCTCCGCCGGCATCGTTGCCGAGAAGAACAGCGTCTGACGCGTGAAGGGAATGAGCTTGGCGATGCGCTCGATGTCAGGAATAAAGCCCATGTCGAGCATGCGGTCGGCTTCGTCGATAACGAAAATCTCGACGGCGCTCATCAGAAGCTTGCCACGCTCGAAATGATCGAGCAGGCGGCCGGGCGTGCAGATCAGCACATCGGCGCCGCGTTCGAGCTTCCGATCCTGGTCCTCGAAAGAGACGCCGCCGATCAATAGGGCGATGTTGAGGCGATGGTTCTTGCCGTACTTCTCGAAGTTTTCGGCGACCTGGGCGGCCAGTTCGCGGGTCGGCTCCAGGATCAGCGTGCGCGGCATGCGCGCACGGGCGCGGCCCTTTTCGAGCAGCGTCAGCATCGGCAGCACGAAAGAGGCCGTCTTGCCGGTTCCCGTCTGGGCAATGCCGCAGATGTCACGGCGCTGAAGCGCAAACGGGATGGCACCGGCCTGGATCGGAGTCGGTGTGGTGTAGCCCGCGTCGGTTACCGCGGAAAGGACTTTTTGGCTCAGGCCAAGGTCAGCAAATGTTGTCAAAGGGAAATCTAGTTCCGTCTTGGTTCAGTCGAACGCCATGAGTCGACACACAGGAATGTGCCGCAACGCAGCGCGACATAGAACCAAATACCCGTGAAGTCAAGGAAAGTAGGCGCTTCAACGGACCTGAAGTTCATTCATAACGCAATTTTCGGATTAGTGCCATCTTTGTTGCGCGTTTGTCACAATTCCAGCAGCTAAATTGCGCCCAGGCCGCTGATGTAACTTGCGAGTTTCGTGCCGGCATTGATGAAATACATCGGGTCTACCGGATGCCCGTTCTCGCGAACTTCATAATGCAGATGCGTTCCTGTCGAACGTCCGGTACTGCCGGCAAGACCCACGACGGCGCCTGTACCGACCTTGTCGCCGACCTTGACCAGGATCTGCTCCATATGGCCGTAGCGCGTCGAGATGCCATCGCCATGGTCGATCTCCACCATATTGCCGTAACCGCCCGTCCAACCGGCCGCGATGACCTTGCCGGGGGCGGTGGCCTTGATCTTCTCGCCGGGGCTGAAATGGAAATCCGTGCCTGTATGGAGCGCCAGCGTGCCGAAGAAGGGATCCTTGCGATTGCCGAAGGGGCTGGTGACGAGCTTGCCCGCCGCCGGATTGCGGAAAGGCAGGCTTTCGGCCGCGCCCCGCACGATTTCCAGATGCGTCAATGCGGTATCGAGGTCCGCCATCGACTGTTCGAACCGATCCACATTTTCAGGCGGCACATAAGGTCCGCCCACGCCGTCCGCATCTTCGCCCTTCGCGGCTGCGACCTCATTCGGAACCCTGATGCCGACATTGTGCATGATCGTCTGGATTTCGTTCGCTGTCCCGGAGGCATCGGCCGTAAGGTTGTGGATTCGGGTCAGTTGATCCTGTTCGATATGCTTCAGCGACAGCGTTACCTTCGAGAAGACGCGATCAGCGCGATCGGCGACTGTTTCCGGCGCGGGAACATAGGCGAGCGTGGAGTTGTCAGGCGTCGCGTCCGCCGGCTTGCCTCCAAGAAGAAGCTTTTCGATCGCCTTCGGCGTGGTCAGCTGGGCATGCTCATTCCCGGAGGCGGCATTTGCGTCGGGGTGCTGACCCGTAAGGCCGGAACTCTCGGCCCTGTCGAGCAAGGTTCCGAGTTTGCCGTTGCGGGACGATAGCTGCTGTTGCTGTTCGATCAGCTTGTCGACCTTCTCTTCGACGACCTGTTGATCGAGAAGCTGACGGGAGGTCACACGATCGACCTGGGCGCGCAACGCGGCGATGCGGTCCTCATAATCATATTGCATGCGCGCCTGGCGAGCCATCGTCGCGCTGATCAGATCGTCGCGCAGCACGAGGTAGGACGTCGCAAGCAGATAGCTGATCGAAAAGATCCCGGCCAGGCAGACGGCACCGGCGGCCATCCATGGGCGCACGGTCATGTGGCGCACCGTATCGCCGCTGGCGAGGATAATGGTGTGGTGCCGTTGCTGCTTGCCGAAAACCCGATTCTGAGGCTTTGCTGTCACCGAGAATCTCCCAATCGATGCCTTATGGCATTGATTTGAAGTACACGGCATTATGGTTAACGAATGCTTTCCGGCGCATCGCTAAATACCGGAAAAAGCCTTTAATGTTAGTGGATTATGCGCTGTTCGTAGAGGTTAACGAGCGATAGAAGGATGGAGTCAGTCCTGCTTCCGCCCGTGCGATGTCGTTGAATGGCGCCTTGAGGGAGCCGCGGAAGTTGGCACGCACCAATTCCTGGAAGGTGCGGGCCGGATCGCGCTTCTCTCGTGCGCACAGGAATCGGAACCATTTCGCGCCGACGGCCACATGGCCTTTTTCATCATTATAGATGACGTCGAGGATGGCGGCGCTCTCCAGATCGCCGGTTTCGCGCATCTTCGCCTGCAGCGCCGGCGTCACGTCCAGCCCCCTGGCTTCGAGGATCAACGGCACGACCGCGAGGCGGGCGGTGAGATCCGTACGGGTCGCATGGGCTGCCTGCCACAGGCCGTCATGGGCGGGAAGATCGCCGTAGTCCGCACCCAGTTCACGCAGCCGCGCCCGCACCATACGAAAATGCTTGGCTTCCTCGAAGGCGACCTGCATCCAGCCGTCGAAGAAGGAATTGGGAATCGGCCCCGTCGCGAAGCGCGCGACGATATCCAGCGCCAGATCGACGGCATTCAGCTCGATATGGGCGATGGCGTGCAGCAGCGCGATGCGGCCCTTGAGCGTATGCAGGGAGCGCTTCTCCATATTTTTAGGCGGCACCAGATCCGGCTTGTCGGGGCGGCCGGGGCGATCGGCCAGAGGCGGATCGAGCGGCGAACGCAGCGACAGGGTGCGGGCAAACCAGCGCCTTGCCGTTTCCTGGGCAAGCTCGGTCTTCAGATCGAGATCGGCCGCGCGAATGGCGGCAATGGCACCGCCACGCAGCGAGGTGATCGTTTCGGGATTGCCTGTCATGCCTGTCAGAGTTCCGTCGCGGCGGCCAGAACGGCTTCGGCGTGTCCCGCGACCTTGACCTTGTCCCATATTCTGGCGATCCGGCCATCGGCGCCGATCAGGAAGGTGGAGCGCACGACGCCCATGTACGTGCGGCCATACATGCTCTTCTCCCGCCAGACGCCATAGGCCGTCGCCATGGTCTTTTCCTCGTCGGAGGCAAGTGGCACGGAAAGCGCATGCTTCTTGACGAATTTGTCATGGCTCTTGACCGGGTCCGGAGACACGCCGAGGAGGGCGACACCCGCCTTGGCGAAAGCGGCTGAGAGCGCAGTGAAGGAAATCGATTCCGTCGTGCAGGCGGTGGTGTCGTCCTTGGGGTAGAAATAGACCACCAGCGGCTTCCCGGCAAAATCGGCAAGACGAATTCTGCCGCCGCCGTCGCGCGGGAGATCGAAATCCGGTGCCTTGTCGCCGATGCCGAGTTGAATTGGAAAAACTTCCGCCACGGGAAAACCTTTCTTTTGCCGGTTTTTTAGATGACACTTGAGGGAAGCCATATATACTGCCCACGTGTGCCGTCCAATGGGACGCAGCGTCACCAACAAAATTGTAGAGAGCGAAAGGCACGCGCAGGAGTGATCCGAGGCGAAAAGATAACATTCCGCAAAAAGGATCTCGTGCCGCTCGACAATCTGCCGTCCGCCCAGGCCGAAGATCCATTGATCGTCCACGTGCCGGAGCGCGTGCGCCGCCGTCGCTCGCATGTCTGGCACGTCTGCCGCATCACGCTGGTTTTCTTTGCATTTCTCGCGCTCATCCTCGGAGCCGTCATCGCGACCATCGAGGGCGGCATCTTCGACGAGCCGCTGTCACAGAAGGCGCAGACGGCCCTCGATCGCGCCATCGGCCCTCGCTACAAGGCCGAAGTCGGCGCGACCGTGGTCCGCTTTACATCCAGCCTGCGGCTAACGCTCGAAGCGCGCGACGTGAACGTCGTCGATCAGGATAGCGGCAAACATCTGTCGACGATGTCTGCCGTCAACATGGAGCTCGATCCATTGGCTCTGCTCGAGGGCCGGGTGGAAGTTGCGAGCGTGGCGGCGGAGGGCATAGCGCTCGATACGTCGTTACTTCCCCAGGGAGATCCCGTCGATCTGACGAAGTTGCGGGTCGATGCACTGCCGCAGGCGCTGAACGCGGCCTTCGACAACCTCGATTTTCTGGAGCATTTCGTGCAGCGCGGCGGCACGAATTCCGTGCGCATTTCCGGATTCTCGATGAAGCTGGCGCGCCAGGAAGGCGACCCGATCTCTCTCGTGGTCGACAATCTCACCTTCGAGCGCGCCGAGCCGAACGCGTTGCATCTCTATGGCGAGGTTGCCGTCAACGGATCAGTCGCGACATTGGATGTGAAAGCGACGCAGCAGCAACCGGGTCACAGTTCCTCGCTGACGGCAACGATCTCCAATCTCGATCTCAAGCCATTGACGATGGCCTATGATGCGAACGGCGCGCCGCGGCAGGGCGTTAGCAGTTTTGCCGATGTGACGCTGTCTGCGGTCAAGGGCGATGCCGGCATCGATCCGAAGCTGGAAGCCTCGATCGACGTGCAGCCCGGTACCCTCTATATGGACCGCGACGTACAGGATCTAACGCTAGGCAATATCAACCTCGCCTATAATTTCGATCATCAGACGCTGGAGATTTTGCCTTCGAAGATGCAATTCGTCGGCACCATGGTGCCGTTCTCCGGCGCACTCATCGATCTCGATCGTGTCAATGCCAATGCGGGCAAGGGTTTCGGGATCGATTTCGTAATCAAGGATGGTGTTGCCGCATCGTCGATCTCCGGAGAAAAGCCCGTCAGCTTCGATGGTCGCGCCATGGGGCATTTCCTATCCGAAACCAAGGAATTCCAGTTCGACAGCCTCGGCGTATCGACGCCGCAGGGCGCGCTGTTCGGTTCCCTGCACATGAAGCTCGGCGACAGCTCGCCGGAAATCAGCTTCGGCGGCCGCGCAGACAAGCTGGACACGACTGTTGTCAAGCAGCTTTGGCCTTTCTGGATGGCCTCGAAACCGAGGACCTGGGTCGAAGCCAATCTTTTTGGCGGCTCGGTGACCAATGCCGTCATATCCGTCTTCATACCTGCCGGAAGACTGAGGGAAGCGTCGCAAAACGGCAAGCTGCAGCTCGGAAAGAACGAGCTTCACATCGCCTTCGACATCGCCGGCGCGCGCCTGAACGTTCCCGGTGAAATCCCGCCATTGCGCGACACCAAGGCCCATTTCGACCTGACCGGGCCGAACATGGCCGTCAATATCGCGACGGCGACCTCCTATTTTTCGACCGGGCGCACGATTACGCTGAACGACAGCAGCTTCTCCATCCCGGCGACCTACGACAAGCCGTTGATGGCTGATCTAGACCTGACGATATCCGGCTCCGGTGACGCCATAGGCGAGCTCCTGACCTATAAGCCCCTCGAGGTGCTGCAGCGGACCGAGTTCAAGCCGGAGGATTTCAACGGCAAGATCGTTGCCAAGGTCGATGCCAGGATCGGGCTGATCAGGGATCAGCAGCCGCCTCCGCCGGACTGGCAGGCGAAGCTCGACCTCGACAATGTCGATCTGCTGAAGCCGATGAACAATCGCAAGATCGACAATCTGAACGGTGAGATTTCGGCCGATCCGCAATCGGTGCATCTGCAGGCAGAGGCACAGATCGACGGCATTCCCGCTGAGATCGACATGGTCGAGCCGACCGACAGCAAATCGAGCGTCAAACGTACGCGCGTTATTACGGCCACGCTTACCGATGCGCAGCGCAACGCGGTTCTGCCCGGTCTTCGCGATATAATCGACGGACCCGTCAAGGTGGAATTGACGCGCATCGATGAGGATCGTCAGGGCGTCAAAGTCGATCTGGGTAAGGCGGCACTGACGGTGCCCTGGATCGGCTGGTCGAAGGGCAGCGGCATCGGGGCGATCGCGCAGTTCGAGGCATCCGGCCCCGACAATCAGACGGCGCTCAAGAATTTCACGCTCAAGGGCGACGGTTTCGGCGTCAGCGGCGATCTCCTGATCAGCAAGGGGACGCTCACATCGGCCAGTTTCGACAGCGTCAAGCTTTCGGCGCTCGACGATTTTGCGCTCTCCCTGAAGCGGAGCAAAAGCAGCGGTTACGATGTCGCCATATCGGGCAACTCCGCCGACATTCGCCCGATCCTGGCCCGCCTAAAGTCGTCTACCTCGGGCGGTCAGCAGAATTCGGATGGCGATGCTTCGGCGAGCGCGACGGTTCGCGCCAATATCGACAAGGTTATCGGTTTCAACGACGAGACCATGGGCAACGTCAAGGGCGTCTATTCGATCGCCGGTGGCAAGACGACGGCAGCGGATTTTTCCGGCGTGACGCGCAGCGGCGAGGCGCTCGTCACCCAGATGAGCAAGGGCAGCAATGGCGTGATCCGCATCACGAGCGGCGACGCCGGCGCGGTGGCACGCTTCACCGATCTCTACAAGCACCTGAGGGGTGGGCTTCTCAATCTATCGCTGCGTTCGACCGGGCAGGACGATTGGGATGGCTCGCTCGATATCCGCAACTTCGCCATCATCGATGAAAAGAAGCTCTCGACCATCGTCTCGACGCCGAGCGGCAAGAACGGAAAGAGCCTGAATGCGGCGGTGAAGCAGAATATCGATACGCGTTCGCAGAGCTTCGAGCGGGGCTTTGCCCGGCTTGTCATGCGGGACGGCGTGCTATCGGTCGAAAACGGCGTGGTGCGCGGCGTAGAGCTCGGCGCTACGTTCCAGGGAACACTGAAGGATGCCAACGGCAAGATGGACATGACCGGAACCTTCATGCCCGCCTACGGCCTGAACCGGCTGTTTGCGGAGGTCCCGATCGTCGGCTTCATCCTCGGCAACGGCAGTGACCGCGGTCTCATCGGCATCACCTTCAGGCTGACCGGCACGCTGGAAAAATCGAACCTCCAGATCAACCCGCTGTCGATCATCGCGCCGGGTGTTTTCAGGCAGATTTTCGAGTTCTGACGCGATAGTGGCCGGCGCCCGGCGTCCTGTCACGAGCGATTTGCTCAAAACATCATTCTTCCGCCGCCAATTGCTGGCGTATGCGTTCCGGTCCGCCGCTCATGCGCCGGGCGAATGGTCGATCGGGATTCACTACGCGCCAGAACGGAGCGTTGCCGGCTTCGCTGATCCGCACCAAGTGTCGCTGAACGGTGACAGGGCAACAGGCGTCGGCACCATATTGTTTGGCAAGCGACTGCCGCAGTCCGCCCAGATCCGATACTCGACCCGCGGGCGCCGCCCAAAGCGCATGGGCGACCATTTCCTCGCTTGGAATCAGCATGCTCTGCGTGAGACTTCGGCCTTTGCGCCTCGTCTTGATGACCGGCAATTCATCCATGGTCCACCTCCTCCTACGTTAGGATTCATAAAAGAGGACGAACGAGCATTCCTCGATCCGACATTGGAGGAATTAAATTAGTTCCGATGACGCCATCCGATTGATAGCGCCGTGCGTGCAAAAATAGAAAAAAGCCGGCGAGGGGACGCCGGCTTTGTTTATTCAGAAGCGGGTCGACCACTCAGGCGGCCGGGCGGATCAGGATGTGCTTCTTCTTGCCAAGCGATAGCTTGATGATGCCGTCGGCCGTCATCTCGCCGCCGCCGATGATCTTGCGTTCGTCGCTGACGGCTTCGTCGTTGATACGAACCGCGCCCCCCTGAACGTGGCGGCGAGCCTCGCCGTTGGAAGCGGCAAGGCCGGCACGCACGATCAGCGAGAGAAGCCCGATGCCGGCTTCAAGCTCGGAAGCGGGAACATCGATCGTCGGCAGGTTTTCGGACAGACCGCCTTCCTCGAAGGTCTTGCGCGCCGTTTCGGCTGCCTGTTCGGCCGCCGCGCGGCCATGCAGGATCGCGGTCACTTCCGTCGCAAGGATTTTCTTGACCTCGTTGATCTCCGAACCGGCAAGGGCGGAGAGACGGGCGATCTCGTCCATAGGCAGCGTCGTGTAGAGCTTCAGGAAGCGCGAGACGTCGGCGTCCTCGGTGTTGCGCCAGTATTGCCAGAAGTCGTAGGCCGAAAGCAGATCGGCATTCAACCAGACTGCGCCGGTGGCGGACTTGCCCATCTTGGCGCCGGATGCCGTCGTCAGCAGCGGCGAGGTCAGCGCGAAGAGCTGCTTCGTCCCCATGCGGTGACCGAGGTCGATGCCGTTGACGATATTGCCCCACTGATCCGAGCCGCCCATCTGCAGGCGGCAATCATAGCGCTTGGCCAGTTCGACGAAGTCGTAGGCCTGCAGGATCATGTAGTTGAATTCGAGGAACGACAGCGATTGCTCGCGATCCAGACGCGTCTTGACGCTGTCGAACGACAGCATGCGGTTGACCGAGAAGTGGCGGCCGACGTCGCGCAGGAATTCCAGGTAGTTGAGCGAGCGCAGCCACTCGGCGTTGTTGATCATCAACGCCTCCTTCGGGCCATCGCCATAGGTGAGGTAGTTCGAGAAGCAGCGCTTGATCGAAGCGATGTTGCCCTCGATCGTATCGATCGTCATCAGCTGGCGGGCTTCGTCCTTGAACGAAGGATCGCCGACCATGCCGGTGCCGCCGCCCATCAGCGAGATGGGCCGGTGACCGGTCGCCTGCATCCAGTGCAGCATCATGATCTGGATCAGCGAGCCCGCATGCAGGCTCGATGCCGTCGGATCGAAGCCGATATAGGCTGTTACCGTTTCCTTGGCGAAAAGGTCGTCGAGGCCGGCTTCATCGGAAATCTGATGAATGAAGCCGCGCTCGTGCAGAGTGCGCAGGAAATCGGATTTGAATTCAGCCATGATCTTGGTCTCTCGAGGCCGCATCGATGAAGGATGCGGCGAAGTCGCTGTTGTTAAATATCGCGGAGGCGCGTTTAGCACCGATTTGCCGGCGCGTCATCATTTTGGTGGGCGCGGATGGCAAGTTTCGATTGAGGCGGGATTTGTAAACGAGCGCATCTAAACGTGAATAGATCGTGACATCGCCGCCAAGCCGCCGGGAATATGCCGCCTATCCGCCCAAATCAAATCCTAGTCATTTCTGATTGATCCCGTGTGCACATGTTTCGCGAAAGAAGCCGGTATGTCACCTCTACTCTCGATGATGGGATTGTCATCCAAAAAGACGATCTGGGCATTCTTTGCCATGATGTTGGTTTTGGCCGGTATTGCTGCGGCGAGCCCGGCCGAAGCACAAGGTTCCCCCGAAAAGAGAATAGCTTTCGTGGTGGGCAATGCTGCCTACAAGGCGGGCGCGCTCCCGACACCGGCCAATGATGCCGGCCTGATCGCGCAGACGCTGCAGGCGGCCGGTTTCGATGTGATCGGCGCGCGCGACCTCGACCAGAACGGCTTGCGCGATGCGATGAGGGATTTTCTGACCAAAGCGAATGCGTCAGGCCCCAACACCGTCGTTTTCGTCTATCTGGCGGGCTACGGCGTGCAATATCAGGGCGATAATTATTTCGTGCCCGTGGATGCTCAAATCGCCAATGCCACGGATGTGCCGGTCGAGGCCCTGCGGATGACCGATTTCACCAAATCGCTGGCGGCCATCAACAATCGCGGCAGCATCGTCGTGCTCGACGCGGCGAGAGCCAATCCGTTCGTGCAGTCCAATCAGCCGTTGGCCGGTGGCCTGGCGCTGGTCGATCCGGACGCCAACCAGCTGATCGCCTTCAATGCGGCGCCCGGCACTGTGGCGCCGCAGGAGGCCGGTTCCTATGGTTCCTATGCGCATGCGCTGGCGGAAATGATCCGCGTCGGCGGTTTGCCGCTCGGCGATGTGTTCGACCGCACGCGCCTGCGTGTCGGCGATCTGACCAAGGGTGCGCAGATCTCCTGGGATGCCTCGAAATTCAAGAACGCCTTCACCTTCTTCGATCGCGGTCCCGATGCGCCTGCCCCTCAGGCTTCCGGCTACGACAATGCTGCAATCCGCACAAAGGCGATCCGTGATTTCGACGAGCGGGATGCCTATTTCGCCGCGCTCGATCGCGACACGCTGCAGGGCTATGAGGATTTCCTCGCAGCCTATCCGAACGACTCCATGGCGAGACGCGTACGCGCCATCATTGCCGCCCGCCGCGAGGCGATCACCTGGCGCGAAACCTGGGTTGCGGACACGCCGGAGGCCTATTGGTCCTATCTGAGACGGTATCCGCGCGGTCCGCATGTCTGGGATGCCCGCCGCCGTCTGGAGCATTTCGAGGCCGCAATCGAACCGCCGCCATCCTTCACCGTCATCGAGTATGACGTTCCGCCGCCGCCACCGCCGGAAGTGGTCTATGTCGACCGGCCCGTGCTTTATTTCGACGATGCCGACTTTGGCTATGCTCCGCCGCCGCCCGTCGTCTTCCTGGCGCCACCGCCGCCGGATTTCGTCGTGCTGGCGGCGCCGCAGCCTTCGGTCGATGTCTATGTGCTGCCGGCGCCGGTCTTCGTTCCGGTCCCGCGATGGGTCGAGCCGCCGCGCGATATCGCGCCGCCCGAAAACAACATCATCTTCAACAATATCCACAACACGGTCGTGAACAACACGACGGTCATCAACAACAATACTGTCCTCAACGAAAATGGTGCGGCACCTGCCGCACCCGGGCTGACGACGGGCCAGAAGCTTGCCGGCGCCGCCGTCGTTGCCGGAGCGGGTGCCGCCGCGTTGCATGTTGCCCTGCCGTCGTCGGTGCAGAAGAAGGCGGCGGTTCTACAAAAACAGAATCCGGCAGCAGCGGCCAAGGCGGCGCCTGAAGCTGCTCCGGCGGTCGCGCCTTCGGCCCAGCCGCTGCCGGCCGGCGGCAAGCTGCCCGTTAATCCGGGAACGGCTCAGACGAAGCAGGGGCAACCGCCGCGAGCCGCACCGAATGCAGTGCATAATCCGGCTGTCGCCACTCAACCTAACCGGCAAGGCACAAATGCCAACGCGCACGCACTTCCCGGTGCCAACGGTCAACCTTTGCCAGCCACGGGCAAGCTGCCGGTCAATCCTGGTGCAGCTCAAGCGAAACAGGCTCAACAGCCTCAGCCTGTACCGAACGCGCACGCACATGCGCTTCCCGGCGCCAAGGCGCAACCACTACCGGGCGTTGGCAATGCGCCTGCCGTGAAGGGGCAAAACCAGATTGCCAAGACCCCGGCACCGCAAGCAGCGCCGGGCGGCAAACCGAATCCGGTTGCCGCTGCACCGAAGCCCAACGCCCATAGTCCGGCTGCGCCAGCCGTGGTCGCTAGGGCGCCGGCGAAGCCCAAGGCGGTCACCAACAACCAACCTCGGGTCAATAGCCAACCTCACGGCGCCGCCGCGCCACCCAGGCCGGTGCCTCATGTCGCTGCCCAGACGAGGGCGCCCGAGCCCAAGCCGCAGGCTCAACCGAGGCCGCAACCGCAGCCGAAGATCGTGCAGCAGCAGGCGAAAAGACTACCTCCGCCTCCGCCGCAGAAGCCTCCGGAAAAGAAGAAGTGCGGCGCTCCGGGCCTGCCTGCATGTCACTGATCCGCGATTTCAACGGATGATCCGAGGGCCGCGTATGCGGCCCTTGGCCTTTGAGCTTCAGCCCATCCTTAGTGCCGGAGCGCCCTATGCGTTTGGCGGCTTGCCGTATGGACCTCATCATGGTTGAACATGGGCCGCAGTTTCATCGCAATCGGGAAAAGGCAGACAGATGAGCGATGTCGTCATACTCGAAACCCCACGCCTTGTTCTGACGATGTGGGACAAGGGCGATGCGGAGATGATTCGGCAGCTTCATTCGACGATTGAGACGACGCGCTATCTTTCGGGAGCTGCGCCGTGGACGCTGGAGAAGGCCGAAGAGCGACTGAAAAGCTGGTTCGGCGAACAGGCGCGCGATGGCACGACGAAATACAAGATGCTGCGACGCGACGACGGCCGCTTTATCGGCCGTGCCGGCTTCTCGCGCTTTCATCAGGAAAGCGGTCGGGGCGAGTTCGAGCTCGGCTATTCCATTCAGAAGGATGGCTGGGGCAACGGCTATGCGACCGAGATCGCCGGCGCGCTGGCGCAATGGTTCTTCGCGCGTGGTCTTGCCAGGCAATTCATCGCGTTTACCCATCCGCAAAACGCTGCGTCGCAACGGGTCTTGCGGAAGATCGGCATGCAGGATCACCCGCCGATGACGATCGACGGGGTCCTGTGCCCAACTTTCAGAATGGCCCGGTAATGGCCGCTTTTCTTAGCGGATGCGCTTGGCGGCCGGTTCCGGCACCAGTTCGCCGTTTAGGCGGCGATCGAGATAGTCCTCGCATTCGCCGAGCAGCGTTTCGACCTGGCCGTTGAAGAAGTGGTTTGCGCCCGGCACGATCTTGTGCGTGATCAGGATGCCCTTTTGCGTCTTCAGCTTCTCGACGAGGCCGTTGACGTCCTTTTCCGGAGCAACCTTGTCGGCGTCGCCATTGATGATCAGGCCGGACGACGGGCAGGGTGCCAGGAAGGAGAAGTCATAGATGTTCGGCTGCGGCGCGATCGACATGAAACCTTCGATCTCGGGGCGACGCATCAGCAGCTGCATGCCGATCCAGGCGCCGAAGGAATAGCCGGCAACCCAGCAGCTCTTGGAGTCTGGATGAAGGCTCTGTACCCAGTCGAGTGCCGAGGCCGCATCGGAAAGCTCGCCGGCGCCGTGATCGAATTCGCCCTGGCTGCGGCCGATACCGCGGAAATTGAAACGGAGCGTCGTAAAGCCCCGCTTCTGGAACATATAGAAGAGCTGGTAGACCACTTGGTTGTTCATCGTGCCGCCGAACTGCGGGTGCGGATGAAGGATAATGGCGATCGGGGCGCTTTTTTCCTTGGAGGGCTGATAGCGGCCTTCAAGGCGACCCGCGGGGCCGTTGAAAATTACTTCGGGCATCGATACTCCGGCTCTTCTTTTTCTGCGTTCAAACCTAACGGCACGCAGCAAGTTGACTTGACGAATGCGCTCATATTTTCTAGAACGCAGTTTAGAACAATTCGAAACTTGATGCGGTGTTCCGCGCGTTGTTTGTGCAACGGTTTGTGGAACGTGTCATAAGGCATGCCTGGCTGAAATTTCAAGGAAAATGAGCCGGCCGCAGCAAAGCAAAGTCGCGCAGGAAGACGATTATGGCGGCAACACGCCTCTATCTCGACTGGAATGCTACCGCGCCGCTTCATCCGGCGGCGCGCGATGCGATGTTGCGTGCAATGGATATTCAAGGCAACCCCAATTCCGTTCACGGCGAAGGTAGGGCGGCGCGGGCTGCTGTCGAGGCCGCCCGGAGGCAAGTTGCAAGCCTGACGGGCGCCGAATCCGCGCATATCGTTTTCACCAGCGGCGCCACCGAGGCGATCAATATGGTGCTGACGCCGGAATTCCGCATGGGGCGGACGCCGCTTGCGATCAGCCGTCTTTACATATCCGCCGTCGAGCATCCGGCCGTGCGCGAAGGCGGACGATTTGCCAAGGATAATGTCAGCGAGATCCCGGTGACAGCGGATGGTACGGTCGATCTTGCGGCGCTGGAGGCGATGCTATCAGCCCATGACAAGACGACCGGTCTGCCGATGGTGGCGATCATGCTCGCCAATAACGAGACCGGAATTCTCCAGCCTGTCGTTGAAGCGGCAAAGCTTGTTCAAGCCGCTGGCGGGCTGTTTGTCGTGGATGCGGTTCAGGCAGCCGGCCGCGTTCCGCTCGATATCCATGCGATCGGTGCGGATTTTCTCATCGTATCCTCGCACAAGATCGGCGGCCCGAAGGGTGCCGGCGCCCTTGTCTCGCGCGGCGAGGTGCTCATGCCGAAGCCGCTGATCCATGGCGGTGGGCAGGAAAAGGGCCATCGCTCCGGCACGGAAAATACGCTCGCCATCATCGGATTCGGCGCGGCAGCCGCTGCGGCGCTCGATGAGTTTGAGGGCCGGAATGCCGCAATCGCTCAATTGCGGAGCCAGCTGGAAGAGGGCATGCGGCAAAACGCGCCCGATATTATTATTCATGGGGAACTGGGCGCGCGCGTTCCGAATACCAGTTTTTTCACCCTGCCGGGCCTGAAATCCGAAACCGGGCAGATCGCCTTCGATCTCGAGGGTGTCGCCATATCAGCCGGTTCCGCTTGCTCATCCGGCAAGGTCGGCGAGAGCCACGTGCTCGTGGCGATGGGATGCGATCCCAAGCTCGGGGCGCTCCGCATTTCGCTGGGGCAAACCACAACCGAGGCGGATATTGATCGCGCAATTGCCGCGTTTGCCCGCATCGTGGGAAGGCGCAAGCTGACGGGTGCGGCGGCCTGACGGCCACAAATTTGCGGAAACCGAAATTTCCGCTTGCCAAGCGGGATGAAAAGTCCCTTTTGGCCGACTACATAGGGGGTAGACATAAGTCTGCCGCAACGTTGACAAGCTGCCGGACCTTGGATCCGGCGAGATTGGAGAACGAAATGCCTGCAGTCCAGGAAACGGTCGATCAGGTTCGCCTGATTGACGTGGACCAGTACAAGTACGGTTTTGAGACCATCATCGAAATGGACAAGGCTCCCAAGGGTCTATCCGAGGATATTGTCCGTTTTATTTCCGCCAAGAAGCAAGAGCCGGAATGGATGCTGGAATGGCGTCTGGAGGCCTATCGCCGCTGGCTGACGCTGGAAGAGCCCACATGGGCGCGCGTCGATTATCCGAAGATCGACTTCAACGACATCTACTACTACGCCGCGCCGAAGAAGTTCGCCGGTCCGAAGTCGCTCGACGAAGTCGATCCGGAACTCCTGAAGACCTACGAAAAGCTCGGCATTCCCCTGCGCGAGCAGGAGATTCTTGCTGGCGTCGAGAAGCCGAGGATCGCCGTCGACGCTGTGTTCGATTCCGTTTCGGTGGTCACGACCTTCAAGGAAGAGCTGAAGAAGGCCGGCGTGATCTTCATGTCGATCTCGGAAGCCATCCGCGAGCATCCTGAGCTGGTGCGCAAGTATCTCGGCTCCGTGGTGCCGACGACGGACAATTTCTATGCGACGCTGAATTCGGCCGTCTTCACCGACGGTTCGTTCGTCTTCGTGCCGAAGGGCGTTCGTTGCCCGATGGAACTGTCGACCTATTTCCGCATCAACGAGAAGAATACCGGCCAGTTCGAGCGCACGCTGATCATCGCCGAAGAGGGAGCCTATGTCTCCTATCTCGAAGGCTGCACGGCGCCGCAGCGCGACGAAAACCAGCTGCACGCAGCCGTCGTCGAGCTGGTTGCGCTCGATGATGCCGAGATCAAGTATTCGACGGTCCAGAACTGGTATCCGGGCGACAAGCACGGCAAGGGCGGCATCTACAACTTCGTCACCAAGCGTGGCGATTGCCGCGGCCATCGCTCGAAGATCTCCTGGACGCAGGTCGAGACCGGCTCGGCGATCACCTGGAAGTATCCGTCCTGCATCCTGCGCGGCGACGACAGCCGCGGCGAGTTCTACTCGATCGCCGTTTCGAACGGCCATCAGCAGGTCGACAGCGGCACCAAGATGATCCATCTCGGCAAGAACACGTCGAGCCGCATCGTCTCGAAGGGCATCGCCGCCGGCGTCTCGCAGAACACCTATCGCGGCCAGGTTTCAGCTCACCGCAAAGCGTCGAACGCGCGTAACTTCACGCAGTGCGACTCGCTGCTGATCGGTGACAAGTGCGGCGCTCATACGGTGCCCTACATCGAGGCGAAGAACTCGACGGCGCAGTTCGAACATGAAGCCACGACGTCGAAGATTTCCGAAGACCAGCTGTTCTACTGCCTGCAGCGCGGTATCCCGACCGAAGCGGCGATCGCGTTGATCGTCAACGGCTTCGTCAAGGAAGTCCTGCAGGAGCTGCCGATGGAATTTGCCGTCGAAGCGCAGAAGCTGATCGGCATCTCGCTTGAGGGCAGCGTCGGCTGACGTCCACGAACCAGAATTAGCTTTGGCGCGCCACGCGCGCCGCACACTCATTCCTGCGATAGGATTCCAAAATGCTTGAAATCAAGAACCTGCATGCCCGCATCGCCGAAGACGGCACCGAGATCATCCGTGGCCTGAACCTGACCGTGAAGGCGGGCGAAGTTGCCGCCATCATGGGGCCGAACGGCTCCGGCAAGTCGACGCTGTCCTATATTCTCGCCGGCCGTAGCGACTATGAAGTCACCGAGGGCGACATTCTCTACAACGGCGAGAGCATTCTGGAGCTCGACGCTGCCGAGCGTGCGTCCAAGGGCATCTTCCTTGCCTTCCAGTACCCGGTCGAAATCCCCGGCGTTGCCACCATGCAGTTCCTGAAAGTGGCTCTGAACGAGCAGCGCAAGGCGCGCGGCGAAGACGAGCTGACGACGCCGGATTTCATCCGCCGCGTCAAGGATGCTGCCGGCAAGCTGCAGATCAACATGGACATGCTGAAGCGGCCGCTGAACGTCGGCTTCTCCGGCGGCGAGAAGAAGCGCGCCGAAATCCTGCAGATGGCGCTGCTGGAGCCGAAGCTTTGCGTGCTTGACGAAACCGACTCCGGCCTCGACATCGACGCGCTGAAGATCGTTGCCGACGGCGTCAACGCGCTGCGTTCGCCTGATCGCGCCGTGATCGTCATCACCCACTATCAGCGCCTGCTCGACTACATCGTTCCGGATACCGTTCACGTTCTCTACAAGGGCCAAGTGATCAAATCCGGCGACAAGACGCTGGCGCATGAGCTCGAAGCCAACGGCTATGCCGACATCATCGGAGCTGCAGCCTGATCGAGGCGGAAAGGACACGTCGATGAACATTCAGACGACGAACCGCCTCACCGCCGCGGAGACGGCGCTGATCGAGGCGTATAACGACCAGATGGGCGATCTGCCCGGTGACGGCGAAGTTTTTGCCGTTCGCGATCGCCTGCTGGACGAGCTAAAGACCGCGGGCCTGCCGACACGCCGTGTCGAGGCCTGGCATTACACCGATTTCAAGAACCTGCTGCGCCTGGTTCCGAGCGATATCGGCAAGGGTCTCGTGGAGGCGTTGCCGCCGACGGTCGACGGATCTCCGGTTCTTGCCGTCCTCCAGGGCAGGGCGAACGAAAAGGCTGCCGTCAAGAACCTGACGGTCGGACGCTATGCCGACAGCCTGATCAATGGCACGGCCGCCGCCGGGCTTGAAGCGCTCGACAAGGATGACGCTATCGGGCGCATCAATGCGAGCTTTGTGCGCGACGGCTACGTCATCGTTTTTCCTGATGGCACCGAACTCGAAGCGCCGCTGGAAGTGCAGTTCGTGCATGCCGGCGGGCAGATCCACAGCCGCTTGCCGGTTTCCTTCGGAGCCGAGGTCAAGGCAACGGTCATTGAACGCCATCAGGCGGTCGAAGGCGCTGCCGCTCTCGTTTCGTCGGTGAGCGAAATCAAGATCGGCAAGGGTGCGGAAGTGATCTGGATCATCCTGCAGGAGCAGGGGTCCGAGGACACGCATCTCGGTCAGATCCGCGTCGATCTCGGTGCCGATGCGAAGCTGAAGCTCTTCGTTATCAATGCCGGCGGCAAGCTGGTGCGCCAGGAGCTGCATGTGAAGGTGACGGGCGAGGGCTCCGATCTGACGATTCGCGGCATCAACCTCTTGGGCGGCGACACCCATACCGACGTGACGCTGGTGCTCGGCCATGACGTTCCGCATACCGGATCGACCGAGATCGTCCGCAACGTGGTGTTCGACCGCGCCCGCGGCGTGTTCCAGGGCATGATCCGAGTTGCGCCCGATGCACAGAAGACCGACGCACGCATGGCTTGCAATACGTTGCTGATGTCTGATGATGCCGAATTCTCCGTCAAGCCGGAGCTCGAAATCTTCGCCGACGACGTCCAGTGCGGCCATGGCGCAACGGTTGCCGATATCGACGAGAACCATCTCTTCTACATGATGGCGCGCGGCATCCCGAAGAACAAGGCGCGGGCCATGCTGGTCAACGCCTTCGTGGCCGAGATCGTCGAGGAACTGGAAGACGAAGCCCTGGTAGAGGCGCTGGAAGGCGTTATTTCCGCCTGGCTGGAAAAGCACGCCTGATTGGAGGCAAAGCTCGTGGACAAGATCGTGCCGGCAACGGCCTATGACGTCGAAGCGATTCGCCGGGATTTCCCGATCCTGGCGAAGACGGTGCACGGCAAGCCGCTGGTCTATCTCGACAATGGCGCGTCGGCGCAGAAGCCGCAGGTCGTCATCGATGCCATCTCGCATGCCTATTCGAACGAATATGCCAATGTGCATCGTGGCCTGCATTTCCTGTCCAACGCCGCGACGGAAGCCTATGAAGCAGCGCGCGAAAAGGTGCGCCGCTTCCTGAATGCGCCATCGGTGGACGATATCGTCTTTACCAAGAACTCGACGGAAGCGATCAACACGGTCGCCTACGGCTGGGGCATGCCGAAAATCGGTGAGGGCGACGAGATCGTCGTCTCGATCATGGAGCACCACTCCAATATCGTTCCCTGGCATTTCATCCGGGAACGGCAGGGTGCGAAGCTCGTCTGGGTGCCGGTCGACGACGAGGGTGCGTTCCATATCGGAGATTTCGAGAAGAGCCTGACGGAGCGCACCAAGCTCGTCGCCATTACCCATATGTCGAATGCGCTCGGAACCGTCGTTCCGGTGAAGGAAGTGTGCCGGATCGCGCATGAGCGTGGCATTCCCGTCCTGATCGACGGCTCGCAGGGGGCGGTGCATATGCCCGTCGACGTGCAGGATATCGATTGCGACTGGTACGTCATGACCGGTCATAAGCTTTACGGTCCATCGGGTATCGGCGTGCTCTACGGCAAGAAGGAGCGGCTTGCCGAGATGCGGCCGTTCCAGGGCGGCGGCGAGATGATCTTCGACGTCACCGAGGAAAACGTGACTTATAACGAGCCGCCGCATCGCTTTGAAGCGGGAACACCACCGATCGTCCAGGCGATCGGCCTTGGCTATGCGCTTGATTACATGGACAGCATCGGCCGGGAAGCGATCGCACGCCACGAGGCCGATCTTGCCGCCTATGCGGCCGAGCGGCTGCGGGAGATCAATTCGCTGCGCATGATCGGCACGGCGCCCGGCAAGGGCGGAATCTTCTCCTTCGAGCTTGCGGGAATTCACTCTCACGACGTTTCGATGGTGATCGACCGGCAGGGTGTCGCCGTTCGTGCCGGCACCCATTGCGCCCAGCCACTCTTGAAACGCTTCGGCGTCACCTCCACATGCCGTGCATCGTTCGGCATGTACAATACGCGCGCCGAGGTGGATGCTTTGGCGGATGCATTGGAATATGCGCGGAAATTCTTTGCCTAAGGAGGCAAGCAATGTCACTCGACGAAAGCGAACAGAAGATCGATGTGCGCGAAGGGATCGTGCATTCCAGCATCCCCGAGGATGAGCTGGCACGCCTCAGCGACGACATCATCTCCGCGCTGAAAACGGTCTATGACCCGGAAATTCCAGCCGATATCTTCGAACTCGGCCTAATCTACAAGATCGATATCGAAGACGACCGCATGGTGAAGATCGTCATGACGCTGACCGCGCCCGGTTGCCCGGTTGCCGGCGAAATGCCGGGCTGGGTCGAAAATGCCGTCGGCGCCGTCGAAGGCGTTTCCGGCGTCGAGGTCAGCATGACCTTCGATCCGCCCTGGACGCCGGATCGCATGTCGGAAGAAGCGCAGGTTGCCGTCGGCTGGTATTGAAGCTTTAAGCCGCCGGCTTTACATTAAGACTCGAAGCGCCGGATCTTGACCCCGGTTGCGGAAGGAGAATGAGCCCATGGGCTTTGCAGTCATGAGCATGACGGATGCGGCGGCAGCCCGCGTCAAGGCGATCGTCGAGAATTCTGGCCCCGATGCCAAGGGCGTTCGCGTCGGCATCAAGAAGGGCGGCTGTGCCGGCATGGAATATACGATCGACCTGGTGACCGAGCCGAATGCGAAGGACGACCTGATCGAGCGCGATGGTGCCAAGGTCTGGGTCGAGCCGTCGGCCGTGCTTTATCTGCTCGGCACGGAAATGGATTTCGAAGTCACCACGCTGCGCTCGGGCTTCATCTTTACCAATCCGAACCAGACATCGGCCTGCGGCTGCGGTGAATCCGTCGAATTGAAGCCTGCCGATCTCGCTGCGCTTGCCGCGCAACGCCAGGCCGCGCAGGCCATCTAACGGACCGACAGTGTTTGTTATCTCAAAATGTGGAAAATCACACGGCGCTCCATACTGATTCTGCCAGTCGGGGCATTGCTGTCGGCACAGAACCGTGCCGAGGTGCCACTCCCGCCCGATAGTGATTTTCCCGGACCTCTTCCCTTCACGATTGCTCTGCGGCCCCCCGGCTCGGATCCGGAAATGCTCGCCTTGATGGCCAGCTTTGGTGAAGGCGAAGACCAGACCAAGTTCATCATCGAAATTCAGGGGCCGCGTGAAAAGGACGGCGCCTCGGAGGGAAGTGCTGAGACAGGAGGACCAATCAGTTTCTTGCGTGGCGAATTCCGCCACGTTAACGGTTCTCGGCCGGCGCGATTCTTCGAGCAATTGGCCAAAGCATTGGCAGCAAATGCGCCCAGCTCGTCAGACGCCAAGCTTGAAACTCTGCCGTTCGGCATAGCATTTCTCGGAGCTGCGACCACACGTCTTCCCGACGGCGGCTTCGGTGGCAGGCCAGGAGATTGGTATGCCACCAAACTCTTCCTCGGCGAAGAGTCAGCCGAGGTCTATTTCAATTTCAATCTGGTCTCCGGCGAGGCGGAATTCAGCATGAAGGACTCGGACTACGGCAACACAGTTCTTTCCGAATTGTCCAAAGTGATCTGGTAGTTTGCCGCCGGCACCGGTGTCAGCTTGAGGCCCAACGCCTTGACGACTTTCAGGATCGTCGCGAATTCCGGATTTCCGTCACCGCTCAAAGCCCGGTAGAGTGCGGATCGGTTCATACCGACATCCTTGGCGAGCTTGCTCATGTTGCGCGTGCGGGCGACTTCGCCCAATGCTCTGGCGATAGAGGACGGATCGTCCGTTGCAAAGGCCGCCGCGATGTAGCCGTCGGGATTGTCCGCGTCCAAGAAAATCTCCTGATTCATGTCATATGCCTTTCCGTACAAGCCAATCGCGGATGATTCCCGCCGCGGAGCCGATGCGGCCATGGTGCCCCCATTGGGGAAGCCGACCAGAATCGGGGCAGGGCAAGCAGCCTTACGCGGGCGTTGCAGCGTGATCGCATCCGCAAGCAAGCCTCCGCTCGCCCCCCGGCGACGAAATGAAATTCCGGTTGTTCCGGCATAAATCTGAATTCCAAGGCGCCATTGCCGCGTCATAAAAAACGCCGCGCATCCGTTCGGACACGCGGCGTTTTCATAGACAAGTTTCACAATAGATTTATGTCTGTTTCCGGCGAAGCGACTGAACCGCTTCACTTTTTTTCAAAAATTCTACTCGGCTGCCTCGGCGTAGGATTCCAGCGGCGGGCAGGTGCAGATCAGGTTGCGGTCGCCATAGACATTGTCGATGCGATTGACCGGGGACCAGTATTTGTCCACGCGGAAGGCGCCGGGCGGGAAGCAGGCCTGTTCACGCGAATAGGGGCGATCCCATTCGCCGACGAGGTCTTCCACCGTGTGCGGAGCGTTCTTCAGCGGATTGTCGGTCTTGTCCATGCGACCGCCTTCGATGGCGCGGGCTTCCTCGCGGATCGCCAGCATCGCCTCGCAGAAGCGGTCGATCTCGGCCTTCGTTTCCGATTCGGTCGGTTCGATCATCAGCGTGCCGGCAACCGGCCAGCTCATGGTCGGCGCGTGAAAGCCGCAATCGATGAGGCGCTTGGCGACATCGTCAACCGTCACGCCGGCGCTTGCGACCAGCGGACGCGTGTCGATGATGCATTCATGCGCGACACGTCCTGCCTTCGACTTATAGAGGACGTCATAGGCGCCCTTGAGCCGGGCAGCGATATAGTTGGCGTTGAGGATCGCCACCTTAGTCGCCTGCGTCAGGCCTTCGCCACCCATCATCAGGCAGTAGCTCCAGGAGATCGGCAGGATGGAGGCCGAACCGAAGGCTGCCGCCGAGACCGCACCGTTGCGGCCGTCCGTTTCCGGATGACCGGGCAGGTGGGATGCCAGATGAGCCTTGACGCCGATCGGGCCCATGCCGGGGCCGCCGCCGCCATGCGGAATGCAGAAGGTCTTGTGCAGGTTCAGGTGGCTGACATCGGAGCCGATATCGCCCGGACGCGAGAGGCCGACCATGGCGTTCATGTTGGCGCCATCGAGGTAGACCTGACCACCATGCTTGTGCACGAGATCGCAGATCTCCTTCACCGTCTCCTCGAAGACGCCGTGCGTCGAAGGATAGGTGATCATGCAGCAGGAGAGGTTGTCGGCATATTGCTCGGTCTTGGCGCGGAAATCGGCCATGTCGATATCGCCGTCGTCGCTGACCTTGACGACCACGACCTTCATGCCCGCCATCTGCGCCGAAGCTGGGTTGGTGCCGTGCGCGGAGGTCGGGATGAGGCAGATGTCGCGATGACCCTGACCGTTGGCTATGTGGTAGTTGCGGATGGTCAGGAGGCCGGCATATTCGCCCTGCGCGCCGGAGTTCGGCTGCATGGAGAAGGCGTCGTAGCCGGTAATGGCGCAGAGCTTGTCCGTCAGATCATCGATCATTTCGCGGTAGCCGAGCGCCTGGTCGGCCGGCACGAAAGGATGGATATCCGAAAACTCAGGCCATGTGATCGGCAGCATTTCCGCCGTCGCATTGAGCTTCATGGTGCAGGAGCCGAGCGGGATCATCGAACGGTCGAGCGCCAGGTCGCGGTCGGAGAGACGACGGATGTAACGCGTCATCTCGCTTTCGGCGCGGTTCATGTGGAAGATCGGATGCGACAGGTATTCGCTGGTGCGCAGCAGGCCCTTCGGCAGGCGATAGGATGGCTCGAAATCGGCAATGCGGAAATCGCCGCCGAAGGCGCGCCAGACGGCTTCTACCGTTGCCGGGCGGGTGCGCTCGTCCAGGCTCATGCCGATCTTCGTCTCGCCGACCTTGCGCAGGTTCACGCCTTCGGCCACGGCCGCGCGCAGGATGAGACCCTGCATGTGACCGACCTCGACGGTGATGGTGTCGAAGAAGTTTTCCGGCTCGATGGTATAGCCGAGCTTTTCCAACCCCTTGGCCATCAGGACGGCCTTTTGGTGGACCTGCTGGGCGATCGCCTTCAGGCCCTGCGGGCCGTGGAAGACTGCATACATGGAAGCCATAACGGCAAGCAGGACCTGGGCGGTGCAGATATTCGACGTCGCCTTTTCGCGGCGAATGTGCTGTTCGCGCGTCTGCAGCGACAGGCGATAGGCGCGATTGCCGCGCGCATCGACCGAAACGCCGACGAGACGGCCCGGCATGGAGCGCTTGTAGTCGTCCTTGACCGCCATATAGGCGGCATGCGGACCACCATAGCCGACAGGAACGCCGAAGCGCTGCGAGGAGCCGATGGCAATATCCGCGCCCATTTCGCCGGGAGATTTCAGCAGCGTCAGGGAGAGGAGGTCGGCCGCCACGATGGCGATTGCACCAGTCTGGTGCAGGCGTGCGATCAGACCGGTGAAATCGTTGATGTGACCATGCGTGCCCGGATACTGGAAGATCGCGCCGAAGACGTCGACCGGATCGAGATCCGTAAACGGATTGCCGACGATGACGGTCCAGCCGAGCGGCTCGGCGCGCGTCCTGATCAGCGCGATGGTCTGCGGGTGGCATTCGGCATCGACGAAGAAGGCTTTTGCCTTCGATTTCGCGACGCGTTCCGCCATCGCCATGCCTTCGGCAGCGGCGGTCGCTTCGTCGAGCAGGGATGCATTGGCGACGTCGAGACCCGTGAGGTCGCTGATCATCGTCTGGTAGTTCAGCAGAGCCTCGAGGCGGCCCTGGCTGATCTCGGGCTGGTACGGCGTATAGGCCGTGTACCAGGCCGGGTTTTCCAGGATATTGCGCTGGATGACCGGCGGCGTGATCGTGCCGTAATAGCCCTGGCCGATGAGCGAAACCAAGACCTTGTTCTTATTGGCGGTCTCGCGCAGCCTGTCGAGCGCCTCGCGCTCCGTCATCGGCGCGCCCCAGGCGAGCGGCGTCTTCTGGCGGATCGCCGGCGGCAGCGTCGCATCGATCAAGCCGTCGAGGCTGTTGTAGCCGATGACGCGAAGCATATCGGTCATCTCGGAGGGAGACGGGCCGATATGGCGACGATTGGCGAAATCGTATGGCTGGTAGTCGGTGAATGTGAATTCCGTAGGCGTCGTCATTATCCGATCAGCTCCTTGTAACCGGATTCATCAAGAAGACCATCGACATCGCTCATATTCTTCAGCTTGAGCTTGAAGAACCAGCCGGCACCCATCGGGTCGGAATTGACGAGGGCCGGATCGGCGGTGATGGCTTCGTTGACTTCGGTGATTTCTCCATCGAGCGGACAATAGACTTCCGATGCCGCCTTGACGGATTCGACGGTTGCCGCGTCGTCACCCTTGGAGAAGCTGGCGCCGACTTCGGGCAATTCCACAAAAACGAGATCGCCGAGCTGCTCGGCCGCATGCGCGGTGATGCCGACCGTTGCGACATCGCCTTCGACCTTCAGCCACTCGTGTTCTTCGGTGAATTTCAGCATGGATAATCCTCTCTGGAAAAGACGTTCAGCGTTTGTAGGTGGGTTTGATGAAAGGCAGGGCGCTGACGGCGACCGGCAGGTATTTGCCGCGCACTTCGGCGTAAACGATGGTGCCGGGAGCGGTGAATTCGGTCGGCACATAGCCCATGGCAACGGGAGATTCGACGCTCGGGCCGAAGCCGCCGGAGGTGACTTCGCCGATTTCCGTCTTGCCTTCAGCATCGGCATAAAGCTTGGCGTGACCGCGCACCGGTGCCTTGCCCTCGGGCTTCAGGCCGACGCGGCGGCGCGCGGTACCGCCATCGAGTTCGGCAAGAATGCGGCTTGCGCCGGGAAAGCCGCCGGCGCGTGCGCCGCCGGTCTTGCGGGCCTTCTGGATCGCCCATTCAAGGGCGCCTTCGATCGGCGTCGTCGTCTCGTCGATGTCGTTGCCGTAGAGGCAGAGGCCGGCCTCGAGGCGGAGCGAGTCACGGGCGCCAAGGCCGATGGGCTGGACGTCCGGGTGCTCCAGCAGCCGCTTGGCGATATCTTCGGCCTTATCCGCCGGTACGGAGATTTCGAAGCCGTCTTCGCCGCTATAGCCGGAGCGCGACACGAGGCAGGAAACGTCGTGGAGGCGACAATGGCGCACATCCATGAACTTCATGTAGGCGATATCGGCCCAGAGCTCGGCAAGCACGTCGACGGCGCGTGGTCCCTGCAGGGCGATGAGGGCGCGATCGAGTAATGTAACTTCGCAGCTATCGCCTATATGATCTTGAAGATGTTTGAAATCCTGCTCTTTGCAGGCGGCGTTCACGACGACGAAAAGATAGTCGTCCATATGGGCGATCATCAGATCGTCGAGGATGCCGCCGTTATCGTCGGTGAAGAAGCCGTAGCGCTGGCGATTTTCGGCAAGCCCGAGAATATCGACCGGCACCAGGCTTTCGAGCGCCAGTGCCGCATCCTCATATTTGCCGGAGCGGGCGCGGATTGTCACCTGACCCATATGCGACACGTCGAACAGGCCGGCGGAAGATCTGGTCCAAAGATGTTCTTTCAGCACGCCGGGCGCATATTGCACGGGCATGTCATAGCCGGCGAACGGCACCGTGCGGGCACCGAGCGACAGATGCAGGGCGTGAAGTGGTGTTGTCTTGAGGGCAGCGGTCTCGTCCAAATGACGCCTCCGGGTTTTGCGCCGTTTCGAGGCGCAGAGCTCACAATTTCGGCGCAAGCGCGCCTGACGATGAGCCCCCTCTGTCTGTTTGCCTGAGATTGTTATCCCTTCGGCGAACGCTTGCGCGCTTCTCTCCAGAGTTCCGTCTGCCCCTTGCTGGTCCTTTGGCCTGAGAGTTTCCGGGGCGGTTGCTCCTTCGGCACCGGCTTGCGCCGGATTCTCCCAACAAGGTCAGTTGCCATTATCCGGTCCCGGTCAGAGATGGCAAGGGGCAAATGTCGCCGCTGAACAAATTTTTGTCGCGCCGATCAATCCTGCGTTTGGCAACGATTACTGGCCTTTGCAATAGAGACTGGAGAGGTTATCCCTTCTGGTCGATTGAGGAGCCGGGCAGGAGATGAAGATGAACCGCAACTACGCCGCCGCACTGCTGATTTCGATTGGCGCATTTTCACTGTCCCTAAGCGGGGCGATGGCGCAGGACAGCGGCGCGATGAAGTCTATGCCTGGAATGCATATGGATGCCGGCGCAGCACCTTCAGGCTCTGCCGTCGCCAAGCTTGGCGATCTCGATATCAGCGGCGGCTATGTTCGCGCCATGCTTCCTGGCCAGCCCGTCGGCGGCGGCTACATCACCATCCACAACAGTGGCAAGACCGATGACAAGCTGACCTCCGTGACCTCGTCGTCCGCCGGCAAGGTGGAACTGCATGAGATGAAGATGGACGGCGAGATCATGAAGATGCGCGAAATCAAGGGCGGCGTCGCCATTCCCGCCGGCGCCACTGTGACGCTTGCGCCCAACACGATGCACATGATGTTCAAGCAGGTTAAGGCGCCTTTCAAGCAGGGCGGCACGGTGCCCGTGATGCTGATGTTCGACAAGGCTGGTATGGTCAACGTCAATCTGCCCGTCGTCTCGGCTAGGGGAAACTGAGCCAGAAAATTATCCTGCCGTATAATTCCGGTTTCCACTTTTCCTCGAAATGCTCTAAAGCCACGTCAAAAGGCTAGGAAATCTCCGGCCGCGGGGCTGATTGTCCCGTCGTTTGAATTCGCATGACCCCGTCCGACGAGCGTTCGGCATTTTCCGGGACATGCCGCGATGTTTGAAAGAAGAAGAATGGCCGGGATTGAGCATATTAAGGTCGAGCCTGACGAGGCCGGCATGCGCCTCGACCGCTGGTTCAAGGTGCATTTTCCGGGCCTCGGCTTCGGGCAATTGCAGAAGCTGATGCGCTCGGGCCAAGTGCGGGTCGATGGTGGCCGCGTCAAGACGGATGCGCGCGTGCAGCCGGGGCAGACCGTGCGAGTGCCGCCGCTCGATGTCGACGCAAAGGCCCTGAAGAGCGGTCCTATTGCCAGCAATGACCTCAAACATTCCGGCGATGCCGAGCTTCTTGCGCGCATGCTTCTGCATGAAGACGACAAAGTCTATGTGCTGAACAAGCCGGCCGGCCTTGCGGTACAGGGCGGCTCCGGCCTTACGCGTCATATCGACAAGATGCTGGAGGCCTGGACGAGCAAGAAAGGCGAAAAGCCGCGCCTGGTGCACCGTCTCGACCGCGATACGTCGGGCGTGCTCGTCGTTGCCCGCACCCGTGGAGCCGCGCAGAAGCTGACGGCGGCCTTCCGCGAGCGCGACACCAAGAAGACCTATTGGTCGCTGGTCAAGGGCGTGCCGCGCAAGCATGAGGACAAGATCTCCACATGGCTGGTGAAGGAGGCGACGCCGGATGGCGATCGCATGCGCATTGCCAAGCATGGGGAGGAGGGCGCCGATCACGCCATTTCCTACTATCGCGTGCTCGAAACCGCTGCGCAGAGCCTCGCTTGGCTGGAGATGGAGCCCTATACCGGCCGTACCCACCAGTTGCGTGTCCACGCGCTGCATATGGGCCATCCGATCATCGGCGACCCCAAATATTTCGATGACGATCCGAACTGGGATTTCCCGGGCGGCGTCCAGAAGCGCCTGCATCTGCATGCGCGCCATATCGATATCCCGCATCCGAGCGGCGGGCGCCTGCGCGTCACCGCGCCTTTGCCGCCGCATATGGTGCAGACCTGGAACCTTCTCGGTTTCGATATGGAATCGGCAGGGGAGCCGGACGACGAATGAAGCTGGTCCTATTCGATTGTGACGGCACGCTGGTCGACAGTGCGCGGCTGATCCACGAGGTCATGGCGCGAACTTTTGTCGCCTTCGGCTATAAGCGTCCGGACGTTTCGGCCACCAAGTCGATCATCGGCCTGACGCTCGACATCGCCATCGCCCGCCTGCAGGGCAAGCCGCATGTCGATGACGAGGCGATCGCCATGACGGCGCATTACAAGTCGATTTTTCCCGACGTGCGGGACGAGGCCGACATGCAGACGCCGCTCTTCGACGGCATCAAGCCGCTGATCGAGATGCTTTCGGCCCGCGATGAATTGCTGATCGGCGCGGTAACGGGCAAATCCCGCCGCGGCCTGTCCCATATCCTTGAGGTCAACGATTTCACACCCTATTTTATTGTCTCGCGCACCGCCGACGATTGCCCGTCCAAGCCGCATCCGGCGATGGTGACCGAATGCTGCGACGAAACCGGCATGGATCCGCACGACACGATCGTGATCGGCGATGCGATCTACGACATGCAAATGGCGAAGGCGGCGGGTGCGACTGCCATTGGCGTCGCCTGGGGCTATGCTTCCGTCGAGGAGTTGCTGGCAGCCGGAGCCGATGCCATCGCACACCATCCGAACGACCTGTTGAGCCATATTCTCTGAGGTGACGTCATGCGCGACCTGTTGAACGATGTTTCCGAGGGCCTGAGCCATCCCGATCCGATCCGCCGTGCGCAGATCCAGATGAAGAAGCCGTTGCCCAAGCGCTTCTACAAGGACGTGACGATCAACGAGGAAGAGGGCAACCATGCCATCGCTCTCGACGGCAAGGTGGTGAAGACGCCGGCGCGGCACTCCCTGGCCCTGCCGACGGAAGCCCTTGCCAAGCTGGTGGCTGCCGAATGGGCGCGGCAGGTCGACGTGATCGATCCGGCCACCATGCCGGTAACGCGCCTCGTCAACACCGCTATCGACGGTGTTGAGACGGAGAGCGAGGCCGTGTTCGACGAGATCGTCCGTTTCTCCGGCAGCGACCTGCTTTGCTACCGCGCCGACGGGCCTGAGCGGCTCGTCGAACGGCATTCGGAACGCTGGGATCCGGTGATCGAATGGGTGGCGCGCGACATCGGCGCCCGCTTCATCCTGGCCGAAGGCGTCATGCATCAGGAACAGCCTGGCGAAGCCATCGCAGCCTTCGCCGCTGCGTTGCGCAAATACTCCACGCCGATGGAGCTTGCGAGCCTGCACACGATCACGACGCTCACCGGCTCGGCGATCCTGGCGCTTGCTTTCGCCGAAGGTTTTCTGCCACTCACCGACGTCTGGTCGCTTGCCCATCTCGATGAGGACTGGACGATCGAGCACTGGGGCAGCGACGAAGAGGCCGAACTGCGTCGTGCACAGCGTTTTGAGGAATTTCAGGCCGCGACCGATGTTTTTTCCGCGCTTCGCAGTTGAACATTGTTGATTTCCAGTCCTTTATAGCGATCTTCGTATCTTGCAAGTTCGTAGGTCTGGACGGATATCATGTCGTGGTTGAAGTCGGGTGCCGCTTCGGCGCTCGTGGGATGTTTGGCTCTGGCAGCCTGCTCAAGCTGGTCCGTCGACCCTCCGCCTCCAACCTATGCCGTACGCAGTGCGAGTGTCGTCGCCGATCAGGCCTTGCCTCCGGTATCGCCAGCGCTGGTCGCCGCCGTCAACGATCGCGTGAATGCGGCGATTGCCGCAACGACCTATAGTCAACCCTTGCCACAGGTCGCAATTACGGTCCGATTGACCGATGTCCGCAGGGCGCGTGGTTTCAACCGTGATCGCAACAGCGCCAAGGTCAACATCGACGCCGCGGCATTGGACGGCGGCGCGGTGGTCGCCATGGCGTCTTTCGAGACTAAAACCACCGCTCCCGATCCCGCCACGGCGGATGAGCTGATGGCCGAGGATATCGCGGCGCGCGTCCGCTCCATCTTTTCCCTGACTACGCCGCGGCTGGCGAATTGACCCGGCAGCTTCAAACGACGCTCGCGCCATGCTAGAGCATTTCCAGGAAAAGTGCGCAGCGGTTTTCCGTCCGGATTGCGTAAAAACAAGAAGATAGAGCACTTCCGCGATTCGAAAAAAGCGAAAATGCTCCAGTCCAAGCGATGAGGGAGAGAGGACCGCATGAAGGAAATCCTGCAGGAACTGGAACGTCGTCGCGAGGTCGCAAGGCTCGGAGGCGGACAGGTGCGCATCGATGCGCAGCATGCGCGCGGCAAGCTGACTGCGCGCGAGCGCATCGATATTTTCCTCGACGAGGGCTCCTTCGAGGAATTCGACATGTTCGTCGAACATCGCTCGACCGATTTCGGCATGGACAAGAGCAAGATAGCCGGCGACGGCGTCGTCACCGGATGGGGCACCATCAACGGGCGTACCGTTTTCATTTTTGCCAAGGATTTCACGGTTTTCGGCGGATCTCTTTCAGAAGCACATGCGGAAAAGATCACCAAAATACAGGATATGGCGCTGAAGAACCGGGCGCCGATCATCGGCATCTACGATGCCGGCGGCGCCCGCATTCAGGAAGGCGTGGCCGCACTCGGCGGCTATGCCGAGGTGTTCCAGCGCAACGTGCTGGCCTCCGGCGTCATTCCGCAAATCTCCATCATCATGGGGCCATGCGCGGGTGGCGACGTCTATTCCCCGGCCATGACGGATTTCATCTTCATGGTGCGCGACACCTCCTACATGTTCGTCACCGGGCCGGATGTGGTAAAGACCGTCACCAACGAAACCGTTACCTCCGAGCAGCTCGGCGGCGCTTCGGTACACACGACGAAATCCTCGATCGCGGATGCCGCCTATGACAACGATGTCGATACACTGCTGCAGGTGCGCCGTCTCGTCGATTTCTTGCCGCAGTCGAACACGGCGGCGGTACCGGAGATCGAATGCTATCAATCCGTGACAGAGCCGGATAACTCGCTCGATACGCTGATTCCGGCCAATGCCAACAAACCCTACGACATCAAGGAGCTGATCTTGAAGATCGCGGATGAGGGCGATTTCTTCGAGATACAGGAAAGCTTCGCCAAGAACATCGTCTGTGGTTTCGGTCGCATCGAGGGAGCCACGGTCGGCTTCGTCGCTAACCAGCCGATGGTGTTGGCCGGCGTTCTCGACAGCGATGCATCGCGAAAGGCGGCCCGCTTCGTGCGTTTCTGCGATTGCTTCAATATCCCGATCGTCACCTTCGTCGATGTGCCCGGCTTCCTGCCGGGAACGGCACAGGAATATGGTGGGCTGATCAAGCATGGCGCCAAGCTGCTCTTTGCCTATGCCGAAGCGACCGTGCCGAAACTGACCGTCATTACCCGCAAGGCCTTCGGCGGCGCCTATGACGTCATGGCCTCGAAACATCTGCGCGGCGATCTCAACTATGCCTGGCCGACGGCGCAGATCGCCGTGATGGGTGCCAAGGGGGCGGTGGAAATTATCTTCCGCAAGGATATCGCCGACCCGGAAAAGATTGTAGCGCATACCAAGATGTATGAGGATCGCTTCCTATCGCCGTTCGTGGCGGCCGAACGCGGCTACATCGACGAAGTGATCATGCCGCGTTCGACACGGCGGCGGCTGGCGCAGGGGCTGAGGATGCTGCGCAACAAGGATCTGACCAATCCCTGGAAGAAGCACGACAACATCCCCTTGTGAGTCTGTGACAACAAGCCACGGATATCACACGAAAAATTGATTGAGTGTCAAAAGCCGTGTTTTCACGTTCGCGACTGTCCGCACTAATGCTTCCTCCAGGGGGAGTTAAAACTGGAGTTTAAAATGGCGCTTTCCGATCGGCTGACCCAATATCAGCCCTATGCTCTTACTGTATTGCGTGTCATGACCGGCCTGCTGTTCATCGAACATGGCTTGCAGAAGCTCGTTGGCTTTCCGGCCGGCGGTCAATTTCCTAGCCCCTTGCCGACCTTGATCTTGGTTCAGGGGATTATCGAAGTCGTAGGCGGATTGGCGACGATCGTTGGCTTCTTTACCCGTCCGGTTGCCTTCATTCTCTGCGGCAATATGGCGGTCGCCTATTTCATGGCGCATTCGCCCAAGAATTTCTTCCCGGCCAACAATGGCGGTGACGCAGCGATCCTCTACTGCTTCATCTTCCTGTTCCTGATCTTCGCAGGTCCGGGCCTTCTGGCGATCGACAATAGCAAGAAGTAATCCGCTTCGTCGCCGGGCCTGGCTGATCGCTGGGTCCGGCGAATAAATCCGCCTCTCGCGTGTTTGCCCCGTTGTCAGCGGAGCGAGAGCATTTTCGGCAGGATCTCCTTCGCATTCCCCTTCGAACGGAGATCTTCATGTCGTTTTTCGAGCGCTTTTCGCCATACCAGCCTGCAGTCCTCACAATTCTGCGAATCATGACTGCCCTGTTATTCATCGAACATGGTACGCAGAAGCTCTTCGGCTTTCCGCCGGCACCTTACGCCATCACGACGCTGTTCTTCGCTGCGGCGATCATCGAGTTCGTAGGCGGTATCCTCATCCTGCTCGGTCTCTTCACCCGCCCGGTCGCCTTTCTCCTCAGTGGCGAAATGGCGATCGCCTATTTCACGGTGCATATGCCGATCGACTTCTTCCCGGCCAACAATCAGGGCGATGGCGCAGTGCTGTTCTGCTTCGTCTTCCTGTTTTTGGTGTTTGCAGGCCCTGGAAAGTGGGCGCTGGACAATCGCCAGCGCCGATGACGGCAGCTTGTCAGGCGGCAAGCTTCAGGCCGGCGATGCCAGCCACGATAAGACCGATGCAGAGCAGTCGGACGAACGTCGCGGGATCGCCGAGCAGCCATATGCCCAAGAGAACAGTGCCGACCGTGCCTATGCCGGTCCAGACCGCATAGGCCGCGCCCATCGGCAGGGTCTTTACAGCGAGACCGAGCAGCACGACGCTGATGATCATGGATATGACGGTGAGGACCGTCGGCATCGGCCGGGTGAATCCGTCGGTATATTTGAGGCCGACGGCCCAGCCGATTTCGAACAAGCCAGCGAGGAAAAGCAGGAACCAAGCCATTTTACGCTCCTTTGTTAAGAGCGAGGCCGTCCCCGCGATGTCTGCGGCCGGTCATATTCGCCGGCCACCGCAGTCGTCTGCGCATTTTGTATATGCCTTTGCCGAAGGCGCTTTTCAAGGCATGAGCCGCATGGCAGCCACGCAACCTTCATCTTGCCAGGCGTTCGGCATGCCACTTCAGGTGATCGTCCATGAAGCTGGAGATAAAGTAATAGGAATGATCATAGCGCTCATGCATGCGCAGCGTCAGACCGATATCGGTGCCCGTGATCGCATCTTCGAAAAGCCATGGGCGCAGGCCTTTTTCGAGGAAGCTGTCCGCCTTGCCCTGGTCGATCAGGAATTCCGGGAAGCGGGCACCGTCCTCGACGAGGGAGCAGGCGTCGTATTGTCTCCAGGCCGTCTTGTTGCTGCCGAGATATTTCTCGAGAGCGGGAGCCGACCAATCGGCCGTCGACGGCTGCACGATCGGGGCGAAAGCCGAGCAGCTCTTGAAGCGCTTCGGGTTTTTCAACGCGATCGTCATGGCGCCATGGCCGCCCATGGAATGGCCGAAGATACCCTGGCGGCTCATATCGGCACGGAATTGCTTGGTCACGAGCGCGGGTAATTCCTCGGTTATATAGCTGTACATCCGGTAGTTTTCGGCCCAGGGCGTCTCGGTGGCGTCGAGATAGAAGCCGGCGCCTTTGCCCATCTGCCAATTGGTCAGCTCGTCCGGCACGTCATTGCCGCGCGGACTCGTGTCCGGGCAGACGATGATCAGGCCGAGCTCGGCGGCCATGCGGCGATACTCGCCTTTTTCCATGACGTTGGCGTGGGTGCAGGTGAGACCGGAAAGATACCAGAGGACAGGCCGAGGCTCGGTAATCGCCTGCGGCGGCACGAAGACGGCAAAGGTCATCTCGCATTTGCAGGCTTCAGATTCATGCGAAAAGACACCCTGCATGCCGCCGAAGGCGGTGTTCTGGGAAATGATGTTCACGATTGGTCTCCAGGCGATTGGTGAGTTTTAGAGCGTAACGGCTTTCTTCTAATTGCCATTACGCTCTAATGCTTTGATTTTGCATAATCTTATCTTAAAACCGCTGCGCACTTTTTGGGATCATGCTCCGGCACGCCGGCAGAGCCGGTCGAAGGTTTCGAGAAAGGCGGAGCGGTCGCGCGGCGAGAAGGCGGCATTGTAGCCCTTGCTTTCGCCGGTTTCGCGAAGGTGCGCCCCGAGATCGCGCATGGCCGTCGCCATGCCGATATTCGTCTTGTCGAAGATGCGGCCGGTCGGCCCCGTCACAAGCGCTCCCGTCGCAACGCAGCGGCCGGCGAGCGGCACGTCCGCCGTGACGACAATATCGCCGGCGCCCGCATGTTCGGCAATCCAGTTGTCGGCGGCATCGAAGGCGTTGGAGACAATGACGTTATGCACCATCGGATCCCGCGACGGCCGCAGCCCCGAATTGGCGACGAAGGTCACTTCGATGCCGTGGCGTTCGGCAACCTTCAGGATCTCCGGCTTGACCGGACAGGCATCAGCGTCGACATAGATCATGATATCAAATCTTTTCAGTTATATGCGGCGTATTTCTCATGCGCCGCATACGTTTCTTTTCGCGACTTCGAGTGTCAGTACACCACGACGCCCCTGACACTCTTTCCGGAGTGCATGAGCTCAAATCCCTTGTTGATGTCTTCGAGCGGCATGGTGTGGGTGATCATCGGATCGATCTCGATCTTGCCTTCCATGTACCAGTCGACGATCTTCGGCACATCGGTGCGGCCCCGCGCGCCGCCGAAGGCCGTCCCCATCCACGAGCGGCCCGTCACCAGCTGGAACGGCCGCGTCGAGATCTCCTGGCCGGCGCCGGCAACGCCGATCACCACCGACTTGCCCCAGCCGCGATGGCTCGCCTCCAGCGCCTGGCGCATCACCTTGGTGTTGCCGGTGCAGTCGAAGGTATAGTCGGCCCCGCCGATCTGGTCGGCGCCACGCTTCGTCATGTTGACGAGATAGGGAACGATGTCGTCGCCGACTTCCTTCGGATTGACGAAATGCGTCATGCCGAAGCGCTCGCCCCAGGCCTTCTTGTCATTGTTGAGATCGACGCCGATGATCATGTCGGCGCCGGCCAGCCTCAAGCCCTGGATGACGTTGAGGCCGATGCCGCCGAGACCGAAGACGATCGCCGTTGCCCCCATCTCCACCTTGGCGGTGTTGATGACCGCGCCGATGCCCGTCGTCACGCCGCAGCCGATATAGCAGATCTTGTCGAAGGGGGCGTCGGGATTGACCTTGGCAACGGCAATCTCCGGCAGCACGGTATAATTGGCGAAGGTCGAGCAGCCCATATAGTGATGGATCTTGTCCTTGCCGATCGAGAAGCGCGAGGTGCCGTCCGGCATCAGGCCTTGGCCTTGCGTCGCGCGGATCGCCGTGCACAGGTTGGTCTTGCGCGACAGGCAGGACGGGCATTCGCGGCATTCGGGCGTATAGAGCGGAATGACGTGGTCGCCCTTCCTGACCGAAGTCACCCCCGGTCCGACATCGACGACGATGCCGGCGCCCTCATGGCCGAGGATCGCCGGGAACAAGCCTTCCGGATCGGCACCCGACAGGGTGAAATCATCGGTATGGCAGATGCCGGTCGCCTTGACCTCGATCAGCACTTCGCCGGCCTTCGGCCCCTCAAGCTGAACCGTCATCACTTCTAGCGGCTTGCCGGCGGCAATGGCTACGGCGGCGCGAACGTCCATGATCTCATCCCTTTTTGCTATGATTTGGTCCGCGCGACATTGGCATGGGCGCGCAGGGCGACTCAAGCCAAAATCAGACACTTAGCGTCGCAATCGTCATGTTTCAGCCGAGCAACCGCCGCTCAGTTTTTCCGAAAGGGTGGCGATACCTATATCCGGATCAGGCAAATTCCATGATCACGGCATCGACAGCGAGGCTCTCACCCGGCTTGGCGTTGATCTTGCCGACGACCAGGTCGCGTTCGGCGCGCAGGACATTTTCCATCTTCATCGCCTCGACGATGGCCAGCGTCTCGCCGGCCTTGACTTCTTGTCCCTCGGCAACGGCAATGGCGACGACCAGGCCAGGCATGGGGCAGAGCAGCAGCTTCGACGTGTCGGGCGGCAATTTGACGGGCATGAGCTTGTCGAGCTCAGCCTGACGCGGGGTGAATACCTTGACCCTGACGGAAATGCCCTGCCAGTCGATACGCAGGCCGTTCAGCAGGCTGCGGATCTGGACGGTCAGCTTGCGGCCGTTTACGGTGCCGGCCCAGACGGCATCGCCGGGACGCCAGTCGGTTGCGACAGTCACGATCTTGCCGCCGATCCGCATATCCATCTCGAAAGGAATGGTCACCACACCCTCGAGCAATGCCACGGGCAGGTAGGCCGTGCCGAGCTTGACGATCCAGTTCTCCGGCAACGGCCCGGCTGTGGGACGCAAGCGATCGGCATAGCGTTCGCGGCGGTTGGATTCGATCAGGCTGCAGGAGAGGGCGACTGCGGCAAGAAGTGCTGTCTGGTCCTCATCCGGCGTCACAGGCGCGAACCCATCAGGATATTCCTCGGCAATGAAGCCGGTAGAAAGGCGGCCCTCGCGCCAGCGCGGATGCTTCATCAGCGCGGACAGGAATGGCATGTTGTGTTCGATGCCGTCGACCACGAAACCGTCCAAGGCTTCGCCCATCGCTTCAATCGCTTCCAGCCTGGTGGGAGCCCAGGTGCAGAGCTTGGCGATCATCGGATCATAGTACATGGAGATCTCGGCGCCTTCGAAGACGCCGGTGTCGTTGCGGACGGCCGATTTTTCCGTCTTGCCCTCGCGCGGCGGGCGATAGCGCGTCAGACGGCCGATCGAGGGCAGGAAATTGCGATAGGGATCCTCCGCATAAAGGCGGCTTTCGACCGCCCAGCCGTTGAGCTTGATATCCGCCTGCTTGAACGGTAGCTTTTCGCCGGCGGCGACGCGGATCATCTGCTCGACGAGGTCGATGCCGGTCACAAGCTCCGTCACCGGATGCTCGACCTGCAGGCGGGTGTTCATTTCGAGGAAGTAGAAGTTCCTGTCGCGATCGACGATGAATTCGACCGTGCCGGCACTTTGATAATCGACGGCCTTGGCGAGCGCCACGGACTGTTCGCCCATGGCCTTGCGCGTCGCCTCGTCGAGAAACGGCGAGGGCGCTTCTTCCACGACCTTCTGGTTCCGGCGCTGGATGGAGCATTCCCGCTCGCCGAGATAGACCACGTTGCCATGGGCATCGGCCAGTACCTGGATCTCGATGTGCCGGGGGTCGACGACGAATTTCTCGATGAAGATGCGATCGTCGCCGAAGGAGCTTTTCGCTTCCGAACGGGCGCGCTCGAACCCGTCGCGCACCTCGTCCTTGCTCCAGGCAATGCGCATGCCCTTGCCGCCGCCGCCGGCGGAGGCCTTGATCATGACGGGATAACCGATCTCGGCCGCGATCCGCTCGGCGTGATCGGCGTCATCGATGATGCCGAGATGGCCCGGCACGGTGGACACATTGGCGGCGTTGGCGAATTTCTTCGATTCGATCTTGTCGCCCATGGCCTCGATCGCCTTCGGCTTGGGGCCGATGAAGATGATGCCTTCCTTCTCCAGCGCCGCGCAGAAGGAGGCGCGCTCGGAGAGGAAACCGTAGCCCGGATGAACCGCTTCGGCGCCGGTCTCCTTGCAGGCGGCGATGATCTTGTCGGCGACGAGATAGCTTTCGGCGGCGGGCGCCGGACCGATATGGACTGATTCATCCGCCATTTCGACATGAAGAGCATCCCGATCGGCATCCGAATAGACGGCGACCGTCAGGATACCCATCCGGCGCGCCGTCTTGATCACGCGGCAAGCGATCTCACCGCGATTGGCGATCAGGATTTTCTTGAACATGCAATCTCCGCCCAAATACTCTATTCAGTCAGTGTTTTAGCCACAAATTGCATGGCCGGTCCATGCGCAAGCTGTCTTGGCTCACGCCGCTTTTGCCAATTTTGACTGCACGCGCTCCCGCCAGATGATGAAGAGACCGGAGCTGACGATGATGGCAATGCCGATCCATTTGGAAAGATTGGGGAAATCGCCGAAGATCGCGTAGCCGAGGACGGTGGCGGAAATGATCTCGAAATATTGGAACGGGGCGAGCAGCGAAAGGGGTGCCAGCCGGAAGGCCCGGACGACAAGCATATGCGCGTAGCCCGATATCGAACCCAGAATCAGTAGAAGCGCGAGGCCGAGCGCAGAGGCGGGCAGGGAAGGCTCGAAATCGGCGATGCCGGCGGATGCCCCGGCCAACAGGGTGGCCGTCATGAACAGCGTGCCGCCTACGCCGGCCATGACCTGCATCGTCAATGGCGAATCCGCCTCGCCGACGGCGCGATTCATGAACAGATAGAGTGCAAAGAGGAAGGCGCAGGCTACAGGCAGCAGCGCTTTCAGCCCAAAGATCTCGAAACTCGGCTGAATGACGATCATCGCGCCGACGAAGCCGATGGCGATCGCCAGCCAGCGTCTCCAGCCGACCTTGTCGCCCAGAAACAGAGCTGAAAGTGCTGTCAGCATGAATGGTTCGACGAAATAGATCGCGAAGACATCGGCAAGCGGCATGTATTTGACCGCTGCGAAGAAGAGCAGGCTGGCCGCACCGTGCAACGCGCCACGCAGGAGGTTCATCCAGGGACGCTTTGCCGAGAATGCCGACCGTCCAGTTTCGGTCGCCAGCAGCGGCAGCATGCAGACAATCTGAAAGAAGAAGCGATAGAAGGTCACCTGGCCTGGCGACATGCCTTCGAAACTCGCCATGTACTTGGCAATCGCATCCATCGTCGGCAGCAGGAACATGGCGCTTGCCATGATCGTCATGCCTTTGAGGGGATTCTGCTGTGTGGAAACGGCGGGAGAGATGGACATGAAGAGACATCAAACACGAGAGAGGCATGCAATCAAGGCGCGATCGTGAGCGGATCGCAAGACGCGGAAACAGGCATGGCAAAACGTCACACTTTTCCATTTGGGACAGATCGGAATGGCGGGATGACGTCCTTAGACCTATCTCCGCCTTCGGAAACGGATAAAACATAAACGCGCCGCACAAAAAATCAGCGACGCAGCCAGGAAAAGGATCGCACCGATGTTCAAACCCGAACAAGAGACGACCGTTTTTTCGGATGAGGGCGACGATACGCTGGGCGGACGGTTGTCCATGGCCCGCGATGCCGCCGGCATCAGCCTCGAAACATTGGCAAGCCAGCTTGGCGTCAGCGAGGAGACGATGCTTGCCTGGGAATCCGATCGCGCCGAACCCAACCCCTCCGCCCTGGTGAAGATGTCGGCTCTCTTCGATGTTTCCCCGGCGTGGTTGATGACCGGGTCGGGCGATGGTCCTGGAGAGGATAGCGACGAGCGCGCCTTGGAAGCTGTCCGAAACGAGCTTTCGCGGCTACGAACAGCACACCAGGAAATCGGCAAACTGATCGAGGCGACCACTCACCAACTCGAGCGGCTCGATCATCAGATCCGGCTGCGCAAACTCAGCAAGGACGTGGCGCATTGAGCGCGGAGCTGGGCATTTCTAGCTCAGGCGGGCAATCGTATCGTCAAGATCGATAATCTCGGCACCGCCTTTTGCGCTCACGCCCTGCATCTTCATCGCCAGCAGTTCGTCGCGATGGGCGATCTTTTCGCCTCTGATTTTGATAAGCTTCAAACGAAAATCATCATTCATCTCAAACCCCTCCGTTTGGAGTGAATTATCCGCCGTTTGCCGGACTGCCGTTGTTTTCCAGGTTCATCTCCGTCGATCTCAGTCGTGCCCGCGTCCGCGATACGTGGTCGGGACGCCGGCCTCCTCATGGCATTGTGCGAGAGTTTCCAGCCACTCTGCCAATCCGGCCGGCACTTCGGCATTTCCAACTTCCATTGCCTCCACCCATGATAGGTCGCATTGCAGGGCGCTCGCCAGATTGATAGGCGTCCAGCGGATATGCAAAAGGCATTCGGAAAAGCGTTCTGGCGTCATGCATCCTCCGATTTTTGAAGAATTTCACGGTGCCAGAGAGGGGCGCGAAGTCAAGTAACCGCGGAGACCTAACGGCTCTCGCTGATCGAGGCGGGAGAACAGCATGAACGCCCCGAACATACGAAAATATATGAGGCGGGGACACCAAGCGCTCGATATCGACAAAAGCTGATTTCAAGCGAGCAAGTACTCAACAGCGCGGAGAGATATCCGTTGTGTTCTGCGACCCGTTTCATTGCGGAATATATGCTTGCCTAAAGCACTGTTTGAAAAACAAAAAACCCGGCCTAAGCCGGGTTCTTTTTGGTGCGGTCGAGAAGACTCGAACTTCCACGGGTTGCCCCACAGCGACCTCAACGCTGCGCGTCTACCAATTCCGCCACGACCGCATCGTGGTAGGCTGGATTGCTCCGGCGCGGCTGCATGTAGCAAAAGCATTCGGGGGGCACAAGAGCGATGTGTCAGTTTTTTTAAATTCCTTCACAGCTCCTCCGATCGTATCAGCCCAGATGCGGTGGAAACGCCTTAGATGTTTGAATTTCCGCCCGAATAGCGCCATATGTGGACAACCCGCAGGCAGCGCTGGATTTCCACATGAGCGGCCGGCGGCACGCAAAGGACTGCCATATGCTTCGCACAGAACTTTCCCACCAGATGCTTCCCGTCCACGGTACGCCGCCTGTTCGCTGGCGGATCAGCGAGGGACTCGTGCCTTATGAAGAGGCCGTCGCCACCATGGAAGCCGAAGTCGCCGATATCGCCGAGGGGCGGGCGCCGGAGCTGGTCTGGCTGGTCGAGCATCCGCCGCTCTATACCGCCGGCACCAGCGCCGATGTCGCCGATCTCATCGAGCCGGATCGATTTCCGGTATTCGCGACCGGACGCGGCGGCGAATACACCTATCACGGGCCGGGCCAGCGCGTGGCCTATGTCATGCTGGACCTGAAGTGTCGGCGGCAGGATATCCGCGCCTTCGTGGGCGCGCTTGAAGAAGTCATCATTCGTACGCTCGATGCGATGAATGTGCGCGGCGAACGTCGTGAGGATCGGGTCGGAGTATGGGTCCGGCGCCCGGAAAAGCCGGTTCTACCAGATGGCACCGTAACCGAAGACAAGATCGCAGCCCTCGGCATCCGCGTACGCAAATGGGTGACGTTTCATGGCCTTTCGCTGAACGTCGATCCAGATCTCGGCCATTTCACCGGCATTATTCCCTGCGGGATTTCTGCTTACGGCGTCACCAGCCTCGTCGATCTCGGTCTGCCGGTCATGATGACCGATGTCGACATCCGCCTTCGCGACGCCTTCGAACAGGTCTTCGGACAGACGGTCAACGACGCGTAGGACCGATTCCCGAGCGCTTCCGCGCGATCCTAGGAAAGCCCGGCAGATCAAGCAGCCCTGTCCGATCGACCACTGCAGTTCGCCGCAGCCTTACAGGGAAAGGCGAATCATTTTGGACAGGTGGGTCTTGCGGCATGGCGCGCCAGCCAAGAAAAATGCCCTGGAAGGGAGAGCATCCAGGGCATAGAGAGGGGAACTGCAGGGAAGAGAGTAGGGCGACACGCTCGCACTTCAAGGCCCGAAGCCCGTGATAGGTTGTATCGCGTCAACAATCGCTTTCATCTATAGCGGGACATCGGCCACTGCTGATCAGCAGTTTGACGTTCGATGCCATTGCAGCCCGAACGCATCGCTGATCCGCGCGTGAGATAATCGAGCGCCATTATGCCATATCGGCATCTTTGCCTTATCTACCTCCGGATGAATCCGGCACCCCGACGAAAGACCATCAGCGATTGCCGATCCCGCCAAGCCTCTCTTTTTGATGGCTATTTTTGTACAGTTTGCGTTCATGTTCGTCCGCATATGGTGTTTTCCGTCGCCCCAGAAATCGCGCGTCGATTGACAATCGGTAGGGACGATACGATTAATAGTTTCGACATTCGTCATAGAGCGGAGGAAATGCCAATGACTAGTCGTGCCATTCTGTTGATGTCTTTTGCGTCTCTTGCAGTTGTAGGTTCGATGGGCCTCGCTTCTTCGGCTTCTGCGCTAACCATGAAAGAGTGCAGCGCCAAATACCAGGCGGCTAAGACCGCTGGTACCTTGAACGGCCAAAAGTGGAACGACTTCCGCGCGACGCAGTGCAGCGCCGATGCCAGCGCCACCACCACGACTGCGCCGGCAACCACCGCGCCGGCCACAACGACACCTTCCAAGACTGCGAAGACGACCGCTGCCGCCAAGGTAGACGCCAGCGAGCCCGATGCCATGAAGCCGCCGGCAAGCGAGCCGGCAAAGCCGACGACGGCTGCTCCGGCCGGCGTGACGTTCCCGGCAAAGGTCGATCCCAAGTATGCCACCGAGACGCCCGGCAAGGGCCGCTTCCATACCTGCGTCGACGCATACAACGCCGCCAAGACCAGCAATTCGCTCGGCGGCCTGAAGTGGATCCAGAAGGGCGGCGGCTACTACAGCCTCTGCAACTCCAAGCTCAAGGGCTGATCGCGTATCCAACCAATTGCAGAACGGGCGCCTTTTGGCGCCCGTTTTGTTTTGCAAACTTAGTCTCGCGCCTTTTCCCATTTCTTTACAAGGCGATCGCGCTTGAGCCTTGAAAGCCGCTGAAGCCAGAAGATGCCATCCAATTGGTCGATCTCGTGCTGAATGCAGATGGCCGGAAAATCCTCCGCCTCCGCTTCATGCACTTCGCCGGAGACATTCTGATAGCGGAAGCGGATGGATTTGGGCCTGACGATCTCTTCGGTCGCTCCAGGCATGGAAACGCTGCCCTCCGTATGTCGCATGGTCTCTTCCGAGGACCAGAGAATCTCCGGATTGATATAGGTGCGCACGCCATCATCGCGGCTAAGTTCTATCACCACGACTCGCTTGAGGACCCCGATATGCGGGCCGGTGATGCCGACGCCGGGGGCGGCGCGCATCGTATCCAGCAGGTCGCCGACGAGCATTCGCAGATCGTCGTCGAAGATGGTCACGGGAGAACAGGCGATTCGCAGTAGCGGATCCGGGAAGCGGATGATCGGGCGGGCGGGCAACGACACTCTCTATCGAATGAAAGGACATATGTGGATACCCACGATAAGGGCGGGTTGGCGATATTACCACCGCCTCGATAGCTGATTTATCAGCTATCTCTTCTATCGCTTCTGTCGTCCCGATTCGGACTGAGCCGGCCAGGCGGCATCCGTCTTCCTGGCCGCCATTGCTATCGAATTTACCTGATATTTCCCCTGGTTATCCTCGCGGCCCGACGGGGCGCGCTCCACGCGCTTTAGGAAACAACGGGCTGCAAACCCGTCAAAATTGACTATTACGTAAAAGTCAATATTATGGTGGGCAGCAGATAGGGGCGGAATCTTGGTCGACGGATATTATAGCATAACAGAACTTACTCGGGAATTCGGGGTTTCGACCCGGACGCTGAGGTTCTATGAAGACGAGGGTCTCATTCAACCTGAGCGCAAGGGGCGTACGCGCCTGTTCCGGCCCGCCGACCGACGCCTCATTGCCGAAATCCTCCGTGGCCGCCGCATCGGCTTCACCATCGCCGAAATCCGCGAGATCATTCAGGTCTACAGGGAGCCGCCGGGCGAGATCGGCCAGTTGAAGCTGCTGATGAAGCGCGTCGACGAAAAGCGCGACGAGCTGCGCCAGAAGCGCAAGGATATCGACGATACGCTGAGCGAGCTCGACAATGTCGAGGAAGCCTGTCTCGGTCGTCTCGCCGAAATCGGCGTCGGGACCTGATCATGGGCCAACTGCCAGCGCCTTATACCCAGCGGCGCGTGTGCTTGCAGTAGAATTCGAATTCACAGCCGAAGCGCGAGAGCAAATGCATCTCCTCGCAGCGGATGACGAGGAATGTCGTCAAAGCAGCCGCCGCTGCCGCCATCGCCACGAACCATAGATTGCCGATCATCAGGCCGAGCCCCGCCGTCAGCAGGGTATAACCTAGATAGGTCGGGTTGCGCGTGAAGCGAAAGGGACCCGTGGTCACCAGATGCGCGCTGCAGCGTTGGGTCAAGACGGTCGTTCGCCTCTCCAGCAGCGTCTTGACGGCCCAAACGTTCAACGTCACCGCGACGGCGGTCAGGATCGCGCCGACGACCCATGAAGCGAGCGCCCAGATGAACGGCAGGGGCAATGGATACAACCGCTGGATATAGAGTGCCATAAGGACGGCAAGGCTATAGAGCAGCGGCGACCACGGAAAACTTAGCGACTTCGAACGATAGGCATTCATGGAATAACCCTGTCATTGCGCTTCATCCGTGCATTGTATCGCGATTCGGCTTACGCGTTCATCGCTATCTGCTTTGATCGCCCCGGATTCCAACGGTTTAAAGAGATCCTGGGCCTGTAACTTGTCGAGGGTGCATTGGCAGAAGCTGCGGCACATGGTTTCGCTGCCCGACCGCGTGCAAGAAGCCACGCATTGCCTGATGTAACCAACCGCCGGATCCTGCGGCGCCGCCGGCGCAACCAGCGACAGCAGGTAGACAAGGCCGAACAGGACGGGCTGGTGGACCAGATAGACGATGAGGCTGTGGCGGCCGGCGCGGGCGATCAGATTGCGGCCGGGGCCGAATTTCGCCAGACGCTCGAGCCAGCCGAGGGACGTGGCCAATTGCGCGATGCCAAGGCCGAACAGGAATGGCGCCAGCCATGGAAAGAGCGGTACATAATCGTTCGAGCGCCGCAGATTCTCGGAGAGCCCGACCCACCAGAGCCACGGCGCATCGAAAAAGCTCGAATGCAGCGACAGGGGTGCGATGACATTGTCGATGACGATGCCGACCGTCAGCAAGGCTGCAATGAGAAGGGTGACGAATGCCGGAAGTCGCAGGAACAGCAGCCCGACGAGGCTTGCCGCCGCGATACTGTGCAGTATGCCGAAGAATATCCATTCGTCACGCATGCCGATGAAGGTGACAAGCGAAATCGCCGCGGCCGCGGCGACGATCATGCCCATCCGTCGCCAATAGGAGTGCCAGCGGATCTCCGGCATATTGGCGAGCACGAGGCTGAAGCCCGCCAGGAACAGGAAAGTGCTGGCGATGGCGCGGGCATAGAGTTTCAGCCAGCCCGTTTCAGCCGTGCCGGAATCGAGATAGCCGAAGAATTCGAAATCCCAGGTGCAATGATAGCTTGCCATGGCCAGAAGGGCCAAGCCGCGCGCCGTATCCAGAATGCCGATGCGAGGTGTTTTTCGGGGGGCATCGACGCTCTCCGCGATCACGGCCATCGTGGGGTCCTTCCAGGCATAAACTCAAATATATGCTGCGCCGGTCCGAGCCGACGCGGCCTTGTCATTGCATATCGGCATCCATGATGGCCAGACGGGCATCGGAAAAAAACTGTCGGCGGATCAGCACGATGATGATGAATGTAGTGGTCGCCATGAAGACATAAGGGCTGAGGAACCAGCCGAGATAGCCGATCGACAGAAAGATCGCCCGCAGGCCGGCATTAAAGTTGCGCGCCGCAATGATGTTCATGCGCACCACGCGCTCCGCCGCCCGTTCGGCGCCGAGCGGATCGAGAATGGCTTCCTCACGCATCGGCAACGAGCCGAAAAGGATGGTGCAATAGTTGAACAAACGATAGGCCCATCCGAATTTGAAGAAGGCATAGCCGAACAGGCAAGCCAGTCCCGTCACCTTGATCTCGAAAGCGGCGCGGCCGCCATTGAGTATGAACGGCAGGTCGGAGAAGAAAGCGTTGACCTTGTCGGTGGCGCCGAGGAGGGCGAAACAACTGCCTATCGCGAAGATCGAGGTAGAGGCAAAGAAGCCCGTGCCGTTCTGCAGGCCGGAGAGGATCTGCGTATCGATCATCTTCAGATCGCGGCGCAATGAATTGTAGATCCACTCGCGCCGGCGCTCGTTCATCGCCAGCGTCAGGCTGGTACGATTGAAAAAGCGGGCGCTAGTGGTGATCCAGTTCAGCGCGATCCAGAGAAAGATGAACAGGGCGAGGGCGACATAGTCGGCAGTCGTCATAAAGGCAGATTCTCCAGGACCAATCCGATGTGAACTGTAGCGCAGCGCGGACGGCGCGCAATGGCCTTCTGTTTGCTTCCCCGAATGCCTATATGTAATGTCGCTGCCATGAAATCCGATGTCGGCCAATCGCCGTGCAAGCTTACCGCAATAGCGTAGCCTTGCCGGAAATCGATTTGCCTGGGAGGCACCAAAGGTCCATGTTTCTTTCAGTTTTCGATGTGTTCAAGATCGGTGTAGGGCCGTCCAGCTCGCATACGATGGGGCCGATGTCGGCCGCCAATCGCTTCCTGGACCTGCTGCTGTCGAACGAATGGCCGCGCCCGTCCTCGAATGTGCATGTCGCCTCGATCAAGGTCAGCCTGCATGGTTCGCTCGCCCATACCGGCATCGGCCATGGTACGGGCAGGGCGGTTATTCTCGGCCTGATGGGTGAACGGCCGGATAGCGTCGATCCCGACCACATGGATAGCACCATCGATGAGGTCGAGCGCAGCGGGCGCATCACGCCGCCGGGCCATCCCGCCTATGAATTCCAGCCCAAGACCGATCTTATCTTCGACAAGAAGGTGCCGCTACCCGGTCATGCCAATGGCATGAGCTTTTCCGCCTTCGACAAGGATGATCGCCTGCTGGTGAAGCGCATCTACTATTCCGTCGGCGGCGGCTTCGTCGTCACCGATACGGAACTGGAGCAGATGCGGGCGGACAAGAAGAAGCCGGCTGCCTCGGGCGAGCGCATTCCCTTCCCCTTTGCCAGCGCCAAGCAGATGCTCGAAATGTCCGAGCGCTCCGGCCTCTCGATCGCCCAGATGAAGCGCGCCAATGAAGAGACGCGCATGGGCGCCGAGGAGCTGGATGCCGGCCTCGACCGCATCTGGGCTGCCATGAGCAGCTGTATCGATCGCGGCCTGAAGGTCGACGGCATCATGCCCGGCGGCCTGAAGGTGCGCCGGCGCGCGCGCGCCATTCATGACAAGCTGCAGGAGGAATGGCGCAGCAACCGCATCAACCCGCTGCTCGCCAACGACTGGCTGAGCGTCTACGCCATGGCGGTCAACGAAGAGAATGCGGCCGGCGGACGCGTGGTGACGGCGCCGACCAATGGTGCTGCGGGCGTCATCCCGGCGACGATCCGCTACTATCAGCATTTCCACGAGGATTGGGATCAGGACGGCATTCGCAACTATCTTCTGACGGCAGCCGCCGTCGGCGGCATCATCAAGCACAATGCCTCGATTTCCGGCGCTGAAGTCGGCTGTCAGGGCGAGGTGGGTTCGGCGGCGGCCATGGCGGCTGCGGGGCTTGCGGCAGTGATGGGCGCAACGCCGGAGCAGATCGAAAACGCCGCGGAAATCGCGCTGGAACATCACCTCGGCATGACCTGCGATCCGATTGCCGGCCTGGTGCAGGTGCCGTGCATCGAGCGAAACGCGCTTGGCGCTGTCAAGGCGGTCACCGCCGCCTCGCTCGCGATCAAGGGCGATGGCCAGCATTTCGTGCCTCTCGACGCCTGCATCGAGACCATGCGCCAGACCGGCTACGACATGAGCGAAAAATACAAGGAAACCTCGACCGGCGGTCTCGCCGTCAATGTCGTGGAATGCTGAGTGTGGACGCCTGATCTAAAAGCTTGACGCTGCCGGGCAAAAGGACTTCAAACGGCACTATGGCTTTGCATCTCATCAAATTGTGTGTCGGCGCGGATTCGATCGAGGATCTGCGCGAATGGGTGTCCGAGCGGGCAATGAACGCCATTGCCGCCGGACTGGAGCCGCATACGACCCATACGACACGCATGGTGCCGAAACGGATCGAGGAGCTGCTGGATGGCGGCTCGCTCTATTGGGTGATCAAGGGGCAGGTGCAGGCAAGGCAGAAGCTTCTCGGGATCGAGACCTTCACCGACGCGGACGGTATTCATCGTTGCCGGCTCATTCTCGATCCGAGCGTCGTCGAAACCACCGGGCAGCCGCGACGCCCGTTTCAGGGCTGGCGTTATCTGCCGCAGGACGATGTGCCCCGCGACCTCGACAGCTTGGGCGCTGCGGCTGAATTGCCCGCCGATCTCAGGCGGGAACTCTCCGAACTTGGATTGCTTTAGGCCAGGCGGTGCTCAGCGCAGCCGCATCATGATCGGCGCACGGCCCGTTGGCGCGGTGATGTGCAGATGAATATGCGCTTCCGGCTGCGAGTAGCGCCAGGCGCGCGCGCCGTGGCAGAGCAGGATGCCGATCAGGTCTTTCGTCTTGTTGCGCGAGCGCGAGCGGCTGAGACCAAGGTCCGCCAGTCGCATCGCCGCTTCATGCAGCGGATGAAGAGCAAAGCTCTTCTGTTTCATCTTGCCCCCGCTATCGAGCGAGAAACCGGGAAAGTTCTCGTTCATTGCCATTTCAAAACCCCGTACACGTTACAAACTCAGGGCCGGCCCGTTTGACATTCGGGACCGGAAAGCCGGGCGAGACACAAAGCCCGGCCAATCTGCATTCCTATTCCATGCTTGCCCAGCACTTCACGCCAGCGCGCTTGAGCGCCTTGCAGGCATTGAGCGCCGCGCCCTGATCGTCGAAACCGCCGAAGCGGGCGCGATAGCCGCCATCGAAGGCGACCGCGTAAGGTCTAGCCGAGCGAAGCGCCTTGCCACCCTTGCTCTTCGCCGTATCGAGCAGATCATTCGCGCCATTTTTGCTTGAGGAAACGCCGATCTGAACGACCCAGCCGGTCGGTTCGCGCTCGGCCTTGGCGACTTTTTCAGACTTCTCGGCCCGCTGCTGCTTGATGGGCCTGGCATCGGCCTTGGTCGTCGATGCCGTCGTCACGGTATCGACCTCGTCCTCATTGCCCTCATCCGAAGGCGCAACTGAAGCGACTTCTTCGGAGGCGGGGCGCTGGACGGATTTCGTCGACAGCAATGGATTGGTGGATTGAGGCGTAACCGCTGCAAAGGCGGCCGCGCTGGAGGGATGCGTATCGGTGGCTTCCGCCGTCTCGTCGTTCTTGATTTTCGCACGGCTCATGTCGGCCATGCGCGCGCTGGCAGCCTGGAGATTGGGTGCCGCAGCCGGCGCCTGCGCGATAACATTCGAGGGAATATGTTTCGTCGATGCGACAGGCAGATACTCCGCAATCAGCTTGCGCATCTGATTGTCCCGAGCCGGCGTCGAGGCGCCACCCAGGACGACGCCGACGATGGAGCGCCCATCGATCTTCACCGAGGTTGCGAGATTATAACCGGCCGCGCGGGTGTAACCGGTCTTGATGCCATCGACGCCCCGCACGGAGCCGATCAAACGGTTGTGGCCGGGAATGATCCGGTTGCCGAGACGGAAGCTCGTTTCTGAGAAGAAGCCGTAATATTGCGGGAAATGTTCACGCAGAGCCACGCCGAGGCGGGCTTGATCACGCGCGGTCGTCATCTGCGCAGTATTCGGCAAGCCGTTCGGATTGCGGTAGGTCGTGCGCGTCATGCCGAGGGCGCGCGCCTTGTCGTTCATCAGCCGGGCAAAGCCTTCCTCCGAACCGCCGAGCATTTCGCCAAGCGCCATGGCGGCGTCATTGGCGGATTTGGTGACGATGCCGAGGATGGCCTCGCGAACGGTCACGGAACGGCCGGGACCAATCCCAAGCTTCGTCGGCGCCTGAGTGGCCGCATTCCTGGAGAATACGACGGGAGTGTCGAGGGTGATGCGCCCGGCCTCGAGAGCCTCGAAGGTCAGGTAGACCGTCATCATCTTGGTCAACGAGGCAGGATAGTGAAGCGTGTCGGCATTTTCGCTGTAAAGGACGTTGCCGGTATTCGCATCGATGACGATGCCCGCATATTTCGTCCCGGAGGCATTCGCGTCCGTCGTCACGGTGATCGTTGCCGTCGCGATTGAAAAGCCAATTAGCGCTCTCGCCAGAATCTTACCGGTTTGAGACGTCGAAACGGAAAGAATTGATCTGGACACTAAATCACTCTCTGCTTGCATTTACATTCTCGATGATCCGGCCGCCGCCTCCATGAACGTCCGTTGCGTTCGACAGTAGAAGCTTAGCGTTACCAATCGGTTTATGATGAACAGTTGGTTTCAAGTTTTTGCGCCATTTTAGCGGCCGACCTCGGCCGCCGTCACGGCGTCGGCTTTATCCTCAAGGCGCGCCCCGATGAAATTTTGGACGGCTGCGTCCATGGCGCGCCAATCCCCGAGCTGATTGCTGGAAAAGCGGTAGAGAACGCTCAAATCCCTGCCAAGCTTGACGTCTCGCTGGCAATCCCCGCTGGTGGCCAGAGCCGGCGAGGAGGGAAGGAGGCAGCGCACGACATAATCGGATTCGCCGGAACGCGGCGCGGTCAGAAGCACTTCGCCGTTATAGCCGGCATCCGCGCGCAGCCGATGTGCTGTCAGACCGAAGGGGCCGGCATAGGCGGCGCCGTCCATCAATTGCGAGTAGATCGGCGCCAACCTGCCGGACATGTCGCGGGACATCGTGCTCTGGCTGACCTGCAGGAAGATCAACGACGACGACTGGGAGATATCATCGAAGCGCAGCCGATCCACTTCGCTGTACCCCTGCATCTGTGGCCAAGTCAGATAGAGGTCGATGCGCTCGGCAGCGCCATTCACGCGTTCGCTCGGGAAGCGGATCGTATTCGCGGCCAAATGCAATGTGTCGTCACCGATCGTGACGGAGATGGGTTTGGCATCGATCGTATGACCGGCCAACGATATTTTCCCGCCAAGCCAGTGACCGCCGATGGATATGGCAACCGTAAGGGCAGCCAGGACGGCAACGCCTGCCGTGAGCCGATAAACGACACCGCTTGAGATCAGCGGCCTTTCTTCGATCATTGAGGCGGATGACAGGGGATGAGCCATGCTGTTGCCTTCATTTCCTTCCGCCCGCCGTCATCGATGGCCAAGCCGCGCGGCGTGTGACTTGATGAGTCTCGTTGGAAAGAATGATTGACGTCACGATGGTTAACCGACGGTTAAATATACATCGCAAGCCATGCTAACGGCACAGTTAATTCTGAGGAAATTCTCCGCGACCGCTTTGAGGGCGCTGCTCAATGAAAATGAGCCGTTCCCCGGGACAGTGGGAACGGCTCAAAGGCACCGGTCTGGACAGAATTCAGGGGACGAGACCGGGCCTTAGACTTTGATCATCGACGCCGACGATCGTGTGCGGAAGGCTTACTTCAAGCTGCCGACTGCGACGGCGCGGCCATCCTGTATCTTGACCCAGCGGGCCGGATCGTCAGCGGACTGACGCTTGAGGAAGGTGTATTCGGTCTCGGACCAGAGTTTCACCTTGTTGCGCATGTTATCGAGGACGAAATCGCCGCGATCGGTGCGGACCGTCAGGACGGCATGGCCTTCGCCGTTCGGCTGCAGCACGACGGTCATCAGCAGATCGGAGGGCGAGAAGCCGGCATCGATCAGCTGCTTGCGCTTCAGCAAAGCGAAATCCTCGCAGTCACCGGCCGTCGTGGGGATGGCCCATTTCTCTTCGACGCCGTAAAGTTCCATATCGGTCACCGGCTTGATCGTCGTGTTGACGGTGTAGTTGACCTTCAGGATCGTCTTCCAGCTGTCCTGGGTGAGGATGATCGGACCGGCATCGCCGCCGGCATAGACACATTCCCGCGGATTTTCCTTGCAGAACTCATAGTGGCCGATCGGAGGAGCCGCATCGCCGGTGATCGTCATGTTGGCGGGCGCGGCCTGAGCGAGACCGAAGAAGCCAAGAGTGGCGAATATCAATGCGGCGCAGCCGCGAATTGCGAATTGAAAGTTCATGTCCCTGTCCCTGTTTTTATTGGGATCAGAATGACACGCATGTTTTTATCCGGCGCAAAATTGCGCAGTCAAATTAAGGACTTAGTTTATTCAAATCTGGATCAAACTTTCATAAAACACGCAGAAAACTTGATTCAAGTTCGCGGAAAATTCGATTAAAATTTGAGTGATTTCGGTATTGGATATGGGAGGGCCAAATCCTGCATCGTGCTGCGCTGAAAGGACTTTTCGAAACGGATTTCTTAACGTCGAGGGGCCGCCTACGACGGAAAGCGTGCCAGAATGAAGCATGGCAATCGCGCATACGTCCTATCCAGGCGCTGAAACCGGCCATTTGCAGCCGGATATGTCCCATTTTGAGAAAGTCGGCTCAAAAGTATTTTTGATTTTTATCGCTTGATATCGCTGCGGAGGCCATCGGTCACGCGTATGATCGCAGTGGTCATTTCGGTGACTGCCATCGAGTGGGCAGCATTCGCGACGATCACCAGTTTCGCTTCCGGCCAAGCCTGCGACAATTCCCAGGCTGTCACGAGGGGTGCCTCGAGATCCAGTCGTCCTTGAATCATCGCGCAGGGGATACCGGCAAGCCTATGGATATCGCGCAGGATCTGCCGATCCTCAAGCCAGGCCAGATGATGAAAGTAATGAGTGATGATCCGTGCCCGCGCCGTCAAATAGTGTGGATCGGACCAGCGCGGCGACAGGGTCGCACGCGGATCGATCAGGATCGAGGCAGCCTCCCATTCATGCCAATCCCTGGCGGCCTTCACATGGGTTGCGGGATCCGGATCGCATAGAAGACGATAATAGGCGGCCACCGGATCGCCGTCGCGATCCTCTTGTGGCACGGCGGCCCGGAAGCGCGCCCATTCCTGCGGAAAGAAACGGCCAAGTCCGCGATAAAGCCAATCTATTTCGGATTGCCTCGTCATAGTGACGCCGACGAGAAGCAAGCCGTCGACATGATGCGGATGCGTTTCGGCATAGATCAGCGCCAGCGTGCAGCCCCAGGAATTGCCGAATACGGTCCAGCGTTCGACACCGAGCTCCAACCGCAATTGCTCGATATCGGCGATGGAATGCCATGTGGTGTTTGCCGAGAGATCGCTCTCCGGCTCCGACGCATGCGGGAGGCTGCGTCCGCAGCCGCGTTGGTCGAACTGGATGATCCAGTAGTATTGCGGGTCGAAATAGCGTCGCGTTCCGGCGGAGCTGCCGGATCCCGGGCCGCCGTGCAGGATGAGCACGGGAACACCTTCCGGATTGCCTGAGAGCATCCAGTAAATCCGCTGGCCGTCGCCCACATCGAGCAGGCCTTCATCAAAGGGAATTGTGTCCGGGTAGAGCATCTCGCCGCAACGCATCAAAGAAAAGACAAGCGCCGCTGTTTCGCGACGCTGCGTGACAGGAGGATGACTGCATCAGAGAAATTCGCGCAAGGTCTCGCGCGACTGCAAGGAGAGGAACTCGATCGCCACGCCCTCCACGAAATGACGCACGACGCGGCCGCGCATGTTGCCGAGACGCACCGGCGTCCCGATCACGGGGCGTATCTCGACGTCGACGGCAGCGCCCGAAAGCGAGAGGTCCATGATGCGGCAGACATAGTGCGTGCCGTCATCGAGCGTGAGTTCGCTGCGGGTCGTGCGCGGCGTCAGGCGATCATGGCGGCGATCTTCCGGCAGTCCGAGCTCATGCTTGTTGGCAAGCCAGGTCAGCTGAGCCGCAAGCTTCTCGCGCTTCCGCTCGGTGGCGTTGATCGACATGCTGAAACCACGGCCGTCAACGGCAACGACATTGCCCTCGACGCGGCCGAGATGGTCGATATAGGCGATGACCCGCTCGTCCGCGCGCGGACGTCCCACGCAGGTGACATAGAGATCGCCCGGCGACATCTCCGTCACCAGGCACTCGAATTCCTCATAATTGGCCAACATCAGTCGGCCCTGCATGTTGATCGGAACCCGCTGAAAGGTCCGTTGATCACCGCGGACGGCATTGCCTGCCAACTGGTTGGGCCGCGTCGCTTGGGCCGGTTGGAACGAGTGCATGGAAGCGTCTTGGGTCCTATTGCGTCTCTTCCAACTATTAGCCGCAACTCCTTAAAGTAAGGTTGTCTTTCCCGAGGCATAACTCAAAGGTGACGGCCGATTCTGTCCCGCGCCGGATCAATTCTGGCACGATCGCGGCTATTCTTTGCTTGATTCAACTTTCGGCGCATCCATTCACCAAGGCCGGCGCCTGCCTGAAGCGGCAGAAGATCCGTCGGATCGGGGTGGGGAGGAGCCTCCACGAGCCGGGCAGGACGCTCATAGAGCAAACGACTGCGGTCCAGCGCCAGAAACTCCAGACGCTCGTTGCCGAGCCACGTCGAATGAACGGTGGGCGTCAGAGATCCCAGCAACCTGTCACAGACGTCCGCAGAGGAACGCACCGGCATCAATGTCATTTCGAAAGTCATACTGCGGCCACTGACGCAATAGCCCGTGGCATGGATAGACGCTGGAATGACGTGCGCCATCACGCCGGCGGCGATGCGCACCGGATCATCCTGCTGGCTGCTGGCCCATAGCGCCGCGAAGTTTTCGCCGCGAATCTCGCGCCCCATGAGATTGCAGATCGCCGTACCGGCCAACCGGAAACGAGGATTGTCGTCCGCGGTATTTTCCAGGATGAACAGCTCCGGAAGAATATGGCTGACTGCCGACGGTTGTATCAAATTGCGCAAGGGGGCATCCGCGCTGCCGCGTATCCGTTCCCAATAGGTAAATATGTCGATGCTCGTCTTCTGGCGCATGCCGCGTCCGTGTCCCATTTCAATTCAATTGCCCAGGCATTCATTGCCTCCAATTCCAGCGTTGCGAATTCCATGCCAAAGCCGGGCCGTTAGGGTTAATGAATGGTTTCGGTTGCCTTTTGCATCGACAAATGAAAGGAATCGTTCATCACTTCACGAAGTGACCTTCAGCACGAACTTCACGGGTGCCGGACCGGCCTCAAGGTCAATTCCGGAAGGAGCGCCCGATATGCCGCCCGGCTTTGTTGGGCGGCTTTTTTTTGGTTTTCGCTGTGCTATGTGTCGATGACCTTCATAGACAAGCCGAGCAAGACATGGATGATGAACAGCTGCCGCACCAAGAGCCCGAAGATCCGAGGCCGCGGCAACGCACTCCGGCTTTCAATCTGCCTCCCGTCATACTGGCAAGCCTGGCCTTCCTGATCGTCATTTTCGCGGTCATGAACCTGCCGTGGTGGTCGGACGATATGCTGAACTGGATTTATTTCACCTTCAGCTTCATCCCGGCCCGCTACGCCCTTCCCCTGTCGCAGCAGGGCCTGGAATGGCTTTGGACGCCGGTCACCTATTCGCTGCTGCATGGCGGGGTCGAGCACATCGTCTTCAATAGTCTGTGGCTTATGGTTTTCGCGGCGCCCGTGGCGCGGCGCATCGGCGCCCTGCGCTATGTCATCTTCTGGATTTTCTCGTCCACGGCTTCCGCCTTTATGCATGCCGCACTCTACTGGGGCGACCAGACGCTTCTGATAGGGGCATCCGGGGTCGTCTCGGCGCTCATGGGCGCGGCTTGCCGCTTCGCTTTCCCGGCCATGGACGGTCGGCGGGTCTCCATACGGGAGGCGCATCTCAATCCGCGTCTCACCATTCTCGGCTCGCTTCAAAGCCGTACCGTCATTGCCTATATCGTCATGTGGGTTGCCGGTAACGCGCTTGTCGCCTTCGGGATTACGCTTGCGGGCGACAGCTCTCAGCCGGTGGCATGGGATGCCCATATCGGCGGTTTTCTGTTCGGATTTCTGCTTTTTGCGCTGTTCGACCGGCAGCCGCGCGAGGAGGCCCAGGAAGCTTTACCGCTCGATGAATGAGCTGTTGCTTTCTCATTGACACAGGCGCACCATTGTTCTCCGTCGGTCGCGAGATGAGGAGATCGACTCGACCGACGGGTAGGGCGCCGGTTTAAGCTCCGGGGGTAATTTCGGAACATATCGGACCTTCAAGTGTTCATCATGCTTTCGAGATGGGAGGATCGAATGTCAGTTTCCGTAAAGGCCATACTGGAAGCCAAGGGTCGCGACGTCGTTACGACAGGCGGTAACACAACCGTTGCCGAGGCCGCGAAGATTCTCAACGAGAATCGCATCGGCGCCATCGTGGTCGTCGGTCCAGGCGGCAAGATTTCCGGTATCTTCACCGAGCGGGATGTCGTCAATGCCGTTGCCAAGCATGGCCATGAATGCCTTGAAAAGCCGATCGCTTCGATGATGACGGCCAAGGTACACCGCTGCAAGGAAGATACGACGACCGACGAATTGATGGAACTGATGACGATGCGCCGCTTCCGTCACGTTCCCGTCGAGGAGAAAGGCAAGCTCTCCGGCATCATCTCGATCGGTGACGTCGTCAAATGGCGCATCCGCGAGATCGAACTCGAGGCCGAGCAGATCAAAGCTTATATCGCCGGCTGAGGGTGAGGAGCGGGGGGCCGGATCGTCCGGCATCGACAGAGCCTCTCCCGTTCTTGGCGGAGAGGCCTAAATTGATCTATCAACTTGATTTACACCTTAGCGCGCGTAAGCTTCCTGCATGCGGCGGATTTCCGGCAATCTTGTCAGAGCTTCCTCGTAGCCGCGTTCGATAGCTTCGCCTGCGCGATGGAACTCCGATAGGCCGATATCGCTAAGGCGTGGATGCAGCGCAAGATCCGGTGGATCGCCAGCCAGGCGGGCGCGGGCAATTCTATCCTGGATGATGTTGAAAGCTTGGACCATGACGCCAGTCATGCCGAGTTTCATGGGCGGCGTGTCTTCACGCCGCACCAAATCGCTGCTCAGCTGGCCGACATTGTGTTTGACCACGGCCGAGCGACCGAAGAGGTCATAGTTTAGATTGACCGCCGCCACGAGCGGCTGTTCGTACGAGCGGCATACCGAAACCGGCACGGGATTGACGAGGGCGCCGTCGACCAGCGTACGGCCGTTGGTCCGCACCGGCTCGAAAATGCCGGGTAGGGCATAGGAAGCCCTGAGCGCCGTGATCAGGGAGCCATTGGCAATCCAGACTTCATGTCCGGTATTCAGTTCCGATGCGACGGCGACAAAGGGACGGTCCAAATCCTCGACCGAGAGGCCCTGCAGGTGCTCCTGCATGCGCTTGGTCAGCCGCATGCCACCGAACAGGCCACTGCCGCCGATGGTCAGGTCGAGAAGGCTGGCAATGCGGCGCATCGTCAGCGAGCGGGCAAAGGCTTCGAGTTCGTCGAGCTTGCCGGCAAGATAGCAGCCGCCGACCAAGGCGCCGATCGACGTGCCGGCAATCATGCCGACTTCAATACCTGCCTCGTCGAGCGCCCGCAGAACGCCGATATGCGCCCAGCCGCGCGCGGCGCCGCCACCGAGCGCCAGAGCGATCTTAACTTTCTTGGGTGGTGCGGGAGGGGGAAGCGGATTGGAGGTATCCTGCGAGAGGCCTGAACCGGTCAAGTTCTGTCCGCCGTTCTGACGATTCAACCCCCAATTCAGCATTTGAAGCCTCCTTCGAGGCCCTGCGTGCCTCCGCTAAAATACTGTCCCTTTTTCGTTTCCAAATCGTATATCGGTTGTGGCTTCTTGACCGTTTCGCCTATGGGTCTACTGTTTGTAGACTTCTTCCGGGTCGAAATGCAGATGATCGTCGACTACGCTCAGCACGGGCTTGCCTTCTTCAAGCTCAACCGTTCGATAGAAGCAGGAACGTCGCCCAGTATGGCACGTTGCGTCATGTCCGGCGACCTCCACTTTCAGCCAGATGGCATCCTGATCACAATCGGTACGAATTTCCTTCACCGACTGTAAGTTTCCGGAGGTTTCGCCCTTTTTCCAGATTTTACCACGGGAACGGCTGAAATAATGCGCCGTGCCCGTCTTGATCGTCAGGGCGAGCGCCTCGGCATTCATGTGGGCGACCATAAGGAGTTCGCCGTCATGCGCATCGGTCACGATCGCGGTGATCAGGCCGCGATCGTCGAAGCGAGGCGTGAAATCGCCGGCATCCTCAAGTTCGGATTTGTCTTCGGAAGGCGCGTTGAAGATCAGGTTCATCTCCGGCTCTTTCGTTGAAGCCCGGTCAGCGACCCCGGACCAAGGACATGAAACGGGCCTGTTCGGCCGGATCGGCCTTGAAGGCACCGGTGAAGGTCATCGTCAACGTCGAGGAGCCCTGCTTCTGCACGCCGCGCATGGCCATGCACATATGCTCGGCCTCGATCATGACGGCAACACCACGCGGGCGCAGCGTGTCGTCGATCGCATTGGCAATCTGCGCCGTCATGGCTTCCTGCGTCTGCAGGCGGCGGCCGAAGATATCGACGACGCGGGCGATCTTGGAAAGACCGAGGACCCGACCGTTCGGCAGATATGCGACATGCGCCTTGCCGATAATCGGCACCATGTGGTGTTCGCAATGGGAGAAAAACGGAATATCGCGCACGAGGACGATGTCGTCGTAGCCCGAAACCTCTTCGAAAGTTCGACCGAGCACGTCTTCGGGATTCATGTCATAGCCGGCGAAAAGCTCGCGGTAGGCCTTGGCGACGCGCGCGGGCGTATCAAGCAGGCCTTCGCGCTGCGGATCGTCGCCGGCCCAGCGAAGCAGAACGCGGATGGCGTCCTCGGCTTCCTTCTGCGTCGGACGTTCGGAATCAACGACTTGCGGAAAGTTCTTTACAATGGCGTCCATTACCTGTGGATCTCCTGACCCGCACTACGCGGATATCATCTTGTCGGACTCGCCACTGGCATTCCCCACAAAGAGGCTTACGTACCTTTGGCGGGCTCCGGGGCGTTCTGGCTGGCGGACAAGCCTGCCGTCCTGCACGGTTTCCCATCAAACTTACAGAAGACCATTGCATTTCGATGGTCTTCGAACGACATACATATAGTATGGCATTGTCCCTGTGAAAGTGTCCGAAATGGACACGCTGTGTTTTTTGTTACGAAACACTAGAGCCGGATGATTTTAGGTCTGCTCGGCCTAAAAAATCTGAATCCGCTCTAGATCAAATAAATAGAGCATGATGTCGTCCGAAAACCGCCTACACTTTTCGGCATCATGCTCTAGCAGGCGCATCGGAGCAAAATCTGTGATGGACGACATCTACAACAGCAAAATCCTGGAGTTTGCCGGCAATATCGGCCGTATCGGCAGTCTTCCTGACGCCGATGCCAGTGCCCAGGCCCATTCCAGACTGTGCGGTTCTCGCGTAAAAATCTGGCTGAAAATGGACGGCGATGTCGTGACCGATTTTGCTCACGACGTCAAGGCCTGCGCCCTCGGCCAGGCATCGTCTTCGGTCATGGCCCGCCATATCGTCGGCGCTTCGTCAGATGAAGTGCGAAAGGCCCGTGAAGATATGCTCGCCATGCTCAAGGCCGATGGCGAAGGGCCGAGCGGGCGCTTCGAGGATATGCGCTATCTGAAGCCCGTCCGGGACTACAAGGCCCGTCATGCCTCGACGATGCTGACCTTCGATGCCGTCGTCGATGCGATCGGGCAGATCGAAGCGGCGCGTCAGGGTGGAAATACCAAAACGGCCGAAGAGGTCTGAGCGGAATACTGACGATGTGCCAATTCTGTCTCATGCAGGAAGACGATGAAGATGAGGGTGGCGCCGCTCCTCCCAGGCATGCGCGACGCCATACGTCACCAGCCAGCGACAAGGCGACGCAGTCGCGAAATTATTCCGGCCCATTGCGCAAGACCCCGGACAGGCTTTTCGGCATGGGCCTCATTCGCCTCTATCAGCTCACGCTCTCAGGTTTTGTCGGCAATTCCTGCCGCCATATCCCGACCTGTTCGGAATATGGCTATGAAGCCGTTGCTCGCCACGGGCTTTGGGCCGGTGGCTGGATGACGCTGTTTCGTGTCGCCCGCTGTGGACCCGGTGGTACAAGCGGGCTCGATCCCGTGCCCAGCGAGCTGGAGCGCCGCTATCACTGGTGGACCCCTTGGCGCTACTTCCGCCTTGGGCGGAAGACCGCCTGATCCGCATGGCGCTTTATGTGGCACTGCTTCACAGCATTGTTCTCGGCCAAGGTCGCAGGGTCGTTATGGCCGATCTCAAGGCGATGGCGGAGGGGTTGGGTTATCACAATGCCAGAACGCTGGTCGCTACCGGCAATCTGATTTTCGAATGCGAGAAACAGCCGATCGCCGCGATTGAAGAACAACTCGAAGCCGGCTTTGCTGCGGCTTTCGGCAAGCATGTCGACATCATCGTGCGCGATGCGGATACATGGCTGAAGCTTACCGAGGGCAATCCTTTCGGCGACGGCATCGGCAGTGAGGTCATCGTTCGGGTTATGCGACAGCCGCTCGAATCTGAAATCCTCGGTACGCTGGAGAAATACCGCCGCAGCGAGCGCATGGCTGTTGTCGATGGCGATCTCTGGATCGATTTCGGCCTCAAGGCCAGCGAGACCAAAATGTTGCCGGCCTTGACGACAAAGAGGCTTGGCGTCGGAACGATGCGGAATTGGAACACGGTGCGCGGTTTGGCCGAGATGATCCGCCGCTAACGCCGCTTTTTCTTTACTAGATCACGAAATGCGGCTATCAGGCGCGCGGACATAAGTAAGTATTTACTTGGTCCTCTTTTTACGAAACCACCCGCATTCGTTGGCGGGACTGGACAAGGAGAATATCGATGTCCCAATCCGTTTCCCTGACATTTCCCGATGATTCCGTGCGCAGCTTCGCTGCCGGCACGACCGGTCGCGATGTCGCCGAATCCATTTCCAAGTCGCTGGCCAAGAAGGCCGTCGCCATTGCCATCGACGGCACCGTGCGCGACCTTTCCGATCCGGTGACCGATGGCAGGATCGAGATCATTACCCGCACGGACGACCGCGCGCTGGAGCTTATCCGGCATGACGCGGCGCATGTGATGGCGGAAGCGGTTCAGGAATTGTGGCCCGGTACGCAGGTTACCATTGGCCCGGTGATCGAGAACGGCTTCTATTACGACTTTGCCAAGAACGAGCCCTTCACGCCCGATGATCTCCCGGTCATCGAGAAGAAGATGCGCGAGATCATCCAGCGCAATGCGCCGTTCACCAAGCAGATCTGGTCCCGTGACAAGGCAAAGGAAGTTTTTGCCGCCAAGGGCGAGCGCTATAAGGGGGAACTGGTCGATGCCATCCCCGAAGGTCAGGATCTGAAGATCTACTACCAGGGGGATTGGTTCGATCTCTGCCGCGGCCCGCACATGGCCTCGACCGGCCAGATCGGCACCGCCTTCAAGCTGATGAAGGTGGCCGGCGCCTATTGGCGTGGCGACAGCAACAATCCGATGCTGACCCGCATCTACGGCACGGCATTCGCCGAACAGGCGGATCTCGATAACTACCTGCACATCCTTGCCGAAGCCGAGAAGCGCGATCATCGCCGTCTCGGCCGCGAAATGGATCTGTTCCATTTCCAGGAAGAAGGCCCCGGTGTCGTCTTCTGGCACGGCAAGGGCTGGCGCTTGTTCCAGACGCTGGTGTCCTACATGCGCCGGCGGCTTGAGGGCGACTATCAGGAAGTCAACGCGCCGCAGGTGCTCGACAAGTCGCTTTGGGAGACTTCCGGCCATTGGGGCTGGTACCGCGACAATATGTTCAAGGTGACCGTCGCCGGCGACGATACGGACGATGATCGCGTCTTCGCGCTGAAGCCGATGAACTGCCCCGGCCATATCCAGATCTTCAAGCATGGCTTGAAGTCTTACCGCGAACTGCCGATCCGCCTTGCGGAATTCGGTGCCGTGCATCGTTACGAGCCGTCAGGCGCGCTGCACGGGTTGATGCGCGTGCGCGGCTTTACGCAGGATGACGCTCATATCTTCTGCACCGATGAGCAGATGGCGGCCGAATGCCTGAAGATCAACGACCTGATCCTCTCTGTCTATGAGGATTTCGGCTTCAAGGAGATCGTCGTCAAGCTCTCGACGCGCCCGGACAAGCGCGTCGGTTCCGACGAACTCTGGGATCGCGCCGAAAGCGTGATGATGGATGTGCTGAAGACGATCGAGGCGCAGTCGGAAGGACGCATCAAGACCGGCATCCTGCCGGGCGAGGGCGCGTTCTACGGGCCGAAGTTCGAATATACGCTCAAGGATGCCATCGGTCGTGAATGGCAGTGCGGCACGACGCAGGTCGATTTCAACCTGCCGGAACGCTTCGGCGCCTTCTACATCGACCAGCACTCGGAGAAGACGCAGCCGGTCATGATCCATCGTGCCATCTGCGGCTCGATGGAGCGCTTCCTCGGCATCCTGATCGAGAACTTTGCCGGCCACATGCCGCTTTGGGTCTCGCCGCTGCAGGTAGTTGTCGCCACCATCACCTCCGAAGCCGATGCCTATGGCGAAGAAGTAGCCGAAGCTCTGCGCGATGCCGGTCTCACGGTCGAGACCGATTTCCGCAACGAGAAGATCAACTACAAGATCCGCGAGCATTCGGTCACGAAGGTGCCTGTCATCATCGTCTGCGGCAAGAAGGAAGCCGAGGAGCGTTCGGTCAATATCCGCCGCCTCGGCAGCCAAGCGCAGACTTCGATGTCGCTTGACGAAGCCATCGCTTCGCTTGCTCTGGAGGCAACAGCACCGGACATCCTGCGCAAGCGGGCGGCACGCCGCGCCAAGGCCGCCTGACGGACCATGGACATCTGACGGCGCTTCAGGGCGCCGTCAGACAATTGTCATAGAGCATTCATATAGTTGATGAATCAAGGCGTTGCTGTGGCCGCAACATGTGACGCAACGGAACGATAGGAGCGGGGCAGCCCCGTCGCGCACTTGGAATTCAAAGAATTATCCTACTCCAATGAACGGGATCCGCGCCTCAAGCGCTGGTTCATCCGTTCTATCGAAGGCCTTTCCGGCCGGGACCGTTACACCCGGCTTTACGATATCTGGCGCACCGATATCGCCGGAAAGAGCGAGCGCGTCTTCGGCAAGATGCTCGATCTCATCGACGTGCGCCTGCTCATCAAGGGCGAATGGCCGCCGAGCCAGATCCCCGAAGCGCCGATCGTCATCGTCGCCAACCACCCCTATGGTATCGGCGACGGGATCGCGGTGCTGGCACTTGCCGAGCAGCTGGGGCGCCCCTTCAAGGTTCTCATCAACAATGAATTGTTGAAAGTGCCTGAGATGCTCGACTATTCGCTGCCGGTCTCCTTCGAGGAAACCAAGGAAGCGATGGCGATCAACATGAAAACCCGGCATGAGGCCGTTCGCCTGCTGAAGGAAGGCACGACCATCATCGTCTTTCCCGCCGGCGGCGTCGCAACAGCCAAGAAGGGTTTCGGCCGCGCCGAGGATCTTCCATGGAAGATATTCCCCGCCAAGCTCATCCAGGCGGCGCGCGCGAGCGTCATTCCCATCTATTTCGAAGGGCAGAACGGCCGGCTGTTCCATCTGGCGAGCCGTATTTCGATGACCTTGCGCATCTCGCTGCTGATCCGCGAATTCCGGCGTCTTTCCGGCAGCACCATTACCGCCCATATCGGCGCTCCCAGAAGCTGGGAGGCGCTCAGCGAAGGCAGCGACCGCAAGGATCTGCTGTCGAAGCTCTATGGGGCTGTCTTCTCCATGGCGCCGCCAAGAAAGATGCTGCGGCGAAGGGCTGGGTAAGCACGGGCGCCGAGCTACCTGCCACCAAGCGGTGATCGCTCAAGTGAGTTCAGCCAGTGGCTCAAGGCGTGCCGCCGCTATCAATCCATGCTGTCGCCGCTGTCGCCGCCGGCAGGCGCCAGTTGTTCGTAGGTCGGCAGCGGTTGCTGACTGGTTGTCGCCGACGGTGTCTGGCTCTCACGCATCGGCGGCATCTGGATCGGAAGCTGGCGGGCCGGCTGTTCGGTATCGGCGTCCTGCGGCTGCTGCTGCTTCATCAGCACTTCCACATCCGTATTCATGCCTGCGGCGATGGTGAAATCGCGCTGATAGATCTTGTCCTTGTTGCGGGCGACGGCGGTGTAGCGGCCTTCGGCAAGCACCATGGTCGGAAAGGCGCTGACGCTTTCGCCGACAATATCGCCCGCCGATGTCAGGACCGACCAGGCGGTATCGGCGATCGCCTCGCCACCGGCGTCCGACACCAGCTTGAGTGTGACCTTCGCCGCCCTGTGCTGGATGGTCGCCTGCGTCACCTTGCCGGCTTCCACCTGAATGTCGGCACGGATGACGGCGTTGACGTCGCCATATTCGGAAACGACGTGATAGGTGCCGGCGCTGAGGCCGACCAGCGTATTCGGCTTCACATCGTCCATGACAAGGCCGCGTTCCCCGTCTTCCTTGGCTTCGCTGGAATAGATCGAGAAGCTCAGCTCATTCGGCGGGATCCGGACATCGGATCCGGATACGGCGTTCAAGACCATGCCGCCGGCGTCGAGCACCATCGTCTGCTTTTGCGTTTCGCCCGTTTCCGCGACGCTCAGCCTCTTGGTGACGCCAGCACGGCCGAAGGAGACATTGACGAAATAGTCGCCGGGCAGCAGGTGGAATGAGGCCGAGCCTCCTCGCGAGCTGGCGACAAGCGGCAGCTTGCCGTCCGCACCGGCAACAGGGCTGAAAACATACCAGGAGAGGCCTTGCTGCTGCGGGCTGCTCTGTGGCGTCATCCTCGCTTCGAGCGAAACGTCACGCAAGGTGCGGGAGGCCGAATTCTCCCCAGCGGGCGCCACGAAGGCGTTCAGCTTGGGCATCTTTACGCTGCCGTCCAGCTGCTTGAATTCCTTGAAGGCTTCCTGCGCGGAGGCGGCCGTACTCACGCTCGCGAAGATCGCGATCACAGCACTCAATCGGCGAGCGGATGAAATGCCTGACATGGATACCCAACCGATTGACTTCCGATAAAACACAAGCCACTTCAAAACCAATGCAGTGGCAAATTCAAGACCTACCTCTTAGCACAAGCCAAAATGAAGGCAGTTCCTTAATGAAAACCGATATCAAGCTGGTCGATTATCTCGCCGTGCGCCGATCCATTCCCGCGTTTCAAATGTCGGAGCCGGGGCCGGGCAAGGCCGAGATCGAGGAGATCATCCGGCTGGCCTCGCGCGTGCCGGATCATGGCAAGCTTGCCCCCTGGCGCTTCATTGTCTACCGCGGCGAAGAGCGGGCGCGTATCGGCGAGGAGTTGCTGAAACTCGCGCTGCAGGCAAAGCCTGAGCTCTCGGAGGAAATGATCCAGGTCGAACGCACTCGCTTCACCCGCGCTCCGGTCGTCATCGCCGTCGTCAGCAAGGCCGCGCCGCATTTCAAGATTCCGGAATGGGAACAACTGATGTCGGCCGGCGCGCTTTGCCTGAACCTGCTGATTTCAGCGAATGCTCATGGCTGGGTCTCCAATTGGCTGACCGAATGGTTCGCCTATGATGAGCGCGCCTATCCGCTGCTGGGCGTTAAGCCGAGCGAAAAGGTAGCCGGATTCATCCATATCGGCTCCTCCAGCTTCCCTCCCGTCGAGCGCCCGCGCCCGGAACTGTCGGAGACTGTAAGCTGGGTCGGTGGGGAGGACGCATGATGTTCTACACGACGGACAGCAATCGCCACGGGCTGTTGCATGACCCTTTCAAGGCCATCGTCGCGCCAAGGCCGATCGGCTGGATCGGCAGCAAGGGCAGGGATGGTTCGCTGAACCTGTCTCCCTACTCCTTTTTCAACGCGGTTAGCGACCGGCCGAAGCTGGTGATGTTCTCCTCCGCCGGCCGCAAGGACAGCGTGCGCAATGTCGAGGAAACCGGCGTTTTCACCGCCAATCTCGTCAGCCGTCACATCGTCGAAAAGATGAACCATTCGTCGATTGCCGTTCCCTACGGCACCAATGAATTCGAGCTGTCCGGGTTGACGGCGAAACCGGGCCAGCTGGTGGATGCGCCTTATGTCGGCGAAGCTTTCGCGGTTCTCGAATGCCGCGTCACCGAAGTACTACGGCCAAAGGGCCTCGATGGCGAGACGTCGGAAAACATCATGGCCATCGGTCAGGTTGTGGGCATCCACATCGACGAGGCGATCATCCGTGACGGCAGGCTGGACATGGCGCTTGCGCGGCCCGTCGCGCGCATGGGCTACATGGATTATAGCGAGGGCAGCGACGTCTTCGAGATGATGCGGCCAAAGGCACCCTGAAGGGGGGCCATCGCACTGATATGCAAAAGGTTAATAAGCACGGTAAACGTCCCGTAAACTTTTCCTCGATAGCGTGGGGAATATGAGTTTGCGGGGCGGGAATCGCCTCGTCGCTATCGGGGCATTACGTGATCATAGAAGCATTTCTCCGCTGGGCCGAGACCGCCAAGGCAGAAAGCAGGGCTAGGGCGGCCAATGCGCTCGGCCGAGCCTATTTGCAGTCGGAGATGCCTAGGGAAGAGCGCGCCGCCGCGGAAATGGCGATGACCTATCTGCTCGATGATCCGTCTCCGCGCGTCCGGCTTGCGCTTGCCGAAGCAGTCGCCCGCTCGGCCGGTGCTCCCCGCAATGTCATTCTGTCTCTGGCTGGAGATCAGCCGGAAATAGCAGGACAGATCATCCTGCTTTCGCCAGTGTTCACCGATGCCGATCTTGTCGATCTGGCGCTGCATGGCAGCGACGTGACGCGAGTCCTGATTGCCTCCCGCGGCCAGGTGCCGCGTGCTGTCTGTGCCGCGCTTGCCGAGATCGGCGGGGAGGCGGAAATCCTATGTCTGCTCGAAAATGATGGCGCATTGCTTTCGCAGGCATCGCTTAAGCGCATCGCCGAGCGCCTGGGCGATTGCGCCGATATACGCGGCCTGCTTCTTTCGCGTGACGCCCTGTCTTCGGATGTCAGGCACCAGCTGATGCTCCGGGTCAGTGAGGCGCTGTCGGAATCAACGCTCGTTCAGAGCGTTATCGGCAGCAGCAGGCTGCAGCAGGTGACGCGCGAAGCGGCCGAATCCACAACCGTCGCCATTGCGGGAACGGCAGGGCACGAGCAGCTGCCCGATCTCGTGGAGCATCTGCGGCAATCCGGCTGGCTGACGCCGGCCTTCCTGATGCATGCGCTGTGCTCCGGCAAGGTCGATTTCTTTGCGTGCGCGATCACCAATCTTTCCGGCTGCGACGAACGGCGCGTGCGCTCCATCATCTCCAGAGGCCGCGTCCATGCCATCCGGGCGCTTTATGAAAGCGCGGGATTGACGCGCGACATCAGCACGATCTTCGTCGAGGCGACGCTGATCTGGCGCGAAGCGTCCCGCAAGAACAGTGCCGCCATGCTGGAGAACGTCTCTTCGCAGCTGATGCGTAAATTCCGCCTTGCCGAACAGCCTCCCGCCGCCGCGACGCAGCTGCTCGACATGGTGGAAAAGCTGGCGAACGCCGAGCGGCGACAGGCCGCGCGTAGCTTCGCAGCTCTGGCGACGCTCGCCGCTGCGTGATATCCAGCGCGCGGCTCATTTTTCCGAGGTTCAACTTGCCGCTGACGATCGCCATCGAATCCCCGCGCCAGGAAGGCGTCATCCGCCTTCTCGACATGTCGAGCGCCTATGCGGAATCGCTTTATCCGCCCGAGAGCAATCACATCCTTGATCTGGCTTCGCTGGAGAAACCGGACGTGACGTTCTGGGTCGCAAGGCTGGAGGAAGCCATCGTCGGATGTTGCGCCCTGGTGGAGGCCGGTGACGGCACGGCGGAAATCAAGCGCATGTTCGTCGATCCAGCAGCCCGAGGACGCAGCGTCGCGCGCAAGCTGATGGAAACGCTCGAAGCGAAAGCGCTGGAAAAGCGCCTTTCAGCGATCCGGCTGGAGACGGGCATATACCAGCCGGAAGCAATCGGCCTTTATCGGAGGTTCGGTTATGTCGACATCGCTGCCTTCGGCGACTACCAGCCGGACCCGCTCAGCCTGTTCATGGAGAAACAGCTGACGCAGAAATAGCGAAGGTCAGCGTTCGGCAGCGTCTCGGACATGGAGCTGCAGTTCCGGTTCCTTCGCTTGCTGCTCCTCGGTCAATTCGGCTTCGCGGATCCATTCGCGCCAGATCGCGACGATGATCGCCATCAGGACCGGCCCGATGAAGAGGCCGAGAAAGCCCATGGTTTTCACGCCGCCGACGAGACCGAAGAAGGTCGGCAGGAAAGGCAGCTTGATCGGGCCGCCGACGAGCTTCGGGCGAAGCGTCTTATCGACAATGAAGAGTTCGATGGTGCCCCAGAGGAAGAGGGCAATGCCCGCCCAGAGCGAACCGCTCGCGACGAGATAGATCGAAACGAGCGACATCGACAGCGGAGCGCCGCCCGGCACCAGCGCCATGACACCCGTGAGGACGCCGAGCGTGATGGCGGACGGAGCGCCGGCGATCCAATAGGCCACGCCGAGAACGATACCCTCACCAATGGCAATCAGCGTCATGCCCATGACGGTCGAGCTGATAGTCGCGGGAACAACCCGGGAAATCCGTTCCCAGCGGTTCGGAAGGATGCGCTCGCCGAGCAGATCGACTTGCCGAACGAATGTCGAACCGTCTCGATAGATGAAGAACAGCGCAATCAGCATGAACAGCAGGGTCAGAATGACATGGAATGCCCCGCCGCCGGCCGCAAGCACGGCTCTGTAGATATTGCCGATATGCGCGCCACTGACGAGTTGTGCCAGTTCGCCGAGCGAGCCGGGGCTGCCGACATATTGCGTCCACTGTTCGCCGAGCCAGGATCCTATGACAGGCAAGGCCAGAATCCATTGCGGCGGCAGCGCGCCTTCGCGGTTGACGTGTACAGCCCAGCCGAACCACTCGCGCACTTCGCCGGCCATATAGATGGCCGACAGAACGATCGGCAGAACGAGAAAGGTGACGATGAACATGAGGGCAATCGTGGCCGCGAGCGTAGTATTTCCGCCGGTGCGGCGCACAAGCTCGCTATAAAGTGGCCAGGTGGCGAAACCGATCACTGCCGCTGCCAGAACCGGAACGAGAAAACCGTAGAAGAAATAGATGCCCGCAATGGCAATCAGGATCAGCAGCCAACGCGCCGCGGAGATAGATGGAATAAGCGGCATACGCGCATGCGCGCTCGGCCCAAGCCACCGATGCTCCTTCGGCTTTTGACGTTCAAATACACCCACCGGACTTATTTCGCCCCTCTTTACTAGACCTCCCGGTTATGGGGTATGATCTAGGCTCTTTCAAGAGCAACGCCCTGAAAGCCTCTTTATTCCGCTGCCGTGACAATAACACGACTGCGGTGCAAATAAGAATGAGCTGTCACGAGGGGCGACGGATCACCTTGAATGCAAAAAACTGGGTCTTTTGCGTCGGATTGAAATTGTTGTCGGCGACGAGGATCAAGACGTCAGTGCCGTCCTTCGCCTTGCCGAAGGTGATGCCTTCGATGTTATCGGGCGCAAGGCCGAGCGCTCTCAGATCCATGATCTGCGTCTTGCGCACGGGAACGATTCGCTGATCGGTTTTCGCCAGGGACGGGATGTTCGAGACATCGGTGGCGCCGTCGAGATCGAACATGTTGATGACGACCGAATTGCCGACCCCCTGCGCATAGCCGCGCTCGATCGACAGCAGATGGCGGTCATCAAGCGCCAGGATCTCGGACAGGCCGAAGTCGTTCCAGCCACTTGCCGTTGACGGCGCCTGGGGAATGGGCGAGATCGGATAAGCATATTGCGCCTTCTGCTCGCCGGTCGCCACATCATAGCGGATCAGGCGGGCAAGCGCGCCGCCGGTCAGCGTCGTAATCGGTCCATCCTGGTAGAGCGCGGATTCGGTGCCGACGATCAGATCGCCGCCAGGGAGGAACGCCAGGCCCTCGAATGCGAGATTGTCGCGGATGCCGGTGCCCTTGTCGGCGGTGGGGGCAAATCCCGCCGGAAGCGAGAACTCGCGCATGAAATTGCCGTCGCGATCAGCTATGCGCACGAAGGGTGGCAACAGTGCCTTACCGTCGCCTTCGCTGCTCCAGTAAATGCCGTCCCTGCCGAAGCGGATGGATTCCGCATCCACCTTGCGGAATGCGAAAGGCTGGCCGTCCTTGTCCTTCAGCGTGACGTGATCGAGAACCGCCACTCCGTTCAGACCATTGGCGCCGACGTCGATATCGAGACGGTAAAAACGGGCAGGCGCCTTTTCGGAGCGATCGTCGCTGATGGAAATATAGCGGCCGGTGGATGGATCGAATTCGATGCCCGAAAGGCCGCCGACTTCGACGCCGTTTTCCGTAAAGCCGGTCGGTATGTCATAGCTGCCGAGATAGGAAAGGCTGATGCCGGCGTTGCAGTCGCCAAAAGGGCAGGGCACGTCGATGGTGGTGCCGATGTCGGCGGCACGAACGGGAAAGCCAAGAAGGAGAGCGGCGGCAACGGTCGTCAAAAAGGATTTCAGCATGGCGGTATGGTCAATCCGAACGGTTAAATGGTGACATCCAAGGCAATGCCGCCATCTATGCATCCGTCGATGACGCGCTCGTAACGGATATTCGACAATCCAATAAAATATCGGGGATGGAGATATGCCACGGCGATCCGTTGGGATTGTCAGATATCCAGATCCTCGGCAAAAGCGGCCCGCTCCTGAATGAAGCGGAAGCGCGCCTCGGCCTTGGTGCCCATCAGATTATCGACGGCATCGCGCGTGCCTTCGAAATCCACCTCGTCGATCTCGACGCGCAGTAGGGTGCGCTTGGACGGATCCATCGTCGTTTCCTTGAGCTGGGCCGGCAGCATTTCGCCCAGGCCTTTGAAGCGGCTGATCTCGACTTTGCCTCTGCCCTTGAATTCCGTCTCCATCAGCTCAAGACGATGGGCATCGTCGCGGGCGTAGATGGATTTCGAACCCTGCGTGATCTTGTAGAGCGGCGGGACGGCCAGGAAGAGATGGCCCTGGCGGATGAGCTCGGGCATCTCCTGATAGAAGAAAGTGATGAGCAGCGAGGCGATGTGCGCACCGTCGACGTCGGCATCGGTCATGACGACGATGCGCTGATAGCGAAGGTCTTCCTCGCGATATTTCGTGCGCGTGCCGCAGCCGAGCGCCTGGACGAGATCGGAAATCTGCTGATTGGCGGACAGCTTTTCGCGGCCCGCGCTGGCCACGTTGAGGATCTTGCCGCGCAGCGGCAGGATCGCCTGGTTCGTGCGGTTGCGTGCCTGTTTGGCCGAGCCACCTGCCGAATCGCCCTCGACCAGGAAGAGTTCGGCGCCTGCCGCGGAATTTTGCGAGCAGTCGGCCAGCTTGCCGGGCAGGCGCAGCTTGCGCACGGCTGTCTTGCGGTTGACTTCCTTTTCCTTGCGGCGGCGCATGCGCTCTTCGGAACGCTCGATCACCCATTCCAACAGCTTTTCGGCCTCGGCCGGATTATCGGTCAGGTAATGATCGAAGGGATCGCGCAGTGCATTTTCGACGATGCGCTGGGCTTCGACCGTTGCAAGCTTGTCCTTGGTCTGGCCGACGAATTCAGGCTCGCGGATGAAGATCGACAGCATGCCGACGCCCGAGATCATCACATCGTCGGTGGTGATATTGGCCGCGCGCTTGTTCTGGGTGAGATCGGCGTAGTTCTTCAGGCCCTTGGTCAGTGCGATGCGGAAACCAGCTTCATGCGTACCACCTTCCGGGGTCGGAATCGTGTTGCAATAAGAGTGGATCTGCGGGTCGCCGCCATACCAGGTCATCGCCCATTCGAGCGAGCCGTGGCCGCTTTCCTTCTCCGTCTTGCCGGCGAATATCTCGCGGGTGACGGTGAACTCGTTGCCCATCGTCGCCTTGAGGTAGTCCTTCAAGCCGCCGGGAAAATGGAAGACCGCCTTTTCCGGAACGTCGGCACCTTCGGGCGCAAGCTCAGGATCGCAAGTCCAGCGGATCTCGACTCCGCCGAACAGGTAGGCCTTGGACCGGGCCATGCGGAAGACGCGGGCCGGATCGAAACGGGCGTGATCGCCGAAAATCTGCGGGTCGGGATGAAAACGGACGCGGGTGCCGCGCCGGTTATGCACATCGCCCAGTTCTTCCAGGCCGCCGACGGGCAGGCCACGCGAAAAGCGCTGGCGGTAGAGCTTGCGGTTGCGGGCGACCTCGACTTCCAGATCGTCCGACAGCGCGTTGACGACGGACACACCGACGCCGTGCAGGCCGCCCGATGTCTCATAGGCCTTGCCGTCGAATTTGCCGCCGGCATGCAGCTTGGTCATGATGACCTCGAGCGTCGACTTGCCGGGCACCTGCGGATGGTTTTCCACAGGAATGCCGCGACCATTGTCCGTGACGGTCAGGTAGCCCTGCCGGTCGAGATAGACCTCGATGAAATTAGCATGACCGGCCACCGCCTCGTCCATGGCGTTGTCGATGACTTCGGCGAAGAGGTGATGCAGCGCCTTCTCGTCCGTGCCGCCGATATACATGCCGGGACGCATGCGCACGGGCTCAAGCCCCTCGAGAACGCGGATCGAGCTTGCGCCGTATTCTTCCGCAGAAGATGTCGCCGGCGCGGCGCGCGGCGCCGGAGCGGCTGCCGGCTTCTCAGCCTTTGCAACAGGCTTTTCCACCGCTTCCGGTTTCGGGGAGCGGGGCAGTCCGGAGAAGAGATCGTTGCTGTTATCCATAGAACTTCAAGCTGCTAGATTTGTCCTGGAGGGGCCAGATCCCTTTATTGTCGCATTTATGGCCGGTATTCGCGAATCACCGTGATTCTGCCAGAAACGACGCACAAGAGCGATGGCGCCCCAAAGCGGGGCAGATTCAAAAGAGATTTGCGTTGCCGGGTGACGAATGGCAAGCCCGATGTCCGATCGGAGGAAGTGTCCGCATGCCAATGTCCACAGCTCATTTGCCCATCCTGTCCGCAATAGCGGGCATTCTGCTTCTGGCGACTGCCCAAGGCGCCGCCGCCGACATGTTGAAGCCCTTCAAGGACGAGCTGTTTTCCAACCAGACCGTCATCGAAAGCCACGACAATGGCGCGTTCCAGACGATCGATTACCAGGAAATGCGGGATATCAACGGCCGCGACCAGGTTCCGGAAAAGCGGGTCAAGCCCGCCTATGTCGACACCGGCATGCGCTGGAAGGCGCAAGAGGACGAAACCTTGCAACTCGGTGACCGCAAGGTCGACGTCACCCGCATCGGCCCGGCATCGAAGCAGTCCTTTACCGTGATCTTCATCCACGGTCGCGGCGGTGACCGCCGGCTCGGCTCCAACGACTATACGTTCGGCGGCAATTTCAACCGGCTGAAAAACCTCGCCTATCGCAATGGCGGCACCTATTACGCGCCGAGCGTTAGGGGTTTCGACAGCAACGGGGTTGCCGATATCGCCGCGCTGATCCGCTACTCATACGAGCAATCGGGCGGCAAGCCGGTGATCCTCACCTGCGCTTCCATGGGCAGCTTCGTCTGCTGGGGCATTACCCGCGATGCCGATAGCATCAAGCGCCTGAAGGGCATGGCGATCCTGAGCGGGGTGACCGATCCGGATTTCACCAAGAGCGCCTTCTACAAGGCAAGGCTGCCGCTCTGGTTCACGCATGGCAGCAAGGACCCCGTCTACGCCGCGGCGGACCAGCAGGCACTGTTCGAGAAACTCTACAAGGCGCATTATCCGGCGCGCTTCACGCTTTTCGAAACCGGTAACCATGGAACACCCGTGCGCATGACCGATTGGCGCAAGGTGCTCAACTGGATCGTCGATCCGCAGGCATCGTAAAGCGCTCCCGCAATTCGAACTATTTTCCGGGTAAGCATTTTTTCAAACGATTTGAACCGTTTCGTCTGCATTCGATAACTTTCCTTTCCTCCTCCTTTTTGTTAGTCCGACTGATGGAGTTAAGGGGGAGACAACCTGGATGACGAAGACCATACGGCCGCTTCTGGCCGGAAACTGGAAGATGAACGGGACGCGCGCGAGCCTTGATCAGATCAAGGCGATCGCTGACGGCGTCAAGGCGCCTCTGTCTGAGAAGATCGATACGCTGCTCTGCCCCCCGGCCACATTGCTCTATGTCGCGACCGCACTTTGCGACGACAGCCCGCTCGCAATCGGCGCCCAGGATTGCCATCAGCAGGTCAGCGGTGCCCATACCGGCGATATTTCGGCCGAGATGATTGCGGACTGCTTCGGTACCCATGTCATCGTCGGTCATTCCGAGCGCCGCAGGAACCACGCGGAAAGCGACATGCTGGTGCGCGCCAAGGCGCAGGCCGCGCACGATGCAGGGCTCATCGCCATCATCTGCATCGGCGAGACCGCCTATGAGCGGAATAGCGGCCAGACGCTGGAGGTACTGAAGCGAGAGCTCGTAGGCTCCATCCCGGATGGCTCTACGGCACAGACGACCGTGATCGCCTATGAGCCCGTCTGGGCGATCGGCACCGGTGTCGTTCCGACCCAGGAAAATGTCGAGGAGGCACATGCCTTCATCCGCGCCGAGCTCATCGAGCGCTTCGGCAAGGAGGGGGCGAGCATGCGAATCCTCTATGGCGGATCAGTCAGCGGCGCCAATGCACGCGACCTTCTGGACGTTCCCCACGTCAACGGCGTGCTGGTCGGCGGGCAGAGCTTGAAAGCCGCCGACTTCCTCGCCATTTATGCCGCATTCGAACGGCAGTTCGCCTGAAGCAACAACTTGCCCGGTATTCCAGTCCTAAAGGGGCTTGGAATAGGCGAGAGCCTCATGTAAAGAGCCGCGAGCTTTTCTTTTTAATGCCCGCCCGCGGGCGGGACTGGATCTATGCAAACCGTACTGCTTGTTATCTATCTCATGATCGTCGTCGCCCTTATCGGCGTTGTGCTGATTCAGCGCTCTGAAGGTGGCGGCCTCGGTATCGGCGGCGGATCGGGCTTCATGTCTGCACGCGGTACGGCCAATGCGCTGACGCGCACCACGGCCATTCTGGCAGCGCTGTTCTTCGCTCTTGCGCTCGGCATGAATGTGCTGTCGCGTTTCGAAGCCCGCCCGACCGACGTTCTCAATCGTATCCCGAGCACGGCGGGCCAGGGCAACGGCATTCTCGATTCGCTCGGCGGCCAGAAGAGCCCGGCGCCGGCGACCACCCAGCCGAAGCCGGCCGACAATAGCGGCGTTCCGAACGGTGGCGCCGTCGCTCCGCAGTCGCAGGCGACACCGCCCGCAACGACGAACCAGCCTGCCGCCACGGCGCCGGCTCAACAGGCTCCGGCCGCGACCGGTCAGCAGACCGCGCCGGCGACAACGACTCCCGCGCCAGCCGACAACGGCGGCGTTCCGACCGGTAAGTAATTCCGGTCGCCGAAGATCATCCCCGGCAGGTCCCTGGATCTGCCGGTTTTGTTTTGTCCATATTCCGCGTTCTGTAGCCAAAATTCCGGAAACGAATTTTAGGGCTAGCGGAATCATTTGTGAAAAGGTATCCGGTGACTCCCATGGCGCGATATGTATTCATCACTGGCGGCGTGGTTTCTTCCCTCGGAAAAGGAATTGCGGCTGCGGCTCTCGGAGCGTTGTTGCAGGCTCGTGGTTATCGAGTCCGCCTGCGCAAACTTGACCCCTATCTGAACGTGGATCCGGGCACGATGAGCCCGACCCAGCACGGCGAGGTCTTCGTCACCGACGACGGTGCGGAAACCGACCTCGATCTTGGCCACTATGAGCGCTTCACCGGCCGCTCGGCCACCAAGACCGATAACATCACCACCGGTCGCATCTACAAGAACATCATCGACAAGGAACGTCGTGGCGACTATCTGGGCGCCACCGTCCAGGTCATTCCGCACGTCACCAACGAGATCAAGGATTTCGTTATCGAGGGCAATGACGAGTATGATTTCGTCATCTGCGAGATCGGCGGCACCGTCGGCGATATCGAAGCCATGCCCTTCATGGAAGCGATCCGCCAGCTCGGCAACGATCTGCCGCGGGGCACGGCGATCTATGTCCACCTGACGCTGATGCCCTACATCCCGGCCGCCGGCGAATTGAAGACGAAGCCGACGCAGCATTCCGTCAAGGAGCTGCAGGCTCTCGGCATTCACCCGGATATCCTGCTCGTGCGTGCGGATCGCGAGATCCCGGAAGCAGAACGCCGCAAGCTTTCGCTGTTTTGCAACGTCCGCCCCTCGGCCGTCATCCAGGCGCTCGACGTCGCCAATATCTACGACGTGCCGATGGCCTACCACAAGGAAGGCCTCGACAACGAAGTGCTGGCCGCTTTCGGCATCGAGCCGGCCCCGAAGCCGCGTCTCGATCAGTGGGAAGAAGTCTGCAACCGCATCCGTACGCCTGAAGGCGAGGTGACCATTGCCATCGTCGGCAAATATACCGGCCTGAAGGATGCCTATAAGTCGCTGATCGAGGCACTTCATCACGGCGGCATTGCCAATCGGGTCAAGGTTAACCTCGAATGGATCGAGTCCGAGGTCTTCGAAAAGGAAGATCCAGCGCCTTATCTCGAGAAGGTTCATGGCATTCTCGTACCGGGCGGCTTCGGCGAGCGCGGGTCTGAAGGCAAGATCCTGGCTGCCCGCTTTGCGCGCGAGCGCAAAGTGCCGTATTTCGGCATCTGCTTCGGCATGCAGATGGCTGTCATCGAAGCGGCCCGCAATCTGGCAGGCGTCGAACAGGCCTCATCGACCGAATTCGGACCGACGCCGGAGCCGGTCGTCGGCCTGATGACCGAATGGCTGAAGGGCAACGAATTGCAGAAGCGCACGGCATCCGGCGATCTCGGCGGCACCATGCGTCTCGGCGCCTACAATGCGGCCTTGAAGAAGGGTACGAAGATTTCCGAAATCTACGGTTCCACCGATATTTCGGAGCGCCATCGCCACCGCTACGAGGTCAATGTCGATTACAAGGACCGGCTGGAAGGTTGCGGCTTGACCTTTTCGGGCATGTCACCAGATGGCATCCTGCCGGAAACGGTCGAATATGCGGATCATCCATGGTTCATCGGCGTCCAGTATCATCCGGAGCTGAAGTCACGGCCGCTGGAACCGCACCCGCTGTTTTCCAGCTTCATCGAAGCGGCAACGGAACAGAGCCGGCTGGTGTAGAGCGTTTCACAGAAACGTTGAATCGCTCTACCTTTTTGATTTACGCAATTCCGGACGGAAAACCGCTGGGCACTTTTCCTGGAATTGCTCTAAGAACAGCAAATCGCTTGCGGTAGTCGCTCGGGCTCACCGCAAGCCTCTCCCGAAAATGATGGCGCATGGTGGCGAGCGACCCAAATCCGCTCGCCACCGCCACATCATCAAGCGAAATAGCTGTCTGCTTTTCGAGCAGATCGCGGGCGCGGCGCAACCTCTCACTTAACAGCCATTCGCCCGGCGACATGCCGGTGGTCGCCTCGAAGCGGCGCTGGAAAGTCCGTACGCTCATTCCGGCTCGCGCCGCAAGCACAGCAACGGGCTGGTCTTCCTGCAAGCGCTCGCGCATCCATTCGAGCAAGGGACCTAAGCGTGCTCCCTCGCGCTGTCTGAGAACCGGGGTCTCGATATATTGCGCCTGGCCGCCTTCGCGATGCGGCGGCACCACAAGGCGGCGCGCGACGCTATTGGCGATATCAGGTCCGAAATCCCGGCGGACGACATGCAGGCAGAGATCGATGGCGGCGGCACTGCCGGCGGCTGTCAGCACGCTATCCTCATCGACATAAAGAACATCGGCATCGACTGATATGTCCGGGTAACGCGCAGCGATGGAATCGACGTAGCGCCAATGCGTGGTCGCCTTTCGGCCCGCAAGCAATCCGGCGGCTGCAAGGACTGCGACGCCCGAGCACAGCGACATGATACGGACGCCGCGGCGGCTGGCTGCCTGCAGCGCGGCGATCAGCGGGGCGGGGACAGGCGTCCCGATGCCGCGCCATCCCGGCACGATAATCAGATCGGCATCGGCAATGACATCGAGCCCGTGATCGACCTGCACCGTCAGTCCACCGGCGGCGCGAAGGAGGCCGTCCTCGATCGCGCAGGCGGAAAAGCGATACCAGCCGTCGCCCATCTCCGGGCGCGGCAGGCCGAAGATCTCGTAGGCAACGCCGAATTCGAACGTGCACAGCCCGTCATAGACGAGGGTGACGACATGCGGGCCGAGAAGATTTGGGTTATCGGAGTTTGGCATGATGTTGATGCTATATGGCATTTCGGCCAATTTCAACTCCGGGATCGCTCAGGCATGAATGCACCGAACCAAAGAAGGAGCGTTCCATGTCCCTAGTCAGTGAAATCCCCGCTGCCGCCTCGAACCTCGTTGCGGAACATTATGCCCGCAGGCTTGCCTTCGAGACCGATTGCTCCGATGTGCGTCAGGCCATGACCTCAGGCAATCCGGATTTCGTCCTGCTTGATGTTCGCGGTCCAGCCATGTTCCAGGAGCAGCATATTCCCGGCTCGATCAATCTGCCGCATGGCAAGATGACCGCGCGGAAGATGGCGGAATGGCCTGACGATACGCTGTTCGTCGTTTATTGCGCCGGCCCGCATTGCAACGGCACCGACAAGGCGGCCTGGCGACTGGGCACGCTCGGCAAGCGCGTGAAGGTCATGATCGGCGGCATGACCGGCTGGGCGGACGAGGGGCACCCATTCGAAAGAGGCTAGCAGGCAAAGAGGACAACCCGGCGCCTGCCGGGTTTGCCCATTTTTATGACACTGCGAAAAACTTCGGCACCTACGTCATTTGACTGTCGCGCCGCTTCTCGTTCCGTGGCACTGTGCGAGTAAGCATAACGGGAACAAAAGTATGATCCTCAATCCATTTGACGATCGAGCGGAAAAGCCGAAGGCCAAGATCGCCATCACTTTCACGCTGCTGATCGCGTTCAACATTGCCGCATGGATATGGGCCTGGCTCGCTTTCGCTGACAGGCCATCGCTGCTGGGTATTGCGCTTCTTGCCTATATGTTCGGGCTTCGCCACGCCTTCGATGCCGATCACATCGCCGCGATCGACAACGTCGTGCGCAAGCTGATCCAGGAAAGGAAGCAGCCCTATGCGGTCGGCTTCTTCTTCTCGCTCGGCCATTCCTCGATCGTCGTGATCGCCTCGATCCTGATTGCCGCGACCGCGGCCGCCATGCAGAGCCAGCTCGATTCCTTCCACGATATCGGCGGCGTCATCGGCACCACCGTATCGGCCGTGTTCCTGCTACTGATCAGCATTGCCAATCTCTTTGTCCTCAGAGGCGTATGGTCCGCCTTCAGGCGGGCGCAGAGGGGCGAGAGGATCGCGGACGAGGATCTCGATACGCTGCTTGCCGGCGGCGGTTTTCTGGCGCGCATATTCCGGCCGATGTTCAAGGTCGTCACCAGCTCCTGGCATATGTATCCGATCGGTTTTCTCTTCGGCCTCGGCTTCGACACCGCGACGGAAATCGGGCTTCTCGGCATTTCCGCCGCCCAAGCCGCGCAGGGCATGTCCTTCTGGACCATCCTCGTCTTCCCGGCGCTCTTCACCGCCGGCATGTCGCTGATGGATACGCTCGACAGCACGCTGATGACCGGCGCCTATGGCTGGGCCTTCGTCAAGCCGATCCGCAAGCTCTGGTACAATCTGACGATCACGGCGGCCTCGGTCGTCGTCGCGGTCTTCATTGGCGGCATCGAGGCGCTGGGGCTGATCTCCGACAAGCTCGGCCTCGAAGGCGGCTTCTGGAGCTTCATCGGCGAACTCAATGACAATCTTGCCAATTTCGGCTTCGCCGTCGTCGGCATTTTCCTGCTGAGCTGGCTGATTTCGACCGTCCTCTACAAAGCCAGGGGATACGACAACTTGCAGATCGATCGTTCATGACGCATCATCGCCCCCAGGGATCGAGCATGCCGTGACTGGAAATCGCCGTTCGCCGCTCCAGTTATACGCGATGAGGGGCCAGAATCATGATCCATGCAAGCAATATTCGCAACCTGGCGTTGTTAATTGGCGCCTTGTGCATCATCAGCGCCGGCACCGCCTCCTCGCAACCCGTCGCGAATTGTCCGTTGCGGCCCGCTGTCAGCGCCGAGCGCCAGACGTTGAATTGCGAAGCTGGGCTTAGCATCACCGTCGAGCGCGGCGCGCACTACCGGCTCGCGGACCGCAACCGTGATGGCCAGGTGGATGCTCTTGTGCTCGACAGCAAGGCAGCGCTGATCGATGTGGATGCCGGTCGCATTCAGGGCGGATTCGAGGTGGTAACGCCACAAGCAATCGCCGCCGTGCGCGGCACACGATGGGCAGTCGACGTGAAACGCGCCAACACATCCGTGCTGGTCTTGCGCGGCCGTGTCGCGGTCAACAAGGTATCGACCGGGCAGGGGGTTACGCTCGGCCGAGGGCAAGGCGTCGACGTCGACCGCAGCCGCTCCCCATTGCGTGTCACCCAATGGGGACAACCGCGCATAAACGCTTTGATGGCTCGCCTCGGCCAGTGAGACCCGGACGCCATGCGCAGACCACCGCTGCAGACGCTGATTGCGCTTCTCTTGACTGCCGTCTGGGGATTGGGCCTCGGCATCGCGCATCTGCGCGGTGACATTCCCTTCGTCGACAACGCCGAAGCGACGTTGACGAACCTCCGCAATACACTCGGCGGCAGCCACCCACCACCCGATCTCGTCACGATCGTTGCCATAGATGATGATACGTCGCGCGTGGCGGGGCACTATCCCTTGTCGCGCACCACGCTCGCCAGGATCATCGATGCCATCGGCGCGTTGGGGCCGAAAGCCATTGCGCTCGACCTGCTTCTGCTCGATTCCGGCGACGAGGCCGGCGATTCCGCGTTGGAGCAATCGCTGAAGCGAACGAAAGTCGTGCTGGCTGCGGCGGGCATTTTCCCCGAAAGCCGACAGCGTGTCGTTGACGACAGCAGGGAACCTCTCGCCCGCGTGCCAAGCGCACTGCAATTCCTCCAACCGCAGCAGCGGTTCGCCGATGCCGCAAGCTATGGTGTCGTCAATGTGCAGACGGACAAGGCGGGAACGCCGCGTTTCGTTCCGATGCTGTTTCGCAGCGGCGAGCGAATCGAGCCGTCCTTTTCGCTGCGCGTCGTTTCCGCTGCAACCGATGAGCAGACAACCGTCATCTCCGATCGTATCAAGATCGGTGACCGGTCCATCCAGACCGATACCGGCTATCTCTTGCCGCTCTCTTTCTACGGTCCGCGCGGCACGATCCGCACCATCAGCGCCAGCGCGGCGCTCAACGGGCAATTGCCGGAAGCTGCGATCAAGGATCATGTCGTCGTCATCGGCGCAACCGTTACCGGTGGCGGCGATGTCTTTCCGACGCCTTTCGATCCCGTTCTGCCGGGTGTCGAGGTTATCTCCACCTCGATCACGCATCTGATTGCCGGAGACGGCCTGGTGCGCGACCGCAACATTCGCTTCATCGATCTCTATTTCGCCGTCGGTTTGCCGCTGCTCGTCGTCGGCCTTCTCTCCTGGCAACGCAGCACCTTCGGCCTGATAACAGCTCTCGGCGTCGTGCTCCTCTGGTTCGCAGTCAATGTCAGCGCTTTCAAGCATGGGATCTGGCTGAGTGCCGCCCTGCCGATTGCCGCGACCGTCCCGACGGCGCTGCTGTTTGGCACTGTACAGCTTTGGTTCGACCGCAGGCGGGCCACGCGCTTCGCCAAGCAAAGCGAACTCCTGCAGCGCATCGAGGCGCCCGGTCTTGCCGAACATCTTGCCCGTGATCCCGATTTTCTAGCAAGCCCGGTGCATCAGCAAGCCGCCGTCGTCTTCATCGATATCAACGGTTTCACGGGGCTCAGCGAAACGATCGGCCCGACGGCCGTGCGGGAACTGCTGAACGGCTTTTACAATCTCGTCGACGAGGAAGTGACTGCATGCGGCGGCGCTATCACCAGCTTCATGGGCGATGGAGCGATGATCCTTTTCGGCTTGCCGCAACCGAAACCGAGCGATTCCGCCGATGCGGCGCGCTGTTGCATTCGTCTGGCCGCGCGTATGAGAGGCTGGCTCTCGGCCATGCCGGAGACGGTCGCATCCCGTATCGGCTTCAAGATCGGCGCGCATTTCGGCACTATCGTCGCCTCGAGGCTGGGTGGTGGGGGTCGCCAGCAGATCACGGCAACCGGCGACACGGTCAACATCGCCAGCCGACTGATGGAGGTCGCCGCCAGCCATCGGGCGGAGGTCGCTCTCAGTGACGAGCTGTTGCTCTCAGCCGGCCGGGACAGCACCCCTTTCAAGGAGGGGAACCTCCATGGCCCGATCGATACAGGCTTGCGTGGCCGCGCCGGAACATTGACCATATGGCTCTGGCGCAGCCGGACGTGATCACGCCGGCCTCGACGTGTCAGCTTTCATTCATGCCACATCGGAACGATCGAAATCACCAGGAGGCAGGCGAGGGAGACGTTGACCGCGCGCCATTGCCACGCGGTTTTCAATAGGCGCCCGAGCATTTGTCCGAGAATGCACCACACGGCGAGCGAGAAAGCCGCGACGAGACAGAAGGTCACACCGAGCAGGATCGCAAGTCTGACGGGACTTTCCGCCAGCGCGGCGAAAGAAGCGGCAGCACCCATGGTCATCGCCCAGCCCTTGAGATTGTGCCAGAGCATCCAGAGACCGGCGAGGAAGCCGGTGGGCCTCGCCATTTGCCCGGCCTCGCTCGGCGGGCCGCTCCCGCCGATGCGGACGGCAAGCCAGATCAGGTAGAGCGAACCCAGCGTCTTCATGCCGATCTGCAGCACCGGCAGGGCCAGCAATACGCCGCCAAGCCCCGCGGCCGTCGCGCCGGCCATGGAGCCGAGGCCGACAGCAAAACCGGCCATGACCGGTACCGACCGGCGAAAGCCGAAATGCGCGCCGGACGCGGTCGCGAGCGTCGTAGCACCCCCTGGCGTTATGGTCGAAACCAATGCGAAGAGGATCAGCGGCAACAGGGTTTCGACAGTCATCTCCAGCCTTTCTCGATTTTGAGACAAGGGATAGAGATATGGCCTTCATCAGCAAAACGAATATTGAAGGATCGTCGCATTAGCATTTATAATGCGAGCCATGATCCGGAATTTCGATATAGCCCTTATCCGAACTTTCGCTGCTGTCGCCGACAAAAGCAGCATGACGGTTGCCGCCAATATGCTGCATATGACCCAGGGTGCCGTCAGCCAGCAGATCAAGCGATTGGAGGACATGCTTGATTGTGCCCTGTTCGAGCGGGATAGGCGCGGATTGCGGCTGACGGAAGCGGGGGAACGATTGCTCGGCAAGGCCCGCCGCCTGCTGGCATTGAACGACGAAATCTGGGACGACATGACGGAGAGGAGCGTTCGCGGCAGCGTCCGGCTCGGTGTTCCCTACGATCTCGTGGGAGCAACGCTGGCACCCGTACTGAAGTTCTATGCCGAGCGTCATCCGCATGTGGAGATTTCGCTGGTCTGCGCCTCGTCGCCGGAGCTGCTGGCGGAATTGGGGAAGGGAACCGTCGACCTCTGCGTGGTGGAGGAACCTTTTGGTCCGTCACAAGGCGAATGCCTTGGTGCCGAGCGGCTTGTCTGGGTGGGTGCAAAGGCGGGAAATGCCTATCGCAAGGTGCCTCTGCCGATCTCGATGGTGGCGGACACCTGTGCCTTTCGGTCATCCGTCTTTGCCGCACTCAGCAAGGATGGGTTGCGCTGGCGGACTGTTTTCGAGAACGGCAATATCGAGGCGACCACGGCGACGGTGCGCACGGATCTGGCAGTGACTGCCTGGCTCGCTTCCACCGTTCCGGCCGATCTCGATATCCTCACCGTCGAGCAGGGACTGCCCGAATTGCCGGTCTTTGCGATCAACCTGCATTTGCCCAAGGGGGGCGCAACACCGCAGGCTCTGGAGCTTGCCCGCCACATCCGCGAGGGCATGATGCGGCCGCGCCAATCCGCGGCCGCCTGAATTCCATCAGATATCAGACCTGCCTATGCCGCCTTCGGAAGAGGGCCGACATAGCGCGACTGCGGCCGGATAAGGCGCCCATCGAGCGTCTGTTCGCGCGCGTGGGCGATCCAGCCGACCGTGCGGCCGATCGCGAAGACGCCGGTAAAGGCGTTGCGCGGGAAACCGAGCGCATCGAGCAACAGGGCGGTATAATATTCGACATTGACGTCCAAGGGCCGATCCGGCTTGCGCTCCTTCAGCAGGGCCAGAGCCGCCGCCTCGATCGCTTCCGCCAAGGCGATGCGTGCGGCATCCGCCTGTCCGCCCGCAAAAATCGGCTTCAGCGCCGTCTTCAAGGCATCGGCACGCGGATCGCGGACGCGATAGATGCGATGACCGAAACCCATCAGCCGCTCGCCATGATCGAGTGCCTGCGACAGCCAGGCGCGAGCGTTTTCGGGCTTGCCGACACCATCAAGCATATCGAGAACCGGGCCGGGGGCGCCGCCATGCAAGGGACCCTTGAGGGCGCTTATTGCCGCCAGCACGGAGGAGGTCAGGCCCGCATGGGTCGAGGCAATGACGCGCGCGGCGAAGGTCGATGCGTTGAGGCCATGATCGGAAATCGTCACCAGATAGGCATCGAGACCCGCCGTCTGCTCCGCCGTCGGAACGCGGCCTGTCAACATGCGCAGGATGTCTGCCGATTGGGAAAGCGATGCATCCGGCTTGATCGGCGTTTCGCGCCGCTGCAATCGCAACACGGCCGGCAGGAAGACAGCCGGCGCTGCCATCAGGCGGACCGCCGTCGCAAAGTCCTCGCCGTCGCCGAGGCGCGCCAGCAAGGCGCGTACGGCATCGACCGGCGGCAGTGCGAGCACAGCCGCATCGGCAGCCTCGACATGCGCGAAGAGCGCAAGGCGGGCCACGCCGAGCTGTGTGCGGATGGAGGCTGCGTCGATATGCTCGTCGAATAGGCCATCGAGCAACAGCGCCGCGACATCTTCGAAGCGGCTGGTCGCCACCAGATCATCCAGCGACACGCCGCGGATGATCAGACGACCGGCTGCGCCATCGACGTCGGACAGCTTGGTTTCCGCGGCAATGACGTCTTCAAGACCACTTTTCATCATCGTTCTCCTTTGACTATCCGATTAGATCGGGCCTATTTTTATTGACGTCAATCTTGACGCAATTGATCAATGTGAGGGATGATGAGCTGGCTGACGGCGGAGCAGGCGCTGAGCCTGCTGGGAACGAAACCACAGACGCTATACGCCAATGTCAGCCGCGGTCGCATTCGTGCGAAGCCGGATCCCGCCGATACGCGGCGCAGCCTCTATTTTACCGACGACGTGAAGCGACTGGTCACCCGCCATGCCGGCCGGCGCAAGACGGAGGCAGTGGCGGCCGAAGCCATTCAATGGGGCGATCCGGTCTTGCCATCGGCGCTGTCGACGGTTTCGAACGGCAGGCTCTTCTATCGCGGCAGGGATGCGGCATTGCTTGCCGAAAGCGCTGCTCTGGAGGACGTCGCGCTGTTGCTTTGGGACATGAAGCGGCCGTTACGCTTTGAGCAAAACGAGGCGCGGCCAAGACCTCCCTCGTTGAATGCTGCTTTCTCTGCCCTTGCCGAGCGCATAATGGGCGACCTGCCGTCACTTGGACGCTCGCTTCCAGCCCTGCAGAAGGAGGCGGAGAGCGTATTCGACACCGTGGCCGAAGCCTTGGCCCCCGGCGCATGGGACGAACCGCTGCATCGACGTCTTGCCGCCGCCTGGAATCGTCCCGATGCGAGCGATCTGATACGCCGCAGCCTCGTGCTGCTCACCGATCATGAATTGAATGCTTCGACCTTCACCGCACGGATCACGGCGTCCGCGGGAGCGACATTATCCGCCGCCGCTTTGTCCGGCCTTTCCACGCTGACGGGTCCTTTGCACGGCGGCGCATGGCAAAGCGTGCGCTCGCTGATCGCCCGGGCGGCCGTGACGGGCGCGGAGGAGGCGGTTCGCGGCTATCTCTCGGAGGGCCGAGCATTGCCGGCCTTCGGCCATCAGCTTTATCCGGATGTCGATATCCGTGCCGAGGCGCTGCTGCGCTGCTTTACGCTTCCACCGTTATTTGCTGGGGTTCGCGATGCCGGCGAACAGCTGGTCGGCGAACGCGTCAATGTTGACTTCGCTCTGACGGCGATGACCCATGCCTATCATCTCCCGGAGGATGCGCCGTTGATCATCTTCGCGCTGGCGCGGACGGTGGGCTGGCTCGCACATGCCATGGAGCAGGCGACCAGCGGCCGATTGATCCGGCCGCGTGCGCGCTATGTCGGCCCGCCGGTATAGTGATTTTACCAGGAATGCGGCGTCGCCACTCAGCTCACCGGCAAGTGACAAACGGCTTCGATGTTGTGGCCATCCGGATCGAGGATGAAGGCGCCATAGTAGTTCTCGTGATAGTGAGGACGAAGCCCGGGAGCGCCGTTATCGATGCCGCCGGCCGCAAGGGCCGCTTGGTGAAATTCATCGACAATCTTCCTGCTGCCGGTAGCGAAGGCTATATGCGCGCTTGTCTGCGGTGAATTACGCTGGCCGATCCAGAAGAATGCCTTCGGTTTCGCGCCATAGCCCGCAAAGGTTTCGCCTTCCGAGTAAAGACGTTCGATACCGAGAGGGCGCAATGCCGCGTCGTAGAATATTTTCGAACGTTCCACATCGAGAACGCCGATCGTCATATGGTCAAGCATGCCGTCCTCCCAATAGCGTTCTTGAGCTTCCCTAACCCTGGCCGACCGCACCGGCGTCGCGGTCGGCAAGTTCGACCCAGCCGATCGCCAGCCTGCGGTTGGCAATCATCCAGATCGTTGCCAGTGCGATCAGAGCGACGACGAGGTTGGCAACAACAAAGAGCATCGGCGCGAGCTGCGTGACCGGCCCGACATCGCCGCGCTCGACCAGCCGCATGGGAGCGGTCGCCAGTGCTGTCGCACCGAAGGTGAAAGCCCAATAGGCAGGACTGAAGCCTTCCTTGGCGATCCAGGGTAGGAGGCGCAGCATGATCAGGGCCTGCAGCAGGCCATAGCCGATCATGGCATGCACCAGCATGTCGGGAGAGCCTTTCGTAACGCTGATATAGGCGAGCGCACCGACGGCCGGCGGCGCCAATTGAATTCCAAGGGTCGGCCTCAGCGGCGGAGCCAGTGCCGGTCCCGTCAACAGGCGGTGCAGCAATGCCGACTCGATGGCAAGCCAGGCAAAGAAACCGGCGCCGAAGAAAAGCTGAGCCCATTCGGGAAAACCGAGGGCTGCGCCGACGATGGCGGTGACGAAGCTTCCCGCGACACTCGGCAGGTAGAGCACGGCGGTCGTCGTGGCGATGTCGCGCTCACCCTGCCAGAGACCGCCGGTACGCCAGACGGAGAATGCGAGCGTATAGACGGCGCCAAGCAGGAATATGGTTTCGGCACCGATGCGCGAATAGGGCAACAGCCCTCCGGCGACCAGCATGGTCGCTACACCAACTAGGCCGATGAAGCAGCACTGAACGGGATGCGCCACCTCCTTGAGGGCTTCGTCGCGCGCGACCATCCATTTCAGCGCATAAAGCACGATCAAGACCAGCCAGACGGCGAGGCTGACGAAGGTCAGCGCTTCTCCAACGACCGTCGGCAATTGCCAGATGCGGGCACCGACCCGCCAGGCATTGGCGAGGCCGGAAAGCCCTAGAACCATACCGAAGAACGCGGCGGGAATGAGCGGAAGTTTCAGAGACGCAGCCATATGCCTCCTTTGACGCTCCACGGCGAGCGTCGGCCTAAAGAGAATGTGCAAAGAGCGGGATCGATGCTAAATCGATCAACGCGAACAGAGGGGCAAAATACAGCTTTCCTCAAGACCGGCAAAGCGTGATCATCGCAAAAAGCGGGAGGTTTCGGCTGGCGATATCACAGATGCGTGAACGTGCGAATTTTTCCGTGCTGCCGAGCCAGCGCATAGCTCGCCCGTCATTTGTTCATTGGAAAAGATTGCCAAATGTCTTTATTGAGTACTCAAAACGATTAAAACCGTCCTAGGAGACTGAAATATGCAAATCGGTATGATTGGCCTCGGCCGTATGGGCAACAACATGGTGCAGCGCCTGATGAGGGGCGGTCACAGCGCGGTTGTTTTCGATGCGCGTCCCGAAAGCATTGCGGGGCTTGAACAGCTCGGCGCCACCGGCAGCAAGTCGCTCGCCGATTTCGTATCGAAGCTCGCGAAGCCGCGCGTCGTCTGGCTGATGCTGCCGGCCGCGATCGTCGATCAGGAGCTGGCGGCGATCGCTCCGCTTCTCGAGGAGGGCGACATCGTCATCGACGGCGGCAACTCCTATTACCATGACGACATCCGCCGTGCCGAAGAGTTGAAGCCCAAAGGCATACATTATGTCGACGTCGGCACCAGCGGCGGCGTCTTCGGCCTCGAGCGCGGCTATTGCCTGATGATCGGCGGCGAGAAAGAAACGGTCGAGCATCTCTCGCCGATCTTCGCAACGCTTGCTCCGGGTGTCGGCGACGTAGCTCCGTCGAAGATGCGCTCCGAAGAGGCCTCCAAGAACAGCACGGCGGAGCAGGGCTATCTGCATTGCGGCCCGTCCGGCGCCGGCCACTTCGTCAAGATGGTCCATAACGGCATCGAATACGGACTGATGGCTGCCTATGCCGAAGGCCTGAACGTGCTGCATCATGCCAATATCGGCAAGCAGACCGCCGAGAAAGACGCCGAAACAGCGCCGCTCTCGCATCCGCAATACTACCAGTATGATCTCGACATCGCTGAAATCTCCGAAGTCTGGCGCCGCGGCAGCGTGATCACCTCCTGGCTGCTCGACCTCACCGCCGACGCCCTGCATGGCGACGCAGCGCTCTCGCAATATGCCGGCCGCGTTTCCGATTCCGGCGAAGGCCGCTGGACGATCTCGGCTGCTATCGACGAGGGCGTTCCGACCCCGGTGCTCAGCGCAGCGCTTTACGGCCGCTTCGCCTCGCGCGGCAATGACGATTACGCCAACAAGGTTCTCTCCGCCATGCGCGCCGGCTTCGGCGGCCACCACGAGAAGCCGGCGAAGTAATTAACTGGCCTATCGATCTGATGATTGCGAGCCGGGTGGGTCAAACCTCCCGGCTTTTGCCTGCCCAGCTCAATCCAAAAGGTTCGGCCGCAGCAATATGACCGGCGTGGGCGAGCCCACTTCAAGCTGCGATGCGTGTGGCGGGCGGACGACCAGACAGTCGGCGCGCGAAAAGACCTTCATCATCGACGAATCCTGCTTCGAGAACGGTTCGGCGAGCCAGCCGCCGTCGTCAGCCTTCGTCAGGGTCGCGCGGACATAGTCCTGGCGCTGATCGTTCGCCGCAAAGGTCACGGCAGCGCGCGCTACTCCCTCACGCTTGAGCGGCGGCAAGGATGCAAGCTTTCTTATCAACGGCTCAAGAAAAAGCAGGCCGCAGACGAGGCTGGAAACGGGGTTGCCGGGAAGGCCGAGGACATGCATCTCGCCGAGGCTACCGACCATCAAAGGCTTGCCGGGACGCATGGCGATGCGCCAGAAATCCAGTTTCATGCCCGCAGCGATCATCGTCGCTCGCACCAGGTCGTGATCGCCAACCGAGGCGCCGCCGAGCGTGACGATGATATCGGCCTTGGCCACCTGCGCACGGCCGATGGCAGCGGTGATCTCGTCGCTGTCGTCGGCGACGATGCCGAGATCAAGCACATGGGCGCCGGCATTACGGGCGAGCGCGGCGATGCCGAATGTGTTCGAAGCGATGATCTGCGAAGGGCCTGGTTCATTGCCGGGGGTCACAAGCTCGTCACCTGTCGCGAGAATCGCCACCAGCGGCCGACGATAGACATCCAATGCCGGATGGTTCATGGCCGCAGCGACGGTGAGCCGAGAGAAATCCATGACCGTACCGGCGGGAAGCACAGCTTCGCCTTCCAGGAAATCCTGGCCGCGCGGGCGTATATGCTGCCCTTTGCGCAGGGGATAGGTCGTGCGGATACCATCGCCTTCCAGGCGCTCGGCATCTTCCTGCAGGAGTACCGAATCGGCACCCGCTGGAACGGGTGCGCCGGTGAAGATGCGAACCGTTTCGCCCTTGCCGACGATTCCTTCGAAGGCATGACCGGCAGCGGAGGCGCCGGTGACCCGCAGCTCCGAACCCGGCGTTGCCGCATCGTCGAAGCGCAACGCATAGCCGTCCATCGCCGAAGCATCGAAAGGGGGCTGGGTAAGGCGGGCGGTCAAATCAGCGGCTAAGACCCGGCCCTCAGCCACATCGAGCGGAACGCTCTCAAGGCGATGGATCGGCGCGGCACTATCCAACAAGCGCGCTTGCGCTTCGGCAACGGGCAATAGGCTCATCTGTCATGCCTCGGGATGGCGGAAATCTCCGGATTTGCCGCCTGATTTCTCCAACAGTGTGATTCCGCCGATTTCCATGCCCCGATCGACGGCCTTGGCCATGTCATAGATCGTCAGGCAGGCGACGGAGACTGCCGTCAGCGCTTCCATTTCGACGCCGGTGCGGCCGGTCAGCTTTGTCGTCGCCGTGACGCGCAGGCCGGGCAGGGCGGCATCCTCCTCGATATCGACGGCAACCTTCGTCAGCATGAGGGGGTGGCAGAGTGGAATGAGATTGCTCGTCTGTTTCGCCGCCATGATGCCGGCAAGCCGCGCCGTGCCGATGACATCGCCCTTCTTGGCGTTGCCGTCACGAATCAGCGTCAATGTCTCCGGCTTCATTCTGACGTAACCGGCGGCCGTGGCGCTGCGCGCAGTCTCCGCCTTGTCGCCGACGTCGACCATATGCGCTTCGCCGGAAGCGTCGATATGAGTAAGACCGGCCTTCTCAGTGCTCATTTCACTCGGCCGCCAGAATGCCGGTTTCGCCGTTCAGCAGCAGCTTCGTCGCCGCCGTCACATCATCCTTGCGCATCAGGCTTTCACCGACGAGGAAAGTGGTGATGCCGACTGATTCGAGGCGCGTGCAATCGGCATGGGTGAAGATACCGCTTTCGCCGACCAGCAGCCGGCCCTCGGGAACCATGGCAGCCAGGTTTTCGCTGACCGCGAGGCTAATCTCGAAGGTGCGCAGATTGCGGTTGTTGATGCCGATCAGCGGCGACGACAGCTTCAGCGCGCGCTCCATCTCCTCCGCATCGTGAACCTCGACCAGCACATCCATGTCGAGGCCGAACGCCTCGTCCTGAAGACGCTCGGCATCATCATCGGAAAGCGACGCCATGATCAGCAGGATGCAGTCGGCACCCCAGGCGCGGGCTTCCTGCACCTGATAGGTATCGAACATGAAATCCTTGCGCAGCGCCGGCAGCGAGCAGGCGGCGCGGGCAGCCGTCAGGAATTCCGGAGCGCCCTGGAAGCTCGGCGTGTCGGTCAGCACAGAAAGACAGGCAGCTCCGCCCGCTTCATAGGCCTTGGCGAGGGCAGGCGGGTCGAAATCCGGGCGGATCAGGCCCTTCGAGGGGCTCGCCTTCTTGATCTCGGCTATCAGTCCGAAAGCGCCGGCATCCTTCTTGGCGAGGAGCGCCCTGTGGAAACCGCGCGGCGCGGATTGCTCGGCCTGCATCGCCTTGAGATCGGCAAGAGAGAGCTTGGCCTTGGCAGCGGCGATCTCCTCGCGCTTATAGGCCTCGATCTTTTGAAGGATATCGGGCATGACGTCCTAGTCCTCTGCTTCCTCGTTGGAAATGGCAACGAGCTTTTCCAATGCAACGGCTGTGGCGCCGCTGTCGAGCGAATGCGCAGCGAGCTTCATGCCATCATGGAGCGTTTCCGACTTGCCGGCAATAACCAGCGATGCGGCGGCATTGGCGAGCGCGATGTCGCGATAGGCATTCTTTGCGCCGCCGAGCACGCCCCGCAGCGCCGCCGCATTGGCAACGCCGTCTCCGCCCTTGAGGTCGGCAAGGTCGGCATGCTGCAGGCCGAAGTCGGCCGGCGTCAGTTCAAAGGTGCGGATCTTGCCATTCTCAAGCGCGGCGACGGAGGTCTTGCCGGTCGTCGTGATCTCGTCCAGACCGTCGCCGTGCACGACCCAGACGCTTTCCGCGTCGAGATCCCTCAGAACCTCGGCCAGAGGCAGTACCCATTGCGGCGCGAAGACGCCCAGCAACTGCCGGCGCGCACCGGCCGGGTTCGAAAGTGGGCCAAGGAGGTTGAAGATCGTCCGCGTGCCGAGCTCGACGCGCGAAGGGCCGACATGGCGCATCGACGAATGGTGCAGCTGCGCGAACATGAAGCCGATGCCGGCTTCGCGAATGCAGCGGGCGATCGTCTCCGGCCCGATATCGAGCTTGATGCCCAATACAGATTGCGTATCGGCGGTGCCGGCCTTTGAGCTTTGAGCGCGATTGCCGTGCTTGGCAACTGGCACGCCCGCGCCGGCAACGATGAATGCCGCCAGCGTCGAGATATTGTAGGTGCCGACGCCATCGCCGCCCGTGCCGACGATATCGATGGCATCAGCCGGGGCTTTCACCGGCAGCATCTTGGCGCGCATCGTGGTCACCGCGCCGACGATCTCGTCGACGGTTTCGCCGCGCACCCGCAGAGCCATCAGAAATGCGCCGATCTGAGACGGCGTGGCCTCACCCGACATCAGGATTTCGAATGCCTGCCTGGCTTCGTCCCGCGTCAATGCCTCGCGATTGGCGACCTTGGCGAGGAAAGGCTTCAATTCGCTCATCGGCTATCCATCCTCCCGACCGGGCCTAGCGTGACATCGCCTGTTCGGCGAGGCTCTGGTTGACCGTGACGGTATATTTGCCCTGCAGCTGGCTGACCATCTGATCGAGTATGTCGTCGCCGGCGGCGTTGGCGATCTGCGCGACCTGTTGATCGTCGTTGCTCAGCGCATCCGTGGTCGGATTGTCGTTGACATCGGTGACCTTCAGCAGGATCTGCGTCGTATCGTCGGCGCCGACGGCGTTGGCGACTGCGTCGACCGGGCCGGAGAAGGTGGCTGCGATGCCGCCACGGCCCAGAACAGGATCGTCGGTCGAGCGCTTGATGCCGGTCTTGTTTTCGACGGCGATGCCGAGCGGCGCGGCGATGTCGGCAAGCGACTTGCCTTTCTGTGCTTCCTGCTTCAGCTCGGCCGCCTTGGCGGCGAGCGCGATCTTCTGCTGTTCGGCAGTCCAATCGGCAACGGCCTTTTCGCGCACTTCCGCAAGCGGGCGGTCGTGATCGGGCGTGATATTCGTCACATCGTACCAGATATAGCCGTCGTTTCCGACCGTCAGCGGCGCCGGGTTGCCACCCTGATCGGCCTTGAAAACTTCCGGAAGCAGCTGCTGGCGTGCCGGCAGGTCCTTGACCTCGCTGCCATTCTGATCGAGGCCGGTCTGGTCGATTGCATCGATAGTGACCAGTTTCAGCTTCAGCTGCGATGCTGCTTCCTGCAGCGATGCGCCGGAGCCACGCAGGTCCTCGAACTTGTCGTGGACGCTGGTGATTTCGTTGGCGGCGTTGCTGAGCGCAATCTGCTTGCGGATATCTTCTTTGACCTCGTCGAAATTCTTCGCGGTTTCATTTTTCACGTTGGTCACGCGCAGGATGACCGGGCCGAACGAACCGTCGACGACGGGGCTCGTGCCGCCTTCCTTGGTGACGGCAAAGGCGGCTTCGGCCACGGTCTTGTCCGGAACCTGGTCCTTGGTGAAGGTGCCGAGCAGCACATCCGAGGGCTTCTTGCCCTGATCGGAGACCAGCTGGTCGAAGGTCGTTCCGGTCTTCAGAGCTTCGGCCGCGGCGCTGGCGAGATCCTTGTTGGCGAAGGTCAGCTGCTCGATCGTGCGCGTCGCCGGCGTCGTGAAGCTGTCCTTGCGCTTGTCGAATTGCGCGCGCACCTCGTCGTCGGACACGCTCGCCCGATCGGCGATATCCTCGGCCTGCAGTTTCACATAGCCGAACTTGCGATATTCTGGAGCGCGATACTTCGATTTCACGCCGTCGAACCACTTCTGCAGGACATCGTCGGCCGGCGCCTTGACGGGGTCGATGTTGGCATTGGTGAGCAGCAGATAATCGATGCTGCGGTTCTCGTCGTGATATTGCTTGACCGCGTCGACCAGGGCCTGCGGTGCGGTAAAGCCGTTCGATACCGCCTCGACGATCTGGCTGCGGATCGCAACCTTGCTGCGCTCCTTGATGTAGTCGTCAGGCGAAATGTTGCTGTTGCGGAGCAGCAGGTCGAACTTCTGCCGGTCGAAAGAGCCGTTCGGTGCCTTGAAGGCCGGATCGTCGCCGATCAGCTTGGCCAGCCGGTCCTGGGAAAGACCGAGGCCCATATCGGCGGCAAGCTGGTCGAGCGAGGCGCCGGCGACGAGCTGCGCCACCGTCTGCTGTCCGATGCCGAAGGCGCGGGCCTGCTCCGGCGTGATCTGCATGCGCAATTGCTGGCTGATCGCCTGAATCTGGCGGCGGTAGGCAAGGCGGAATTCATTGGTATCGATGTGTTGATCGCCAACGGTGACAACAGTATTGCTGCTGCCGCCGGAGATGAGGGACCGCTCGACGCCCCATACACCGAAGGCTGCCGCAAGAAGAAGCAACAAGCCCTTGGCAAGCCAGGTCTGGGCGATTTTTCTCAGCACGTCGAACATCGGAAAGCAAACCTCGTCATCATCAAGTCTTCGCACGCGGGCGAAACAATCGGAGTTCCTTAGAACAATCCGAACCGGAATTGAAGAGCCACTGGGGAAATCGCCGGACAGCATGCGAGCGCGCCGGAACCTTTGACGGGCAGCGACGTTCTACGAACCAGAAGACATAAGGAGCACACGATGGCAGAGACTAAATCAGCTTCCGCCCAATCTTCTTCCGCGCGAGTACAGACTGAAATGGCAATGGAGGACCTTGCCGCTCAGGTCGCCGCGCTACGCGAAGATCTCTCGAGGTTGTCGCAGAGCATGGCAGCCGTGGGGCAGGGAGCGAAATCTGTCGTCGCGGAGGAAGCCCAGGAGATCACGGAGCAGTTGCGCGAGAGAGTTCGTGAAGAGCCGATCTTCATGGTCGTTGCCGCAGCCGGCATCGGCTATCTTATCGGCCTTCTCAGCCGACGCTAGCTTCGGACCGAACTCTCAACGGGTGGGCGGCCCCCTACGTGCCACCTCTGCTGCGAAACTGCCGAAAAGGCGCGGGCGATTCGTCCGCGCCTTTTCAATTGCCTATCTGTCGCCGACGATCGTTCCTGCGCGCGGGCGTTACGACTTGAACGATACGCAAGACAACCGCCGCTCACTGCGGCATCTTTGCGACACCCCTGCGACATCTTCGACCACAGCCATTTCTTGATCGCCCGCCCTCTTGTATCGCACGGGCACTTACTATACGTACCGATAATTATAAGGTTGCTTATCAATAGCAGGCTTTTCATACTATGAATTCGACACCCACCCTCGGTTTTCTCCTCCATGACGTTGCCAGGCTGCTTCGCAAGCGGTTCGAGCAGCGCGCAAAAGATTTGGGTCTGACGCGTTCGCAATGGCAGACGCTCGCCTACCTCGCAAACAACGAAGGCATCCATCAGGCCGGCCTGGCGGAAATACTGGAGATCGAGCCGATTACGCTGGTTCGCATCCTCGACAAGCTAAGCGAGCGCGGCCTGGTGGAGCGCCGGCAGCATCCGAACGATCGGCGGAGCTGGCTTCTCTATCTGTGCGTGGAAGCCCGGCCGCTGATCGATACCATGCGCGATATGGGCGACCAGACACGCAAGGAAGCGCTTGAAGGAACCTCGCAGGAGGATCACGAGCGCCTTCATGAATTGCTAACCCTCATGAAATCGAACCTGCTTAGCGCCTGCCGTTCGAAGGCAGTCGACAAAGAGTTACAACATGGCTGACGCATCTTCCTCGCTTCGCGTACCCGCAAACGCAAATTCCGCTGAACAAAATGAGACCACAGTGGCCGAGGCACCGTCCTCCAACCCGTCGCCGCAGCCCACTGCGGCTGTAGCGACGGCCCCGGTCACGCCCCCGGAAACGCCGCGCAAGCGCCGCAACCTGACGCGGCCGGTCCTGTTCGCACTGCTGCCCGTCGCGCTCGTCATCGGCGGTTATTACTACGTCACCGGCGGACAGATCATGTCCACGGACAATGCCTATATCCAGGCCGACATGGTGGGCGTTTCCACTGACGTTTCGGGCACGGTGATCTCGGTCGACGTGCATGAGAACGAGGTGGTGAAGAAGGGCCAGGTGCTCTTTCGCCTGAAGCCTGACTCCTTCCGGATCGCACTGGAGGGTGCAACGGCGCAGCTTGGCAACGCCAGGAACCAGATCCTGAACCTGCAGGCGAGCTACAAGCAGGCCCTGGCCGAAATCGCCCAGGCACAGGCCGACATTCCCTATTTCCAGACGGAATTCGAGCGCCAGCAGAACCTGATCAGCAGCTCGGTTGCCTCCAAGGCGGCATTCGACGAGGCCAAGCACAATCTCGAGGCCGCACAGCAGAAGGTATCGGTCGCGCAGGCGCAGGCGGCAACGACGCTCGCCCAGTTGGGCGGCGAAGGTGCCGCCGATCTGCCCGTCGAGCAAAATCCGCTTTACCTCCAAGCCAAGGCTGCAGTCGACAATGCGCAGCGCGAGCTTGACGATACCGTCGTGCGCGCGCCCTTCGACGGCATCACCGCCAACGTGCCCTCGCTTCAGGTCGGCGCCTATCTGACGGCCGCGCAGCAGGGATTCTCGCTGGTTTCCACGACCCATGTGTGGATCAATGCGAGCCCGAAGGAAACCGAGCTTACCTATGTGCGCCCCGGCCAGAAGGTCGACATCTCGGTCGATGCCTATCCGGACGTAACCTGGAAGGGCACAGTCGCCAGCATCTCGCCGGCATCCGGCTCCAGCTTCTCGCTGCTCCCGGCCCAGAACACGACCGGCAACTGGGTCAAGGTGGTGCAGCGCATTCCGATGATCATCAGTATCGATGATATGCAGGGCAAACCGCCGCTGCGTGTCGGGATGAGCGTCGTTGCCGGTGTCGACACCGGCCATGCCCGCGGCCTGCCGGATTTCATTACCAATCTGCTGGGCCATTCCCGTGGTCAGGATCATGAGTAACGCTACCACCGCTTCACCGTCGGCGCCGGTCGCCAATCGCGGCGCCATCACCGCCTGCGTCATCCTGTCCGTCATCATGCAGGCGCTGGACACCACGATCGCCAACGTCGCGCTGCCGCACATCCAGGGCGACGTCTCGGCCAGCGCCGACCAGATCAACTGGGTTCTGACGTCCTACATCGTCGCGGCGGCGATCATGACGCCGCCCTCCGGCTTCCTTTCGGCGAAATTCGGCCGCAAGCGGGTCCTACTGGTCGCAATCGCCGGCTTCGTCGCCGCTTCCGTCCTGTGCGGCCTGTCGGAATCACTGGTGCAGATCGTCGGGTTCCGCCTGCTGCAAGGGCTGTTCGGCGCCGCGCTCGTACCGCTGTCGCAGGGTATTCTGCTCGATATCTACAATGTCGAGGAGCGCGGCCGCGCCATGGCGCTGTTCGGCGTCTCGGTTATGGTCGGTCCGGTGCTGGGACCGGTCATTGGCGGCTGGCTAACGGACAATATCAGCTGGCGCTGGGTGTTCTACATCAACGTGCCGATCGGCGCGCTCGCCTTCTTCGGCATCGTCGTCTACGTGACGGAAACCAAGCTCGATGCGCTTGCCAAGCTCGACTGGTTCGGCTTCAGCATGCTTTCGATCACCATCGCGGCGCTACAGCTCTTTCTCGACCGCGGCGAGCAGCTCGACTGGTTCTACTCGAGCGAAATCATCATCGAAGCGCTCGTCTGCGTCTGTGCCTTCTATCTCTTCATCGTTCACATGTTCACGGCCGAGCGAAGCTTCGTCAATCCGCGGCTCTTCATGGACCAGAACTTTGCCGTCAGCATCCTGTTCATCTTCATCGTCGGCGTGACCTATCTGGCTTCGCTGGCGCTGATGACGCCCTATCTGCAGACGCTGATGGGCTATCCGGTCGTGACCGCCGGCATCGTTATGGGGCCGCGCGGCCTCGGCACCATGTTCTGCATGTTCCTGGTGGGACGCCTGATCGGCAAGATCGACACGCGCTGGCTGCTGTTCATCGGCCTCGCGCTGACGGCCTGGGCCATGTATGACATGACCGGCTGGACACCGGATGTTTCGCAATGGACGCTGATATCCGTGGGCTTCGTCCAGGGCGCCGGCCTCGGCTTCCTCTTCGTGCCGTTGACGACGATCGCCTTTGCGACGCTGCCGGCGCAGATGCGCGGCGAGGGGACGGGCCTTTACAACCTCTCGCGCAATATCGGCTCCAGCGTCGGCATTTCCGTCGTTTCGATGCTGATCACCGAGAACACGCAGGTCAATCACGCAAACATTGCCGCCTATGTGACGCCGTTCAACCGCTATTTCGACGCGACGGCCGCGCAGGGAGTGAGCCCCTTGACGGCGGTCGGCCGCGCGACCCTCGACGGCATGATCACCACCCAGGCAACCGTCATCGCCTATATCGACGACTTCAAATTGCTGATGCTGATGTCGATCTTCGCCATGCCGCTATTGGTGCTGCTCCGCAAGCCGAAGGCACCTCCGGCCGTCGACCATAGCGTCGCGATGGAATAGAGCATTTTCAGGAAAAATGCGCAGCGGTTTTCCGTCCGGAATGCGTTGAGAAAGAAGAAGATAGAGCGTTTTCGCGATGCGAAGAAAAACGGAAATACTTGCCGCGCGGTCTTTCCAGTTTCACTACGTGGCCGGACGGCCGCCGGGCACCACCCCGGCGGCCTTTTTTGTCAGAAACGAGAGGCCAAGCCGGCTCATCGGATGGCATTGCCGAGACCGCGCAAGACCGCCTTAATCGCCGAGATAGCAACCGGCTTCGACATTGTTGCCGTCCAGGTCGATTAGGAAGCCACAATAGAATGGTGGCCGGCGAATGCCCGGAAGACCGTTGTCGCGCGCGCCATGCTTGAGCCCGGCCTCATGAAAGCGATCGACCGCTTCGCGTGAGGGTGCCTGGAAGCAGAGATGAATGGGGCTGGAGGCAACCGTTGCACTGTCAGTCCAAAAGGTCGGCCGTCCTTCAGCGATCACGAAGAAAGGCGATTGCGGCTTTCCTGTAGAAAGAACGACCCAGGCGGAATCGGGCGCCAGCCGATGCTTCTCCACGATACGGATGCCGAGCGGCGCCAGCATATGCGCATAAAGCCTGGCACTGGCCCGTAAATCCTTGGCGACGATTCCGATATGGTCGAACATGCTATTTCCCAGAATGTTCGTTCGCCGAGTTTAACCGAACATTGGAGGAGGCGCCAGGCATCCTGCCTGCGCTCATAGGAAACGACGGCTGACGAAACGCGAGCCCGCCGCCCCGAAGCGCCAGAGCGGATCGATGTTCTTGGTGATTCCGATGCGCTTGCCCGAAACGACCGGGACCGGTTCCGCCAGCGACATCGAAAACGGCGCCGCATCCAGGGAGTGGCCGTCGAGACTTATATCGACATCAAGTGCCTGCGACAGCTTGCCCGGCCCGTTGCAGAGCGAGACGATATCGGCAAGGCCACGCCGCCGGATCATATCGCCGATGCCACTTTCCGGCTCGATCGCGCGGATGAGCACTGCACTTGCTTTGGTGCAAACGAAATTCAGGCACCAGTGAATGCCATAGGAGCGATAGACATAGACGTGGCCGGCAGGTCCGAACATGGCCGCATTGCGCCGCGTCGGCCCGCGATATGCGTGGGAAGCCTCGTCATCGGGCCGATAGGCCTCCGTCTCGACGATGCGGCCGCCTATGCCCGCAACCGTGAAACGCGCGCCGATCAGGTCGGACGCGACCACCACGGCATCGCGGCTGAAAAAGGCGGTGAGGGCCTGGCCGGCGAGAGGCTTCGCGCCGAGAGACAGGGAATGATCGTCAGAAGTCATGTGTAGGAAACTATCCCGGATAGTCGAAGCCATCAACACGAGGTCGAGAAATCGAGGTCGGCGCAGCCAACGCACTGAGAATTGACAATAACTAAGCTTTTCTTATTAATTAGCCTGCTTCAGTCAGATTTGACCCCTGACCTGGCGAAGGTGGCCCGGCCCGTTCCAGCGGCCGGGCCACCTTATTTTTGTCGCCTTGACGAAACGAAACTCGCGCATTGACCCGCGCTCGATCGATATCCCTCAATCACCATTCCATTTGATGTCGAGAATGCAAGAGAGCTTGGCGGAACAAGTTGACGCGGCGACCAAAGCTGCTAAAAAGCCAGCCGTCGAGTGATTGGGTAGAAAATCGGCAACCGCGTCCGATTTCGAAGAATCAATAAACATTGATTTTTCAACCTTTTCAAGGGCTTGGAAGAGTGTCCGAGTGGTTTAAGGAACCGGTCTTGAAAACCGGCGTGCGGGAAACCGTACCGTGGGTTCGAATCCCACCTCTTCCGCCAATAGGCTTGTGTCCATACCGAAGACATAGGTAACAGTTTGTCCCTGAGACATAGGTAACACTTTCGCGCCGAAAGGGTTCGGCAGGGGTTCGATCGGCCGTCAGACTTGTGCGTCTCCGCCGTCAACGAAGACCTCGCTACCGGTCATGAAGCTGCTTTCGTCCGAGGCAAGGAAGAGCGCCACCGCCGCCGTCTCCTCGGGGTGGCCCACGCGACCAAGCGGTATTTGCGAGGCAAAGCTCTCCAGCAACGCGTCCTCCTCTCCGGCCTTCACGAGCCCCTTGAGGCCGGGCGTCTCGGTGGCGCCGGGGGAAAGTACGTTCACGCGGATACCCGTCCCCCTCAGGTCCAGTGCCCAGCTTCGGGCGAAATTGCGGATTGCAGCCTTGGTCGCGCTGTAGACGCTGAACGCAGGCGTTCCTGTCGAGCCGGTGGTCGAGCCGGTGAGGATGATGGATCCACCGGCCTGCATAAGCGGCAGCGCCTTTTGCACTGTGAACAGCGTTCCTTTGACGTTGACGTCGAACGTCAAATCGAACGACGCCTCATCGATAGTGCCAAGCGGAGTCAGCTTTCCGAGCCCAGCGTTAGCGAAGAGTACGTCTATTCGTCCGCTCTTCGCACGCACCGCCGCGAACAGCCGATCAAGATCGTCCAGACGCGAAACGTCGCCCTGCACCGCTGTCACTCCGGAGCCGATCTCCTCCACCGCCCTGTCCAGTTCCTCCTGACGACGGCCGGTAATGAAAATCTCGGCGCCTTCCACCACAAACCGTTTGGCGGTCGCCAGACCGATGCCACTGTTGCCGCCAGTTATGACGGCGATTTTACCTTCAAGCCTGCGCATCTCGATCTCCAAGAAAATGATGACCGCTTCGAAATAGAGGCTTGCTTTTCTTTCTTCCAGTATGCACCTTTTGGTAAGTGCTAATTGGAGCATGCGAAATGGCGACACCTGGCTTTATCTGCGGGCTGGACGCTGCGTTGGCTGTCATCGGTGGCAAGTGGAAGCCATTGATCCTGTTCCACCTTGCCCACGAAGCCCGACGCTATGGTGACCTGAGGCGGGCCATCGGCAAGGTCAGTGACAAGATGCTCATCCAGCAACTGAAGGAACTGGAGGCTGATGGGATCGTCGATCGGCTCGACTTCAAGGAAATTCCGCCGAAAGTCGAGTATTCCCTCACTGCGTTCGGCCAGACCCTCGCCGGAGCCTTGAAGCCGCTCTGCGCCTGGGGAACGGAACATATGATCGAAGTCGAGAAACTCATGTCACGCCGCGGCGCGTCCGAGATGGAGAAAGTCGCCTGATTTTCCGAATATCTTGCGGCAAGCCATGGCGCGCCTCAGGAGGCTATAGCGTAGACATAGTGCCCATCTTCATCGTTCCCTTTCCGCCAATAAACTTCCCAATTTTTGCCTTCCCCTAAATTCGCGGCATGTCACAATCCGCACCCATGCCTTGTCATCTCCTTCGCAACGCCAATTTCGAAGGAGATGACAATGATCCGGCAGAGCATCGCAATCGTCTATCATAGCGGCTATGGGCATACGGGCCGTCAGGCGGAAGCCGTGAGGGCGGGGGTTGAGCAGGTGGATGGTGTCGAGGCCATGCTGTTGACGGTGGACAAGGTGGAGCGCCACTGGGATGATCTCAATGCGGCGCAGGCCATCATCTTCGGATCGCCGACCTATATGGGCGCGGTTTCCGCGTCGTTCAAAGCGTTCCAGGAGGCAACATCGCATGCCGTTCTCGCCAAGGGTTACCTGTGGAAGGGCAAGATTGCGGCGGGTTTCACCACCTCGGGGTCGCGATCCGGCGATAAGCTCTCGACGCTGATGCAGATGGTGATCTTCGCAGCCCAGCACGGAATGCATTGGGTCGGCCTCGATCTTCCTCCGGCGAATTGCTCTTCGACCGGCTCGGAAGCGGATATGAACCGTCTCGGATTCTGGCTTGGTGCCGCGGCGCAGGCGAACACGGATGAAGGCCCGGAAACCGCGCCGCCCGCATCCGACCTCGCCACCGCCTGCCATCTTGGGCGACGGGTGGCGCTGACGACACTGCAGTTCGTCCGTGGCCGCGAAATTATTTCATTCCCACGTGAGCTCGCCGCCCATGAGTGAAACGCCTTCGGACCCGATCTTTGCCGAGCTGCGCCCGCGCCTCGTCCGGCTTGCCTACAGGATGCTGGGATCGGTCGCTGATGCCGAGGATATCGTGCAGGATACATGGCTGCGCTGGCTGGCGACCGATCCTGCGACCATTCGCACGCCCGTCGCGTTTCTGCGGACCATCGTCACCAGACTTTGCCTGAACGAGTTGAAATCGGCGCGCCGGCAGCGCGTGTCCTATGTGGGACCATGGCTGCCGGAGCCGATCTTCGATCCGGAAGATGCCGATGCGGCCGACGATATCACGCTGCCGTTGATGATGGCGCTGGAACGCCTGTCACCACTGGAGCGTGCCGCCTTTCTCCTGCATGACGTGTTCGGCATGGATTTCGACGATGTCGCGCTCGCGATCGGCCGCGAGGCTGGTGCCTGCCGCAAGCTTGCCAGCCGGGCGAGGGCGCATGTCACCGAGGCCAGGCCGCGCTTTGCCGTCGGCAGGGAACAGGGACGCAAAATTGCCACCGCCTTCTTTACCGCGTCGAGAACGGGGGATATGGCCGCTCTTGGCACCCTGCTTTCCGAAGATGTGGTTGCCTATGCGGATGGCGGCGGCAAGGTGCCGACCTCACGGCGGCCGCTCATCGGGCTTTCGGCGGTTATGCTCCTGCATGAGCAGTTGGCGCGGCTTTTCCGCACGGAGCCCTCACGGCTGATCCATTATGCCGTCATCGACGGTTTGCCCGGCTTCGTAACGGTGGAGGGCAGCAATGTCGTGCAGACGACCGCGCTGCACATCGAGCGCGAAAAGGTCGTTGCCATCTATTGCGTGCGCAATCCGGACAAGCTGCGGCACATTATCGGCACAATGCCCCATTGACGGTTGACGGCGCAAAGGGCGGGATGCGAAACACGCCTCTCCACCGCGCCGTACATTTGCTTCAGCGAGAGGAATAGGCATGCAGCGCTTCAACATACGCCGCCTGCAGCGCGACGATGCCTCGATTTTCAGAGATATCCGCCTGGAAGGGCTGGCGCATCATCCGGAAGCCTTTGGCGCTTCCCATGAGCAGGAGCTGGAATATTCGCCGGCGCAGATCGGCGACATACTCGAAGGCAATACGGTGATCGGCGGCTTCGAGGATGACGGGGCGCTTGCCGGCGTTATCGCCATCGCGCGGTCGAAAGGGACGAAGATGCGGCACATCGCATCGATCTGGGGCATGTATGTGCGTCCAAAGGGGCGGGGCACCGGCCTGTCACGTTTGCTGATGGCTGCGGCACTTGAGGAAGCAAGAGCTGATTGCCGCTCGGTGCGCCTCAGCGTCGTATCCTCCAACGCCCCAGCCATTCGCCTCTATGAATCCTTCGGCTTCAAGACCTGGGCCGTCGATACCGAAGCGCTGAAGGTGGGCGATATCTATCATGACGAGATACTGATGCGTCTTGATACAAGCACCTGAAAGAACTGCTTCAAATCCATCCGACTGATCCCGGTTGCAATGACGATCCGATCTCGTCTGTCACAGAGCGAGACCGGCTGGTGACGATCCGCAGACGACCAATGCCTGGGCATGCATGCCGTCGACCTCGCTACTTCAAATCGGCGCCACTTTACTGTGCGTTAACCATGACTTTAAGAATCTCTTCGGTGCGCTCAATTTGCATCGCAAAATCGACAAACTGTAATCATGATTAAAGCACCGTTAGGTGATTGGAGCGTAGCAGGATACCGGAATGAGGGAATGTGCCGGTAGCATACCTCCGTCAAAGTAATGAGTAGCGGCTTGGGACAGATGACATCAGAAAATCGTGCGGTGACATGCGCAACGGGTATGCGTTGGTTTGCTCTTTCCCTGATGTGCGCAACCATTACGGCCTGCGGAACGTCTCAGAAGGTTGCCTCGACGCGCCAGCACGGCAAGGAATATTTCTCCGAGAAGGAATATGGCGTGAAGGCGAGCCCTCGCGTCGTCAATAATGGCCCCGTGCCGAAGGGCGGCGGCCGCTTCATGGTCGGCAATCCTTACCAGGTGAAGGGTAAGTGGTATTACCCCAAGGAAGATTTCGGCTACAGCAAGGTCGGCATCGCCTCCTGGTACGGCTCTGCCTTCCACGGCCGCCTGACGGCCAACGGCGAAGTCTACGACCAGCAGGCATTGACCGCTGCCCATCCGACCTTCCCGCTGCCAAGCTACGCCCGCGTCACCAATGTCGAGACCGGCTCCTCCATCATCGTGCGCGTCAACGATCGCGGCCCATACCACCCCGGCCGCATCATCGACCTTTCCAACAAGACCGCGCAGATGCTCGATCTCCAGCACAGCGGCACCGGCGACGTGCGCGTGCAATATGTCGGCCGCGCCCGCATGGACGGCCATGACGAGCCCTATCTGATGGCCTCCTACATTCCGAAGGGTTCGCGCCTGCCCAGCATCAATCCGGGTGGCCAGATCGCGACAGGCGTGATGGTTGCCTCGGCCGGCCGGATGACGGCGGATCAGTTGCCCGAAACGGATACTCCCCTCCGCGCAAGCCGCCAGCAGCGCAGCTATGACGCTGCGCCGGCGATCGCACCCATTCCGCGCAAGGCGCCTTATTCGACGACGGCCTTTGCCGGCTCGACGCCGGATGCCGGTTATAAGGGCGGCAAGCGCAACGATCCGCCGCCGATGGAATGGAACGGCGGCGCAATGCCGGCTGCTGAGTCCGCGGAGCCGTCCATGGTCGTGCTGCCGAGAATTGGCCCGATCCCTTACGAGCGGCCGGACTTCTCTCGGCGTCTTGCAAGCCTGAAGGATGAAACCCTGGGCTCCACCGTTGCCGCCTACCAGGAGGCTCCCGTCAAGACCGTTTACGTCAATCTTGCTTTCGATGCCGTCATGGTTCGCAATGACGGGTTGACGCAGCAATCGATCCTTTCGTCCTATCATCGCCAGCGTCAAGGTACGACGCAGGCGGATTGATCGGTATCATTGCCTGAATCTCAACCCGTCACTAAAATAATCGTGCCGGTGATCGGATGAAGGGGACGATATGCCAAAGTGCTTGATTCTTTTGTTCCTTTTTGTCCTCGGGTTCGGCAATGCCTCCGCCTTTGCGCAGACGGCACCCGGTACTTTCGACACAAAAGCCGCGCAGGCATTCATGATCGAAGCCTCGACCGGCACCATCCTGCTTGCAAAGAACGAAGATCAGCTGATTTCGCCGGCATCCATCGCAAAGCTGATGACGCTTGATGTCGTCTTCGACGCGATCGGGCGAGGGGAGGTCAGCCTCGATACCGAATATCCCGTCTCGGAAAATGCCTGGCGGACGGGCGGCGCCCCCTCGCGCGCATCGACGATGTTCGCCGCGTTGAAATCGCGCATCCGCGTCGGCGACCTGATCCAGGGTATTGCCGTGCAGCAGGCGAATGACGCCTGTATCGTTCTCGCGGAAGGCATGTCCATCAGCGAACGGGAATTCGCCAGGCGCATGACGGCGCGTGCAAGAGAGATCGGCATGTCGCGGGCAACCTTCATCAATTCCACCGGCCTGCCCGATGCGAACGATCCGAATGGCGGCGGCAAGGTCTCCGCGCGGGAGATGGTCATGCTGGCGCAGGACCTGCAGCAGAAGCACCCGGATCTATATAAATATTTCGGGCAGGCCGATTTCACCTGGAACAAGATCTATCAGCGAAACAAGAACCCGATGCTTTTGCTCAATATCGGCGTGGATGGCCTGGGGCTCGGTTTTGCCGAAAGCGAGGGCTTTTCGATCGTCGCCTCCATTCAGCGCGATGGACGCCGGTTGTTCCTGGCGCTCGGCGGCTTGAAGAGTGACAAGGAACGCATTGAAGAGACGCGGCGCGTGCTTGAATGGGGCCTCAGCAACTTCAAGAGCCAGCGCATCTTTGCCGATGGCGAAGTAATCGGCGATGCCAGCGTCTACGGTGGCGCTGCTTCCACGGTCGGCCTGCAGGCAAAAATGCCTGTTGATGTCTATGTCCCGATCGAAACCCCGGATCGACTGTCGGCGCGTATCGTCTATCGCTGGCCGCTGGCCGCGCCCGTGGCCGCGGGCTACGAAGCGGGAACTCTTCGCGTATTCCTCGGCGCGCGGCTGGTGCGTGAACTGCCGCTCTACACGAAGGAATCGGTCGCGCAGGGCACATTGGGCCGCCGCGCCTTCGATGCCTTTATGGAATTGACGGAATCGCTGCTGTTCTCCTGGCTTTGGGACAAGCCTTTGCCGAGTTGAGAGAGCCGAGCGGCTCGCGAAATCTCTGTTCACACCCCATATAGAGTCGTGCCCACCTAGACATGCACGGTTCCACCGAGGCGTGTCTTGGGTTAAACAGAATGCGTATCGCATACCAGACGGATGGCACGCGAAAAGTGCAGGACATGATCATTGGCTGATGCAAACGGATTATTCGTAAGCTTCGAAGGCGGGGAAGGGGCCGGCAAATCCACCCAGATCCGCCGGCTGGCTGAACGGTTGCGCGAGCGTGGCCACGAGGTTCTGGTGACGCGCGAACCCGGTGGCTCACCGGGCGCGGAGGCTGTGCGGCACGTCCTGCTTTCCGGCGCGGCAGAAATGTTCGGCACGCGAATGGAGGCCATTCTTTTCGCTGCGGCCCGCAACGATCACGTCGAGGAAGTTATTCGTCCGGCGCTTTCGCGCGGCACCATCGTCCTTTGCGACCGCTTCATGGATTCCTCACGCGTTTATCAGGGCGTGACGGGCAATCTCGAACCTGATTATATCGAGGCCCTGCAAAGGGTCGCCGTCAACGGCGTCGTGCCGGACTGCACGCTGATTCTCGACATCCCGGCCGAAAAGGGCTTGGAGCGTGCGCGTAAACGCGCCTCGGCCGTCGCCGCACCCGATCGTTTCGAAAAGGAAGAGATGCAGACCCATGAGAAGCGCCGCGAGGCCTTTCTCGATATCGCCGCCCGAGAACCTGATCGTTGCCACGTCATCGACGCGCAGCGATCGGAAGACGATATCGCGGCGGAAATAGCCGCGATCGTGGACAAGCGGCTTGCGGCTGCCAATATCGCCGCTGGATCGGAAGCGGCGCAATGAGTGACGACCGGCCGGGCGTCCTCGACGGCGCCATTCCTCCGCAGGACAACGTGAAACTCTTCGGCCACGAGCAGGCGGAAGCTTTCCTCGCGCAATCCTATCGCTCCGGCAAGGGGCATCATGCCATGCTGATCGAAGGGCCAGAGGGTATCGGCAAGGCGACGCTTGCCTTTCGTTTCGCCAATCATGTCCTCTCCCATCCCGATCCGGCATCCGCACCGGAGACGATCGGCGATCCGGACCCGACATCCGCCGTCAGCCGGCAGATTTCCGGTGGCGCCTCCCACAATCTGCTGCACCTCAGCCGACCGGTCGACGACAAGACCGGCAAGGTGAAGTCCGCAATCACCGTGGACGAGGTGCGCCGCGCCGGAAAATTCTTCTCGCAGACCTCGGGCACCGGCAACTGGCGGATCGTCATCATCGATCCAGCCGACGATCTCAACCGCAGTGCAGCCAATGCCATCCTGAAGATCCTCGAGGAGCCGCCGAAGCGCGCTTTGTTCCTCGTGCTTTCGCATGCACCGGGCCGGCTTCTGCCGACGGTCCGCTCGCGCTGCCTGCCTTTGAAGCTCGCGCCGCTGGCCGATGATGCCTTGCGTTTGGCGCTCGAAAACCTGGGTGTGCCGGCCGGGCAGGGCAGCAAATTGCTCTCGGCAGCCAAGGGCAGCGTCAGCGAGGCGCTCAAGCTGCTGAATTACGGTGGCGGCGAAATCGTCGAAGCCTATAGGCAAGTGCTTTCGGCGGATGGACCCGCCGCCCGCAAGGCAATGCACCGCCTCGCCGATGCACTTTCCGCCAAGGACAGCGACACGATCTTCGGCTTCTTCGTGGCTCATATCGGCGATGACATTATCGATCGCGCCCGTGCCGCCGCGCTTGACGGCTCCGTTGCCGCGGCCGAAAGACTGGCCCGCCTGCATTCCGAGACCACCGAACGGCTCAACGTGTCACAGGCTTACAATCTCGATCGCAAGCAAACGCTGATCACAATTCTCGGCGAGCTCAAGCAGCAGCTTTCGGCATAAAACGGACTATAATTCCGAACGAAAGCCGCCATGGAGTTTCCTCTGAAACGCATCAGGGAAGGATCAGCTTCCAGGCGACGATGGCCAGCGTAACGGCAAGGATGATGCGCACGGACCGCTCATGCAGGCGCGGCGCCAGCAGGCTGCCGGCGACGATGCCCGGGATCGAGCCCACCAGCAGGGCGAACAGCATCGTCCAGTTGATCTCGCCGATGAACCAATAGCCCATGCCGCCGATCAAGGTCAGCGGCACGGCATGGACGATATCCGAGCCGACGATTTCGCGTACGTCCGTCTGCGGATAGAGCACCAGCAAAACGGTGACACCGAGCGCGCCCGCGCCGACCGAGGTCATGGTAACGAGAATGCCAAGCGTGAGGCCGAGGACGATTGTCAGCAGGGCGATGTTGCGTGGCGATATGGTTCCGCGCTCGCCGCGCCATTTGCGGATGGCCGCCAGGATCTGGCCACGGAAGATCAGCATCAGCGCCGTCAAAAGCAGGAGACAGCCCAAGGACAGGGTGATGGCATGGGCGACGGCGGGGCTCTCGCGATTGACGCCGGCCATGATCCAGAGCATGGCGAGCGCCGCCGGCACGCTGCCGGAGGCCAGGAGGCCGACGACCCGCCAATTGACCCGCCCGTGAATGCCGTGCACGGCCGTTCCCGCCGTCTTGGTGATTGCGGCATAGAGCAGGTCGGTGCCAACAGCCGTCGCCGGGTGCACCCCGAAGAGGAGGACGAGCAAGGGCGTCATTAGAGAGCCGCCACCGACGCCGGTTATGCCGACCAGCATGCCGACGAAAAAGCCGGAAACGGAATAAAGCGGCTGAAAGGAACCGATCGAACTCAAATTCACAGGCCCTTGAAGCCGTTGGGCAGACCAATAGATAAAACAATGAAATTCACGGCCATCTCTGTCCTGCGTTCGAGTCCTCCGAAGGGGTAAAGGCGAGGCGGGGCCGAGTCAAGCAAGGCGCCATCCCGAAGTTCCGAATGCTGCGGGCGCGAAACTTGGTGTTTCGCTCCCGGCAAACATGCGCTAAAGCGAGCGGTGCCAAGAATAACAAAGACGCAACAGTAAAAAGCGGACCGCTGCCCGACATGACCGAAAAAACTCCGTTCTACATTACCACCGCGATCGCTTATCCCAATGGCAAGCCGCATATCGGCCATGCCTATGAGCTGATTGCCACCGACGCGCTGGCGCGCTTCCAGCGCCTCGACGGCCGCGACGTCTTTTTCCTGACGGGTACGGACGAGCATGGTCAGAAGATGCAGCAGACGGCACGCGCCGAGGGCATGGAACCGCAGCAGCTCGCCAACCGCAATTCAGACGAATTCCAGGCGATGGGCAAGCTGCTGAACGCGTCGAACGACGACTTCATCCGCACGACGCAGCCGCGCCACCATGAGACATCGCAGAACATCTGGAACTTGATGGCGGACGCCGGCGACATCTACAAGGATTCCTATGCCGGCTGGTATTCGGTGCGTGACGAAGCCTATTACCAGGAAAGCGAAACCGAGCTGCGCGCCGACGACGTGCGCTACGGGCCTCAGGGCACGCCGGTCGAATGGGTGCAGGAGGAAAGCTATTTCTTCAAGCTCTCGGAATACCAGGACCGGCTGCTGAAGCTTTACGAAGAGAATCCGGACTTCATCGGCCCTGCCGAGCGGCGCAACGAGGTGATTTCCTTCGTGAAGTCGGGCCTCAAGGATCTGTCGATCTCACGCACCACCTTCGATTGGGGCATCAAGGTGCCGAACGATCCGGCTCACGTCATGTATGTCTGGGTCGATGCGCTGACGAACTACATCACAGCGACCGGCTATATCGAAGACCGTAACAATCCACGGGCGAAATACTGGCCGGCGGACCTGCATGTCATCGGCAAGGACATCATCCGTTTCCACGCAGTTTATTGGCCGGCCTTCCTGATGTCGGCGAAGCTGCCGCTGCCGAAGCGCGTCTATGCCCACGGCTTCCTGCTCAACAAGGGCGAGAAGATGTCGAAGTCGCTCGGCAACGTCGTTGATCCGGTCAATCTCGTAAACCATTTCGGTCTCGACCAGGTGCGCTACTTCTTCCTGCGCGAAGTCTCCTTCGGCCAGGACGGCAGCTATAGCGAAGAGGCGATCGGCACGCGCATCAATTCCGATCTCGCCAATGGCATCGGCAACCTCGCCAGCCGCTCGCTCTCGATGATCGTCAAGAACTGCGACGGCCAGATCCCCGAATGCGGTCCGCTGACCGACGAAGACAAGGCGCTTCTCGCGCAGGCCGACGCCTTGCTGGCCTCGAATCGCGAAGACATGGGCAAGCAGCTCATCCATCGCGCTCTTGCCTCCATCATTGCGGTGGTTTCCGAAACAGACCGCTATTTCGCGAGCCAGGAGCCTTGGGCGCTGAAGAAGACCGACCCAGCCCGCATGGCGACCGTGCTCTATGTCACGGCCGACGTCGTGCGTCAGATCGGCATTCTGCTGCAGCCCTTCATGCCGGAATCCTCGGCAAAGCTGCTGGATCTTATCGCAATCCCTGCCGACAAGCGTGATTTCACGGCACTCGGCGAGGCGGGCCGCCTCGTTGCCGGGACGCCGCTGGAAGCGCCGAAACCGGTCTTCCCGCGCTATGTCGCGCCGACCGCCGAATAAGGTTTTCCATGCTGATCGATACGCATTGCCATCTGGATTTTGCAGACTTCGAGGACGAGCGCGATGCGATCGTCGCGCGCGCTCACGAGGTCGGCATCAAGCAGATGGTCACAATCTCGACCAAGGTCAGGAAGCTCGATGGATTGCTTGCGCTCACCGAGCGTTATCCATCGGTTTTCTGTTCGGTCGGCACACATCCGAACAGCGCCGACCAGGAGCTGGACATCCAGACGGAAGACCTCGTGCGGCTGGCAAATCAGCACGAAAAGATCGTGGCGATCGGCGAGGCGGGTCTCGACTACTTCTACGATACCGTCAAGCCGGAAGACCAGAAGACCGGCTTCCTGCGCCATATCGCTGCCGCGCGCGAAACCAAGCTGCCGCTGGTCATTCACAGCCGCAGCGCCGACGAGGATATGGCGGCCATCCTGACGGAAGAGACGGGGAAGGGGGCTTTCCCCTTCATCCTGCATTGCTTTTCCGCCGGCCCTGCCCTTGCCCGCACAGGCGTCGAACTCGGCGGCTACATCTCCTTTTCCGGCATTCTGACCTTCCCGAAATCGGAAGAACTGCGCGAGATCGCCAAGACGATCCCGCATGACCGGCTGCTGGTCGAGACCGATGCGCCGTATCTGGCGCCGAAGCGCTGGCGCGGCAAGCGCAACGAACCGTCCTATGTCGTCAACACCGCCGAGGTGCTGGCCGATACGATCGGCGTCAGCATGGCGGATATCGCCGAGATCACCACGGCGAACGCCTTCCGCTGCTTCTCCAAGATGACGAGGGTCTGACGTCGTGACATACCGGCGACGCTTCACCATTTTGGGCTGTTCATCGTCGCCGGGTGTTCCGCGCATCACCGGGGATTGGGGCGACTGCGATCCCAAGAACCCGAAGAACCGGCGCACGCGCGCGGCATTTCTCGTCGAACAGATCGCACCCGATGGCGGGATTACCACCGTCGTCATCGATACGGGACCGGATTTCCGCGAGCAGATGATCCGAGCCGGTGTCAGCTCCGTCGACGCCGTGCTCTATACCCATGCCCATGCCGACCATATTCACGGCATCGACGATCTGCGCGGCTTCTTTCATATCTCGCATGAGCGGATCCCGATCCATGCCGATCCGCCGACCATGGATCGAATCCGCGAGGGTTTTCGCTACTGTCTTGAGACGCCGCCCGGCAGCAGCTATCCGCCCATCGTGCGGCCGGTGCTGATAGAAAGCCTCGAGACAAGCTTCACGATCGCGGGGGCGGGCGGTCCGATCCGTTTCTGGCCTCACAAGCAGCTGCACGGCGATATTCATTCGCTGGGTTTTCGTATCGGTAAACTCGCTTATTGCAGCGATATCAGCGACTTCCCGCCGGAATCTGTAGAAAAAGTCGAGAATCTCGATGTCCTGATCATCGACGCTCTGCAGTATCGGCCACATCCGAGCCATTTATCGCTGGAACAATCGCTTGGATGGATCGAACGCTTGCGGCCGAAACATGCCATCTTGACCCATATGCACACGCCGCTGGATTATGACACCGTGCTGGCAGAAACGCCCGATCATGTCGAGCCGGCCTACGATCAGATGCAGATCGAACTCGACGTGGAGGATGACGATCTATGAGCGAAGACAGCAGAAAGCTTTCGAGCCTGGAGCGCGTCGAGCTGGCGGCGCGCCATCTGGGTCTGGATATTTCGATCAAACGCATGGAGCAATCGACGCGGACGGCCGAGGAAGCCGCCAAGGCGGTCGGATGCGCCGTCGGCCAGATCGTCAAGTCGCTGGTCTTCGTCAACGCCGACACGCACGAACTGACGCTGCTTCTTGTTTCGGGCAGCCATAATGCCGATACAGCATATATAGCAACGACTTACGGGGTTCGGCTGAAGCGTGCGGATATCGATCGCGTTCGCGACGAAACCGGCTTCGCCATCGGCGGCGTCGCACCGATCGGCCATCTCGTCGATCTGCCTGTCTTCATGGATGAGAGCCTTTTGTCTTATGATCAGGTCTGGTGCGCGGCCGGACGCCCGGACAGTATTTTCGCCTGCGATCCGATTTTGCTGGCCGAGAAGATTGCAGCCAAGGCGATCCGCATCAAGGCAGGCTGAAGAGGCAAACGCCGTCGGCATTGAACGGCCGAGCCATACGAAGCGCTGCGACGCTCACGACGAGGAGGATGTGATGAGCGAGGCAACAGGCGCAAAAAGAACCGACACGGCTTCCAGAATAATCCGCGCGACGCCACACGCGATCTTCGACGCGTTCATCAATCCCGATGCATTGATCGCCTGGCTTCCGCCCAAGGGTATGACGGGGCACGTTCACGTCTTCGAGCCGCATCAAGGCGGCAATTACCGGCTGGCGCTGTCCTATAATGCAGCGGATCATTCGACTCCCGGAAAATCCTCCGAGCACACCGATATCGTTTCCGGCCGGTTCCTCGAAATCGTTCCTGACAAACGCATCGTTCAGGCGGTGGATTTCGAATCCGACGACCCGGCGTTCGCTGGCAGGATGATCATTACGTGGTCCTTAGTGGAGGTGCCATCCGGTACGAAGGTCACCGTAGTTTGCGAGAATGTGCCGTATGGCATCAGCAAGAAAGACCATGACGAGGGCTTGAAATCGACTCTCGAAAATCTCGCCAACCATCTGAAATGAAATAAAAAAATGGCTATCTCTTTCCAGAGGCTATATCTGATTTAGTTCCATAATCTATCTTATCTGATGTTTGTTTATAGCTGGGTTGGTTCCATTTTTAAATGCAACAGACACACAGCATCGGCCATGATTTCTTGAGGATGGGATGGCCTGCTCTTTTACGCAATTGAACAGGCCTGCTCCCTCATGCTTCCAGGGTCATAACGACGATCCAGGCCTGCCATCTGACGCCCGGGATTTTGAGCAGCAGATTGTCAATCTGTTCGCCGGTACCTCGGACCGCGGTGCCGAGCGGACTCCTGCGAAACGGGATCGAGGCAAGCGTAGCGAGCCCGAAGAATTCCAGATCGTACTTCGAGAAATATTTGCGTACGATGTCGAAGTCGGATTTCAAGAGCGGATGCTCGTCAACCGTGCGGGCGGTTGGCGTCCGGTTGCGATAGAGATTGATCACGGGGTTATGGCCGAGTGGCTCGAAGAAGAAAGCCTTGCCGCCGGGTCGCAGCACACGCCGGATCTCGCTAAGTGATTTCTCCAGAACCAGATGGTGCAGGATGCCGCTGCCGAAGACGACGTCGAAACCCGCCGACGGCAACGTCATGTCTTCCGCATTGTCGACCTGGAAGGCCACGTTGTTGATTCCACGGCCAGCCGCCGTATTGGTGGCCTGTTGAATAGCGACGTCCGAAATGTCGATGCCGGTGATCCGCTTGGCGGAGTGCGCGAGACCAATGCTGCTCATGCCGTTCGAGCACCCGTATTCGAGCACTTCCTTTTCGGGGCAAGCCGCCCTCACCAGCCGCCAATAGGTGTCCACAGCGGCTTTGACGGCGAAATAAAACGAATCCTCCTTGCGCTCCTCCACTGCACCGAAGCGTTCATTGTGAAAGTCGCGCTCACGCGTCAAACGTGCATCATACGTCATTCCGGTCCTCCCAACTTGACCTAATGCGTTGAAATATTTGCGAGATCTATCTTGCAGGAGCATCAGGCCGGTCGCGGCCAATGATGGGTCCTTCATTTTCGGAGAATAACAAACTGGAAACAGATATCTCCGCCTAAGCGAATTCGCAGTTCGGCGCCGATTCCTACCAGATCATGATGAGCGCAGCGAACGGGCGAGTTCCGCTGTTGACATAGGGCAGCCCGCCAGCTCGGCAATCACTACTCAACTATTTATCGCAAGAGGCACGTCTCAGCATTCAACCGTGAAAATGCCTCGGATAAAAGCAGCAGTCGGAGGACATCGCACTTCTGTACGAAGAAACATGATCTCCTAACCTGTACGATGGGCGGAATGCGGCAGGATTAGCGTCTCCGCGGAGCAATTTCGGAAACGAAGGCACCCTCTTGTCAGTCGCCCAAAGATGAATGGCCTGCTGGATGCTGAAATCAAGCAGAAATCAGTTCGCCGAGCTTTGCTTGGGAGTGCCGGTCGATACTGTGGCCGTTGTCGGAACCGGGGCCAGATAGGTGTCCAGAAGGCTTGCCATCTTGTTGTCGCGAATTTCAGCGGTCTTCTCGCCCATGACCACGCCGACGACATGGCGGCCGTTCCTCGTTGCAGACGTCACGAGATTATAGCCGGAGGCATCGGTATAGCCGGTCTTGATGCCATCGGCACCGGCGTAGCGATACATGAGATTGTTGTGACCGCGCAGTTTCATGCCACGGAACTTGATGCCGCGCATGGAGAAAAGCTTGAATTCCTCGGGGAAATCCCGCATCAGCGCGACGCCGAGTACCGCCATGTCATGGGCGGTCGTCACCTGCTCCGGATCCGGCAGGCCAGACGCATTCTTGAAGACGGTGTTGCTCATGCCGAGCTTATGCGCCTTTTCGGTCATCATCCGGCCGAAGCTGTCCTCGGTGCCGCCAAGCTGCTCACCAATCGCGACGGCCGCATCATTGGCAGACAAGACGACGATGCCTTCAACGGCTTCACGCACGCTGACCTTGCGGCCGACGCCAACGGCCAATTTGAAGGGTTCCTTGCCTTCGGCGTTCTCCGACATGGTCAGCTTCTGATCCCAGGTCAGGCGGCCGGCATGCAACGCCTCGAAGGCGAGATAGAGCGTCATCATCTTGGTGAGCGATGCAGGATAGTTCAGCTCGTTCTCATTCGATGCCTCCAGCACCTGGCCGCTACGCGCGTCCACGACATAACTCGCCTGACCGGCCTGCGCTATCGAAAGACTGCCAAGAAAAGATACGGCTGAAAGCACCGTGGTGAAGAGCAAGGAAATTGTCTTGGGCATGGAACTTTATCTGGCACTCTGAATTGACGATCCGGGCGGAAGGTGGGCAATGGCCGAAAGGCACCGCTGGATTTGGAAGGCGATGGATCAGACAACTCTATGGCGGAAAGAAGAACGCCGCCACAAAAACGGCTGCACGAGACATAATTGCTGTGGACTGAGGCTGGGATCATCCGGGGCGCCGGCCCTGCCCGCCCCATGGCTCAGATCCTGCTGCCTCAATCTGCGCTGTGCGCGCCAGGGATGACGTTTGAAATCGCCCGGTCAAACCTGTTGGGCAACTGCATGAACTCCTTCGACCATCCGCTTCCGACGGTCACTTCCTGCATAGATCCCGTCTGTGCAAACAGCACCGTCATGCGGCTCCTCTCCGGAACTTTCCCTTCGAGTGGCTTTGGGCGATTCAGCCCCAGAACCATGACTTGCTGACCTCGATTCGCGCTTCGGCGCGCGTCATACCGATATCGCGGAGCTGATCGTCGGTCAGGTCACGCAGATCCCATCTTGTCTCGCGCTTTTCGAGATAGGACACAAATTTCGCCAGCGTGACGTGCAGAAATCCCGGCTTTCGCCGTTCCCTGCCCGCGTCAGCCGCCGCCGGCATTGCTCCATCGATATCGATCGTCATTCTTCATGCTCCTTCAGCCGTATCAACATGGCTTCAGGATGCACTGGCATTAGCAACGAATGAAGCTTATAATCTTTATGCAATCCATAAGGAATTCTTCTGATGCTCAATCTGGATCAACTCGCCGCCTTTATCAGCGTCGTTGATCTCGGCAGTTTCACAGCCGCAGCCGATAAAGCCGGGCTGACTCAACCGGCGGTCAGCCTGCAGGTGAAACTTCTGGAGCAGCGCCTCGGCGTGAAACTGATCGAGCGTGTCGGCCGGCGGGCACAGCCATCGCCGGCGGGTATGGAGTTGCTTCCGCATGCGCGCCGCATCATCGAAGCCTGCTCCATGGCGGAAGAGGCGATGACGCCGTTTCGCGAGGGATCGGTCGGCCGCGTGCGGATCGGCAGCGGCGGCACGGCCTCGATCCACCTGCTGCCCCGCGCCATCGCCATGGCGAAAAAGCGCATGCCCGATCTCGAGATCATCGTCCGCATCGGTAATATTGCGGAAATTCTGCGCGATCTCGAAGCCAATGCGCTGGACTTGGCGGTGGTCGCCCTGCCCGCTGCCGGCCGCTCCCTCGAAGTCGAACCATTCCACGACGACGAGCTTTTGGCCGTGGCGCCGAAGGGAAGCGCGATGCCGGAGGGCGGCCCGGATGTGGAATTCATGAAGGACAAGACGATGCTTCTTTACGAAGGTGGCAACACGCGTCGGGCCACGAACGAATGGTTCCAGGCTGGCGGGGTCCAACCCGAGCCCGCCATGGAGTTCGGAAGCGTCGAAGCCATCAAGGAGCTGGTCGCAGCGGGCCTCGGATGGTCCATCCTCCCGGACATGGCGCTGAGACGTGACAGGTCGGACCTGCTGGTTACCTCTCCGCTCCGGCCAAGGCTCGTTCGGCAACTCGGCATGGTGTTGCGCCGCGACAAGCATCTCACGAAAGGTCTTCGCGAAATCATGAAATCCCTTCGCGAATTTCAGAAGACCGAGCACACAGGGTGATCTCGGCGGGCGTCCGTCAAACGCCCGCCATGGTCGGATCAGCTATTCCAGCCTCTTGCGGCGCTCGATCTCTTCTTCGGACGGATCCGGCCCGACGAAGGAGCCTGTCTTCACCGGCCCGTCCGGCTGGTAAGTCGCAAAGATGACACCGGTCGGAGACGACTGTGTGCGCAGCAGCTTCATCGCCGTGGGAACCGCCCCGCCGGCAAACAGCTTCTTGCCGCCGCCCAGCACGAGCGGAAAGATCATCAGGTTGAATTCGTCGATCAGTCCGTGGCGCAGCAGGGTCTGAATGAAGTCGCCGCTGCCCTGAATGAGGAGATCCGGCCCCTCGCCCGCTTTCAGCTCCTCGATCGCCGCCACGACATCCTTGCCAAGGGACTGGCTCTTGTTCCATTTCAGCCTGACATCGCCGTGCGTCGCGACATATTTGGTAACGCTGTTGAATTTAGCGGCGATCGGATTGTCGTTGTCGATATAAGGCCAATAGGCGGCGAAAATGTCATAGGTCTTGCGTCCGAGCAGCAGATCGAACGGCTTTTCGAACACTTCGAAGAGTGTCTTGAAAGTTTCTTCATCGGAGTAAGGGAATACCCAGCCGCCATGCACGAAACCGCCGGTTGGATCCTCATCCGGACCGCCGGGTGCCTGCATGACTCCGTCAAGGCTGATGAATGTGGCTGCGATGACCTTGCGCATGATTTCCTCCTTGTTCTGGGTTGGTGCCCGAAGGACGTCTCGCCGGTTTCGATCCCGACATGTCATCGATTATTTTTTGAACACGCAATCTAACGTTCGCGTGGGACTTGTGACCAATCGACTCTTGAACGTCGCCACGGAATCGGCAAAATTCATCCTATCAATACTTCCTCTGAGATACGAACCCGTCTGCGGGCCAGCCTCGTTTAAACATGCCTGGATAAAAGCGTGAGCAGCGATTCATCAAGAAGCGCGGCGCGGCCATTGGCCTCGCGCGCGCATATCAACGCGGTCGGTTGGGGCCAAGGCCTGTCGACGATCGTTCGCATCACCCATATGACGCTGCGCCACCCATGGCAGACGAGCTTCGCCATAGGGGCAACATTCGTAGCTGCAACGTTGCAGCTGACGATTCCGCGCCTGCTCGGTCGCGCGGTCGATCAGACACAGACAGCGTTCGCCGGCGGTGCCGCCGGCCAGATCGCCGAAAATGCTTTGATGACGACCGCCCTGCTCCTGCTCGTCGTCAGCATCCTGCGCGGCCTGTTCACGATGGTGCAGAACTATTACAGCGAGTCCGTCGGCCATCATATGGGATATGAGCTAAGGCTCGCCTGTTACGAGAAGATCCAGCAGCTCTCCTTCAGCTTCCATGACAAGGTTCATTCCGGCGATCTCATCACCGTCGGCCTGCTCGATCTGGAAGGCGTGCGCATGTATTTCTCCACCGCACTGGTGCGCATGCTGCTGCTGACCATGCTGATCGGCGTCGGCGCCTACATGCTGCTGTCGACCGATGTGGCGCTCGGCTTGCTGGCCCTGAGCTTCGTGCCCTTCGTCGCGTGGCGCTCCTCGGTTACGCAATTGCGGTTACGCTCGACATGGCTCGACCTGCAGGAACGGCTCTCGGTGCTGACGCGCGTGATGGAGGAAAATCTCGGCGGCATCCGCGTCGTCCGTGCCTTTGCCGCGCACGCGCACGAACTCATGAAGTTCGACGGCGCCTCGCACAACGCGCTTTCTCTCGCCCATAAGCGCGTCGGCATCCGCGTCATCAATACCAGCGCCATGAACCTCTCCTTCTTCGTGTCGATGGGGCTCGTGCTTTGGCTGGGTGGTCTCAAGGTCATTGCGGGCGAGATCAGCGTCGGCACGCTCGCTTCGTTCCTGACCTTCATGACCATTCTGCAGATGCCGGTGCGCCAGCTCGGCCTGATGGTGAATGCCTTTGCGCGCGCATCGACATGCGGATCGCGACTGTTTGCACTGCTGGATCTCGATATTCCTATCAAGGATGCTCCGGATGCCAAGCCGCTTGTCGTGACGGACGGTACGCTGCGCTTCGAGAATGTCGACTTCAGCTATCCCGGCTCGGAAACGCGGCCGGTGCTGAAGAATATCTGTTTCGAGGCGAAGCGTGGCGAGACGATCGGCATCGTCGGCCCGCCCGGCAGCGGCAAATCCACCATCGCCCATCTCATTCCGCGCTTCTACGATGTCACGGCGGGGCAGATCACGCTGGACGGCCAGGATATCCGCGAGGCGACACTGCAATCGTTGCGGCAGAACGTGGCTGTCGTACAGCAGGATTCGTTCCTGTTCACGACGAGCATCGAGAACAATATCGCCTATGGCGACCCTTGGGCGAAGGAGACCCGCGTCGAGCGCGCCGCCGAGTCCGCGCAGCTGCATAATTACATTCTCGGCCTGCCAGGCGGCTACGGCACTGTTGTCGGCGAGCGCGGCGTATCGCTATCCGGCGGCCAGCGCCAGCGCCTGACGATTGCCCGCACATTGATGCTGAAACCGGCCGTGATGGTGTTCGACGATTCCACAGCGGCGATCGACGCCGCAACGGAGCAGCGCATCCGCAGCGCCATGAAGCGCTTCGCGCGCGACCGCGTGACATTGATCGTTGCCCATAGGCTGAGCTCGCTGATGCATGCCGACCAGATCCTGTTCATCGAGGACGGCGAGATCGTCGAGCGAGGCACCCATGAGCAGCTTCTGGCCGCTGGAGGGCGGTACAAGGCGCTCTACGATCTGCAGGTTCGCCCGCAGGACGACGTCATCAGGACATCCAGCAGCGGCGTGCTCGAAAGGGCGAAGAGGGAGGTTTGACAATGTCGGAAATCACCGAAACCGAGCGCAACGACGTGCGCGAGGATGGTCGCCGCCCTCCCCGTGCCGTGGTCGGCTCCCACCGCGTCGAAGAGGAGATCTTCGGCAAGGTCTTCGACAGCAAGATCATCCGCCGCATATGGGCCTTCGTCGGCCCCTATCGCCGTCAGATCTATATTTCGGTCGCGGCCGTTCTGCTCTTTACCGGCTCGCAGATCGTCATACCGCTCGTCATCCGCCATGCGATCGACAACGCGATGGCGCCTGGCGCCATGGACTACTCGGCGCTCTGGGTGGCGCTTGCGATCTTCGCCGCGGCGATCCTCGTCAATTACGGCGCGAGCTATGTGCAGGAGACCTTTGTCGGCCAGGTCGCGGAAGAAGTCCTGTTCGACATACGCCGTGCGATGTTTGCTCATCTGCAGCGGGTCTCGCTGTCCTTCATGGACAAGACGGAAGTCGGACGTTTGATGTCGCGCTTGCAGGGCGACGTTAACTCCATGCAGGAATTCCTTGAAACGTCAGTGCTTTCCGTCGGTGACATAGCCCTGCTTTTCGGCATCGTCATCGTCATGCTGTCGCTCGATTTTCGGCTCGGCCTGCTGACGCTTTCCGTCATGCCGATCCTGTTCATCGTCCGGTTGTTCTGGCTGCCGAAGGCGCGCGTCGCCTTTATGAACGCGCATGAGACCAACTCCGTCACCAACGGCGCGCTGGCGGAAGCAATCCATGGCGTGCGCGCTGTTCAGGGCATGCATCGGCAAGGCGTCAATTTCTCCCTTTTTGACGACAAGGCCCATGCCAATCTCCAGACGCATCTGACGGCGGCGCGCTATGCACAAGTCATGGTGCCGATCGTCGACACGCTGACCGGCATGGCGATGGCGATCGTCATCATCGTCGGCGGCTCCATGGTTCTGAACCATAAGCTCGATGTCGGCATCATGGTCGCCTTCCTGTTCTACATTCAGCGATTCTTCGACCCCATCCGCTCGCTCACCATGCAATATTCGGTCATGCAGCGCGCCATGGCGTCCGGTCAACGCCTGACCGAAGTGCTCGACGTTCCGATCGACATCAAGGATGCGCCCGACGCCATCGAACTTTCACGAGACATGGATGGCTCGGTCGAATTCCGAGACGTCGTCTTCGGCTATAATCCCAAGCATCCCGTGCTGAAGAATGTCAGCTTCCGGGTCAATCCCGGCGAAACCGTAGCGCTGATCGGTCCCACAGGTTCGGGCAAGTCGAGCTCGATGGCGCTCATCCATCGCTTCTACGACGTGCAGCAGGGCCAGGTGCTGGTCGGCGGTCACGACGTACGCTCCCTCACCCAGGATTCGCTCGGCCGGCAGATCGCCATGGTGCTGCAGGAGCCATTCCTCTTCACCGGCACGGTGCTGGAGAACATCCGCTACAACAAAATGGAGGCGACGCGCGAAGAGGTGATCGAAGCCGCCAAGGCCGTCGGCGCGCATGAATTCATCATGCGCCTGCCCGATGGCTACGACGCCGTTCTCGGCGAGCGCGGCGGCGGTCTCTCGCTTGGTCAGCGCCAGCTCGTCAGCTTCGCCCGCGCTCTCGTCGCGGATGCCAAGATCCTCGTGCTCGACGAAGCAACAGCGAATATCGACAGCTACACCGAAATGCTGATCCAGAAGGCATTGGTGAAGCTCCTCGAGGGCCGCACGGGCCTTGTCATCGCCCATCGTCTGGCGACCATCCGCGAAGCCGATCGCATCATCGTGCTGCAAAACGGTCAGTTGCTTGAAAGCGGCAACCACAATCAGCTGATGGCAAACGGCAAGCTTTACTCGAAGCTCTACAACCTCAATTATGCGTCGTTCGACGATATTCCGGAGGAAGAAGCCTCCACTTCGGTGCCTGTGGAGTCACAGACCTAGAGCACGTCGCACAAAACTGTGAGGGCATAATCAACGATGACCGACAGTATTCTGGTTCTCTACGGTTCCTACCGATCGGATCGCGTCGGCATCCGTCTTGCGAATTATCTCGTAACCAGCCTGCGTCGGCGCGGAAACGATGTGGAGCTCATCGACGCCAAAGCGGTTGGCTTGCCAATGCTGGATCGGATGTACAAGGAATACCCCAAAGGTTCCGCGCCCTCGGCAATGGAGAGGCTTGCCGAGAAAATTCGGGCGGCCGATGCCTTCGTTTTCGTCACCGGCGAATATAATTGGGGCATGCAACCCGGCCTGAAAAACCTGACTGATCACTACCTTGAGGAGTGGTTTTGGCGCCCGGCGGCAATTGCCAGCTACTCCGGCGGCCGCCTTTCCGGCGCGCGCGCAGCGGTCTCCTGGCATGGCACCCTTTCCGAGCTGGGAATGGTCGTTATCTCGAGCACCCTTGCCGTCGCCAATATATCCGCCGCATTGGACGTTGACGGCAAACCTATTGGGAGCGGAGGCGATGCCCTTGCAAGAGCATTTCCCCGTTTTGCCGACGATCTCGCCTGGTGGACCGAAGCAGCGAAACAGCAGCGCGCCCGCAAGTCACCTCCCTATTGAGAGTCCTGTGGTTGTCTGCGGATAGCCGCTGGGTCTCTCGTCTTCTTCGCCGAAGCTTTGCCGCTCCAAGGCGATGCAGTTGTTGTATCTCCTTCATTCCTAATTCCTCAAAAACGTAACTGGATCTCACACCAGCAGATTGAGTTGCGCGCTTCGCGCAGACATAGGTCCACGATACCAACTTGCATAATGCTAGTTACTCATGCTATCTGCCCTGCCCATGCAAAGAACCAGCTTCAGCACCTTCAAATGCCCCGCCGCCCGTGCGCTCGAAAGCGTTGGCGACTGGTGGAGCATCCTGATCCTGCGGGATGCGCTGCAGGGGTTGAGCCGGTTCGACGAGTTCCAGAAGAATCTTGGGGTTGCGCCGAACATCCTGACACGACGGCTTAAGCATCTGACCGACGAAGGCCTGTTCGAGCGGCGGCTCTACAAAGAGCGACCGCCGCGCTACGAATATGTGCTGACCGACAAGGGTCGGGATTTCTTCCCCGTACTGATGGCGCTCTTCACCTGGGGCAATCAGCATTTGCCTCAGGAAGAAGTCGCGATGCGCCTCGTCGACGCCAATACCGGCGAAGATCGCGACCCTCTTCTCATCGACCGCGTCACCGGTCGCGCCTTTCGGCCCGAAGACACGATGCTCGTGCCCGGGCCTGCGGCCGACGACGCCGTTCATGATCGCATCGCCCAGATGAAGGCATGGTTTCTAGGCTTCGACGCCTGACACAATAGGAGCAAGACATGGATCGTATCGTCGTCACCGGCATGGGGCTGGTTTCGCCCTTGGGCGTGGGTGTCAATGCAAGCTGGAAACGGCTGGTCGAGGGGCGTTCCGGCCTCAGGCTGCTGCCTGAGGAGATGGTGGGCGATCTTGCCGCCAAGATCGGTGGCGTCGTTCCAGACATCGCGGAAGATCCCGAAGCCGGCTTCGATGTCGACCGCTACGTGCCTGTCAAGGACCAGAAAAAGATGGATCGCTTCATCCTTTTCGCGATGGCGGCGGCCGAGGAAGCGATCCTTCAAGCCGGCTGGCAACCGGCTGAGGTCGGCGCTCTCGAGCGGACGGCGACGGTCATCGCATCGGGCGTCGGCGGCTTTCCCGCTATCGCCGATGCCGTGCGCACCGCTGAAACAAAAGGCGTCCGGCGCCTTTCACCCTTCACCATCCCCTCTTTCCTCGTCAATCTCGCCGCTGGCCAGGTCAGCATCCGCTATGGATATAAGGGACCGCTCGGCGCACCGGTTACGGCCTGTGCCGCCAGCGTCCAGGCGATCGGCGATGCGGCGCGGCTCATCCGAGCAGGAGAGGCCGATGTCGCCATCTGTGGCGGCGCCGAGGCATGTATCGACAAGGTAAGCCTCGGCGGCTTTGCCGCAGCGCGCGCACTCTCGACGGGATTCAGCAATCGGCCGGAGGAAGCGTCCCGTCCCTTCGACAATGGCCGTGACGGCTTCGTCATGGGCGAAGGCGCCGGCATGCTTGTCATCGAGACATTGGACCACGCACTTGCGCGCGGCGCGACGCCGCTTGCCGAGCTCGTCGGTTATGGTACCGCCGCCGATGCCTATCACATGACCGCCGGGCCGGAAGACGGCGATGGCGCGCGCCGAGCCATGTTTGCCGCCCTTTCCCAGGCCCGGATTTCACCGGCCGAGGTCAAGCACCTGAACGCGCATGCGACATCGACCCAGGTCGGCGACCGTGGCGAAATGGAAGCGATCAAGACCGTCTTCGGACGCGATGGTGCGATCGCGGTCAGCGGCACGAAGGCCGCAACCGGCCATCTTTTGGGTGCCGCCGGCGGCATGGAGGCGATCTTCACCATCATGGCGCTGCGCGATCAGATCGCTCCGCCGACCCGCAATCTGCAGGATCCGGATCCCGCGGCGCAGGGTATCGATATTGTCGGCGGCACTGCACGGCCCATGGCCATGGAATACGCGATCTCCAACGGTTTCGGCTTTGGCGGCGTCAATGCCAGCGCCCTCTTCCGCCGCTGGCAGTAACCGCTTCTGCTTGATATCAAAGCGCGCTATGCTCTCCCCTTATGGCTGGGGTCGAACATGCGCGCTTTTTCCATAGCCGCTTTTCTCTGCTGCATCGTCTTTGCAACGGCCGCTCGCGCGGAAGATCCGGTGCAGGCGGCACAGAGCCTCATCGAACAACAGATCGAAGCTTTTCTGCATGATGACGCGGCGACGGCTTATTCCTTCGCAGCGCCCGGCATTAAGGCACTTTTTCCGGATAAGGACAGCTTCTTCGCCATGGTGAAGAAGAGCTACCAGCCGGTCTATCATCCCGGCAACTATGCCTTCGGCAAGAGCCGTGCGATCGACAGCGGCGCGGTCGTCTATCAGGAAGTCCTTATTACCGGCACGGACCACAGGGATTGGACGGCGATCTACCAGATAACCCGCCAGCCCGACGGCAGCTACAAGATCAACGGCGTGCAGATTCTTTCGAAAGCGACGAGCGAGGGCATCTGAGCAATAGCTCCGCCCAAGCGAAAACAGCGCGCCTCTTAAAAAGAGACGCGCTACTGGAAGACTCGGGCCAGGTCTTACTAGCCGCGAATTCTAGGTGAATTTCCTGCCGACGTGTTGCCGTCGAATTCCGGGCGCGGCTGCGGAATGACGACTGTCGATGCGGGCATCGGCGTATTCGTCATCGCGCTGTCGTCGTTCGAAAGCGGGCCGGAAATCGCCATCGTCGTGGGTGCCGGTGTCGGGATCGGAACCGCGGCCGGGATGACAACGGCACTCTGCGGCATAGTCACCATCGGGTTCGAGACCGGCGTGAAGGCCATAACGGACGAAGCCTGTTGCGCCGGCTGCGTTTCCGGCAGCACGAACGGAGATTGCGGCGCGCCCTGCGTGGGCACATAATTCATCGCAACCTCATAGGCCGGAAGCGGCGCGGGCGTCTGCAGCTCGCCATCCCGACCACGCTTCTCATAAAATGCGTTGCCGCCGGCATAAGCGACATAATGCATGTTGTCGTAGGGGAATCTCAAGCCTTCGGTATGGAAGAACATTGCGTCCTTCACCTGGGGATGCCGTTCGCCACGCAGGATCGCGGCCGCAGCGACATCAAGATCCGACTTCGCCTGGCCCTTGACTTCCCTGGTCATCACGCCCGGCGCGAACTGCCTTTCCTGGGAAACCACTCCGCAGATCGTGGGCGGATAGGCCCCCGAGGTCAGTCTGTTCATCACGACCGTGCCAACGGCCATATAACCGCTGGGATCGGAGCGTTCCGACTCGAAGTACATTGCACGTTCGAGACAGTCCTTGTCCTTTATCGTGTAATTATAGGTCACTTTCGCGCCACGAATGGGCTTGGTGGTATTGCTGGGGGTGTGGGTCGTCTTCTGCGTTGTCGTACAGCTGGTGGCCGCCAGACCGACAACCAATAGCCCTGAAAGACATGCCCCGAATTTGCGTTGCGCCCTCAACGGCAAGTGCCTCCTATTTTCGGTAGTACAGCCCTTATCGATCAAGAGAATGCGTTTTAGCCGGATTTTTTTGAAATTCCAAGCCTCACGCAATCAAATCGGCCAATGAGATGCATCAATGGCGGAAGGACCGTTTATTCCGATTCGCTATTTTTCCCAATGCTTTATTGTCGAAAAGCCCATTATGAAACACGACTGGAGACAGAAATTGCCCACGGCAAGCCTGTTCCAGCCAGTTCAAAACGATATGCCTTAAACATAGCAATCAATCGATAATAAAGGATTTACCACGCCGATTAACCGCTTGGCCGCCATCCGACCTCGATGAGGATTCGCCCCGGCGCGAAGCAGTAGAATAGCCATCCGCCACGGATCGCAGCCGGCGGCTGCCAGATCTCGTGGCCCGCCGCCTTGACCCTTTCATACTGCGCGTCGACCGCCTCGCGGGACGGCAGAATGAAGCCGATATGATAGGTATTGCGGCCGACCGTAACCGTATCGGCGCCTCCGAATTTCTCGCCGGGACGGCTGATGACCAGCTCAAGGCCGGCATCATCGCGCAGGATGGCGAGACCATTGGCCCCGCGCGTCTCGACTTCGGTCAAGCCGAATGCGGTAACAAGAAAGTCCCGGGTCGAGGCCACATCGGGCACATGCAAATCGAGGTGGTTCAATCTCATGACAGCTCCATAGGGTTTCCCGCGGAGACAGGTCAAACACCCACGTCAACGCAGGACACTCGGCCAGAATGACCAAGTTCCGCGTCGTGGGTTCTCACGCCGATGGCGTGGAGCAGAGCTTCCGAATGGAAGGGGTCGGGCTTACCGAAAACGACCCTGCCTTTTTCGACGATTCCCGATAGCGTGAAATCGCCTTGCAGACAAGCGAAGCAGGCCGGGAGCGAGCTCAACCGGCTGTCAAACCGGCTCGAGATCGCCCCTCGCCCAGTTCTCCATCGTTTCGGCCATGAAGTCGGCGAAACGGCCTTCGGCGATCGCCTGACGGATGCCCTTCATCAGTTCCTGGTAGTAAGCGAGATTGTGCCAGGAGAGCAGCATGCCGCCGAGCGCCTCGTTCGCACGGACGAGATGATGCAGATAGGCTCGGGAATAATCGCGCGAGGCCGGGCAGCTGGACTGCTCGTCGAGCGGGCGCATATCTTCGGCATGGCGGGCGTTGCGGATATTCACCTTGCCGCGACGGGTGAAGGCCAAACCGTGACGGCCCGAGCGGGTCGGCATCACGCAATCGAACATGTCGATGCCGAGGGCGACCGACTTCAGGATATCGTCCGGCGTGCCGACCCCCATCAGATAACGCGGCTTCTCCGTCGGCAGTTCGGGAAGCGTGATCTCCAGCATGCGCAGCATGACTTCCTGTGGCTCGCCGACGGCAAGGCCGCCGATGGCATAGCCCTTGAGGTCCATGCCACTCAGCGCCTGCGCGGAACGGACGCGAAGCTCCGGAACGTCGCCGCCCTGCACGATACCGAACATCGCCTTGCCGGGCTGATTGCCGAAAGCCACCTTGCAGCGTTCGGCCCAGCGCAGCGACATCTCCATGGCGCGCTCGATTTCCTTCGGCGTCGCCGGCAAGGCAACACACTCGTCGAGCTGCATCTGGATGTCGGAACCGAGCAATCCCTGGATCTCGATCGATCGCTCCGGCGACATGTGATGCAGGCTGCCGTCGACATGCGATTTGAAGGTGACGCCCTGCTCGTCCAATTTCCGCAGACCGGACAGCGACATCACCTGGAAACCGCCGGAATCGGTGAGGATCGGATGCGGCCAGCGGATCAGCTGGTGCAGGCCGCCGAGGCGGGCGACGCGCTCGGCCGTCGGGCGCAGCATCAGATGATAGGTATTGCCGAGAATGATATCGGCGCCCGTCTCGCGCACCTGGTCGAGATACATGGCCTTGACGGTACCGACCGTGCCGACGGGCATGAAGGCCGGCGTGCGGATCGTGCCGCGCGGCATGGAGACTTCGCCGAGGCGCGCGCCGCCGTCGGTCTTTTTCAATTGAAACTGAAAGCTCTCGCTCATCTCGTTCTAGTCTTTCCGGTAGAGCAGGCTGCCATCGCCATAGGAATAGAAGCGATAGCCCGTCTCGATAGCATGGGTATAGGCCGCGCGCATCGTATCGAGGCCGGCAAACGCCGATACGAGCATGAACAGGGTCGAGCGCGGCAGGTGAAAATTGGTCATCAGCATATCCACGGCCTTGAAGCGGTAGCCGGGCGTGATGAAGATGCCGGTGGCGCCCTGCCAGGGCTGGATGGTGCCATCATCGGCGGCGGCACTTTCGATCAGTCTTAGCGATGTGGTTCCGACGCAGACGATGCGCCCGCCCCTCGCCTTGACGGCATTGAGCGTGGCGGCGGTTTCGGCATCGACATAGCCGATCTCGAAATGCATCTTGTGGTCTTCGGTATCATCGGCCTTAACAGGCAGGAAGGTGCCGGCGCCGACATGCAGTGTCACGAAATGCCGCTCGACACCCAGGGCATCAAGCGCTGCAAACAGGGATGGCGTGAAATGCAGGCCGGCGGTGGGTGCCGCGACGGCGCCCTCCTCCCGCGCGTAGATTGTCTGATAGTCGGCGCGATCGCGCTCGTCTTCCGGACGTTTGGCGGCAATGTAGGGCGGCAGGGGAATGTGACCGACCGCGGCGATCGCCTCGTCCAGCGACGGACCGGACAGATCGAACCGCAGGGTGATCTCGCCGCCCTCGCCCTTTTCCTCGACAGTCGCGTCGAGCGAACCGAGCGCACAGACATTTTCGCCGTGACCGAACTGAATACGGTCACCGATCTTGATGCGCTTTCCCGGCCTGGCAAAGGCCTTCCAGCGATCGGGTGCGGCGCGCATATGCAGGGTTGCCGAAACCTGTTGGCCGGGCGCGCCCTCGCGATGACGAATGCCTTCAAGCTGCGCCGGTATCACCTTGGTATCGTTGAAAACCACGGCGTCGCCGGGACGCAGGAAAGACGGGAAATCCCGCACCTGATGGTCGCTCAGCGTATTCGAGCCATCGTTCGGATCGACGACGAGCAGGCGCGCGCTATCGCGCGGCTCGACGGGCCTGAGCGCGATACGCTCCTCCGGCAGATCGAAATCGAAAAGGTCAACACGCATTCAATTGGTCCAGGCAGTTCGTTCAGGCAAAGCGAAACCCGCCCCTCACGCCAGAAGCGCAAGAGGCGGGTTTCAGGAATAATCACGATCAAACGTCGGCGGCAACCCGCGCGGATACGATCGAATCCGGATCCTTCACCGGCTCGCCGCGCTTGATCTGGTCGACGAATTCCATGCCGGAGATGACCTGACCCCAGACGGAGTACTGCTTGTTCAGCCACGGAGCGTCGGCAAAGCAGATGAAGAACTGCGAGTTGGCCGAGTTCGGGTTCTGAGAGCGTGCCATGGAGCAGGTGCCGCGTATATGCGAAGTCGCCGAAAATTCCGCCTTCAGATCCGGCTTGGAGGAGCCGCCCATGCCGGCGCGGCCGGGATTGAAGGTTTCGCTACCCTGCTTGCCGAACTGCACGTCGCCGGTCTGCGCCATGAAGCCATCGATGACGCGATGGAAGACGACGCCGTCATAGGCCTTCTCGCGCGCGAGTTCCTTGACGCGGGCAACATGCTCGGGAGCGACCTGCGGCAGAAGCTGAATGACAACCTGGCCCTTGGTGGTTTCCAGGATGAGGGTGTTTTCTGGATCCTTGATCTCAGCCATGTTCGTTTCCTCTTCTCTCTTCTTGATTGCACATGATCCCGAAGCAGCATCGTGCCTTCGGGATCATGTCGCTGGTCTCGGCATGATCTTGTCCAAAAACCGCATCGCACTTTTTGGGATCATGCCTGTGAAATTACTTCTTGGTGACGGTGACCTTGACCATCTTGTCCGGATTGCTCACTTCGCCGTTCTGGCCTTCGCCACGCTTGATCTTGTCGACAAGCTCCATGCCGGAGACGACCTTGCCGACGACCGTATACTGGCCATTCAGGAAATCGCCATTGGCGAACATGATGAAGAACTGCGAATTGGCCGAGTTCGGATCCTGCGCGCGCGCCATGCCGACGGTGCCGCGCTGGAACGGAACCTTGGAGAATTCGGCCGGAAGATTCGGCAGGTCGGAACCGCCGGTGCCAGCCTTGTTGGGATCATAGCCCTTCGTTGCATTGCCGTACTGGACGTCACCGGTCTGGGCCATGAAACCATCGATGACGCGGTGGAAGACGACGTTGTCGTAAGCACCCTTCTTTGCCAGCGCTTCGATCTGCGCGACATGCTTCGGAGCAACTTCGGGCATCAACTGGATAACGACCGGACCGTCCTTGAGCTGGATCGTCAGGAGATCGGCGGCCGCAGCCGAGATTGCGCTACCTGCGAAGGCGGCAAGGCTCAAAGCGCCTGCCAATGCGATATGAAAGAGTTTCATGGATGCTCCGTTCGGAAATGAATTGGGCTCAGTTTTTGACGCTGGCCGTATCTTTGAGTTTGTCGGTCAGGGCTTCCAGAACCGCTGACGGCACGAAGGCGCTGACATCGCCGCCCATGGATGCGATCTGCCGCACCAATGTGGCGGTTATGGGCCGCGAGGCCGTACCTGCCGGCAGAAACAGCGTCTGGATATCCGGCGCCATCTGCCGGTTCATGCCGGCCATCTGCATTTCATAGTCGAGGTCGGTGCCATCGCGCAGACCGCGCACCAGCAAGGTAGCGCCATGAATGCGGGCGGCATCAACGACCAGATTGTCGAAGGCGACGACGGAAATGGCATCCGCCTTCTGCGGCAGAGCCTCGGAGAGCGATCTGCGGATCAGTTCCGCCCGCTCTTCGAAGGAGAAGAGCGGCTTCTTGCCGGGGTGAACGCCGATCGCGACGATCACATTCGAGGCGACGTTCAACGCCTGCACGAGGACATCCAGATGTCCGTTGGTCATCGGGTCGAAGGATCCGGGATAAAAGGCTGTCGTCATACCAAGCCGGCTCGTTGTTTTGACGCCTTTTGTCATGGATGAGGCCGCATCGCAAGTCATTTGCAACCCAGGGACCGCCTGTGAATGCCGGATGAATGCGACGTTCAAGCCCGTTTCAGCTCGGCAATGCTTTACTGGCTTCAACATCGAAACGGGCCTGGTTCACTGGCTCGCTGATCTCCGCCTCAGGGAAATCATGCCATGCTCGTCTTCATCATCGCAGGCGCCATCGTCGGTTCATTTTTCGTCGAATATCTCGTTCACCTTTTCGCCGACAACTATGAGATCGAATGGGATTCCGCCTTTGAAAACGGCAAAGACATCGATTTTGCCCAAAAAATCGCCACTGCCATGCGCAAAACGCATCGCGAATCTGAACGCCAGATGAACACGGCATTCAAGGTCGCTTCAGGCGCGCATTGCTAGATAGCCCTCAACATCGGCGGAACCATTTCGGAAACGCCGCGTTAACAGTCCGAAACTCAGTTCGCATATTGCGGCAAGAAGGAACAAGAGTATGCCCGACAAGATCACCCTCATTAACGTTGTTTGGATGGCCATGATTTCGGGAATGCTCGCGGCAACCGTTGCGCTTTACGATCAGAAACCCGACCAGTCGAAGGTCTACGGTCCCTTTGCTTCGGCTCGTCCCTTCGTTGCCTCGAGCCAATACTAAAGGGATCTGAACGCTAGTTCCACTAAAGGAGGGAGCGATCATGTTCACAATTTTGACGCTGCTTACACTTTTCATCAGCATCATGTTTATCGTGTCTGTCGCATCCACCATTTCGGCGCTCCATCGCGAGAGCGAAGAGAGCAAGAGACTGCATAAGCGTCACAAGACGCTCTAATTCCGCGTACCGAGCATCCTCTCCCCGCCAGATGCTCGGATGGACCATGAACCGGACGCTACCCCGCCAGCGTCCGGTTTTTTATTGCCGATACACCTGCCCTCGCATCCTGCCGCCACTCTGCAAGCGCCTGATCTTGCAACAAGAAGCGCGGCAATCGCTACAATCGTGCCATGATCGGTCAGTTCATCAGGGGAGCGACATGCGCATTGTTCTGACAGGCAGTTCAGGCCGGCTTGGCCGGGCGATCTTCAATGCGCTGGCGACAAAACACTCGATCGTAGGGATCGACCGTTCACCGTTTTTGACGACACATCTCGTTGGCGATTTTACCGATGCGATGCTGCTGCGCCAGGCGCTGAAGGAGGCGGACGCGATTATCCATTGCGCGGCCCTGCACGCTCCACATGTCGGCACGATCTCCGATGACGAGTTTCGCCGCATCAATGTGGAAGGAACGCGCTTCCTGGCGGAAGCATCCTTGGCAGCCGGCGTCAAACGAGTGGTGTTTACCAGCACGACTGCGCTCTATGGCCACGCAGCCGCTCCCGGCCGATGCACATGGATCGACGAAGACACGGCGCCACAACCGAAAAGCATCTATCACCGCACGAAACTGGAAGCCGAACGAGTTTTGGCCGATATGGCCGGCCCGGATTTGCAGGTGCGCGTTTTACGCATGTCTCGGAGCTTTCCGGAACCAGCCAATGTAATAGCCGTCTACCGGCTGCATCGTGGCGTCGATATCCGGGATGTGGCGGATGCCCATGTCGCGGCGCTGACGAATGGCGGCAGGGATTTTCAACGGCATATCATTTCCGCCGGCACGCTGTTCAAGCCGGAAGATTGTGAAGCGCTCGCCGCCGATGCAGCTTCCGTCATCCAATTGCGCGCTCCGGGTCTTGCCGCAAAATTTGCGCAACGAAACTGGCCGCTGCCGCAAAGCATCGATCGCGTCTATGCCGCGAAATCCGCGGGCACGGTCCTCGGATGGCATTTCCGTTTCGGCTATGACGAGGTTCTCGCACAGCTGGATCGGGAAAGCCTGGAAGTTCTGCCGCCCCTCTCCCAAAACAATAAACAATCCGAATAGATCCTATTGCGATCTTCCGCCAAGCAAGCTTACGCTCCAAAAATAATCGCATGAGCCTGTTGCCAAGCTCATGCGATTGAAAAACTTCCATTTCAAGCAGATCGGTCAGCCTACAGCTTTCCGACCGGGTTGCAGCGCAGTCCTATTCTTCGCCGCCACCCTCGACGTCGCCGCCGGCATCCTCTGCCTCACCGGCTACGGCGTCATCCTCGACCGTCGCGTCATCTTCGCCTTCCGGCTCGCTGATGCGCTCGACGGATACGACCTTCTCATCCTTGGCGGTGGAGAAGATGGTGACGCCCTTGGTGGCGCGGCTGGCGACGCGGATGCCGCCGACAGGGACGCGGATCAGCTGGCCGCCATCCGAGACGAGCATGATCTGATCGCCATCTTCGACCGGGAAGGCGGCAACGAGTTCGCCGATCTCGCCCGTCTTCGACGTATCGGTGGCGCGGATACCCTTGCCGCCGCGGCCGGAGATACGGAAATCATACGAAGACGAACGCTTGCCGAAGCCCTTTTCCGAGACCGTCAGAACGAACTGCTCGAACGCCTTGAGTTCTTCGTAACGCTCGTCGCTGAGCTGTCCCTCTTCGGTGACTTCTTCACCGACCAGAGCGATTTCCTCGTCGTCTCCCGTTGCGGAGCGACGTTCGTTGACGGAGCGCTTGAGATAGGCCGCACGTTCCCAAGGTTCCGCATCCACGTGACGGACGATCGTCATCGAGATGATGCGGTCTCCGGATGCAAGGCTGATGCCGCGCACGCCGATGGAGTTACGGCCGGCAAAGACGCGCACGTCCGAAACCGAGAAACGGATGCACTGGCCGAGCGCCGTCGTCATCAGCACGTCGTCGCGTTCGGTGCAGGTCTCGACGGAGAGGATTTCATCGCCCTCCTCCTCGAGCTTCATGGCGATCTTGCCGTTGCGGTTCACCTGCACGAAATCCGACAGCTTGTTGCGGCGCACGGTTCCGCGCGTCGTCGTGAACATCACGTCGAGATTATCCCAGCTGTCCTCATCCTCGGGCAGAGGCATGATCGTGGTGATACGCTCTCCCGGCTCAAGCGGCAGCATGTTGATCAGCGCCTTGCCACGCGAAGTCGGCGTGCCGATCGGCAGACGCCAGACCTTTTCCTTGTAGACGATGCCGCGCGACGAGAAGAACAGAACGGGCGTATGCGTATTGAGAACGAATAGACGCGTAACGAAATCTTCGTCGCGGGTCGTCATGCCCGAGCGGCCCTTGCCGCCGCGGCGCTGCGCGCGATAGGTGGTCAGCGGCACGCGTTTGATGTAGCCGAGATGGGAAACGGTGACGACCATGTCCTCGCGGGCAATCAGATCCTCGTCATCCATTTCGAGACCGCCATCGACGATCTCGGTGCGGCGCGGCGTTCCGAACTCTTCGCGAACAGCAGAAAGCTCGTCTTTTACGATGGTTTGGATGCGGACGCGCGAAGAGAGAATATCGAGATAGTCCTTGATCTCGACGCCGATCTGATTGAGCTCTTCATCGATTTCATCGCGACCGAGAGCGGTCAGACGTGCCAGACGCAGTTCGAGAATGGCGCGGGCCTGCTCTTCCGAGAGGTTGTAGGTGCCGTCTTCGTTGATACGGTGACGAGGGTCATCGATTAGCCGGATAAGGGACTCGACATCCGCGGCGTTCCAGCGGCGCGTCATCAGCTCTTCGCGGGCTGATTGCGGATCGGGCGCCTGGCGGATGACGCGGATGACTTCGTCGATATTGGCGACGGCAATCGCCAGGCCGACCAAGACGTGAGCGCGATCGCGCGCCTTGCGCAGCAGATATTTGGTGCGGCGGCTGATGACCTCCTCGCGGAACGCCACGAAGGCGCGCAGCATGTCCATCAGGTTCATCTGCTCGGGCTTGCCGCCGTTCAGCGCCACCATGTTGCAGCCGAAGGAGGTCTGCAGCGGCGTGTAGCGATAAAGCTGATTGAGGATAACATCGGCATTGGCATCGCGCTTCAGCTCGACGACGACGCGATAGCCCTGACGGTCGGATTCGTCGCGCAGGTCGGAGATGCCCTCGATGCGCTTGTCGCGCACCAGTTCGGCCATCTTCTCGATCATCGACGCCTTGTTCACCTGGAAGGGGATCTCGGTGATGATGATCTGCTCGCGATCGCCGCGCATCGGCTCGATCGTCGCGACACCGCGCATGACGACGGAGCCGCGGCCCGTCTCATAGGCGGAACGGATGCCGGCGCGGCCGAGAATCTTCGCGCCGGTCGGGAAATCCGGACCGGGGATGATCTGCATGATGTCAGCCAGTTCGATGGCCGGATTGTCGATGAGGGCGATACAGCCGTCGATCACTTCGGAGAGGTTGTGCGGCGGAATGTTGGTCGCCATGCCGACGGCAATGCCGCCGGAGCCGTTGACCAGCAGGTTCGGGAAGCGCGCCGGCAGAACCTTCGGCTCTTCCGTCGTTGCGTCGTAGTTTTCCTGGAAATCGACCGTTTCCTTGTCGATATCCTCGAGAAGCTCGTGGGCGACCTTCGCCAGGCGCGATTCCGTATAACGCATCGCCGCCGGCGGATCGCCGTCGATGGAACCGAAATTACCCTGCCCGTCGATGAGCGGCACGCGCATCGACCAATCCTGAGCCATGCGGACCAAGGCATCATAGATCGAGGAGTCGCCGTGCGGGTGGTAACTACCCATGACGTCGGCGACGGGGCGGGCCGACTTCACATATTTGCGGTTCCAGTGATAGCCGCTCTGATGGGCCGCATAGAGGATGCGCCGATGAACGGGCTTGAGACCGTCGCGAACGTCGGGAAGCGCGCGGCTGACGATCACGCTCATGGCGTAATCGAGATACGACCGCTGCATTTCCTCCATGATGGAAATCGGTTCGATGCCTGGCGGGAGCTTCCCGCCGCCGGGTGGTGTTTGCTCAGTCAAAACAGATCACGATCTCTTTTAGAATCACTGCGAAATTTATAGCCGAAAGGCCTGGCGAGCGCCAATTTTGGCCGGTGTTTTTGAACAGGTTTTGCCCCTTTAAGCCATGGAATCGAACATTTCCATGGCGAAACCCGCCGACACCGGCGCATGGCCCTTTGCGAAAGCCCATTCCTCGCATAACAATGTCCGATAACAACGATAGAACAAGCTCCGGGGACTATATGGCGAGCGCGGATACGCTGATCAATGCCTTCACGACTCTGCTTGTCACTGTCGATCCGCCTGGGCTCGCGCCGCTCTTCATCGGACTTACGGCGGGCATGAACCGCTCCGAGCGCAAGCAGGTGGCGCTTCGCGGCTCGCTGATCGCCTTCTTCATTCTGGCAGCCTTCGCCCTGTTCGGAGCAAGCGTCCTCGGCGTGCTCGGCATTTCGATCGGCGCCTTCCGCATCGCCGGCGGCCTGCTGCTCTTCTGGATCGCCTTCGAGATGGTGTTCGAGCGGCGGCAGGACAGGAAAGAGAAAACGACGGAAGTTGCTATCACCAAGGATCATATCCGCAATATCGCAGTTTTTCCCCTCGCCCTGCCTCTGATTGCCGGTCCGGGTGCGATCTCGGCCACGATCCTGCTCGCAGGCTCCCTGCAGACGATGCTGGACCGGGCACAGCTGATCGGCGTCATTGCCGCCAATCTCTGCCTGGTCTTTGCCGCATTGGCCATTTCCGACAGGCTGGACCGCATGCTCGGCGCGACTGGCCGCGCCATCCTGACCCGCCTGCTCGGCGTCATCTTGGCGGCGCTTGCCGCACAATTCGTCGTTGACGGCGCTCGGGCGGCACTGACCCTTTCATAAAGCCGGCCCCCTTCCATGAAAAAAGCCCACCAAGAAGGCGGGCCTTTCAAAATCCGATTGCGTAGGCCGGCCTCAGAACGGGATGTCATCATCCAGATCGCGCGAGAAATTACCGCCGCCGCCCTGGTTACTACCACCACGACTGCCACCACCGCCGCCGCGAGAGGAGCCCTGCGAAGAAGGCTGGCCATAATCGTCACCGCCGCCGTAATCGCCACCGCCAAAGTCACCGCCGCCGCGTCCGCCACGGCTGCCGCCTTCCGAGCCGCCGCCTTCACCACGGCCATCGAGCATCGTCAGGGTCGAATTGAAGCCCTGCAGCACGATTTCGGTCGAGTATTTATCCTGGCCGTTCTGATCCTGCCACTTGCGGGTTTGCAGCGCGCCTTCGATATAGACCTTGGCGCCCTTCTTCAAATACTGTTCCGCGACCTTGCAGAGGCCTTCATTGAAGATGACGACGCGGTGCCATTCCGTCTTTTCCTTGCGCTCGCCGGAATTGCGGTCGCGCCAGGTTTCCGACGTGGCGATGTTGAGGTTGGCGATCGGGCGACCGTCCTGCGTGCGGCGGATTTCCGGGTCAGCCCCGAGATTTCCAATTAGAATTACCTTGTTCACACTACCGGCCATGATACCACCCTGCTTGCCGCCCATCGACGGCTTTGAAATTCTATCCGAGCACCTTAACCCATAGCAGGCGTCAGGTGCTATTTATGCGGCCTTCCCAGCTCGGTTCATCCACAAAGAATTCGCCGCAATAATTTTGTTCTTTATTTGTTCTAATTTGTCTCTATGATCTTGTCAACGGAATCGAAAACCCGGCTCCACCCTTCATTTCAGCCTCGACTCGCGGGCTGACATCACTAAATAAAGGCAGACTCCAAAGGACCTGCATCGACGATGAGCGAACTGAAGACTATTTCCATACGTGGTGCGCGCGAGCACAATCTCAAGGGCATCGATCTCGACCTGCCCCGCAACAAGCTGATCGTCATGACCGGCCTTTCCGGCTCCGGCAAGTCGTCGCTTGCCTTCGATACCATCTATGCCGAGGGACAGCGCCGTTATGTCGAAAGCCTTTCGGCTTATGCGCGCCAGTTCCTCGAAATGATGCAGAAGCCGGATGTCGATCAGATCGACGGCCTCTCGCCAGCAATTTCGATCGAGCAGAAGACCACGTCGCGCAATCCGCGCTCGACGGTCGGCACGGTCACCGAGATCTATGACTATATGCGTCTGCTGTTTGCCAGGGTCGGCGTTCCCTATTCGCCCGTGACGGGCCTGCCGATCGAGAGCCAGACGGTCAGCCAGATGGTAGACCGCGTACTCGCCTATGAGGAAGGGACCAGGCTCTACATTCTGGCGCCGCTCGTGCGTGGGCGTAAGGGCGAATACAAGAAGGAACTGGCGGAGCTCATGAAAAAGGGCTTCCAGCGCGTCAAGGTCGACGGCCAGTTCTATGAAATCGCCGATGTGCCGGTGCTCGACAAGAAATACAAGCACGACATCGACGTGGTCGTCGACCGTATCGTTGTCCGGCCCGATATGGCGGCTCGACTGGCCGACAGCTTCGAGACCTCTTTGCGGCTCGCCGACGGCCTCGCGGTTGCGGAATTCGCCGACAAGCCGTTGCCGCCGGAGGAAACCGCCGCCGGCGGTTCGGCCAACAAGTCGCTGAACGAGACGCACGAGCGCGTATTGTTCTCGGAGAAATTCGCCTGCCCGGTTTCCGGCTTCACCATTCCGGAGATCGAGCCGCGCTTGTTCTCGTTCAACAATCCCTTCGGTGCCTGCCCATCCTGCGACGGCCTCGGCTCGCAGCAGAAGATCGATCCGGAACTGATCGTGCCGGAGCCGGAACGCACGCTTCGCGACGGCGCCGTCGCTCCCTGGGCCAAGTCGACTTCGCCCTATTACAACCAGACGCTGGAAGCGCTCGGCAAGCATTACGGCTTCAAGCTCGGCAATCGGTGGAACGAGCTGTCCGATAAAGCCAAGGACGTGATCCTGAACGGCACGGAAGACAAGATCGAATTCCATTATGCCGATGGCGCGCGCTCCTACACCACGCACAAGAATTTCGAAGGCATCGTGCCGAACCTAGCGCGGCGCTGGAAGGAAACGGATTCCGCCTGGGCGCGCGAGGAAATCGAACGCTTCATGTCGGCCGCCCCCTGCCCGGCCTGCAACGGTTATCGCCTGAAGCCGGAGGCTCTGGCGGTCAAGATCAACAAGCTGCACATCAGCCAGGTCGCGGAAATGTCCATCCGCATCGCCCGCGACTGGTTCGAGGCGTTGCCGGAGACCTTTACCGACAAGCAGAACGAGATTGCGGTCCGCATCCTCAAGGAAATCCGTGATCGCCTGCGCTTCCTCAACGATGTCGGCCTTGAATATCTCAGCCTGTCGCGCAATTCAGGCACGCTTTCGGGCGGCGAGAGCCAGCGCATCCGGCTGGCATCGCAGATCGGCTCGGGGCTGACGGGCGTTCTCTACGTTCTCGACGAGCCATCCATCGGCCTGCATCAGCGCGACAATGCCCGTCTTCTGGAGACGCTGAAGCACCTGCGGGACATCGGCAACACCGTCATCGTCGTCGAACATGACGAGGATGCGATCCTGACGGCCGATGATGTCGTCGATATCGGTCCAGCGGCGGGCGTGCATGGCGGCCAGGTGGTGGCGCATGGCACGCCGCAGGATATCATGGCGAACCCGAAGTCACTGACCGGTAAATATCTCTCCGGCGAACTTGGGGTGCCGGTTCCGGACGAGCGCCGCAAACCCAAGAAGGGCAAGGAAATCAAGGTCGTCGGCGCAAGGGGCAATAACCTCAAGAATGTCACGGCTTCTATCCCGCTCGGCGTTTTCACGGCCGTTACGGGCGTTTCCGGCGGCGGCAAGTCCACCTTCCTGATCGAGACGCTTTACAAGTCGGCTGCGCGGCGCGTTATGGGCGCCCGCGAAATCCCGGCCGATCACGACCGCATCGACGGTTTCGAGCATATCGACAAGGTGATCGACATCGATCAGTCGCCGATCGGTCGCACCCCGCGCTCGAACCCGGCGACCTATACCGGCGCCTTCACGCCGATCCGCGACTGGTTTGCCGGATTGCCGGAAGCCAAGGCGCGCGGCTATCAGCCTGGCCGCTTCTCCTTCAACGTCAAGGGCGGCCGCTGCGAGGCTTGCCAGGGCGACGGCGTCATCAAGATCGAGATGCACTTCCTGCCCGATGTCTACGTCACCTGCGACGTCTGCCATGGCAAGCGCTACAATCGCGAAACCCTCGACGTCACCTTCAAGACCAAGTCGATCGCCGATGTGCTTGACATGACGGTCGAGGAAGGCGTCGACTTCTTCGCGGCCGTCCCCGCCGTGCGCGACAAGCTGCAGAGCCTCAAGGATGTCGGCCTCGGCTATATCAAAGTGGGACAGCAGGCCAATACGCTTTCGGGTGGCGAGGCGCAGCGCGTCAAGCTAGCCAAGGAATTGTCGAAGCGATCGACGGGCCGCACGCTCTACATTCTCGATGAACCGACCACCGGGCTGCATTTCCACGATGTCGCCAAGCTTCTGGAAATGCTGCACGAGCTGGTCAACCAGGGCAATTCGGTCGTGGTCATCGAGCACAATCTCGAAGTCATCAAGACGGCCGACTGGATCCTTGATTTCGGTCCGGAAGGCGGCGATGGCGGCGGCGAGATCGTTGCTGTGGGAACGCCGGAAGCGATCGTCAACGAAAAGCGCTCCTATACGGGGCAGTTCCTGAAGGAGCTGCTGGAGAGACGTCCGATGAAGAAGGTTGCGGCAGCGGAGTGAATTCACCCGACTGAACGTCCAAGGAGGAGAGAATGACCAAAGCGGGCGAAATCCGCATAGGCATTGGCGGCTGGACTTTCGAACCATGGCGCGGGACCTTTTATCCCGATACGCTGAAGCAGAAGGACGAGCTGAACTACGCCAGCCGCCAGCTGAAGGTGATCGAGGTCAACGGCACCTATTACAGCACACAAAAGCCCGAGGTCTTCGCCAGATGGGCGGCGGATGTTCCCGATGGCTTTATCTTTTCCCTGAAGGCAACCCGCTTCGTGACCAACCGTCGCGTGCTTGCCGAAGCGGGCGAGTCGATGCAGCGTTTCCTGGAATCCGGCATCAGCGAGCTCGGCGATCATCTGGGGCCGCTGCTTTGGCAATTCGCGCCGACGAAGAAATTCGACCCGGATGATTTCGAGGCTTTTCTGAAGCTGCTGCCATCGAAGCAGGATGGTCTTGGGCTGAAGCATGTCGTCGAAGTCCGGCACGATTCCTTCAAGGTGCCTGACTTCATCGCCCTGCTTGAGAAATATAATGTGGCGCCTGTTTGCGCCGAGCATTTCGACTATCCGATGATCGCCGATGTTACGGCGGATTTCGTCTATGCCCGCCTGCAGAAGGGATCGGACGATATCAAGACCTGCTATCCGCCGAAGGATTTGAAAACCTGGGCCGATCGCCTGAAAACCTGGGCCGAGGGAAAGGTGCCGGACGATCTGCCGCTGATCGATGCAAAACGCAAAGTCAAAGCCGAGCCGCGCGATGTCTTTGCCTTCATGATCCATGAGGGCAAGGTGAATGCGCCTCCAGGCGCAATTGCATTGCAGGAAGAAGTCGCGAAATAGCTCTTACAGCGGTTTGACGGCCGCGACGAGATCTTCGGCCGTCAGCCCTTTGCCCGCGTGCCGGCCCGCAAGGCCATGCAGCCAGACGCCGGCAGCCGCCGCTTCGAAAGCGGGGGCGCCCTGCGCCATCAGGCCGCCGACGATGCCGGCCAGCACATCGCCGGAGCCGGCCGTGGCAAGCCAGGGCGGCGCATTGGCATTGATCAGAGCCCTGCCGTCGGGTGCGGCAATCACGCTATCGGCACCCTTGTAGATGATGGCGGCGTGGGCTCTCGCTGCGGCCGCCCTCGCCTTGTCGACCTTGCTCAAGGCTTCATCCGCGGCAATATCGGGAAAGAGCCGTGCAAACTCCCCTTCATGCGGCGTCAGCACCAATCGTGTCGGTCCTTCGGCAAAAGCATCGAACAACCGTTGCGGCTCGTCGCGAAATGAAGTGATGCCGTCCGCATCCAGCACCAAATGGCGATCCGCGAGCGCGAGGGAAAACAGTCGGGCTTTCTCGCCGGCCCCGAAGCCCGGTCCGAGAATGAAGGTCGAGAGACGCTGATCGCCAAGCCATTGCCGCAATGAGGCTTCGTCCTTGACCGCATGCAGCATGATTGCCGTGAGTAGACCGGCATTGACATCAAGCGCTTCGGGCGGCGAGGCGATGGTGACGAGCCCCGCCCCCGCCTTCAGCCCCGCCATGGCCGACATGCGCGCGGCGCCCGTCGCGTTCGGCCCGCCTGAAAAGACGACGAGATGGCCGCGCTTGTATTTGTGCGTGTCGACGCCCGCCGACGGTATTTTCGCCTGCCACTGCGCGGGAGTGTTTTCGGCGATCAGATTATCGGCATGGGCGCGAACGATGCGGGCGGGAATGCCGATGTCGAAAACCTCCAGCTCCCCGCACAGGTCGCGACCGGGAAGAAGAAGGTGGCCCGGCTTGCGCGTCATGAAGGTAACCGTACGCGCAGCATGGAAGGCAGCACCAAGGATCTGGCCGCTGCGACCATCGACGCCGGACGGCAGATCGACGGCGATGACGGGAACTTTCGTTTCGGCGACCCGCGCAATGACGGTGGCCACCTCATCGGGAACGTAGCGGGAAAGCCCCGCGCCGAAGATGGCGTCGATCACCACATCGCCAGCCTCCGGAACATAGCCGCCGATCGCCTCGCCCCCGGCCGGACAATCGGCAAAGGCGCGAGCTGCATCGCCCTTGAGCCGTTGCGGATCGCCAAGATGGAAAAGCCGTATTTCGGCGCCGGCCTGCTGCAGCGCGCGAGCTGCGACATACCCGTCCCCGCCATTGTTACCCGGCCCGCAAAGCACGACATATCGATGCGCCTCGGGAAAGCGCCGAAGTGCTACGGCGGCGACAGACTGCCCCGCCCTTTCCATAAGCCCATAGGAATCGATGCCGGACGCGGCAGCGGCGCTATCGACAGCGGCCATATCGTCGGGTGTGAGGAGCAGGTCGGCTAGCGGCAACATCATGGCAGCCATTATAGATGCGAAATCTGCCTCAAAAACAACCGCTTTTGCAACAGGCCGATCGACTGATAAATGTGCATTTGCATAATAAATAACCAATAGCATTCAAGGCTTTACCGAAGGATAAACCTACCGCGCATCGCACTTTTTTGCGAAATTTTGCTTATCCCATGCATTTCAGCGCGAAAGCGCTTCCATTTTTCCGAAAAATCCTCATCAATCCATCATCTCGGTGCGAATTCGCCGGGATTTTCTACGGCAGCTCGTTCTCAACTGGCATGATACGTGCATCACGCTGGCCGAGCGGGGAGTAGTCCTGCTGTAACAGAAGAAGCGGAGAGACATTTTCTCATGAAAAAGATCGAAGCGATCATTAAGCCCTTCAAGCTCGACGAAGTGAAGGAAGCCCTTCAGGAAGTCGGCCTGCAGGGCATCACCGTCACGGAAGCGAAGGGCTTCGGTCGTCAAAAGGGCCACACGGAGCTTTACCGTGGCGCCGAATACGTCGTCGACTTCCTGCCGAAGGTGAAGGTCGAAGTTGTATTGGCCGACGAAAATGCGGAGGCGGTGATCGAGGCCATACGCAAGGCCGCGCAAACAGGCCGTATCGGCGACGGAAAGATTTTCGTTTCCAACGTGGAAGAAGTCATTCGAATCCGCACCGGCGAGACGGGCATCGACGCCATTTAATCCGCCCGGCCCTCCGGCCGCGGCTCGTTTAATCGTCATCTAAGTCAAGGGAAGCAATTTAATGACGACCGCAAGCGAAATTTTGAAACAAATCAAGGACAACGACGTCAAGTTCGTAGACCTGCGCTTCACGGACCCGAAGGGCAAGCTGCAGCACCTCACCATGGATGTGGTCTGTGTCGACGAAGACATGTTCGCCGATGGCGTCATGTTCGACGGTTCCTCGATTGCCGGTTGGAAGGCCATCAATGAATCCGACATGGTGCTGATGCCCGATCCGGATACGGTCCATATGGACCCCTTCTTCGCGCAGTCCACCATGGTCATCCTCTGCGACATTCTCGACCCGGTCTCCGGCGAAGCCTATAATCGCGACCCGCGCGGCACCGCCAAGAAGGCTGAGGCCTACTTGAAGGCCTCCGGCATCGGCGACACCGCCTTCTTCGGCCCGGAAGCCGAATTCTTCGTCTTCGACGACGTCAAGTACAAGGCTGATCCCTACAATACGGGCTTCAAGCTCGACAGCAGCGAACTGCCGTCCAACGACGACACCGACTACGAAACGGGCAACCTCGGCCACCGTCCACGCGTCAAGGGCGGCTACTTCCCGGTCCCGCCGATCGACAGCTGCCAGGACATGCGCTCCGAGATGCTGACGGTTCTCACCGAAATGGGTGTCGTCGTCGAAAAGCATCACCACGAAGTCGCCGCAGCCCAGCATGAACTCGGGATCAAGTTCGACACGCTGGTGCGCAACGCCGACAAGATGCAGATCTACAAGTACGTCGTGCATCAGGTCGCCAATGCCTACGGCAAGACGGCAACCTTCATGCCGAAGCCGATCTTCGGCGATAATGGCTCGGGCATGCACGTCCACCAGTCGATCTGGAAGGGCGGCAAGCCCACCTTCGCCGGCGACGAATATGCAGGCCTCTCGGAAAGCTGCCTCTACTATATCGGCGGCATCATCAAGCATGCCAAGGCGATCAACGCCTTCACCAACCCGTCGACGAACTCCTACAAGCGTCTCGTCCCGGGTTATGAAGCTCCGGTTCTGCTCGCCTACTCGGCGCGCAACCGTTCCGCCTCCTGCCGCATTCCGTTCGGCACCAACCCGAAGGCAAAGCGCGTCGAAGTCCGCTTCCCCGACCCGACCGCCAACCCCTATCTCGGCTTTGCCGCCATGCTGATGGCCGGCCTCGACGGCATCAAGAACAAGATCCATCCGGGCAAGGCCATGGACAAGGACCTCTACGACCTGCCGCCGAAAGAGCTGAAGAAGATCCCGACGGTTTGCGGCTCGTTGCGCGAAGCTCTGGAAAGCCTCGACAAGGACCGCAAGTTCCTGACGGCCGGCGGTGTCTTCGACGACGACCAGATCGATGCCTTCATCGAGCTGAAGATGCAGGAGGTCATGCGTTTTGAAATGACCCCGCATCCGGTCGAGTATGACATGTACTACTCGGTCTGATATCAGATACGAAAGCCCCGGCTTGCCGGGGCTTTCTTCGCAATTGGGGAGCCAGTGGCAGGTATCCCGCCAGATGCGTTTTCGCATTGGGCCATCGAACGCTGTCCGGTCAAAGAACCGGGCTGGATGTGACAGTTCGATGAAGGAATGGGGGCAAAATCCTTGATATCAGTGGTGAAAGTCACCACATGATTAGCTGAAAGGAAGTCGTGCCATGAAACAACGAAACGCAAAATTCAATATTGGCGACGTGGTTCGACACCGGATGTTCCCCTTCCGTGGTGTCATCTTCGATGTCGATCCGGAATTCGCAAACACCGAGGAATGGTGGAATTCTATCCCGGCCGAAGTGCGGCCCGACAAGGACCAGCCCTTCTACCACCTTCTCGCCGAAAATGACGAGACGGAGTATGTCGCATACGTATCGGAACAGAATCTGATCAACGACGAGAGCGGCGTTCCGCTTCGCAATCCGCAGATCGGTCAGATTTTCGACCGGGCGCCAACAGGCCAGTTCAGACCCAAGATGAGCTTCGCCCACTAAGCGCCTGTCAGATAAGTTTTTTAAAAAAAGGGAAGATGCCCCAAGCCTCTTCCCTTTTTTGATTTACGGACATGGTTGATACCAGCAAAAAAGCCCGGATCGCTCCGGGCTTTTTCAAAGCGCAAAGTTTCGCGAGACTTACTGCTGCTTGGCGGCCTTCTGGGCGTCTTCCAGCTTCTTGCGCGCTTCCTCAGCCTTCTTCTGCATGCTGTCCTGCAGGCTCTTCTGGCTTTCAGCGAGCTTGCTGTCGGAGATTGCCGGACCGTCGAAAGCGGCACCAAAACCGGTGAGCGAAATCTTGATCGGGTTCGGCGCACGGCGGAAGTTGATCGAGGTGAAGGTCACATCCGTGCCCTTCTTCAGCGAGTTGATCATCGCGTCGGTCACGGGCACTTCAGCGGTGCACTTGTCCGGAAGGCAGACGGCGTAATCGAGCTTCTGGCCCTTGCCGCCGTCAACCTGCATGGTGACGCCGGGCGGGATCAGGCGAGCCGTTGGAACGGAGATCTGCAGGATCTTGCGGTTAACCTTGCCATCGACGGAGATGAGGCCCACTGCCGTTACTAGCTGGCCATTGTTGGCCATGATCAGGTTCTGCACGATGCAGATATCGGCATCGTCCTGCTTGGTGCAGGTCTTGTACCAACCCAGGCGCGGCTGATTGGGATCGTTGCCACCATCGGCAGGAGCTGCGTTGGACGCGTCCTGAGCGAAGGCAGCAGCCGGCATGGCCGCGCCGATCATGAGAGCCAGAGCAGAGAGACCTGCCCGCATTTTGTTGTCAGTCTTGAACATCATAGCGAAACCGCCTCCTGAAATCCGCTTCGGAACGACAGCGCGCCGTCCCATGCAATTCGGGTCAAACCGTCGTCCACCTGTCGAATGAATAAGGCAAATACATGACCCGAGAAACCCGGCACCCCTGTTACATCGCACTGGCGCGGATATCCAGCTTTTCTTTGGCCTTTTCTGCTGAGACCCAAGAATTCCGCAGTCGCGTGTTGAATTGGGCACGCTCGTGATAATGTTCGGCCGATTCGTACCCTTACCGGAAAGGATGCCATGCAAGCGCTCCGGATCGCTGTCTTCCTGTTCTTCGCAGCCTTGTGCAATGCCGCCGCGGCGCAACCGCTCTATGGCATCGCCATGCATGGAGATCCGGCGCTGCCGGCGGACTTCAAGCATTTCCCTTATGTCAATCCGGATGTGAAAAAGGGCGGCCGCATCAGTTACGGCGTCGTCGGCACCTTCGACAATCTCAATCCCTTCATTTTAAAGAGCATGCGCACGACGGCGCGCGGCATGTGGGATCCGGAATTCGGCAATCTCATTTACGAACCGCTGATGCAGCGCTCACGCGACGAGCCCTTTACGCTCTACGGATTACTGGCGCAGACGGTCGAATGGGACGAGAGCCGGAGCTACATTCAGTTCAACCTCAATCCCGACGCCAAATGGTCCGACGGGCAGCCGGTGACGCCGGACGACGTGATCTTCACCTTCCAGCTCCTGCGCGATAAGGGACGCATTCCTCTTTCGTCCTGGCTCGATACGATCAGCAGCATGGAAAAGGTCGGCGAGCATAGCGTTATGATCCGCTTTAACGAGAAGGCCAATCGCGAAACGCCGCTGATCATCGCATCATCGCTGCCGATCCTGCCGAAACATGCGACCGATCCAGATAATTTCGACCATACCACGCTCAGTATCCCGATTGGCTCCGGGCCGTATCGGGTAAAGAGCGTCGATCCGGGCCAGCGAATCGTCTTCGAGCGCAATTCCGACTACTGGGGCAAGGATATTCCGACGAAGGTCGGCGTCGACAATTATGATCAGATCGTGGTGAACTACTTCCTGCAGGATACGACTGTGTTCGAGTCCTTCAAGAAGGGCGATCTTGATATCTATCAGGACGGCAGCCCGGCGCATTGGCAGCAGGCCTATAACTTTCCGGCCGCAAGCTCCGGAGCAGTCGTCAAGGAAACATTCACGCCGAAGCTGCCGAGCGGCATGTTCGGCTTTGTCTTCAACGCGCGCCGGCCGATCTTTTCCGACAAGAATGTGCGCAAGGGCCTGACGCTCGCCTTCGATTTTGAGTGGTTCAACCGCAATCTTGCCTCCAATGCCTATACGCGCACCGAAAGCTACTGGCAGAATTCCGATCTTTCCTCGTTCGGCGTTCCGGCCGATGCCAACGAGCTTGCCATGCTCGGTCCGATCAAGGACCATATCGACGCCGATGTGCTTGACGGCACCTACAAGCTGCCGGTCAGCGACGGTTCCGGCCGCGACCGCAAGATTCTGCGCAAGGCCGTCAACTTCCTCAAGAAAGGCGGCTACACGATCAAGGGCGAACGCATGGTCGATAGCGCCGAGCGGCAGCTTAGCTTTGAGATCATGACGCAGAATGCAGATCAGGAGCGTCTTGCCATCGCCTACCGCCGGTCGCTGGCGCTGCTCGGCATTGCCGTCACCATCCGCACCGTAGACGATTCGCAATATCAGCTGCGCACGACAAATTACGATTATGACATGGTCGTCAAATCCTACCCCTCCTCGCTCTCGCCTGGTATCGAGCAAGTAGGACGATGGGGTTCCGCCGCCGCGAAAATGCCGGGCAGCCTGAATTTTGCCGGCGTCGAGGATCCTAATGTCGATACGCTGATCAATCATTTCCTAACGGCGCGTTCGGCTGATGATTTTCGCGATGCGGTGCGCTCCTTCGATCGTATCCTGATCTCGGGCTATTATGCCGTGCCGCTCTATCATATCGCGCAGCAATGGGTGGCGCGGCGAAGCCACATTGCTCATCCCGACGCATTGCCGCTCTATGGTTATCAGTTACCGGTCTGGTGGGACGCCTCGGCGCAATAGTATTGCATGGTTCCTTTTCGGTAACCGGTTGAAGCCATCGGCACAAAGGCCTAGATGGTGAAGAACAGCCCAAAACCGAAAGGACGGAACCATGGAACGCATCACGATCGACATCGTCTCCGACGTCGTCTGCCCATGGTGCTATCTCGGCAAGGCACGGCTTGAGCTCGCCATCGCCGAGGTGCAGGACGAGGTTGGCGTCGACCTCAACTGGCGGCCCTACCGCCTGAATCCCGACTATCCGCCCGAAGGCGTCGACCAGAAGAAAGCACTGGAGCAGAAGCTCGGCGGCGCGGAGCGTGTCGCACAGGGGCACAAGATGCTGACCGATCTCGGCCGCGAAGTCGGCATCAAGTTCGATTTCGACGCCATCAAGATCGGTCCCAACACGCTCGATGCGCACCGCCTCATCCATTGGTCCGTCACGGAAAGCCGCGAGAAGCAGGACAAGGTGGTCGATGCGCTCTTCAAGGCCAATTTCGAAGAGGGCCGCAACGTCGGCGATCACGCCGTGCTGCTCGATATTGCCGAAGAAGCAGGCCTCGACCGCTCCGTCATCGCCACCCTGCTTGCCTCCGACGCGGACCGAGATCTCATCATCGGCGAAATCGACGCCGCCCAGAAGATCGGCGTCAACGGCGTGCCCTTTTTCATCTTCGACCAGCAGTATGCCGTCAGCGGCGCACAGACACCGGATGTGATCGCCGAGGCGTTGCGTGACATTGCCAAGATGAAGGCGGAAGCGCGGGCGGGGATGAATTGATCGGAGTTCGGCGTTTCCAATGAAATGCGCAAAAGCTTCCGCGAATCGCCGATAGTGGAAGCAGTCGAGCGACAATCGCCGTCAGGCCTTTGCCAGCAATCCCGAAGCCATCGCGCGGAAAGCCTCGATCGCCTTCGGCAGCACCTCCACAGGATTGTCGCTGGCGGCAACCCAAAGGGCAGCATTCAGCGCTGCGCCGGAGAGGAGCCGCGCTGCCGCCTCGGCATCGACCGGCTTGACGACTTCGTGCTCCAGAAGCTTTGACACCGTCTGCCGGGTCCCCGCGAGACAGCTGTTCTGGCTGGGCCATTTCGATGGATCGCCGAGCACCGCCGGCCCGTCAAGCAGGACGATGCGCTGGACCTCGGGATCGAGCGCCATTTCGATATAGGCTTCGCCTTCCGCAAGCAGGCCTTGCCAGCCGCCGCCCGCCTGCTCGCCTATCGCTTTTGCCCGCAGCGCCATTTCATTGTCGATCTGATCAACGACGGCGGCGAGCAATCCGCGCTTGTCTCCGAAGTTATGATAGAGAGCGCCCCTCGTCAGGCCGACATCTGCCGTCAGCTCGTCCATCGACGCTCCGGCAAATCCTTTTTCGGCGAAGGCTTTTCGTGCGGCGACAATGAGCTTGTTCCGGTTTTCTTCCATTGTTTCCAGGCGTTTCGCCATCTCACCCTCAAATTTCACATACGTTTCGTATTTGAAACATTGACATACGCAGTGTATATGAATATCTCACATACGTGCCGTATATCAAATGAAACGGCATTTTGGAAGGGCCGTACAGGATGGCGCCCCTCCGATCTTTCACGTCAACGCGAGGGCCGAACATGATGACGACGCGTAATGCAATTTTCCCTAGGAACAGACATGCGCTTTACGAAGAACATGGCTATTCCGCCGCTATCCGATCAGGTGATCTGCTGTTCGTTTCCGGCCAGGTCGGCAGCCGTGCGGATGGGAGCCCGGAGCCGGATTTCGAACGTCAGGTTCAGCTTGCCTTCGACAATTTGCGGGCAATCTTGGAAGCCGCAGGCTGCACCTTCGACGATATTATCGACGTCACCACGTTCCACACCGATCCGGAACGGCAGTTCGGCGCGATCATGACCGTCAAGACCCGAATCTTCAATGAGGCGCCCTATCCGAATTGGACGGCGATCGGCGTCAATTGGCTGGCTGGCTTCGATTTCGAAATCAAGGTTATCGCGCGCATTCCAGACGTTGGAGAGACTCGCAAGCCCCAGGCCGCATGAGGACATGTCGGATTTCAGCCCGCGGCGGTAAATGGCTGTTGCGGGCCGAAAACGATCGGTTGCTAAGACACGCCTCCCTACTTCGCCAGCTCCGCCAGCTGCGTCATGACCACGGCCGCCCCCTGCAGCCGCTTTTCCGGCGTCGGAAGATCACGGGTCAGAAACACGCTGTGGTCGGGGCGGATCTTTGCCATTGTGCCCTGTTTGGCGATGTAGCCGACGAGATTGGCCGGGTTCGGGAATTCCTTGTTGCGGAACTGCACGACGACGCCCTTCGGGCCGGCGTCCAGCTTCTCGACATTGGCGACGCGGCAGAGCGACTTGATGTAGACGATCTTGAGGAGGTGCTGCACCTCGATCGGTAAGGGGCCGAATCGGTCGATCATTTCGGCACCGAAACCGTCAATCTCCTTCAGCTCGGTGATCTCGCCGAGGCGGCGGTACAGCGCCATGCGCAGATGCAGATCGGGCACGTAATCGTCGGGGATCATGACCGGCGTGCCCACGGAGATCTGCGGCGACCAGCCTGTATTCTGGATCTCATCGACACCCTTGACCTCAGCGACGGCCTCCTCGAGCATCTGCTGGTAAAGCTCGAAACCGACTTCCTTGATGTGGCCGGACTGTTCCTCGCCGAGCAGATTGCCGGCGCCGCGAATATCGAGATCGTGGCTGGCGAGCTGGAAGCCGGCGCCGAGCGTATCCAGCGACTGCAGCACCTTGAGCCGGCGTTCGGCCGTGGTCGTCAGCACCTTGTTGACCGGCAGGGTGAAGAGAGCGAAGGCGCGGACCTTGGAGCGGCCGACGCGGCCGCGGAGCTGATAGAGCTGAGCAAGACCGAACATGTCGGCGCGATGGACGATCAGCGTGTTGGCCGTCGGCACGTCGAGGCCGGATTCGACGATGGTGGTAGAGAGCAACACGTCATAACGCCCCTCGTAGAAGGCATTCATGATGTCTTCCAGCTCGCCGGCCGGCATCTGGCCGTGGGCGACCGCCACCTTCAGCTCCGGTACATCCGATTGCAGGAAGGCGTGAATATCGGCGAGATCGGCAAGGCGCGGACAGACATAGAAGCTCTGGCCGCCGCGATAATGCTCGCGCATCAGAGTTTCGCGGATCACGAGCGAATCGAAAGGCGAGATGAAGGTGCGCACCGCCATGCGGTCGACCGGTGGCGTGGTGATGAGCGACAGCTCGCGGACGCCCGTCATTGCCAGCTGCAGTGTGCGCGGGATCGGCGTTGCCGATAGCGTCAGCACATGCACGTCGCTCTTCAGCTCCTTCAAGCGCTCCTTGTGCTTCACACCGAAATGCTGCTCCTCGTCGATGACGAGCAGGCCGAGATTGGCGAATTTGATGCCGGCGCCGAGCAATGCATGGGTTCCGACGACGATGTCGGTTTTGCCTTCGGACACTTCCTTCTTGGTCAGCGCCAGTTCCTTGGCGCCGACGAGACGGGATGCCTGCTGTATTCGGATCGGGAGCCCACGAAAGCGCTCGGAAAAGGTCTTGAAATGCTGGCGGGCGAGCAAGGTCGTCGGCACGACGACCGCGACCTGCGCGCCGTTCATGGCGGCGACGAAGGCGGCGCGCAGCGCCACTTCCGTCTTGCCGAAGCCGACGTCGCCGCAGACGAGGCGATCCATCGGCCGGCCAGCGCCGAGATCGTCGCGCACGGCCTCGATGGCGTTCATCTGGTCGTCGGTCTCGTCATAAGGGAAGCGTGCGGCAAATTCGTCGTAGAGGCCATCCGGGGTGCTGAGTACCGGCGCATGCCGGGTCAAGCGTTCCGCCGCGACGCGGATCAAGGCGCCCGCCATATCCAGCAGGCGCTTCTTGAGCTTCGCCTTGCGCATCTGCCAGGCACCGCCGCCGAGCTTGTCGAGCTGCGCCTCGGTGCCCTCACCGCCGTAGCGTGACAGGAGATCGATGTTTTCGACCGGCAGGAATAGCTTGGCATCGTCAGCATAAAGCAGCTCAAGGCAGGCATGCGGCGCGCCGGCGGCCTCGATGGTCCTCAGCCCGACGAAGCGGCCGATGCCATGCTCGGCATGCACGACGATCGAACCTTCGTCCAGCCCCGCCACTTCCGAGATGAAGTCGGCGGCGCGCTTGCGGCGCTTGGAGCGGCGCACCATGCGGTCGCCGAGAATATCCTGCTCGCCGATGACGATCAGATCGCCGGCCTCGAAACCCGCTTCCAGGCTGAGGACGGCGGCGGCCGCCTCGCCCTTCGCCAGGCCGCCGAGGTCCTTGAAGGCCTCGATGGTCTTGACGCGCGCCAGCCCGTGTTCGGAGAGCACCTGCAGGAGACGGTCGAGCGAGCCTTCGGTCCAGGCCGAAATCAGCACCTTGCCGCCCGCCGCCCGCTTGTCGGCGATATGCTTGACGACGGCATCGAAGACGTTGACGCGCTCGCTGTCGGCTGTGTCAGTCGCGGACCGCGCCCAGCGCGGCCCCTGACGGGCGTCAAGCTCGATGACGCGGCGCGCCTCGCCCTCATGTTCGTTGAAGGGCGAGATGCGGATAGCGCCAAAGGCATCGAGCGCGTTGCCGAGGGCCTTGCCGTCGAGATAGAGCTGACCGGGCGTTACCGGCTTATAGGGTGTGCCCTGCGCCATCTGCCCCTTGGCTTGCTGACCGGAATGCAGGCGGGCGTCGTAATAGTCAAAGACGAGCTTGGAGCGTTCCTCGGCCGCCTCGCGCACGGTGTGGTCCGTCACAAGCCGGAAGCCCTTGAGGTAATCGAAGACCGTCTCCAGCTTCTCGTAGAAAAGCGGCAGCCAATGCTCCATGCCGGCATAGCGTCGCCCTTCGGATACGGCGACATAAAGCGCATCGTCGCGCGTGGCGGCGCCGAAGGCTGAGAGATAGTTCTTGCGGAAGCGGCTGATCGTATCCGGCGTCAGCGTCACTTCGCTCATCGGATTGAGATCGAGCGAGCGCACCTGTCCCGTCGTGCGCTGGCTGGCAGGATCGAAGCTGCGGATGCTTTCCAGCGTATCGCCGAAGAAATCCAGGCGCACAGGCTCTTCCGTACCCGGAACGAAGACATCGAGGATGCCGCCGCGCACGGCATATTCGCCGACCTCGCGCACGGTCGCCACGCGCTCGAAGCCGTTGCGCTCCAGACGGGCCGCGATATCGTCCATCCGGACCTGATTGCCCGGCCTCGCCGAGAAAGCCAGGCTCTCGATAATGTCCTGCGGTGCCACTTTCTGCAGCATGGCGTTGACCGTCACCAGCACGACCGCCGCATGCGGCTTGCGATGATACGCGATGAGGCCGGACAAAGCCGCAAGACGCCGGGCCGACGTGTCGGAGCTTGGGGAGACGCGGTCGTAAGGAAGGCAGTCCCAGGCCGGCAGGGTGAGGACCGGAATTTCAGGCGCGATGAAGCCGAGCATCTGTTCGACATCGGCCATGTGCTGGCCGTCGGACATGACATAGGCGATCGGCCGGCCGGCCTTTGCCATCTCGGCAATCAGGAACGGCTCCAGGCCGGCCGGAACATGACCGATCGTCATCGGCTCGCTTGCGGCAAGCAGCTTCTTCGCGTCGAAACCGGGGATCATTTCGTTAATCCAAACCTTTCGGCGATCTCTTCGAAATCGGGCTTGTAGGAGGCGAGACGCTCAAAGAGCGGTGTGCGCAGATTCTGCGGCGTCGGCTCGCTACCGAGGATCCATTTTAGAAGATCATTGTCTTCTTCGGCCATGATGCGCTCGAGTTCATCAAGTTCGGCCTCGGGAAGACCCGGCAGCTCGTTATCGGCGAACTGGCCGAAGACCAGATCCATCTCGCGGATGCCGCGATGCCAACAGCGGAAAAGGATGCGCCGACGACGGGGATCGAGATCGGCACTGCTGAGGGTAAGCCCAGTCATCAAAAACACCTTTATGTTGATGCGTCTCTATAAAACCAGCATTGAAAGGTGGGAACCGGTTTTTCAGAAAAAAGCGTCGGAAGCGTAATTTTCGGGGGAGTGGTGGCCTCAAAGACGTCGTGCGTGGCGCTACCCCTTGCCAAATGCGCCCTGCCCGTCGCATTTTGCCGGTCATGCGTCCCGCTATCCTCGATCCGCTGTTTGCCTCCATATCTTCGCTGCCCGGCGTCGGGCCGAAGGTATCAGAGCTGCTGGTGAAGCTGCTCGATCGCGAGACGATCGACGATTGCCGCGTCATCGACCTCATTTTCCATGCGCCGCATTCAATCATCGACCGGCGCGAGCAGCCGGGTATCGCCCGCGCGCCGCAGGGAGCCATCGTCACCATTACCGGCCGCGTCGATCGCCATCAGCCGCCGCCCAATCCGCGCAGCAACGTTCCCTATCGTGTCTATCTGCATGATGAGACGGGCGAGCTTGCGCTGGTCTTCTTCCGCGGCAAGGCGCAATGGCTCGAAAAGCAGCTGCCTGTCGACGAGACGGTCACCGTCAGCGGCAAGGTCGACTGGTTCAACGGTCGGCCGTCCATGGTGCATCCGGACTATATCATGCGTGACAGCGAGGCGGAAAACCTGCCGCTGGTCGAGCCGGTCTATCCGTTGACCGCCGGCCTCACCCCGAAATTCCTGCGCAAAACCATCGAGGGCGCGCTCTCGCGAATTCCGCAACTGCCCGAATGGGATGACATTACCCTTACGCAGAAGCAGGGTTTTCCCTCGATATCCGACAGCTTCCACATGCTGCATGCGCCGCGAGACGCCGCCGATATCGATCCGCAGGCACCGGCCCGTCGCCGGCTTGCCTATGACGAATTCCTGGCGGGGCAATTGTCACTCTCCCTGGTTCGCCAGAGGCTGCGCAAGGTTGCCGGACAATCCGTGCATCCAACTGGAGAAATCAGCGGCAAGATATTGGAATCCCTGCCTTTCTCGATGACGAATAGCCAGCGCGACGCGGTGGCCGATATTCTCAAGGACATGGCAGGCACGGAGCGCATGCTCCGGTTGCTGCAGGGCGATGTCGGCGCGGGAAAGACGCTGGTCGCGCTGATGGCGATCGCCGCGGTCATCGAAAGCGGCGGACAGGCCGTGCTGATGGCGCCGACCGAAATCCTTGCCCGCCAACATCATACGACAATTTCAAAATTCGCAGCAAGTGCAAACCTTTCCGTCGAAGTTCTCACAGGCCGCACGAAGGGGCGCGAGCGGGATGCTATCCTCGAGCGCATCGCCTCCGGCGAAGCGCAGATCATCATCGGCACGCATGCTCTGTTCCAGGATAGCGTCGCCTATGCCAACCTCATGCTGGCTGTCGTCGACGAGCAGCACCGTTTCGGCGTCCACCAGCGCCTGCGCCTAACTGCGAAGGGCATCTCGCCGCATATGCTCGTCATGACCGCGACGCCCATCCCGCGAACGCTGGTGCTTGCCGCCTTTGGCGATATGGACGTATCCAAGCTCACCGAGAAGCCGGCGGGCCGCAAGCCGATCCAGACGATCACGATCCCGAACGAGCGAACCGGCGATATCGTCGCTCGGCTGAAAAGTGCGCTCTCTGAGGGTAAAAAAGCCTATTGGATATGTCCACTTGTGGAGGAATCCGAAGAATCCGATTTAATGTCGGTCGAGGAGCGCCATGACACGTTGACCAAGGCGCTCGGTCCCGGCATCGGCCTTATCCATGGCCGGATGAGCGGTCCGGAAAAGGATGCCGTCATGATGGCCTTCAAGAGCGGCGAGATCCGTCTACTGGTCGCAACGACGGTCGTCGAAGTGGGTGTCGACGTGCCGGACGCGACGATCATGGTCATCGAACATGCCGAGCGTTTCGGCCTAGCGCAGCTGCATCAGCTGCGCGGACGGGTCGGACGCGGCGACGAGGCCTCCACCTGTATTCTTCTATACAAGGGGCCGCTTGGCGAAGCTGGCCATGCGCGGTTGTCGATCATGCGCGACACCGAAGATGGTTTCCGCATTGCCGAGGAGGATTTAAAGCTGCGGGGCGAAGGCGAACTTCTCGGTACGCGTCAATCCGGCACGCCCGGCTTCCGCATTGCCAGCCTCGAAGCGCACGCCGATCTTCTGGAAATCGCCCGCAAGGATGCCGCCTATCTCATCGAGCGCGATCCGGAGCTGACGGGCGAGCGCGGCATGGCCGTGCGCACCCTGCTCTATCTCTTCCGCCGCGACGAGGCGATCCGGTTCCTGCGGGCGGGATGAGCAGATGGACGCATTTGTTGCGTCCATCCCTTTCTGACAACTTTACTTGGCAGCAAGGCCGGGAATTGTGACCTGGAACACTTGGAACATGGTGTCGACATCGCCTCCGCCGTCACCCTTGTAGGCAGCGCCGACCTGATAGCCGTCCTGGGTCAGGAAGTCGTTGTCGTTGGCAACGAAGAGGAAGTAATCGTCCGGCAGCTTTGGATCCTGAACGCTTGCGAGCGACATCGCCTCCCACTTTTCCGAGAGATTGTTGCGGTCGTTCGGCGCGCCATTATGAAGGCCGAAGCGCGCGAGATCGGCGCTGTCGTTAATGTCGATGAACTGGCTGACCGTTGCCGGCTTTACCGAAGCGTCAAGAACGCCCTTGGGCGCGACCGACTTGTCGGCATCGAACTTACCGGCAATATCGGTAGCAGTGGAGACATCGACAGCGACGATGCTGCGGTAGAGCGACTTGTCGCCTTTCACGCCGTAACCGTTGTTGCTGTCACGCGCCAGCATCAGGAAGGTCTGCGGCGAGAGCGCATAGATTTCGCTCTGGGCGGCGACGGCCGTCTTGCCCTTGTCATTCGTGAAGACCGGCAGCGGCACGACATATTCGTGAACCAGCTTCAGATTTGCCGGATCGGCGGCATCATAGACCAGCGCGCGGGTGTTCTGTCGCGTGGAGCTGGAATCGCCGCCATCCTGGCGCGTTGCGGACTGCAGCACCGCGATCAGGAACTTGCCATCCGGCGTTAGCGACATGCCTTCCAGGCCCTGGTTATTCTGGCGGCCGCTGGTCGGGTCCTTCGGATCCGGAGCGGATTCGCCGGGACCGGGGTTATTGGAGGCGAAATTGACGGCGCCATTGCGCATCGGCAGCAGCGCAGCCGGCGGAGGGGTGGCGGACATCATGCGGCCATCGGCGGCGAAGCGGTAGATATAGGGGCCATACTCGTCGCTGATGAACATGGTGCCGTCAGGCAGACGGGCAATGGCTTCGGTGTCGAGCGAGATCTTGCCGTTCGGCGCCTGGGGCAGCAGCGGCATGCTGCCTTCCGCTTGGCGGGTACCATTGGTCGGATCGAGGCCAGTGGTGTCGGCGCCCTTGTCGTCCTTGAGAAGCTGGGTGTCGGCAAGCTTGGCGTCGACGCCCGACTGCTCCTTGCCGGCCGGCGGCGCCGCGCCGGACGCGACCGGGCTCAGAGTAACGTCGATCGTGTTCAGACGCGGGCGATAGTCGGTCGTGCCGACGGCATTGTAGCCGCGGTCCGGTAGCAGCCAGAGCGAACCCTTGTAGGTGCCGTCGGCGTTGCGAACCCAGCTCTTGGTGTCGATCGACATGCCCGAACCGGAACCGAAGGTCTCGCCGAACTTGTCGCGCAGGTTGGCCGGGATGCGACCGACCGCCACGCGTCCCTTGTTGACGAGCGTCACGCCCTGGACCGCGACGGAATTATCCGCGAGCGCGGCGACCGGCGCGGAGAAAACGAATGTGGCTAGTACGGCCGACAGCAGCGGCAGGCTCTTCGAACGCATATATCTCAAAACAGTATCCTCCGATGAAAATCCGCGTGGAGACAACGGCATCCATCTCCGGCCCGCTTTCAGGCCGCGTAGAAAACGACAGCCCGACACCGAAACTCCGAGCATTCGCTGATGAGATACATTCGATTGCCTGTCCCCAAGGACGATCTAAGGCGTCAATATGATAGGGACATGACAGTTCGCGCGATACGCGAAGCCAGCCGACCAGCGACAGGAACGAGAGTGCTTCTAGGTGAGCGACTTTATCGGAACGGGCCTGGGCAGCCCCTTCGCCGCGACCAGTTCTTCCTTGTATTCGGGCGAAACCAGGCCACCGGAAATTAGAAGCTTGGCGCCATCCTCCGGGCTCATGTCGAGCACCGTGATCTTTTCGCGCGGAACGAAAACCAGAAAGCCGGCCGTAGGCACGGGTGTCGGCGGCAGGAAGACCGCTACCATGTCCTGGCCCATGGCATTGAATTTCGAGGCGATTTCGCCCTTGGCATCCGTCGATATGAACACCATGGACCAGAGGCCGGGGCTCGGATATTCGATGAGGCCCACCTTCTTGAACGACGTGCCCTGCTCTTTCAGCACGGTTTCGAAGATCTGCTTGACGCTCTTATAGATCGTCCGCACCAGTGGCACGCGATTGACGATCGACTCGCCGAAACGGACGATGCTCTGGCCGATCAGGTTCTTGGCGAGAAAACCGACGAGCGTAATGAAGATCATCGCGATGATCAGGCCAGTGCCGGGAACGGCAAAATTCAGATAGCTCTCGGGGTCGTAGCGCGCGGGAATATAGGGGCGGACCCAGCTATCGGCCCAATGCACGACGGACCAGGTCAGCCAGAGCGTGATGGCAATCGGAGCGCATATGATCAGACCGGCCAGGAAATTGTTTCTGATCCGCGTGGTCACAGACATTTTGATGAGCTTTTCAGTCATTCGCCGCTCGAAAACTCCGTTCGGTCGCCTCCCGCTGACCGGCAAATCCTCCCCCACCGTCTCCTTCGGAAAGACTGCCAGAAATTGGGGCGGCATACAACCAGCCAGTCACGCCGCAGCGCCGAACGGACACCCTGCTCACGATGACGTGACTGCGAAAAGAGGCCGGCGGAAAAGCCTATTCCACCGTCACCGATTTGGCGAGGTTGCGCGGCTGATCGACGTCCGTGCCCATGAAGACGGCGGTGTGATAGGCGAGCAGCTGAATCGGCAGCGAGAAGATGATCGGCGCGATGATCTCGTCGACGACAGGCAAGGCAATGGTCGCCATCGTCGGCAGCGTCGATGCGGCCGCACCCGCCTCGTCGGTGATGAAGATGATTCGGCCGCCGCGTGCCGCCACTTCCTGCATGTTGGAAACCGTCTTGTCGAAGAAGCGGTCATGCGGCGCGATGACGATGACAGGCATGTTCTCGTCGATCAGGGCGATCGGCCCGTGTTTCAGCTCGCCGGCCGCATAACCCTCGGCATGGATGTAGGAGATTTCCTTCAGCTTCAGCGCACCTTCCATGGCGAGCGGGAAGCTGGTGCCGCGACCGAGATAGAGCACATCCTTGAACTTCGAAATCTCTCGCGCCAGGCTTTCCATCTGCGGCTGGATGATATTCAGGACATTGGCCATGATACGCGGCATCTCGACGAGATGGCGCACCATTTCCTGTTCATCCGTAGCGCTGACGGTACCGCGCGCGACACCCGCTCCGATCGCCAGCGATGCGAGAACGGCAAGCTGGCAGGTGAAGGCCTTCGTCGAGGCAACGCCGATCTCGGGACCGGCCATGATTGGAAACACGGCATCGGCTTCGCGCGCGATGGTCGATTCCTTGACGTTGACGACGGCGCCGATCTTCAGGCCGTTGTCGCGGCAGTAACGCAGCGAAGCCAGCGTATCGGCCGTCTCGCCGGACTGTGAAATGAACAGCGCCGCCTGCGAGGGCGACAGCGGCATCTCGCGGTAGCGGAATTCGGAGGCGACGTCGATCTCGACCGGCAGGCGCGCATAGCGCTCGAACCAGTATTTGCCGATCAAGCCGGCAAGATAGGCCGTGCCGCAGGCGGAAATCGCCAGGCCGGAAACACCGTCGAAATCGATCGCCGACGCACCTGGGCGCACGCGATGGCTGGCAAAATCGACATATTGGCTGAGCGCGTGCGAAATGACCTCCGGCTGCTCGTAGATTTCCTTCTCCATGAAGTGGCGATGATTGCCCTTGTCGACAACATAGGCGGTCGCCTGGGAGATCTGCCGCGGCCTGGTTACTTCATTGCCATTGAAATCGAGAATGGTCGCGCCGGCATGCGTGACGATCGCGCAGTCGCCATCGACGAGATAGGTGATCTCGTTGGTGAAGGGTGCAAGGGCAATCGCATCCGAGCCGAGGAACATTTCGCCCTTGCCGTACCCCACGGCAAGCGGCGGGCCGGAACGCGCCGCTATCAGCGTGTCGGGATCGTTCTCAAACATCACGGCCAATGCGTAGGCACCGGTCACGCGGTTCAGCATCTTCAGCATTGCGGCGCGGGGCTCGAGACCTTCGCGGATATGGTTTGCGAGCAGGTGTGCAACGACTTCCGTGTCCGTCTGCGAAGCAAACACCTTGCCTTCGGCCTTCAGTTCCTCGCGCAGTTCGGAAAAGTTTTCGATGATGCCGTTGTGGACGACGGCAACACCCTCGACGAAATGCGGGTGGGCATTGGTCTCATTCGGAACGCCGTGCGTTGCCCAGCGTGTGTGGGCAATGCCCGTCGTGCCGGGCAGAGGATCCGTCTCCAGCCGCTTCTCCAGATTGAAGAGCTTTCCTTCCGCGCGGCGGCGATCCATCACGCCGTCATGGATCGTTGCGACACCGGCCGAATCATAGCCGCGGTATTCGAGACGCCGCAGCGCGTCCACCAAGCGGTCCGCCACAGGCTTCGTTCCGACGATCCCAACAATACCGCACATACAACTCTCCGTCTGGCCTCAAATATGAGGGCAAGTCCTAATCGTTCCTGCAATTTTCTCAATTGCCGTAACGGTCACTTTCGATTTCGGACCGTTACGCCGGCAGCCCAAAGATTTAGTGGTCGCTCTTCTTCGCTGCCTTGATGGCGAGCGCCCGCTCGCGCAGGACCTTGGCACGTTCCGGCTTGATTTCCTGGCGTGCACGGCCGAAGGCCAAGGCTTCAGCCGGAACATCATCCGTGATGACGCTGCCGGACGCAATATAGGCGCCGTCTCCGATACGAATGGGCGCGACCAGCGAGGAGTTGGACCCGACGAACGCGTTGGCGCCGATATGGGTCTCGTATTTGTTCACCCCGTCATAGTTGCAGGTGATCGTGCCGGCGCCGATGTTGCTGCCGCCGCCGATCGTCGCGTCGCCGATATAGGTCAGATGGTTGACCTTGGCGCCCTCGCCGATCTTGCCGTTCTTGACCTCGCAGAAATTGCCGACTTTGGCGCCGCCGGCAAGATCGGCTCCCGGACGCAGCCGCGCAAAGGGTCCGACCGTCGCGCCGGCGCTGACATGCGCGCCTTCGATATGCGAGAAGGCATGGATGATCGCGCCGCCTTCGATGACCGCTCCCGGGCCGAACACGACATTCGGCTCGATCAGCGCGTCCTGGCCGATGACCGTATCGTAGGCAAGAAACACGGTCTCGGGCGCGATCATGGTAACACCGGACAGCATCAGTTCGTGCCTACGCCGCTCCTGCCAGAGACGCTCGATGAAAGCGAGTTCGGCGCGGTTGTTGCAGCCGGTCATCTCGACCTCAGGCGCATCGACGGCCACGGCGCGGCCGCCAAGCGACCGGGCGATCTCGACGAGATCGGTGAGATAATATTCGCCCTTGGCATTATCGTTGCCGATGCGGTCGAGCAGATCGAGCGCCTTACGGCCGTTGATCGCCATCAAGCCGCTGTTGCACCAGGTCACCGCCAGCTCGGCATCCGTCGCATCCTTTGCCTCGCGGATCGCGATCAATTCGCCATCCTTGACCAGCAGCCGGCCATAGGCATTCGGGTTGTCGGTGTGAAAGCCGATGACGACGACATCATTGCCGTCTGCGAGCCCTTGCCGGGCGGCGCGAAGCGGAGCGTCAGTCAGCAGCGGCACATCTCCATAGGCAACGAGAATATCGTCATACCCTCGCGCGATCGCCTCGCGCGCAGCCAACACGGCATGACCGGTGCCAAGGCGCTCTTTCTGCAGATAGGGTTCGACCGTCATGCCGCCGATTGACGCCGCCGCGCTGACTTCATCGGGGTTGCGCCCGACAACCAGCGCCGCCGCCGAAATATCCGTCTTGGCGATCGCCTCCATCACGTGCGCGATCATCGGGCGACCGGCAATCGGATGCAGAACCTTCGACATCGACGATTTCATGCGGGTACTGTCGCCGGCGGCGAGAATGATGGCGAGGCAGGTACGTTCCATTTCGGGCTCCGAGATATACGATCAGGCGTTGCCCGCTGATGGGCACAGTCTCCTCATAGCAACTAGTCGAGCGATGAACTACGGCGAAATTAGAGACGGGCGTCAGGCCTGGGCAAGAGCGGCAAAACCCTCGAGGACGTGCTGACGCCCATCAATGATCACAAACTCCATGGCCTTATGCGCAGCCGGGCCGTCCCGCGCCGCAATGGCATCGACGATCGCCATATGCGTGTCGGCAATATTGGCGAAGCCGTTGCTGGAGGGTGGCGCGCTCATGCGGAACATGCCGACCAACGCCGCCTCGATGAGCCCGCCGAGCGACCGCATGAACGGATTTTGCGACGCTTCGGTGATTGCCAGATGGAAATGCAGGTCGGCAACGGCAAGACTGTCCGACGTATGATGCGGAGCGGCCATGGAGGCCGCGAGCCGGCGCAAGAGATCGATGTCCTCGCGGCTGGCGCGCTCCGCCACCAGGCTAGCAGCGAACGGCTCGAAAGCCATGCGTATATCGTAGAGATGGAGAAGGAACTCCTTGTTCACCCCGCTTTCGAAGTGCCAGTTAAGCACTTCATTGTCGAACATGTTCCAATAAATTCTCTCGGTGACCCGAGTGCCGACCCGCGCGCGCGGCACGACCAGCCCTTTTGCCGCAAGAGTCTTCATGCTCTCACGCAGAACGGTGCGAGATACCTTGAAACGTTGCAGAAGCTCGCTATCGCCGGGAAGGATGGTGCCGATCGGAAAGGCTCCGGAGACGATCGCCTTGCCAAGATCGTCGACGACCTGAGCATGGCTCGTTCGTGACTTTCTCTCGGTTTTTCTGGTATCAAGCAATCGGCTGCGCAAGCGCTCTGTCCTTCCCCTCAGGCATATCGTCGATTGAAACGGGAAAGCAGCAGAAGGCCTTTCTGCATCAGAATAAATGCAAACAGCAATAAGCCGATCAATATCTTCGTCCACCAGCTGGAAAGCGTTCCATCGAAGGTGATGTAGGTCTGAATCAGGCCCTGAATGAGAATTCCGATGAGTGTTCCCCCGACGAACCCCGCCCCTCCCGTCAGCAGTGTTCCGCCTATGACCACGGCAGCGATGGCATCAAGCTCAACGCCAACCGTGGCAAGCGAATATCCAGCGGATGTATAAATTGAAAAAACGATTCCGGATAGACCGGCGAGAAAGCCGGACAAAGCATAGATCCGGATCGTCGTGCGACCGACCGGCACGCCCATGAGTTCCGCCGTCTGCACGCCGCCACCCAAAGCGTAGACATTGGCGCCGAAACGGGTGCGGTGAGCAAGGACGATGCCGCCGGCAAAGACCAACAGCATAAGACCGCCGATCAATGTCAACCGGCCGCCACCGGGCATCAGCCAATAGAGATCGTTCAATTGCGAATAGAAATCGTGCTCGATCGGGATGCTGTCGATGGACAGCACGAAGGCTATGCCCCGCGCCAGGAACATGCCGGCCAGCGTCACGATGAAGGGCGGCATGCTGAGATAATGGATGATGGCGCCCATGCCGGCGCCGAAGATCGTCGTGATGACGAGAACCAGGGCGAAAGCCACCAAGGGATGAATCGTCGTATCGCGAAGGATGACTGCCAGGAAAACGCCGGTAAAGGCGATGACCGAGCCGATGGACAGATCGATCCCGCCGGAAATGATCACGAATGTCATGCCGACGGCCGCAATTCCCAGAAAAGCATTGTCGGTCAATAGATTGCCGATCACCCGCGTCGACAGCATGTTCGGATATTGCGTCACGCAGCCGGCATAAGCCAGGATGAAGATAACGATGGTCGCAAGCAGCGGAAGATATTTCGAATTCACTTTGCCTGCTCCTTTTGCACCATCTGCCCCTCGACTCGGCGGCGCCAGAAGAATGACGTGGCGGATTGCATCGCCGGGGACTGGATGACCAGAATGACGATGACGATGATCGCCTTGATCACCAGATTGAACTCCGGCGGAAAGCCGGAGAGCAGGATGCCCGTATTGACCGATTGAATGATCATCGCACCGATCAGCGAACCGACGATGCTGAAGCGGCCACCGAGCAGCGAATTGCCACCGACGACGACGGCAAGAATCGCATCCAGCTCGAGCCATAAGCCGGCATTGTTGGCATCAGCGCCTTTGATATCGGCTGAAACGATGATGCCGGCGATGGAAGCACAAAGCCCGCTCAATGCATAAACCGCCACGAGCAGGACCGGGGTTTGAATACCCGAGAGCGTGCTCGCCCGGCGGTTGATACCAATTGCTTCGACCAGCATCCCAAGCGCCGTGCGCCGGACGAGAAGGATCACGACAAGTGCGGCGACAAACCAGATCACCACGGGCATCGGGAAGGCCGCGAAGGAACCGCTGCCGAGAAAGATCAGCCCGTCATTGTTGAACGTGAGGATCGCACCCTCGGTGATCAATTGCGCGATGCCGCGACCGGCCACCATCAGCACCAGCGTTGCGATGATCGGCTGGATATCGAGCGTGGCGACAAGGAAGCCATTCCATAGGCCGCAAGCCAGGCCGATGCCGAGGGTCAGAAACAGCGTATAGGTCAGCGAATAGCCGGAAACGATCGACGATGCCGCCACGGCGCCGCATATTGCGATCACCGCGCCGACCGAAAGATCGATCCCCTTGGTGGCAATGACCAACGTCATGCCGATGGACAGCAGCGCCACCGGTGCGCCGCGATTGAGCACATCAATCAGACTCCCGTAGAGTCTTCCATTTTGAATTTCTAGATGAAAAAAATGCGGGAACATAATGAAATTCAACAGAAGAATTACCGCGAGCGCAATGAGCTGCGGCAGCAACCGAAGCAAGGATGCCTTGATTTGCGAGCTCATGCGTCTTCCTTTGCATTCTGAGCCGTGGCAATGGCCTCGACGATATTTCCGGCGGTTATCCCGCTGCCGGTCAACTCGGCAATGTGTTCGCGGTCGCGCAGGACGATGACGCGTGAACTATAGGCGACAAGCTCCTCAAGTTCAGACGAAATGACCACCAGGGACATGCCCTGCCGGCAAAGATCTTCGATCAGCCGGATGATTTCGGCATGGGCGCCGACATCGATGCCGCGGGTCGGCTCGTCCAGGATCAGGAAATTCGGATTGGTCGCCAGCCATCGCGCGAGGATCGCCTTTTGCTGGTTGCCGCCCGAAAGAAGCCGGATGGGCTTTTCCCGATCGGTCGTGCGGATATCCAGTGCCTTGATGTAGCGATCGGCGATGGCGTTCTGCTCGCTGCGCGCGAGAGGTCTGGCCCAACCGCGCCGCGCCTGCAGCGCCATGATAATGTTTTCCCGAATGGAAAGATCGCCGATGATGCCGTCCGTCTTGCGGTCTTCCGGGCAGAAGCCGAAGCCGCGCTTGATCGCAGCCCGGGGGCTGGAAAGCGTCACCGTATTACCGTCGATCTTCGCTTCGCCGCTATCGGCACGCTCGACGCCGAAAAGCACTTCGGCGGTTTCGGTGCGGCCGGAGCCAAGCAGGCCGGCGATGCCGACCACCTCTCCGACATGCACCTCCATGTTGAAGGGCTTGATCTTGCCGCGCTTGCCGAAATTCGTGAAATGATATCTGACCGGACCGCTTTCCGTCTCGGTCTGCCTCACCGTGCTTTCCGTCTCGGCGAGCTCGCGGCCGAGCATCATGGCGATCAGGGTCTGCCGCGGCAGACCATTCGCTTCGCGCGTGCCGACCAGACGACCGTTGCGAAGAACGGTAATGCGATCGCAGATCTCGTAGACCTGCTCAAGAAAATGCGTGATGAAGACGATCCCCAGGCCACGCTCCTTCAATCGCCTGACGATGCCGAACAGCATTTCGACTTCATGCGTATCGAGGCTTGCCGTCGGCTCATCGAGAATCAGCACCTTGCCGGAGAGATCGACGGCGCGGGCAATCGCGATCACCTGCTGTATGGCAACGGAGAAGCGGTCGAGCTGGCGGTTGACATCGATATCCATGCCGTATTGCGACAGCAGGTCTCTCGCCATGCCGTTCATGATGCGGCTGCTGACCATGCCGAACCGCCGCGGCTGGCGACCGAGAAACAGGTTTTCCGCGACGCTCAGATTGGGCAGCAGGTTCACTTCCTGGTAGACGGTTCCGATGCCGAGCTTCTGCGCCGCCAGCGTGTCATGCGGATCGATCTCGGCGCCGTCGAGAACCAGAGTGCCGCCGTCGCGGCGATAGGCGCCGGTCATGCACTTGATCAGTGTGGATTTTCCGGCGCCGTTCTCGCCGAGCAGCGCATGGACCTCGCCGCGCATCAACGTGAAATCGACATGATCGAGAGCGGTCGAACCGGGAAAATATTTACAAAAGCCTGTCGCTGTCAGAAGTCGCTCGACGTCTTGAGCCATGAAGCGCTGATGTCCTTGCATTGAGCCAATGGGCGAAAGCGATAGCCGGCGCATTGGCCTGATGCGCCGGCATCTCGCACATGAATTCGCACCGGCGGCGTTGCCAGCCGGTACGATCAGCTTTTGTCTTAGTAGCCGAGGTCTTTCTTCTGCTCGTAGACCTTCTGCGGATCATCCGCTTGGGTGTAGAGCTTGGATTCCGTCTGGATCCACTTCGGCGGCTCCTTCTTGCTCTTCAGATACGCATCGAGCGCGTCGAAGGCAGGACCTGCCATATTCGGCGTCAGTTCGACGGTGGCGTTCGCCTCACCGGCAGCCATGGCCTTGAAGAGATCCGGAACCGAATCGATCGACACGGTCAGGATGTCCTTGCCCGGCTTCAGGCCGGCTTCCTTGATCGCCTGAATAGCGCCGACGGCCATGTCGTCGTTATGGGCGTAGAGCGCGCAGATATCCTTGCCGCCGTTTTCAGCCTTCAGGAAGCTTTCCATGACTTCCTTGCCCTTGGCGCGGGTGAAGTCACCGGTCTGGCTACGAACGATCTTCAGGTTGTCATGACCCTTGATGGCTTCCTCGAAGCCCTTCTTTCGGGCGATGGCCGGCGAAGAGCCGGTCGTGCCCTGCAGCTCGACGATGTTGCACTTCTTGTCGCCGACCGTCTTTACAAGCCAGTCACCGGCGACCTTGCCTTCATGAACCAGGTCGGACGTGACAGCTGTCAGATAAAGGTCCTTCGGTGCAGCAACCGTGCGGTCAAGCAGAATGACGGGGATCTTGGCTTCCTTGGCTTCCTTCAGGACAGCATCCCAGCCGGTCTCGACGACGGGCGCCAGCAGGATCGCATCGACGCCCTGCGCGATGAAGGAACGGATCGCCTTGATCTGGTTTTCCTGCTTCTGCTGCGCGTCTGCGAACTTCAGGTCAATGCCGCGCTTCTTGGCTTGCTGCTTCGTCAGCGTCGTTTCGGCCGCACGCCAACCGGACTCAGAACCGATTTGCGAGAATCCGACGACCAGGTCTTTAGCCGATGCCGACGTGAACATGCAGGCAGCAAGCATCGTCGCACTGATCAGTGCAGTCTTCAACTTCATGATTTCCTCCCAAAGGCCATTTCCTCAGGCCGCGGTCAAAAAAATCATATAGTAATACTTTTGTAAATCGACATTCGATGATGCAGTGCAACAAAAAGGGGCGCTTTAAGCGCCCCTTCTCAACTTAGACTATTTCATCTGCTTATTTCGAAGCGGGCAGCTTGTCGTCGACACCTTCGATGTAGAAGTTCATGCCGAGCAGCGTACCGTCATCGGCCTTTTCGCCTGCCTTCAGCCAGGGCGTTCCGTCCTGCTTGTTGATCAGGCCGGTGAAGGGAGCGAGCTCGCCTGACTTGATCTTGGCTTCGGTTTCCTGAGCCATCTTCTTCACGTCGTCGGGCATGTTGGTGTAATCGGCCATCTTCAGGATGCCGTCCTTCAGGCCGTCCCAGCTCTGTTCGGACTTCCAGGTGCCATCGAGCAGCGCGTGGACGCGCTTGGAGTAATAGTTACCCCAGGTGTCGACAATGGCGGTCAGCTGAGCCTTCGGGCCGGCGGCAATCATGTTGGACGCCTGACCGAACGCATGGATACCGCGCTCTTCGGCCACCTGCATCGGCGCCGTCGTGTCGGTGTGCTGCGTTAGGACATCGACGCCCTGGTCGACCATGGCTTTGGCGGCATCGGCTTCCTTGCCCGGATCGAACCAGGTGTTGACCCAGACGACCTTGAGCTTGAAGCTCGGATCGATCGAGCGGGCGCCCTGTTCGAAGGAATTGATGCCCATGACGACTTCCGGAATCGGGAAGGACGCGATGTAGGCGGCGCCGTGGTTCTTCGACGTCTTGGCGGCGATCTGGCCAAGGATGTAACGGCCTTCATAGAAACGCGAGTTATAGGTTGCGAGATTCGGGCCGCTCTTGAAGCCGGTCGCATGCTCGAACTTCACCTTCGGGAACTTGGCGGCAACCTTGACGGTCGCGTCCATGAAGCCGAACGAGGTGGAGAAGATCAGCGAGCAGCCGGAACGGGCAAGACGCTCGATGGCGCGCTCTGCGTCCGGGCCTTCCGGCACGTTTTCGAGATAGGGCGTCTCGATCTTGTTGCCGAACTCCTTCTGGACCTGCTGACGGCCGAGATCATGCGCCTGCGAATAGCCGCCATCCGTGTGCGAGCCGACATAGACGAAGCAGACCTTGGTCGGCGCGGCTTCTGCAGCGGCCGCAAAACCGATGATGGCAGCGGCTGTCGTGGCGAGGGCGAGTGTTAGTTTCTTCATGGTTACCCCTGTTGGTTTGACACTATGAAATCCGTCCGGTTCGTGTCTTCAGCGCTCCGGAACGAAGGCCTTGCCGAGCGACGCTGGCGTGTTGATCAAGGTCGCGCGGCGATTTTGAGAGATGATGACGAGAACCACAATAGTCGATGCATAGGGCAGCATCGACAGGAACTGCGAGGGAATGCCGACACCGAAGCCCTGCGCATGAAACTGCAGGATCGTCACGGCGCCGAAAAGATAGCCGCCGGCCATGACGCGCATCGGCCGCCAGGACGCAAAGACCACCAGCGCAAGCGTTACCCAGCCGCGGCCGGCCGACATGTTCTCGACCCATTGCGGCGTGTAGACGAGCGACAACTGAGCACCGGCAAGCCCGGCGCAGGCACCGCCGAACATGACGGCGAGATAGCGCGTGCGAATGACGTCGATGCCGAGCGCGTGGGCCGAGCCATGACTGTCGCCCACGGCGCGCAGCTTGAGGCCGGCACGGCTGCGGAAAAGGAACCAGTTGACCCCGATCAGCAGCGCAATCGAGAGGTAGAAGGTCAGATCCTGCCTGAACAGTACCGAGCCAATCAGTGGAATGTCCGACAGAAACGGGAAGACGATCTCATGCAGCTGCACGCCCGGCACGCTGACATAACCTTCGCCGATCATGCCGGAAAGGCCGAGGCCTAGGATGGTCAGCGCCAGGCCGGTCGCAACCTGGTTCGTGACCAGCGTCAGGGTGAGGAAGCCGAACAGCAGCGAAAACAGCGCACCCGCGACGATGCCGGTCAGCAGGCCGACATAGGGAGATCCGCTCACCTGCGCCCCGACGAAAGCGGCAACGGCACCGATGATCATCATGCCTTCGACACCGAGGTTGAGCACGCCCGAACGTTCCACCACCAGTTCGCCGAGGCCGGCAATGACGAGCGGCGTCGACGCCGTGATGATGGTGAGAAGGATTGCTTCGAAGACACTCATGCCGCACCCCCCCGAACTCGCGACCAGACCAGGCGAATCTTGTAATAGATCAGCGTGTCGCAGGAGAGCACGAAAAACAGCAGCAGGCCCTGGAAGACGCTGGCCGCCTTGGCGGAGATACCCGGCGACAATTGTGCCGCTTCGCCGCCGAGATAGGTCAGCGCCAGCACGAGGCCGGACAGGATGGCTCCGAGCGGATTGAGACGTGCGAGGAAGGCAACGATGATGGCGGTGAAGCCGTAGCCCGGCGATATCGCCGGCTGCAGATGGCCGATGGAGCCGGAAACTTCGGATATACCGGCCAATCCCGCGAGCGCACCGGAGAAGAGGAAGGCAAACCAGACCATTTTTCGCGAAGAGAAACCGGCAAAGCGCCCTGCCCGCGCCGATTGTCCAAGCACGGTGATTTCAAAGCCTTTCAGCGTGTACTTCATCAGAAACCAGGCAAGGATCGCCGCGACCACGGCAAAGACGATGCCCCAATGCGCGCGTCCGGAATCCTCCCATATCGCCGGCAGCACCGCATCCGGCGGGAAATCGACGCTCTGCGGAAAATTGTGACCCTGGGGATCGCGCCACGGGCCACGCGACAACCAATCCAGAAACAGCTGGGCGATATAGACCAGCATCAGGCTCGTCAGGATCTCATTGGTATTGAAATGCGCTTTCAGGAGCGCTGGAATGGCCGCATAGAGCGCCCCGCCGACGGCGCCGGCGACCAGCATCAAAGGCAGGACTATCGGCGAATGCCAATCGGTGAAGACGATCGGGATGAACGATCCGGCGACGGCACCCATGGTAAACTGGCCCTCGGCACCGATATTCCAGTTGTTGGACCGGTAGCAAAGGCAAAGGCCGACGGCGATCAGGATCAGCGGCCCCGCCTTGATCGCCAGTTCGTGCAGCGACCAAACCTCCAGCAGAGGTTCGACGAAGAAGGCATTAAGCGCCTCGACGGGATCCTTGCCCATGACGGCGAACATGATGGTGCCGGCGATCAGCGCCAATGCGAGTGCCAGCAATGGCGACAGGAAGCCGAACAGCTTCGAGACCTGCGGGCGCTTTTCAAGTTCAATGCGCATGAGCAGGCTCCGAATGCGTCTTCGATTCGTGCTGACCGCCCATCAGCAGCCCGATCTTTTCACGGGTCAGTTCACGTGCCGGATAGGACGGCGACAGTCGCCCTTCGGAGATGACGGCGATGTCGGTCGCGACTTCGAAAATCTCATCGAGATCCTGGCTGATGACGAGCACGGCCGAACCGTCGCGGGCAAGATCGACCAGAGCCTGGCGGATGCGGCTGGCGGCGCCCGCATCCACGCCCCAGGTCGGCTGGTTGACGACGAGAACGCTCGGCTGACGATCCAGTTCGCGGCCGACGATGAACTTCTGCAGATTGCCGCCGGAAAGCGCGCCGGCCGCCGGATCCTCGCCGCTCTTGCGGACATCCATCGCCTCGCAGATCCGCTTCGTCGCCTGCTTGACCGCCCCGTGCCTGATGATATTGAGGAAGCGTCCGCTCAGAAACGCCTTGCGATCCGACTGATTGCGGGCGAGCACGAGATTGTCGGAGAGTTTCAATGCCGACACGGCGGCGTGACCATGGCGCTCTTCGGGCACGAAACCGGCACCCAGCAGCCGGCGCGCATTGATGCCCTTGGCACCCACAGCCTTGCCGCGCAACTGGACGAGATTATCCGATGCAACGGTGTATTCACCTGAAATGACATCGAACAACTCGCCCTGGCCGTTTCCGGCGACACCGGCAATCGCCAGCACCTCGCCGGCACGCACGCGCAGGGAAACATCCTTCAGCGACATGGCGAAGGGGGTTCGCGCAGATGCCGAAAGGCCCGCGACTTCCAGGAGGATATCCCCCTTCTTGTCCAAGCCTTCGTGATGTACGCTTGCGACATCACTGCCGACCATCATGCGGGCAAGCGAGCCCGTCGTTTCCTGCCGCGGATCGCAGGCGCCGGTTACCTTGCCATGGCGCAATACGGTGGCGCGCGAACAGATGCGCTGCACTTCCTCCAGCCGGTGGCTGATATAGAGCACCGAGCGCCCCTCGTCTCTCAGCTGGAACAGGGTTTCGAACAGACGATCGGCCTCCTGAGGCGTCAAAACGGAGGTGGGTTCGTCGAGAATGATCAGCTTCGGATTCTGCAGAAGCGCACGGACGATCTCGATGCGCTGCCGTTCGCCGACGGAAAGATCGGCGACATGCGCACTCGGATCGAGCGGCAGCCCATAGGCACGCGAAAGCTTTGCGGCTTCCTCGGAAATTCTTGCGAGCGGGATATTGCTGTCGAGCGAGAGCGCGATGTTTTCCGCGACGGTCAGCGCCTCGAACAGGGAGAAATGCTGGAACACCATGCCGATGCCGAGCTTGCGCGCCGTGCCAGGCGCGTCGATCGAAACAGGTTGTCCCTGCCATACGATCTGCCCATGCGATGGCTCGAGCACGCCGAACAGCATCTTCACGAGCGTGGATTTGCCTGCGCCGTTTTCACCGAGGAGAGCGTGAATTTCCCCTGGCTGGATTTCAAGATCGATTTCGCTGCAAGCCGCAAAACTGCCGAACAGTTTCGTCAATTTGCGAACCGACAATAGCGCACCGGTTGCCGGCGCATCAGATGACGACACGTTCCCCTCATTTCCTTCCCACCGACCTGTCCTTTACGGATCTATGGGATCAGTAGTGTAGTTCCACTCGTTTTCCTGGCTTCCAAATCCGCGTGCGCGCGCCCCGCATCAACAAGCGGATAAGTCTGATGAATATTGATACGCACTTTGCTGCTTTGCACAACAGCAAATAACGCGTTCGCGCTGGCTCTCAACTCGTCAGATGTGCCGATATAGGCAAAGAGACTCGGTCGGGTGGCGAAAAGCGAACCCTTCTGATTGAGGATGGCGAGATTGAAATTTTCGATCGGGCCGGACGATTGGCCGAAGGTGACCCACATGCCACGCGGCTTCAGGCAGTCGAGCGAATGTGGAAACGTGTCCTTGCCGACCGAATCGTAAACGACATCAACACCCTTGCCGCCGGTAATCTCCCGGACGCGGTCGGCAAAGTTTTCCCTGCTGTAGTCGATGACGTGGTCATAGCCATGCGCCAATGCCAGCTCGACCTTTTCCGCGGAGCCAGCCGTGCCGATGACGGTGCCGGCTCCAAGAGCCTTGGCCCATTGGCCGGCAATCAAGCCGACGCCGCCGGCGGCGGCGTGAAACAGCAAAGTCGTTCCCGGCCCCACCTTGAAGGTGCGGTTCAGCAGATATTCCGCGGTCATTCCTTTCAGCATCATCGATGCGGCGGTTTCGAGCGGGATATCATCAGGCACCTTGACCAGATGGCGGGTCTCGATATTGCGCTCGATGCTATAGGCGCCGTCGCTGCCGACATAGGCGACGCGATCGCCGACGACGAAATCAGTCACGCCAGGCCCGACCTCGGTGATCGTGCCCGCGGCTTCCTTGCCAAGCGACAATGGAAACTGAGGCACCTTGTAGAGACCGGAGCGGAAATAGACATCGATGAAATTGAGGCCGATCGCGGCATGGCGGATCCGCACCTCACCCGCGCCGGGAGGCGGCAGCTCCACCTCCTCCAGCTTCATGACATCGGGACCGCCATTTTCATGGATGCGAATGACCTTGGTCTTCTTCATGACGCGCAATCCTCATTGACGTCCGAGGGACGGGAAAAACTGCAGCACGGCCCCGATACAATAGAGATAAATACCGCTGCTGATAAAGAGGAAAACGGCCCATTGCGGCATGACGAAGTGCATCAGCAGCGAATAGACGCCGAGCGCCGACCAGAAAAGAAATATACCGAGGTTCAGCGGCCGCAGCCGCTTGACGCGCACGGGATGCAGGAAGTTGATCGGCAGGAAGGTCAAAACGACGGAAAAGCCGACGAGGATCATCGCCGTCGTGGCACTGGCATCGATGACGAAGAGCGTGAAGATCACCATGTTCCAGACGACCGGGAAGCCGGAGAAGAAATATTCATCCGTCTTCATGCCGGTATCCGCATAATAGATGGCGCTGGAGACCACGATCATGCCGGCCGCGACGAACGACCACGGCTCGCCGATCATGCCGCTTTCATAGAGCGCAAAGGCCGGCAGGAGCACATAGGTCACATAATCGATGATATTGTCGAGCGTGTCGCCGGACCAATTGGGAAGGACTTCCTTGACGCGAACCTTGCGCGCGATCGGTCCGTCGATGCCGTCGACCAGCAGCGCCAGGCCAAGCCACCAGAACATGTCGACAAAGCGATGCTCGGATGCGGCAACGACACCAAGAAAGGCGAGAAATGACCCCGAGGCCGTCAGAATATGAACGGAGAAGGCACGCATCTCCGCGTAAGGCACCCGCTTGTACTTGAAGATTTTCATCCGCCCCGTAACTCGCCTGCTTATGCGCCTGCCCCGGCAGGCGGTTTTTTTCGCTAATATGCATCCTTTGGTTTGCACCGCCAGCACAAAAGCGTCGATCCAGGCACGCTAGCGCGACTTGCTGTCATTTTCACCCGTTGCGATGTTTCATCCCATGGATTTCAACAGGCTAAGCGCTTATTTTCAGACAAGAGGCAATTGAGGCATCGATATGAAGCAGATTGAAGTGGCCGTTATCGGCGGTGGCCTGGCCGGAATGATTACGGCATTCGCGCTCGCGCGCGGCGGAAGATCCGTCGCCCTTGTCGCCGCGCCGTACAATAAAGCCGACAAACGGACGACGGCGCTGATGGATCAATCGATCCGTTTTCTGGAGCGCCTGACGCTGTGGGAAAGGATCGCGCCTTCGGCCGCGCCACTGACCACGATGCGCATCGTCGACGGCACTTCGCGGCTGTTGCGCGCTCCCACCGTGTCGTTCCGATCGTCTGAAATCGGGTTGGATGCTTTCGGCTACAACATTCCGAATGCGGTCCTGCTCGACAATCTCGGCAAGGCCATCGAAGCGGAAGGCAATATCAGCCGCATCGAAGCCACTGCCTCGGAAATCACCTTCCGTGACGATGGGGTGACGATCGCTCTCGACAACGGCGATTCGATCGAAGCCGCGTTCGTCGTCGGCGCCGATGGCCGTAACTCGATGGTGCGCGAGACACTGGGGATCAAGGTCAAGGGCTGGTCCTATCCGCAATCGGCGATGGTGCTGAACTTCACGCATAGCCTGCCGCATCAGAACATCTCCACGGAATTTCATACGGAAAGCGGCCCCTTCACGCAGGTGCCGTTGCCCGGCAGGCGTTCGAGCCTCGTCTGGGTGCAGAAACCGGCCGAAGCGGCTGCCAATGCCGAAAAGTCGCTCGAGGAACTTGGCAGGCTGGTGGAGGAGCGCATGCAATCGATGCTCGGCCAGGTAACCGTCGAAGACAGCGTGCAGGTCTGGCCGCTTTCCGGCATGACGGCCTATCGCTTCGGCAAGGGCCGTGCCGCGCTGACCGGCGAAGCGGCCCATATATTTCCGCCGATCGGCGCCCAGGGGCTCAATCTCAGCCTTCGCGATATATTGGCGCTGTCGGACATTCTCTGCTCGCGCGCGGACCAGCCGATCCCGGCCACAGCGGGCGATAGTTTCGACCGCAAGAGGCGCGCTGATATCGTCAGCCGGACGGCGAGCGTCGATCTCCTCAATCGCTCGCTTCTATCGGACTTCCTGCCTGTGCAGATGCTGCGCGCCGCGGGACTGCATGTGCTTTCCGCCATTGCTCCGCTTCGCAATATCGTGATGCGCGAGGGTATCGAGCCCGGCGGCAGCCTGCGCAATTTTCCATCGATGTTACGGGAAAAGCTGCGCCGGTAAGGTGCCCGACTTTATCAAATAGAGAGCGAGGGAAACCGTCACCACGGAACAGGCCGTGGTGATCAAGATGGTGGCGGAGGCCCGCTCCTGCCAGACGCCGTATTGCTGGCCGATGACGAAGACATTCGTCGCCGTCGGCAGCGCCGCCAGCAATACGGCCGCCTCGATCCAAATGGGATCGAAGTGGCCGATAGCTTGTAGAACGATATAGACGACAAGCGGATGCAGGACGAGCTTCACCGGCACGATATAGCCGATCTCGACCGGAATCCGCTTCAATGGACGCAGGGCAAGCGTCACCCCCATGGCAAATAATGCACAAGGTGCAGCTGCTTGTGCGAGATAGTTGACAAATCGCTCGAAGGCGACGGGCTGGTGAAGTGACAGCGCCGCCACGGCGAAGCCCAGCGCGGTCGACAGGATGAAGGGGTGCAGCAGCACCTTGCCGGCGATATCCGCGGCAAGCCGCCATGGCGAGCGCTTGTCGCCGCCTTCCAGCGCCATCAAGGCCGGGGCAACGATGAAATGCAGCGCGTTTTCGAAACAGACGATCAGCGCGACCGGTACGGCGGCCCTTTGGCCCAGCGCCAATAGTGCAAGCCCCGGCCCCATATAGCCGATATTGCCGTAGGCGCCGGCAAACGCCTGGATCGTGCTGTCGGTAAGCGAATTGCGGCGCAGGAAGCGGCCTATCAGAAACAGCAGCAGGAAAATCGAATAGGTTGCAGCGATATCGGCGGCGATGAAGTCGATCCGCGTCAGCTGTTCGATCGGCGTCTGGGACACGAGCTTGAAGAACAGCGCCGGCAATGCGGCATAGATGATGAAGGTATTCAGCCAGCCGAGCGCCTCCGCCGGCTGCTTCGTAACGCGCGCGGCGGCATAACCGATCAGGATCAGGCCGAAGAACGGCAGCAGCAGACCGACAATGTCAGCCATGGGGGTCAGCCATCGGGCATGTTCCATTTACCGAGGAAAATTGGGGGCGAAAGGTATCGCTCGGCTTAGCCGATTTTCATCAGGATTGGAAAGGTCTGCTGAAACCAGATCGCCATGTCGCTGACATAGCCGAAGATGAAGGCAAGACCGGTGAGCACCAGAAGCCCGCCCATCACCTTCTCGACCGTGCCGAGATGGCGGCGGAAACGGGAGAGAAAGCTCATGAAAGCGCCGGAAAAGCCGGCGGCGATCCAGAATGGAATGGCAAGGCCCAGCGAATAGACGGCAAGCAGGCCGGCGCCGGCGCCGACAGTCTCACGCGATGCGGCAATACCGAGGATGGCACCAAGAACCGGACCGATGCAGGGCGTCCAGCCGAAGGCGAAGGCAAGCCCCATGATATAGGCGCCCGTCAACGTCGCCGGCTTGCCGCCGCTCTGGAAGCGTGCTTCCCGGGCCAGAAGGCCGATGCGGAAAAGGCCTAGGAAATTCAGCCCCATGATGACGATGATGATGCCGCCGATCTTGGCGAGAATATCGAGGTGCTGGCGCAAGAGCATGCCGATCGAGGACGCACCGGCACCGAGCGCGACGAACACGGTCGCAAATCCTAACGTGAAGAACAGTGCCGACATCAGCACATTGCCGCGAACGCTCGGGCTCGCCGCTACGGCCGTGCCACCGCCGCGAAACTGCTCGACCGAGATGCCCGCCATGTAGCAAAGATAAGGGGGCACGAGCGGCAGCACGCAGGGCGAAAGAAACGAAAGCGCTCCTGCGAGCAACGCACTCAGAAGCGAGATATCGGCGAGCGACACGATGGACTCCGGCTATGTCATTTCGATCCCTTCCTAACGTTGCGGGCAACTGAAAGCCAATCACCTTTTCGGGGGTGGCGCTGGTAAAGCCTCGCAAACGCATGGTTGCGGAGCCCGCCAAAGGCTGGAATTCCGTATCCACAGACGCGACCAAACGCCGCAGGAGAAGCGGATGAAAGAATTCACTTTTCGCCCAATTCGGGGTCCAAGCTGCCCTCGTTCGTAGAACAACGCATATTCCATCTCAGCTATTTAACGGAGGAAAGCCCCATGCGAATTGCTACCACGTTCACGACTGCAGCCTTTGTCGCACTCTTCAGCGTAAGCGCCATGGCGCAAACCGCGACGACCCCCAGCACCACGACAACAACCCCCAGTGCAGCGACGTCGACACCTTCAACGACCACCACGACCAAGCCAAAAGCAATGAAGCCGGCCCAGACTGCCGTGTCTAAGGCATGTTCGACCCAGGCCGATGCCAAGGGGCTGCATGGAAAGGCGCGCGCCAAATTCCGCAGCGACTGCAAGAAGAACGGCGGCAAGGTCTAAGCCAAGATACGTCTTACGCAACGATCAACTTTGCCGTCGAAATGGCGGTAGAGTTGATCATTGCGGCGGGTTCGTCACCCCATGCCCTCAGCCGGGCAGATATGCTCCAATGCGGCATCGAAAGACAGCGCGCGTGATAGCGGGTGCTTACCACATGGTCTTTGTGCTTCAGGGCCGACGCCATCAGCGCCGCCGCAGCGATTGCATAGTTCCCTCGGAACGGCCGCTTTAGCGGCAGCAATGTTTTGCAACAGACGAGACAAACACCAGAAACCCGCTGAAATTACAGCTGATTCCTGTCCGGTCAAATCAATGATGGAGCAGGAAATTGAAACCAACCGTAAACCCTCCCCCTTCCGAAGCCATGTCGCATGCCAACTATCTCGCAGCTTGTCTTTTCGCTCTTGAACCTTCCCTTGAAAGCCTGGTGACCGCGGCGGCGAAATCAGGTTGGAAGCGGGATTATGTTCTCCTGGCAATCATGGCTCTCGTCTTGGACGACACCGATGCCGCGGCGTCACCGACACAGCCGCTGCATTCGTGAACGGTGGAGAACCACGCGGCTGCGGTATAGTCGTCCAATCGAATGCGACCGAGCCACCAAGCCCGTTGGCCTGGGGCGCGGCAATGCCCTTGCGGTCATCGGAACAGCGAACCGCGATGGTTCACTCCTTCGTCGGCTTTAGCTCCCTCGTCGCCGGATCGACCTTGCCGCCGGCGAGCCTGTTGCGTGGATCGGCAACGAGCTTGGCATTGTCCTTATCCTTCGCTGTCCGATCCGCATCATGTGCCTTGCTATGCTGAATCTTCGCCAGCGCCTGCTTACCTTCGTTTCCGTCCCGCGGATCGTGCGACTGATCGTGTGCCAAGATAGGTCTCCTCTTTGTTGGAAGAGGAACTCGGTCGATTCGATTCTGTTCCAAGCGAGACGGTGGATATCGCTGCCCGGCAACGATCCGATTCCGAGGCCGGCGAGGCTTTCGAGCGTGGAACCGAAAAGCGCCATACTTTTAGCGACATATAATATAAAATTACGACAGTCGATGCGAAACGAATCACGAATTCCAGCGTTTAAACGTCACTGCCCAGCGTTTAAGCGTCACTGCTAAGTGAGGGAACCTGATCATGACGACGATCGAAAGGAAGAAGTTCGCTCGGCTTGTTATGCTGACATTGCTGCCGATCTTCGGCGCCTTGACGGCGGCTGCAATCGTAGCGCTCTCGGCAATTGCATAGTGTTAGTCGCTTTGCCCGCCTTATGACCGGAGCGGGCTATCGCATGGCGGCCTATCCAAGCCTCAAGAGCAGTCGCGGCTGTCGACCGAAAACGAGTAATCCCTGCCCTTGAGCTGATAGATGTAATTTGCCAGCAAGGCTTCGCCGGAGCTGAATTTCGGCAGGAGGAAATCGCAAATGTCGGCAAGCTGGGCGGATTTGACGAGAGGCGGATCGAAATCGTCGTCATCCTCATCGAGATCATAGAAATAGCTGTAGATGCGATCCGTGAGATCTATTTTCATCAATGTGGTCTTCTGATCGACCTTCCGGGGTAGATCCTTGTTGGCGAAGATCACCGGATAACGCGCCGTGAGATAGGGAATCACAAGATGCTCGGTGACCGGCGTCGTGATCGCCACACCAACCAGGGGCAGCACCCTCAACGCAATCCCGAACCTCTTTCCGGCAATCAGCCCGAACAAAATCCCGAGGGAACCCAACAGCCCGCAAACGATTGCGTAGATTTCCCATAGGGACAAATCTGCCACGAATTCCATTATCTGCCCGTCGTCTTTACCAGCCATCCTCTTGATCAGTGTACCTTACTACCCGATCGACGATCTTCACCAGCCATTTCGACGTAAACGACATCAACAACCTGTGCGTTATGCAATCTCGCAAGAGCGCCTCGCCCGCACTGACCGAAAACCTTGGCTTTCGCTTTAAAGGTCAGTTGCGCGACAGTTTACAGGGGGGAGATTATTGGTGCAGCGAGATGCTATGCGCGCTCCCACGGATCGATAGTCGAGAGCCATCCTGACAACCCGCTCCCCTTGCAACGACAAGCAAACAGCCATCGGACGCTTTGTCCGAAAAACAAGGCAGATTCTCAGGAAAATCATCGAAACAGCGGAAAAACGCTGGTGAGAGCGATGGGGCTCGAACCCATGACCTACTGATTAAAAGTCAGTTGCTCTACCGACTGAGCTACGCTCTCCCTCTCCGCAGGCAGATGCTGCCTCGGCCGGAAGTGCGCGGAACATATGCAGACGCCCTATTGCGGTCAACCCATAAAATAGAGGTTGTCATGCCCCGAAGGTGCTTTTCCTCGTCTCCTAATGACGAAATGGCGGCGGCGAGCCGGAAAAACGTCCCAGGCGAAGCAAGGTTGAAAATCGGGCGCCGCAACAGGCCCGCCTTTGGCGGGGCAACCGATTCTCAAGGGCGCAAACAACCGTAACAATTTCCCTTAATAATCAGGGTTGCAGAGATCGGTTCCATCGGCCCGCTATAGGCAACTGTTGGGGTGCGAATCGTTTTTGGTGTATATCGATTATTGTTAACAACCTGTCGGGCCCTCAGGAGGTTCTTTTATGGAAGACGCAAACGTAGGTTGGATTGCAGCAATTATCATCGGCGGCTTGGCTGGCTGGTTCGCCGAGATGATCATGAAGAGCAACACCGGCATATTCATGAACATCATCCTCGGCATCGTCGGCGCGCTCGTCGCCAGCTGGCTGTTCCGTGCCCTCGGCATCGCGCTGCCGTTCCATGTATGGCTGAACTATCTGGTCACGGGCTTCATCGGCGCCTGCATCCTGATTTTCGTCGGCCGACTGATCAGGCGGTAACTGCATATCGGGCTGTTACGCCCAAATCGGGAAGAGGAAAAAGGGAAGGCGGGATGTCCCGCCTTCCCTTTTTGTTGCGCGAGTTTCGCAAGCGTGCGCAGCGGCTTGCCACGACATCCGCACGATCACAATGCGCTTTCGGACCTTTCCAAGCTCAAGCTCGGCGCTATTTACCAAAGTGGAACCGAAAGGAGGTTGGAAACATGACGGAAAACGCCAATCGGACAACCACGCGGAAAGTCATTCGAGGCCGCCCCTACAGCATTGCTGAATTTGCGCGGAAATATCGTCTCGACGACGCGGAAGCAAAGCGCCTCTTCTATAAGTTCGGGCCGTCGTCGACGGAACTGGATCTGCTCATGGCAGCCAAACGGAAGCCGCCGACCCTTTCCACGGCAATCGGCCAATGATGCGCGGCTTTTTTCGTTAGGCTTGCGAATTGCCGTCAGACCGATCCGGATCATTGAAGGACATGAGCGGCTAAAGAAGACAGGCTGAATGCAATCCTGATATATCACTATCGGTTGCCTTCGGTGACGCCAGATGACACTCTTTGCCGTCAATGCACGTGCCGGAAACCGCCTCGAATGCAGAATTCGCTTAGCCACCTCGCCTATCTCGCGCTCGAATACTCGATCGTGACGCTTGAGCTGCAGCCAGGCGCCCTGGTTACCGAGAAACAGTTGATCGAGATGGCTGGCCACGGGCGAACCCCTGTGCGCGAAGCGATCCAGAAGCTTGCCTGGCAGGGCCTTATTCATGTGCGGCCCCGCGTCGGCCTGCAGATTGCGGAAATCCGCCCCGAGGACCATCAATTTGTCATGCAGGTCCGGCGCGAACTGGAGCCGATCGCGGCCGCGCTCGTTGCCACCCATGCCGATCCGCAGCAGCGCGAGCAGTTGCGGGACTGTGCGCGCCTGATGGCGGAATGCGCCGTTACAAGCGACCTGCCCGGCTTTTTCGCCGCCGACAAGACATTCGATGAGATTCTGGAAGCCGCCTGCCCCAACAACTTCATCACCGCAGCACTCGCGCCGGTGCAGACACATGCACGCCGGCTCTGGTATTCCACGGGAACGCACGATCGCATGGGCGAGGCGATAGCCATGCATGTTCAGGCGATAGACGCCATCCGCAGCGGCGATGCCGATCATGCGCGCGCCGCCATGGCCTCGCTCATCGATTATCTCAGCTGCCCATGAAAAAGGCGGCTTCGCTGCCGAAACCGCCTTTCCGTTCACATACCGGCAATTCGTCTACCCAACGAAAGCGCGTTCGATAACGAACTCGGCCGGGTTGTTGTTGGCACCTTCATTCAGGCCGGCCTTTTCGAGCAAGACCTTGGTGTCCTTCAGCATGGCGGAGGAACCGCAGATCATGCCGCGATCGATCGCGGGATCCAGCGGAGGCACACCCAGATCGCTGAAAAGCTTGCCGTTCTCGATGAGATCGGTGATGCGACCCGTGAAGGGGAATTCCTCGCGCGTGACGGTCGCGTAATGGCGCAGCTTGTCGCCGACGACCTCGCTCAGGATCTCGTCGTTGCGGATTTCCTCGACCAGGTCAAAGCCGTATTTCAGCTCGGCGACATCTCGCGTCGTGTGGGTGAGGATGACTTCCTCATACTTCTCGTAGGTTTCCGGATCGCGGATCAGGCTCGCAAACGGCGCGATACCGGTGCCGGTGGAGAACATGTAAAGGCGATGGCCGGGCGTCAGTGCGTCCAGAACCAGCGTGCCGGTCGGCTTCTTGCGCATCAGCACTTCGTCGCCGGGCTTGATGTTCTGCAGGTGCGAGGTCAGCGGACCATCCGGCACCTTGATGGAAAAGAACTCCAGCTCGTCGGCCCAGGCAGGGCTTGCGATCGAATAGGCACGATAGAGCGGTTTGCCATCGACCATCAGGCCGATCATGGCAAATTCGCCGGAGCGGAAGCGGAAGCCTTGCGGCCGGGTCATGGTGAAGCGAAAGAGCCGGTCGGTATAATGCGTGACGCTCAGCACCTTCTCGGCGAAGACGCCGGCGGGAATTGCTGAAGCAAATTCATCTGATTTGGCGGGGGCGTTCATTCTGTCTCGGATCCCGTATTAATCTTGCACGTCTTTCCTGGCAGGCTCATTTTGCGATGCTGATATTATAATATAGCCCGTATTGAAAGGCATTCCATTCCATCCGGCGGCTCAGGACTGAAATATGTATATTTCAGTCAGGATTTCAGCTCGCCGACTTTACATGTATTAAGAGGCTTGAATACGGCAATCCGACACAGTCAAATTGCCGCAATCCCAAGCCTGTCGAAATCAGGCCGACTTTGCCGGCAGCCGCCGCCAGCTATAGGCCTGCCCGCCTTCAGCCTTGCGCGCGGTCGGCTGATAGTAGTGCGGAATGCCCGGCAGGCGGTTTTCCGACAGCCGCTTCAGCGCCGTCTCGTTGGTCACGGCGAAACTATCGATGCCGACGCGCAGCATCAACGGTACCTGGTCGATCAATACGTCGCCGACGGCCCGCAGCTCGTTGGCATAGCCGAGACGCTGGCGCAACAGCGAGGCGTGACTGAAGGCGCGGCCATCGCTGAATGCCGGAAAGGCAACGGCGACAATGTCGAGCCGATCGAGATAGGGCTGCAGCCGGGTCACGTCATCAGCCGGCTTGACGACGACGCCAAGGCCGGCCTCGTTGCTCTCTTCCGCCTTTGCGATCAGTGCATCGATGCCAAGCAGAGGCTTCTGCGTCTCGGTCGCCTTGACTTCGTCGGTTTCGATGACCCACGGATCGTTTTCAATGAAGCCGGTTTCCCGCCAGATCTTGGTCATGTTCAATCTCCTTACGCCGCTTCGGCTGCCGACGAGGACGCGCCGTAAAGCGCGGTCTTGAACGGCTGTGGCCCGACGCGACGGTAGGCGGTCAGGAAGGTTTCGGAAGGATCCAGACGCAGGCTGATATAGGTATCGACGATGGTCTCGATAGCATCGGTCACCTTATCGGGCTCGAAGCCGCGGCCGATGATCTCGCCGATCGAGGTGTTCTCGTCGCCGGAGCCGCCGAGCGTGATCTGATAGAGTTCCGCGCCCTTCTTTTCCACGCCAAGCAGGCCGATATGGCCGACATGGTGATGACCGCAGGCATTGATGCAGCCGGAAATCTTGATCTTGAGCTCACCGATTTCAGCCTGACGCTCGGCCGAGCCGAAGCGCGTGGAAATCTCCTGCGCGACCGGGATGGAGCGCGCGTTGGCAAGCGCGCAGTAGTCGAGACCGGGACAGGCGATGATGTCCGTGATCAGGCCGACATTCGCCGTTTCGAGACCGTTGGCCACCAGACCGCGATACACGGCTTCGAGGTCGGCCAGCGCCACATGCGGCAGGATGAGGTTCTGCTCGTGGCTGACGCGGATTTCATCGAAGGCATATTCCTCGGCAATGTCGGCCACCGCTTCCATCTGCGCGTCCGATGCGTCGCCCGGAATGCCGCCGATCGGCTTCAGCGAGATGGTCACCATGCCGTAGTCGGGATTCTTGTGCGGCTGCACGTTCTGCTGCACCCAGCGCGCGAAAGCCGGATCGGCCTTCTTCCAGCGCGCCAGGCTTTCCCAGCCTTCGGCGCGCTGCGGCAGTGCCGGCGGTGCGAAATAGGCCGAGATCGCCTGGACGTCGGCTTCCGGCAGCTTCAGTTCGGTATCCCTCAGCTTGTTGAACTCGACTTCGACCTGGCGTGCCAGTTCTTCGGCGCCGGTTTCATGCACGAGGATCTTGATACGCGCTTTGTACTTGTTGTCGCGGCGGCCGTGCAGATTGTAAACGCGCATGATTGCCGTCGTGTAGGACAAGAGATCTTCTTCCGGAAGGAAGTCGCGGATCAGCTTGGCAATGAGCGGGGTACGGCCCTGTCCGCCGCCGACGTAGACGGCAAAGCCGATCTCACCCTTGTCGTTCTTCTTCAGATGCAGGCCGATATCATGCACCTGGATCGCGGCGCGATCGCGCTCGGCACCGGTGACGGCGATCTTGAATTTGCGTGGCAGGAAGGAGAATTCCGGGTGAACCGAAGACCACTGCCGCAGGATTTCGGCATAGGGTCTGGGATCGGCGATTTCGTCGGCCGCAGCGCCGGCGAAATGGTCGGCGGTCACGTTGCGAATGCAGTTGCCCGAGGTCTGGATGGCGTGCATCTCGACCGTAGCGAGATCGGCCAGCGCGTCCGGCATCTCGGAAAGCTTCGGCCAGTTGAACTGCAGGTTCTGGCGCGTCGTAAAGTGGCCATAGCCGCGATCATAGGTGCGCGCGACATGGGCGAGCATGCGCATCTGGCGCGAGCTCAGCGTGCCATAGGGAATGGCGATGCGCAGCATATAGGCATGCAGCTGCAGATAGACGCCGTTCATGAGGCGCAGCGGCTTGAAGGCATCTTCCGAAAGCTCACCCGAGAGGCGCCGCTCCACCTGATCGCGGAACTGGGCAACCCGTTCCGCAACGAAGGCGTGGTCGAATTCATCGTAACGATACATGATTTCCTCGGGACTTCTCAGACTGCAATGAAATCGGGATCGGCCGCGGCATAGCCCGGCGCGTATTCCATGGTGGGGCCTTCGGCGCGGATGCGCTCACGCAGGCGCAGCGGCCAGAGCTTGCCGCCGGTTTCCTGAACATCGATCAGGTTGACGTCGACGACCTTGTTGTCGGCATAGGCCTGCTTGCCGATCGCTTCCAGTGCGGCTTCCGCCTCGGCATGACGAGCGACCAGCGCGTCCTGCAGCGATAACGTCCACTCACCATTTGCGTTCAGCCAAACGGCGACGCCATCGGTGAGCCGGTTTGCGGTCAGAACCTTGTCGACCATCAATCAGCTCCTTGCATAGTCTTGAGCAACGGTCTCGCGGCGGACCAGCGGCTCGGATTGTTCAAAATTCGCACCGGCGACAGCATCGCCGATAATGACCATGACCGGCCCGTTCAACTCGTCGCGGTGTTCGAGATCAGGCAGATCCCGCAGGATGCCGTGCATCAGGCGGCGATCGCGGCGGCTGGCATTCTCGATGATGGCAACGGTCGTCTCGGGCGGCAGGCCGGCCTGCATCAGGCGGCCGGCGACGGAAGCGGCAACCGTGCGTCCCATATACACCGCAATCGTGGCGCCGGATACGGCCAGGCTTGCCCAATCGGGCAGAACGTCGCCTGTGAGATCATGCCCCGTGGTGAAGACCAGTGACGAGGCGACACCGCGCAGCGTCAGCGGCAGTTCGAAATCCGCGGCGGCGGCAAAGGCCGAGGTGATGCCGGGAACGATCTCATAGCCGATACCGGCCGCGCGCAAAGCCGCCATTTCCTCGCCCGCACGACCGTAAACCAGCGGATCGCCCGACTTCAGCCGCACGACGCGCTTGCCCTCGCGGCCGAGCTGCACCAGCAGATCGTTGATCTCTTCCTGCGACTTGCTATGGCATCCCTTGCGCTTGCCGACGGACAGACGCTCGGCATCGCGCCGTCCCATATCGACGATCGCCTGCGGCACAAGCGCGTCATAGACGATGACATCGGCTTCCATCATCACGCGCTGCGCCCGCAGCGTCAGCAGATCTTTAGCGCCTGGGCCGGCGCCGACAAGCCACACGCGACCTTGAGCTTCACGGGACGACCGCAACAGCTCCTCAGCTGCCTGTTCCGCCCGCGCGAGATAGCCGGCATTGACGGCGTCGGCAACGGGTCCGGAGAAGAACCGCCGCCAGAAAACACGGCGCGTGACACCACGAGGCACAAGGCGCTCGACCGGCTTGCGATACCGCGTCGCCAATTCAGCCAGCTTGCCGAGCGACGGCGACAGCATCTGATCGATCTGCGCGCGGATCATCTGCGCCAGCACCGGACCGGCACCCTCGGTACCGATGGCAACAGCCACGGGAGCGCGATTGACCAGCGCCGGCGTGTAGAAATCGCAATAATCGGGCTGGTCGACGGCGTTCGCCGGAATTCGCTCAGCGCGGGCCGCATCGACGATCGCGCGGTCCGCCTCGGCATCGCCGGTGGCGGCAAAGACGAGGGCTGCACCCTTGACCTGATCGGCTGAAAAATCACCCCTTACGGTTTCGAGGCGGTTGGCGATAAGGAAGGCATGATAGTCAGCCTCGGGCGCCGGCGCATAGGCGACGATCCTTGCCTGCGTGTTCATGAGCAACCGCACCTTGGCGAAGGCTTCATCGCCATTGCCGAAGACAGCCGCTACCCTTCCTTCCACGCGGAAGAAGGCGGGAAACACCGAAAGCTGTTCAGTCCTGGGAGGCATCGTGGTTCCACTTCGAGATTTGGCGAATATCGCCCCTGCGGCCAAGAGATTGAAGAAACAGAAATTCTAATGCCCATGCATGCGCGTATTCTTTTGCTCGACATGACAAGGATTTGAGCAAAACTCACCAGGCGAGCAGATCGAGATAAATACAGGAAATCTATAGACTTTTATGATTGACTGACGCCTGTGGCGATTTTATTGCCTGTGACAAACTTGGTCCATACGTCATTTGCGCATTCCGCCGCTTGCGCAATCTCGATAGACTGACACCAAAATCTTGGAGCAGACCTTGTCCGACAACAGCATCGCAGCCCGCCTTCTCGACGTCGTGGAGCACGACATCCTACACCTGACCCGCAAGGGCGTGGCCGCCGGCAACAAGGTCTTTGGGGCCGCCATCCTGCGGAAGTCCGATCTCTCGCTCGTCATTGCGGAAACCAACAATGAATTAGAAAACCCGCTCTGGCATGGCGAGGTTCATGCGCTCAAGCGCTTCTACGAGCTTGGCGAGAAGCCCGCGACGCGGGATCTGATCTTCCTGTCCACCCATGAGCCCTGCACCATGTGCATGTCGGCGATCACCTGGGCCGGTTTCGACAATTTCTACTATTTCTTCAGCCACGAGGATTCCCGCGACGCCTTCGCGATCCCGCATGATCTCAAGATCCTGAAGGAGGTCTTCGGCCTGGAGCCTGGCGGTTATCGCCGTCAAAACGCATTCTGGAACAGCTTTTCCATCTCCGATCTGGTGGAAACGGAAGCCGATCCACGAAAAGGTGAGCTGAGGGAACAAACGGCGCGCATCAAGCGGGCCTATGCCAGCCTCTCCGACAACTACCAGGCATCGAAGAGTGGCAACGATATCCCGCTGAATTGATAGAGCAAGACCAGAGGCAACGATGGAAGCATCGCAAGACATTTCCCGTCTGATCGAAATCATGGCGGCGCTGCGAAATCCCGAAAGCGGCTGCCCCTGGGACATCGTGCAGACCTTCGAGACCATCAAGCCTTACACGATCGAAGAGGCCTATGAGGTCGCGGATGCGATCGAGCGGAAGGATACGGACGATCTCTGCGACGAGCTCGGCGATCTCCTGTTGCAGGTCGTTTTCCATGCGCGGATCGCCGAGGAGGCCGGTGCATTTTCCTTCGGCGACGTCGTCCATGCCATTTCCCGCAAGATGATCCGCCGCCATCCACATGTCTTCGCCGTCTCCGATGCGAAGACCGAGGATGCGGTGACGCTGCAATGGGATCGGATCAAGGCCGAAGAGAAGCGCGAGCGAGCCGAGCGCCGTGCCAAAAGCGGCATTACAGAAGATTTCAAGGCCGGCTTCCTGGGCTCGGTGCAGCGGACGTTCCCTGCCCTGACGGAAGCATTGAAACTGCAGGAACGGGCCGCCAAGGTCGGCTTCGACTGGTCGGCGCCTGAGCCGATCCTCGACAAGATCGAGGAGGAGATCGGCGAATTGCGGGCAGCACTTGCAAGCGGCGACAAGGCCAAGGTCAGCGACGAGCTCGGAGACCTGATCTTCGCCGTCGTCAATATCGGCCGGCACGTCAAAACAGATCCGGAACAGGCGCTGCGCGGCACGAACACGAAGTTCCGCCGCCGCTTTCATCACATCGAAACGACGCTTGAAGCCGAGGGCGAGACGCTCGAAGGCGCCTCGCTGGAACGGATGGAAGAGATCTGGCAGTCGGCCAAGGCCATCGAGCGTCAGCTCAGCGACGCGAAAACCGCCTAAAGCGCGTCGTGAGATCTTTCAGATTCGCTTCTCGCGCTTTAGGCCTTTGATTTTGCGTATGCCGTTGTCGCAAAACCGCTGCACACTTTTGCGCGACATGCGTTGGAGCATGATGCCGAAAAGTGTGATCGGTTTTCGGACGACATCATGCTCTACTTCTTTGATTCTAGAGCGGATTCAGATTTTAGGTCGAACAGATCTAAAATCATCCGGCCCTAGCCCCGCCTATTCCCAATCCTCGCGCTGCGGCTTCGGGCCGTTGCCCATGCGCCGCTCCAGTTCGGCCGCCTCGGTCTCGGTCAGGCGTACGTCGAGCGTGACCGTGCCGTCCTCATTATCCTCGCGGTTGTCGACGATTGCGTGGTTATAGAGCCAAGGCAATAGGGCCAGCTTTTCCACGGGCAGCGTGATCGTCGTTTCGGTCAGTACACCGGAGAGACGCCGGCTGATTTCGTCCATCAGGCGATCGACGCCCTCGCCTGACATCGCCGAGACGGCAATAACGTTTTCTGTCGTCGAAGCCTTCTGCACGATGGCATCATGGGCTTCCGGCTCCAGACGGTCGATCTTGTTCCAGACCTCGACAATGCGCTCCGCGCCTTCGGCCTCGCCGATGCCGAGATCGCCGAGAATGCGCATCACGTCGGCGCTTTGAACCAGATTGTCGTCATCGGAGAGATCACGCACATGCAGGATCAGGTCGGCTTCCAGCACCTCTTCCAGCGTCGCGCGGAACGCGGCCACAAGGTGGGTCGGCAGGTCGGAAATGAAACCGACCGTATCGGAGAGGATGACGGTGCGGCCATGCGGCAGCTTCATGCGGCGCAGCGTCGGGTCGAGCGTCGCAAACAGCATGTCTTCCGCCAGAACGCCGGCGCCGGTGATGCGATTGAACAGGGTCGACTTGCCGGCATTGGTATAGCCGACCAGAGCCACGATCGGATGCGGCACTTTCCTGCGCTTGGCGCGATGAAGCTGGCGGGTGCGCACCACTTGCTCCAGCTCGCGCTCCAGCCGGATGATGCGCTCCTGCAGCATGCGGCGGTCGGCTTCGATCTGGGTTTCGCCCGGGCCGCCCATGAAGCCGGCGCCACCGCGCTGGCGTTCAAGGTGGGTCCAGCTGCGAACCAGCCGGCCCTTCTGATAGTTCAGATGCGCAAGCTCGACCTGCAGCGTGCCTTCCTTGGTGGAGGCGCGGCGGCCGAAGATTTCGAGAATGAGGCCGGTACGGTCGATGACTTTGGCATTCCATGCCTTCTCGAGATTGCGCTGCTGTACAGGCGTCAACGGATGATCGACGATGACGAGGCCGGCGTTGAATTCATCGAGCAGCGCGAGGATTTCCTCGATCTTGCCTGTGCCCAGCAAAGTCGCCGGCCGCGGATCGTTGATCGGGACGATCGAGCCGTTGACCACGTCCAGATCGATCGCGAGCGCAAGGCCCTTGGCCTCCTCCAGCCGGCTTTCCGGCGGGCGCGTGACGGAGATGGCACTGTCGGCCTGGGTGGAACGCGCCGCGCGCGCCTGTTTCAGCACAGGCACGACGACGACAGCGCGCATATCATCCCGGTGCTTTGCGGTCTCCGGGATGAGGGAATCGTTTTTGGTATCGCGTGTCGTGATAATAGCTAATCCCAGTTAGGATGCGGCTTCTTCGCTCTCGAACATCTGCATCGGCTGACCCGGCATGATCGTCGAGATCGCATGCTTGTAGACGAGCTGCGAATGGCCGTCGCGGCGGAGCAGGACACAGAAATTGTCGAACGAGGTCACGACACCGGTGAGCTTCACGCCGTTAATCAAGAAAATTGTCAGTGAAATCTTTTGCTTGCGAACAGTATTGAGAAACAAGTCCTGCAAGTTTTGAGAACGTTCCGCCATCGCGCCGCTTCTTTCTTTTTTGCCGACCCAGGTCGGTTAAATGTCATGATATACAGAGGTCCCGGACAGGAGATACCCTCATTCTCTCCCCCCAGCGAATGTTGGTATCAAATCGCGGTCTTTTCCGCAACGTCGAAAAAGGCTTCACGAATTTTCTGTGACATGCTGCCCGGATGACCGTTGGCAATGGTCTCTCCATCGATAGAAATGACCGGAAAACAGATACTTGTGGCCGCGGTGATGAAGACTTCGCGGGCCTTCATCATCTCCTCGACCGAGAAGAATCGTTCGACAATCGTCACGCCGAGTTTCGCTGCGACATCCATCAGGGTCGTACGGGTGATGCCGCGCAGAATGCCGTGCTCGGCTGGGCGGGTGACGAGATTGCCGTCATGATCGACGATCCAGACGTTGGTCGCGGCCCCTTCCTTCACCATGCCGTTATGGTCGATATAGATCGCTTCCTGCGCGCCGGCCTCCTTGGCCTGCTGGCGGGCCATGGCATTCGGAAGTAAGCCGACGGACTTGATATCGACCCGGTCCCAGCGATTGTCGCGGACGGTGATCGCCCTGATGCCATCGGCATTTTTCCTGGCAATCACGGACTGATCGGTGCTCTTGGCGGTGACGACGATGGAAGATGGCGTGTCGGCCGGCGGGAAGACGTGATCGCGCCGGGCAACGCCGCGCGTCACCTGAAGATAGAACAAGCCGTTGCGGACATGATTGCGGCGTAGCGTCTCGCGAATCACGAGGACCAGCGCCGGGCGCGTCATCGGCCAGGCGATGCGCAGCTCGCTGAGCGAGCGGTTGAGGCGATCGAGATGGCGCGTCATGTCGACGATCACGCCATGGCGAACCTCACAAACCTCATAGACGCCATCGGCGAACTGATAGCCGCGATCCTCGATATGCACCATGGCATCGCCATGCTTGACGTAGCGGCCGTTGACATAAGCTATTCTCGGCATGGAAGCCCCTGATCAGAATTCTATGATATTCACGTATGGAGCGGCCGGTCAGACGCCCAGCGACTTCAGCTTGCGATGCAGCGCCGAACGTTCCATGCCGACAAATTCCGCGGTGCGTGAGATATTGCCGCCAAAGCGGTTGATCTGGGCGATGAGATAATCGCGCTCGAACATCTCGCGCGCTTCGCGCAATGGCAGCGTCATGATGTGATAATCGTTCTTGGCGGATACCTTCGGCAGCATGTCGCCGAGGTCGGTCGGCAGCATCTCAGCCGTGATCGGCGTTTCCGCGCCATCCGAGCGTGCTAGAATCATCAACCGCTCGATATTGTTGCGCAGCTGGCGGATGTTGCCCGGCCAGTCATGCGCCTGCAGCACGGCCATGGCGTCATCGCCGATCCGGCGCGGACGAATGCCGGCCTGCTCGGAAATCTGACGCATCAGCTGATCGACGAGGAAGGGAATGTCCTCCCGGCGTTCGGCAAGGGCGGGTACACGCACGGGCACGACGGCTAGGCGATGATAGAGATCCTCGCGAAACAACCCCTCGGCAATGCGGCTCTCGAGATTATAGGCCGTGGACGAAATGATGCGGACGTCCACCTTGACGCGCTTGGAGCCGCCGACGCGCTCGAACTGCTGATCGACAAGCACACGCAGGATCTTGTTCTGCGTCTCGCGCGGCATTTCGCCGACTTCGTCGAGATAGAGGATACCGCGATGGGCCTCTTCCAAAGCGCCGATCTTGCGCGCCTGCCCCGGCGAACCTTCGGTGCCGAAGAGGGCGATTTCCATCCGCTCCGGCGTAATCGTCGCGGCGTTCAGTGCCACGAAGGGACCGTTGGCGCGGGTCGACTTCTTGTGCACCATGCGGGCAACAAGTTCCTTGCCGGAACCGGATGGGCCGAAGATCATGACACGGCTGTTGGTGGGGGACACCTTGTCGATCGTCTGGCGCAACTGCGAAACGGCAACAGAGGTGCCGATCAGCTCCACGGCATCGCCGGTGCGACGCTTCAGCTCGGAAACCTCGCGCTTCAGCTTGGAATTCTCCAGGGCGCGCTCGGCAATCAGGATCAGACGATCGGCCTTGAACGGCTTTTCGATGAAGTCGAAGGCGCCGCGCTTGATGGCGGAGACGGCCGTCTCGATATTGCCGTGACCGGAGATCATGACGATGGGCAGTTCCGGATGACGCGTCTTGATCTCGTCCAGCAGCGCCAGACCATCGAGCTTGCTGCCCTGCATCCAGATATCGAGGAAGATCAGCCGCGGCGCACGATCGGAAATCGCGGCGAGCGCGCTGTCGCTGTCATGCGCCGTGCGGGTTTCGTGCCCTTCATCCGAAAGAATTCCCGAAACGATTTCGCGAATGTCTTCCTCGTCGTCCACTACGAGAATGTCAGATGCCATAGACGCTTTCCTTGTCACTTGCTGTCTGAGCGATGGTGGCCTGCTCACGGCGTGGCAGATGCACGCGGATCATGGCTCCCCTGCCCTGGTCGAAATCGGCCGGCGCGTCGTGGAGTTCGATCTGCCCGCCATGGTCTTCAATGATCTTCTTGACGATGGCGAGACCGAGGCCGGTGCCCTTCTCGCGCATGGTCATGTAGGGTTCGAGAATGCTGTGCCGGTTCTCCACCGGCAGGCCGCGGCCATTATCGATGACATCGACGGTGAAACGATCCCGCTCCGGATCCAGGGACGAACGCACCAGGACCTTCGGCTGCTCGCGCGCCTGATCGCTCGGCACGCCTTCGATCGCCTCAACGGCATTCTTGATGAGATTGCCGAAGGCCTGCCCGAGCATTCGCGCATCGAACATGCCCTCCAGCCGTTCGTCGCCCAGCTCACGCTCGAATTTGACATGGTTGTTGCCCATTTCACGCAGGAACACGGCGTCGCGCAGAATATCGCGCAGGTCGGTCGGCTCCATGGTCGGCTTCGGCATGCGGGCAAAGGAGGAGAATTCGTCGACCATGCGGCCGATATCGCCCACCTGCCGGATGATCGTATCCGTGCACTGGTCGAAGACCGGACGGTCGGCATCGGCGATGTTCTTGCCGAAACGACGGCGGATGCGCTCCGCCGACAGCTGGATCGGCGTCAGCGGGTTCTTGATTTCATGCGCGATGCGGCGCGCGACGTCGGCCCAGGCGGTCGAGCGCTGCGCGATGACCAGATCGGTGATGTCGTCGAGCGTAATCACATAGGATTCATTGGCATCGCGCGATTCCTCGCGCGTCACCTGGACGCTGAGCGTGCGCACCGTTCCACCGCGAACAAGGCTGATCTGCTTGCGGAAATCGCTGCGATGGCGCGTCGTCGCCTCGGTCACGACCTGATCGACCTCGGGGGAAATTTCCGACAGGTTCTTGCCGATAAGCTCGTCGCTCTTGAGCGTCAGCAGATCTTCGGCCGAAGTATTCACGATGGTGATGCGCCGATCATGCTCGACGCCGATCACGGCGGCCGTCACGCCTGACAGAACGGCCTCGATGAAGCGGCGACGGTCATCGACCTCGTCCTTCGCCTCAAGGATTTCATCACGCTGTGTGCGGATTTCCGAGATCATCTTGTTGAAGGTGCGAGACAGGCTGCCGACGTCACCATCGGCCGAACGCACAGGCACCAGTACATTCATGTTGCCCGAGGCGACATTATCGGCGGCACTGATGAGGAGGCGGATCGGCCTGACGATACGGTCGGCGATCGCGATGGCGGTCCAGATCGCTGCCAGCAGCACAATGAGCGCAAAGCCGATGTAAAGAACGGCGAAGGCGATCTGGAGCGACATGCGCCCTTCTTCCATCGCCTTGTATTCGACGGTGTTATCTTCCACCATCCGCATGGCGTTCATGACGCGCGGATCGACGGCACGCACGGTGTAAAGAAACGAGCCGGGAATTTCATCGAGCTTGATGACTGCGCCGACGAGGTTGGTCACCCCTGGCGGAATGAGCGTCGGCTGCCCGTTGGCCGAGGAATCAAGCGCATCTTTCGGAATGGCCGGCAGCGGCCGCTCGGTCTTGATCTCGGCCTGGACGATGGCGGTGCCGTCGCGACGCACGAGGAAGGCGCCCAGCAAGCCACGACCCCGCGCCTGGCGGGTCATCAGGTCGGCAAAGCCGGTGCGGTCGAGGCTGAAGAGCGAGCGATTGCGCTCCAGATCGTTCGCCATCGACACGGTCTGCCCCTGCAGATAGCTCGCATTCTCCATCAGATAGGCTTGCGCGACGTTCTGCGAGGAACTGATGATCTGCTGCGTACGCACGCCGAACCAGCGGTCGAGGCCGACATTGAGCGTCAGGCTGGCAACGATGGCGACGAGGATGGCCGGCGTGATCGCCACGATCGAGAAAAGGACGACGATGCGGATATGGAGTCGCGCCGCGGCGCGGCCACGGCTGCGCGCCTTCATCAGGCGTGCAACTTCGCGGGCGATCAAGGCAATCAGGCCAAGCACGAACAGGCCGTTGATCACGACCGAGGTGAAGACGACGGAGGACGTCGGGGCGATCGGCGTCAGCCCGAGGAGCATCAGCAAGGTCGCGATGGCGCACAGAAGCGCGCCGCCGGCCAGGATCAGACCCGGCAGGGCGAAGGAAGCACGACGGTCCGTCACCTTGACAACCGCCTCGTCGCTCGCCGCCGGCGACACCGCGTCCTGCATCATTCCCATCAATCTCCACGCCCGAGCGACTATCGGCGCCCTGATCAAAATCGCACCGCCGCTATTTGGCATTCATGTGCGCGACTGGCAGAGGCGGGAACTGTCGTTCGGTTTCGCACAAGAGCGAAACCTTTACTTCACGTCACCCTTGTAACAGGCTGAAAAATCTGACGAACTCCCGTTTCCCGAAGAGCAGGTCAAACGAATCGCCACTGCAAAGACGACGAATCAACTGCGTGACCTTTAAGCAACGCATTGTGGCGAAAATGCAACGCACCGGATCGCATTGTCAAGCCGTTCGGGAGCTTCTGTAAACCGAAACTCCCAGTTCTCTGATCTTTTTGCGCAACGTATTGCGGTTGAGGCCCAAAAGATCGGCGGCCTTGATCTGATTGCCGCGCGTCGCGGTCAACGCCGCAAGAATCAGCGGATACTCCATTTCCGTCAACACGCGGTCGTAAAGGCCGGGCGGTGGGAGATTATCGCCGAATCCGGCGAAATAGGTCCGCATGTTTTCTTCCACCGCCTGCGCGATGGTCATGGAGCCGGTGCGGACCGGGCCTTTTTCAATCGGGCTGTCAGGCACATCGGCCCGCAGTTCCGCGTCGATGATTTCCCTCGTGATGACATCCTGCGGATAGAGCGCCATCAGCCGGCGAATGAGGTTTTCCAGCTCGCGGACGTTGCCCGGCCAGGGATAGGCCTTCATCAGTTCGAGTGCTTCCTGGTCGAAGCGCTTGGAACCAAGCCCTTCCTTCTCGGCCTGCTGAATGAAATGACGCACCAAATCGGGAATGTCTTCGGCGCGATCACGCAGCGGCGGCAGGCGCAACGGCACGACGTTGAGGCGGTAGTACAAATCCTCACGGAACAGACCCTGATTGATCGCTTGCTTCAGGTCTTTGTTGGTGGCGGCAACGATGCGGACATCGGTGCGGATCGGCGTGCGGCCGCCGACGGTCGTATATTCGCCCTGCTGCAGCACGCGCAGCAGACGCGTCTGCGCATCCATCGGCATGTCGCCGATTTCGTCGAGGAACAGCGTACCACCCTCGGCCTGCTCGAAACGGCCGGTCGAGCGGGTCTGCGCGCCGGTGAAAGCGCCCTTCTCATGGCCGAACAGCTCGGATTCGATCAGATCGCGCGGGATCGCGGCCATGTTGATGGCGACGAAAGGCCCATTGCGGCGCTTGCCGTAATCATGCAGCGCGCGCGCCACCAGCTCCTTGCCGGTGCCGGATTCGCCAGTGATCATCAGCGTGAGATCGGTCTGCATCAGGCGCGCGAGCACGCGGTAGATTTCCTGCATCGCGGCCGAACGTCCCACGAGCGGCATGCCGTCCTGCATGTCGTCATCGAGCTTCGCCGGCTTGCGCTTCGGCTCGGACAGGGCACGACCGACGATCGCGATCAGCTCCGTCAGGTCGAACGGTTTCGGAAGGTAATCGTAAGCGCCCTTTTCAGACGCCTTGATTGCTGTCATGAACGTGTTCTGTGCGCTCATGACGAGCACGGGCAGGTCCGGCCTCGCCTTCTTGATGCGCGGCAGCAGGTCGAATGCGTTTTCATCAGGCATGACGACGTCGGTTACGACGAGGTCGCCTTCGCCGGCCGAGACCCAGCGCCAGAGCGTGGCGGCGTTGGATGTAATGCGTACATCATAACCCGCGCGGCTCAGAGCCTGGTTGAGCACGGTGCGGATGGCCGCATCGTCATCGGCGACAAGGATCGTGGCTGTCATCGAGTAGTCCCTGTAGAGTTCGGAAGGGGGGCATCTTCAGAGGTGATGCCCTTGGAGGCGGGCATCAAAACGCGGAAAGTGGTGCGATGGTTCTGGCTGTCGCATTCGACAATGCCGCCGTGGTCGCCGATAATTTTGGCGACCAACGCAAGGCCGAGGCCGGTTCCGTTCGTCTTCGTGGTGATGAACGGATCGAAGAGATGCGGCACGAGATCGGACGGTACGCCCGGACCGTTGTCGATGACGCAGAATTCCAGCGGCAAGGAAATTTTCTCGCGAGTGCCGGCGACCGAGAGCCGGATGCCGGGGCGATAGGCCGTCGTCAACATAATCTCGCCGTCCTGCCGATCGCCAACCGCCTCGGCGGCATTCTTCACCAGATTGAGGAAGACCTGCACGAGCTGGTCCCGGTTTGCGAAGACCGCCGGCAGCGACGGGTCGTAATTCTCGGAAAGCTTGATGTTGCGGGCAAAGCCAGCCTTGGCAACCGCCTTCACATGATCGAGCACGGAATGGATGTTGACGGGGACCCGAGCGACCGGCCGCTCGTCGGAGAAAACCTCCATGCGGTCGACCAGCGAGACGATGCGGTCGGTCTCGTCGCAGATGAGGCGCGTCAGCGCGCGATCGTCGTCCTCGACCGACTGCTCGAGCAACTGAGCGGCGCCGCGAATGCCCGAGAGCGGGTTCTTGATCTCATGCGCCAGCATGGAGGCAAGCCCGGTGACCGAGCGGGCGGCGGCGCGGTGCGTCAGCTGCCGGTCGATCTTGTCGGCCATGGAGCGTTCCTGGAATACGACGACCACGGAGCCGGGCTCGCTGGAAACCGGCGCAACATAGATATCCACCAGCTTGTCTTGCCCCAGGCGTGGCGAACTCAGATCGACGCGATATTCGTTGACCGGAGCGCGGCGCTCGCGCACCTGATCGATCAGCGCCAGCAGCGGGCTGCCGAAGGGGATGAAGGTCGAAATCTTGTAACGTGACAGATGCGAGGCGCTGGCGCCGAAGAAGGCTTCCGCCTCCCAATTGGCAAAGGCAATCAGCCCGACCTCATCGACCATGACCACGGGGTTCTGGATCGCGTTGAGAACGGCCATGGCGACCGAATTGGCCGAGACGTCCCCGGCGCCGGAGCTGGATTTCGAAGTCATGCAGCCTCCTGGACGCATTGGGCGAGATCAGCGCCTGCCTGCAGCGCGGCATAGAACGACGCAGCCACCTCACCGCTCGATTTCGACGTCATGATTTTCGCCTTGTCGGCATCTGTCGTCGCCGGCGCATAGCGATCGAGATACCAGGCCAGATGCTTGCGGGCATGGCGAATGCCGACCGCTTCACCATAAAACTCCAGCATCATGCGATAATGTTCGAGCGCGATCTCGACGATCTCCTCCCGGCCCGGCTCGCGATGACCGGCCAGAACGCCGGCATGCCACGGACGACCCTGGCAGCCACGGCCGATCATGACGGCGTCGGCCCCGGAGCGCCGCAGGATTTCCCGCGCGTCTTCGGCCGTCTCGACATCGCCATTGGCGACAAGCGGAATGGAGACTGCATCGCGCACGGCGCGGATCGCACCCCAATCCGCCCTGCCCTCATAGAACTGCATGCGCGTGCGACCATGAATGGTGACGAGCTGGATACCGGCCTCTTCGGCACGGCGCGCGATATCCGGCGCGTTGATGGAATTCTCATCCCAGCCGAGCCGCATCTTCAGCGTCACGGGGATGTCCACCGCACGAACGGTTGCTTCGATCAGGGTCAGCGCATGGTCAGGATCGCGCATCAGCGCCGAGCCGGAATAGCCGCCGATCACCTTCTTGGCCGGGCACCCCATATTGATATCGATGATATCGGTACCATTGTCGGCAGCAATCTTCGCCGCCTCGGCCATCCAATGCGCCTCACGGCCGGCGAGCTGCACCATATGCGGCTTCAATCCCGCGCTCTTCAAACGCGCCCAGGATTCGGCCGTATCCTGCACAAGTTCGCGGCTGGCGACCATTTCGGTAACGACCAGGCCGGCGCCGTAACGCAATGCAAGCTGCCGGAAGGGCAGATCGGTCACACCAGACATCGGCGCTAGAATCACGCGATTTCGGATGGATACGGAACCGATGGAAAACGGAGCTGCAAGTTGGGAAGAAAGCAAATGATTATCTTTCGGGCACACCATACATCTGCACTATTTTTAGACACGCTTTGAAAGTTTGCCAAGGGGGTTTGGAGATTCCCGATATTTTTTGGGCAGATGCTGGAAAATACTCAGTCGAGGCGATAGACCCTGCTTCAGCAAGATCCCGTTTGGCGATCTATTTAGCATGTGCTTGTTCAAAAGAAAGCTCCGCGCTTTTCAAAGCCATTCCGGAGACGAGCCTTTATTTTTCGGGGGTTATGACGCAAATGCATTCAACGCAACCGCTGTCGGTGGGAATCGTGATCGTTGCCGCCGGGCGCGGCGAACGGGCGGGCTCTCCTGAAGAAGGCCCCAAGCAATATCGCCCGATCGGCGGCAGAGCGGTTATTGCGCATACGCTTGAAAGATTCGTGACATGGCCGCAGACAGCGAAGACCGTCGTCGTCATCCATCGCGACGACGAAAATCTGCTTCAGGCGGCACTGGAGCAGGTCGCCGGCCTGCCCGAGGTCGAGATAGCCTTCGGCGGCACGACACGCCAGCAATCCGTGCTTGCGGGACTTCGGCAGCTGAAGGGCAGCGGCGTGACTCATGTCATGATCCATGATGCCGTGCGCCCCTTCTTCGACCACGATCTGCTGGATCGCGTCGCCACGGCGCTTGTAGAGGGCGCGCCGGCCGTGCTGCCTGCCATGCCTGTCACCGATACACTGAAGCGCGGCGACGCAAACAGGCTGGTCGTCGAAACCGTCCCCCGCGACGGGCTTCACGCCGCGCAGACGCCGCAATCATTTCGCTTTGCCGATATTCTTGCCGCGCACGAAAAGGCGGAGGCCGACGGCAGAACAGATTTCACCGACGATGCGGCAATCGCGGAATGGTGCAATCTGCCGGTAACGCTCGTGACCGGCAGCGCCGACAATGTGAAACTGACCATCAAGAGGGATATTGCCATGGCCGATGAAAAGCTGAGTGCCGGCCTGCTGCCCGACGTACGCACCGGCAATGGCTATGACGTGCACCAGCTGGAACCCGGCGACGGCGTGACGCTTTGCGGCGTCTTCATTCCGCATGACCAGAAGCTGAAGGGGCACTCGGATGCCGATGTGGCCCTGCACGCCCTGACGGACGCGTTGCTCGCCACATGCGGCGCCGGCGATATCGGCGACCATTTCCCACCTTCCGATCCGCAGTGGAAAGGCGCCCCGTCCCGCATATTCATCGAGCACGCGGCAAAGATCGTTCGCGAGCGCGGCGGCACCATCATGAATGCGGACGTCTCGCTGATCGCCGAAGCGCCGAAAGTCGGGCCGCATCGCGACGCAATGCGCGCCAAACTTTCGGAATTTCTGGGCATCAGCATCGATCGCTGCTCCGTCAAGGCAACGACGAACGAGAAGATCGGCTTCGTCGGCCGTCGCGAAGGCATCGCAGCCATCGCGACCGCAACCGTCGTCTATCGCGGAGGCAAGGCATGACGCATTTTCCGGATGAGATTCTCGCGCTCGCAAAAGAGATCGTCACGGATTTCGCGGCAAAGGGCTGGATGGTCGCCACGGCCGAATCCTGCACCGGTGGACTGATCGCCGGAGCGCTGACGGAAATCCCCGGCTCCTCTGCCGTCGTCGATCGCGGCTTCGTGACCTACACCAATACCGCCAAGATGGAGATGCTTGGCGTCCAGGAACAGACGCTTGCGCAGTTCGGCGCTGTTTCGAAGGAAACGGCGCTGCAGATGGTGCATGGCGCCCTCTTCCGCTCCCGTGCAGACTTTGCCGTGGCGGTGACCGGTATTGCCGGTCCGGGCGGCGGCTCCGCGGAAAAGCCCGTCGGGCTCGTCCATCTCGCAGCCAAGGCGCGCAGCGGCGCGCTCATCCATCGTGAAATGCGCTATGGCGATATCGGCCGCGACAAGGTTCGGCTCGCCACGTTGCATACGGCGCTGGAGATGCTGGTCGCGCTCGGCAAATAGCGCCGAGATCGCGCCTCAAGCGTAGATCTTGTTTGCCCGCGTCTCGAAGGCATCCGTAAACATGCGGAAGGCGCGATCGAACATCGATCCCATCAAGGCGCCGAGGATGCGGCTCTTGAACTCATAATCGATGAAGAAATCGATGCTGCAGCCGCCATTTTCCGACGGCGTGAAGCGCCAGCGATTATCGAGATATTTGAACGGGCCGTCGATGTATTTCACGTCGATCGCGCGCTCCGCCTTGTTCAGCAGCACCTGTGTCGTGAAGGTCTCGCGGATCGCCTTATAACCGACGGTCATATCGGCAACGAGCAAGGTCTTGCCGTCCCGCTCCTTGCGGCTCCGGATCGTCAGCGCCTCGCAAAGCGGCAAGAATTCGGGATAGCGTTCCACGTCGGCGACGAGGTCGAACATCTGGTCGGGCGAATGCGGAACGGGGCGATGAGTTTCGAATTGAGGCATGAGCCGCAATTAAGCAGGACGGCCAAGAAGATCAAGAAGCTGACGCATTTCGCCGCGGGATTTCAGCTGTAAAACAGGCACATCGGGGCCGTGCTCGACAAGGGCGGCGACGACGCGGGGCGTAAATTTCTCCTCGAACGTCCAGATGAAACGCAGGAACTCCCAATCGATCTTCTCTTTGCATCCGGGCGCCATCTCAGGCCGCGTGCGCCCGATCCATTTGAGCCATCGCGAGACGGCACCCCAAATGCAAAGCAATCGCGGCATCCGCACCCAGATGACGAAATCGGTGCGCGGCAGACGAATATCGAACGTCGAGGGATTCGTGCCGTCCATGACCCATCGCTCGCCTTCAATCATGGAGAGGATGAGGGAACGCTGCTCGGTCTTGTCGCGCTGAACCCAGCCCGGCAGCCACAATATGTCCCGATCAACCGAGATATAGGTGAGGTCGAAACGGGCAGCAATCTTCTGCGACAGCGTCGACTTGCCGCCACCGGAGCAACCCATGACGAGAATGCGATTCGCCTTTTTGAGAAGGGCAGCCCCTTCATTCATGTCAACGGTGCAAGACAGCACCTGCGGCGCGACGATCTGCTCCACGGTCCAGCTCCATTGTCTCATCTAAAGCGCCGAAACCGGTAACAAACGGCGGCGTGTTCCCTAGGCCGCGTCGATGACAAAGAGATGACGGCGCGAACAAAAACCGCGGCACAATCGCCGCGGTTCGTTCGAATGGCAAGATGTAATCTTGGCGCGCTTACTCGGCAGCGAGCAGCAGCTTCTTTTCGCGGGCGGCACGCAGCCGCTCGAAATCGTCGCCGGCATGATGCGACGAGCGGGTGAGCGGGCTGGAAGCTACCATCAGGAAGCCCTTGGTATAGGCGACCGTCTCATAGGATTTGAACTCTTCCGGCGTCACGAAGCTCATCACCTGATGATGCTTGCGCGTCGGCTGCAGATACTGGCCGATCGTGAGGAAATCGACATCGGCGGTGCGCAGGTCGTCCATCAGCTGCAGCACTTCGTTGCGCTCTTCGCCGAGGCCGACCATGATGCCTGACTTCGTGAACATGGTCGGATCCAGTTCCTTGACCCGCTGCAGCAGGCGGATCGAATGGAAGTAGCGCGCGCCGGGACGCACGGTCAGATAATTACCCGCGACGGTTTCCATGTTGTGGTTGAAGACATCGGGCTTGGCGGCGACGACGCGCTCCAGCGCACCCGGCTTCTTCAGGAAGTCCGGTGTCAGGATTTCGATCGTGGTCGTCGGCGACGCGGCCCGGATCGCCCAGATCACCTTCTCGAAATGCTCGGCGCCGCCGTCCGCCAGATCGTCGCGGTCGACGGACGTGATGACGACGTGGCTGAGGCCCATTTCCTTGACGGCCTTGGCGACATTTTCGGGCTCGGCCATGTCGAGCGCATTCGGTTTGCCGGTCGCGACATTGCAGAAGGCACAGGCGCGGGTACAGATCTCGCCCATGATCATGAAGGTGGCGTGCTTCTTGTCCCAGCATTCACCGATATTCGGGCAACCTGCCTCCTCGCAGACCGTGACCAGCTTATGCTCCTTCACGATCGAACGGGTCTCGGCATAGCCCTTGGATGTCGGCGCCTTGACGCGGATCCAGTCCGGCTTGCGCAGGACTTCCGTATCCGGCTTGTGCGCCTTCTCCGGATGCCTGATGCGCTTTGCATCCGGGTTGATCGTGTCGAGAATCGTGACCATGAAACGTCTACTTTCCGCCGCTACCTGCGGCCCTTCATCGCCGGGCGAATTTGGCGAGGAATATCAGAATGCATGCACCAATGAAACCGGTGATGAAAAAGCCGAGCCGACCGCCGGGCACGCCGACATGCAGGGCGACCAGAAGTCCCGCCGCGACCACCGAGCCGGCGATACCGAGGATGATGTTCAGGATGATACCGTAGCGCGCATCCATCAGCTTGCCCGCGAGCCAACCCGCGAGACCGCCGATGATGATCAGACCCAGCCAACCGACACTTTCCATCAAACCCTCGTTCCAGGCGTATTGCTAGGGTGCCCTAGACGATCAATCTCGCCAAAAGCACCACGATGATCGCACCGACGGTGGCATGGATGATCTCCACCACAAGCGCATTTTCAATGCCGAGCGAAATCCCGAAATAGTGAAACAGGAAGCCGCCAACGAACGCTCCGATCACGCCGCTCACCAGGCAACCGATGAGCCCGCCGCCTCCGACGATCAGGCTCGCGAGAAACCCCGCGACCAGCCCGATGAGAAGAAAGACGATCCAACCTTGAGCCGCTATAGACATGTTGATTTCCTTTCCTGATTTCCACCCTTTGGATAAAGGGCATGGCAGGAAATTATCAAGCGTTCAGCGCCCGGCCGTAGGCGTCCAGCACCGCTTCCTTCATCGTTTCCGAAACGGTCGGATGCGGGAAGATCGTGTGCATCAGCTCTTCTTCCGTCGTCTCCAGGTTCATGGCGACGACGAAGCCCTGGATGAGTTCGGTAACCTCTGCGCCGACCATATGCGCGCCGAGCAGTTCGCCGGTCTTCTTGTCGAAGATGACCTTGCAGAGTCCCTGGTCCTCGCCGAGAGCAATTGCCTTGCCGTTGGCGGCGAAGGAGAAGCGGCCGACGCGGATATCGCGGCCGAGTTCCTTTGCCTTGGCTTCGGTCAGGCCGACGGAGGCGACTTGCGGCTGGCAATAGGTGCAGCCCGGAACCTTGCTCTTGTCCGTCGGATGAACGTTCGGCAGGCCGGCGATCTTCTCGATGCAGACGACGCCCTCGTGCTCGGCCTTGTGCGCCAGCATCGGAGGACCGGCAACATCGCCGATGGCATAAATGCCGGGAACGTTGGTGTTGCCGTAGCCGTCGATGACGACGCAGCCGCGGTCGGTCTTCACGCCGAGCGCTTCAAGTCCGAGATTTTCGATGTTGCCCTGCACGCCGACGGCCGAGATCATGCGGTCGGCAACGATCTGCTGAACCTTGCCGTCTTCGGTTTCGACATGGGCGGTGACGCTGTTGGCGGCCTTATCGACCTTCGTGACCTTCGCCTTGGTGAAGATCTTCAGGCCGCGCTTTTCGAGCTGCTTGCGGGCGATGCCGGAGATTTCGGCATCTTCCACCGGCATGACGGTCGGCATGACTTCGACGACTGTGACGTCGACACCCATGGAGCGATAGAAGCTTGCGAATTCGATGCCGATCGCGCCCGAGCCCATGACGAGCAACGACTTCGGCAGGAAGTCCGGCTTCAGTGCTTCGAAATAGGTCCAGATCAGCTTGCCGTCCGGCTCGATGCCGGGCAGCGCGCGCGGGCGGGCGCCGGTGGCGACGATGATATGCTTGGCAGTGTAGGTGCCCTCACCCTTGACGTTCTTCGGCAGCGGGTGCTGCGGCTCGACAACCGGCTTGGTCGACTTGCCGACGACGATCTCGCCGGGCTGAGCGCCGGTCGAAGCCTTGGTGATCTTGGCTTCGCCCCAGATGACGTCGACCTTGTTCTTCTTCATCAGGAAGCCGACGCCGGCATTCAAACGGGCGGAGACACCGCGCGAGCGGGCAACGACGGCCTTCACATCCGCGCTGACCTTGCCTTCGAGAACGAGGCCGTAATCCTTCAGATGGTTGGAATGATCGAGAATTTCGGCCGAGCGAAGCAGCGCCTTTGTGGGTATGCAGCCCCAGTTGAGGCAGATGCCGCCCAGGTGCTCGCGCTCGACGATCGCGGTCTTCAGGCCAAGCTGGGCGGCGCGCACGGCGGCGACATAACCGCCGGGACCAGAGCCGATGATAATGACGTCGTAATTCTCAGCCATGTGTTTCCTGCCTTATTGCTGGCGGCGGATCGGAGCCGGCGCCTTGAATCTATCAGAGACCGAGCATCATCCGCACGATCGGCTCGAGGCCGCGACCGAGCGCCCGGGTGTTTTCCGCATCGAGATGAACGCCATCGAGCGGCGTGGTCACAGCGACCGTATTAGCGTCGAAGAAGCCGCAGCCGAGCTCGTCGGCCAGATCTCTGTAGAGCGTCGGCAGCTTGTTCGATTCCTTGACCGCGCCGAGATAGCTCGCCGCAAAGGCCGGATTGGCCGTTTCGGTGATTGCCGGCGGGGCAACGATAAGGATATCGGGCACCTCGTAGTCGAACCCCCAGGCGTGATTGCGCACGAGCTGGACCAGCCGGCTGATGCCCTGCAAAGCGGCGAACGCCGAGCCGGCCACAACCGGTTTCATATCGTTGGTGCCGAGCATGAGGATCACGAGATCGAGCGGATTGTGGCTCTGCAGGATCGTCGGCAGGATTCTCGCGCCGTTGCGATCGCAATCGGCGAGGTGATCGTCGAAAGCCGTCGTGCGACCGTTCAACCCTTCCGGGATGACGCGCACCTGGCTGCCGAGCGCCTTTTGCAGCGCGCTCGGCCACCGATCTTCAAAGGCATGACGGCCGATCGTCTCGGCGCTGTAGCCCCATGTCAGCGAGTCGCCGTAACACAGAACAGTCTTGGTCATTCACGCCTCCGTGTCGCGACAAGGCTCAGACGAGCATCCCCATCGGATTTTCGATGTAGCCCTTGAAGGCTGCCAGGAGCTCAGCACCGAGCGCACCGTCAACGGCGCGATGGTCGGTCGACAGCGTGACGGTCATCACGGTGGCAATCGCCATTTCGCCCTTCTTGACGATGACGCGCTGTTCGCCCGCGCCGACGGCCAGGATGGTCGCATGCGGCGGGTTGACGACGGCGGCGAAATTCTTGACGCCCATCATGCCCATGTTAGACACCGCGGTCGTACCGCCCTGATACTCCTCAGGCTTCAGCTTGCGCTCCTTGGCGCGCTTGCCGTAGTCCTTCATCTCGTTGGAGATGGTCGAGAGCGTCTTCTGCTCGGCGCTGCGGATGATCGGCGTGATCAGGCCGCCCGGGATGGACACGGCAACGCCGACATCGGCATGCTTGTGCTTGACCATATTGCTGTCGGTCCAGGACACGTTGGCATCCGGAACATCGCGCAATGCCAGCGCCAGAGCCTTGATGACCATGTCATTGACCGAGAGCTTGTAGGCCGGCACGCCATCCTTGGACTTCGGAGCGGAATCGTTGAGCTGCGTGCGGAGAGCCAGCAGCGCGTCGAGTTCGCAATCGACCGAGACGTAGAAGTGCGGGATCGTCTGCTTGGATTCCTGCAGGCGCTTGGCGATCGTCTTGCGCATGCCGTCATGCGGCACGAGCTCGTAGGAACCCTGCTCGAACAGCTTGAGCACGGCGTCGTCGGACATGCCCTTCGCAGCGGCCGGAGCAGCAGCGGCGGCGGCCGGCTGTGCTGCCGGTGCTGTTACAGGAGCAGCCTTGGCGGTGCCGCCGGAAACGGCAGCTTCGATATCCTTCTTGACCACGCGGCCATGCGGGCCGGTGCCGGAAACCGCTGTCACATCGATGCCGGCTTCCTTGGCAAGACGGCGTGCGAGCGGAGACGCGAAGGTGCGATGACCGTCGTTTGCAGTCGGAGCCGATGCAACGGGTGCAGGTGCAGCCGCAGGAGCCGAAACGCTTGCCGGAGCCGGAGCTGCCGCAGGTGCGGCTTCCGCCTTCGGAGCTTCCTTGGCTGCCGGAGCAGCAGCGGCACCAGCGCCGGATGCTGCAGCGGCAACATCTTCGCCATCGGCGGCGATGACGGCAATCAGGGCATTGACCTTCACGCCTTCGGTGCCGGCCGGAACGACGATCTTCGCGACGGTGCCTTCATCGACAGCCTCGACTTCCATCGTTGCCTTGTCAGTCTCGATCTCGGCGATCACGTCGCCAGACTTGATCTTATCGCCTTCCTTGACCAGCCACTTGGCGAGGTTGCCCTCTTCCATGGTCGGCGAGAGGGCAGGCATGGTGATGTTGATAGGCATCGATGAGCCCTCCCCTTATTTGTAGCAAACGGCCTTCACCGCATCGACCACTTCGGCGACGCTCGGAAGCGCCAGCTTTTCGAGGTTGGCGGCGTATGGCATGGGTACGTCCTTGCCAGCGATCGTCAGGATCGGCGCATCGAGATAGTCGAAGGCCTGCTGCATCACGCGAGTGGCGATTTCCGTGCCGACGGAGGACTGAGGATAGCCTTCCTCGACGGTGACCAGACGGCCGGTCTTCTTGACCGATTCGATGATCGTCGGCAGGTCCATCGGGCGGATGGTGCGCAGGTCGATGAGTTCGACATCGATGCCCTGGGCTTCCAGCTCGGCGACTGCCTTCGTGGCGTAGGTCATGCCGATGCCGAAGGAGACGACCGTGACGTCCTTGCCCGGACGATGGATGCGGGCCTTGCCGATCGGCAGAACGAAATTATCGAGCTTCGGCACATCGAAGTGCTGGCCGTAGAGAATTTCGTTTTCAAGGAAGATGACCGGGTTCGGATCGCGGATGGCAGCCTTCAGCAGGCCCTTGGCGTCGGCTGCCGTATAGGGCATGACAACCTTGAGGCCCGGAATCTGGCTGTACCAGGCCGCGTAATCCTGACTGTGCTGAGCGCCGACGCGGGCTGCCGCGCCGTTCGGGCCGCGGAACACCATCGGAGCACCCATCTGGCCGCCCGACATATAGAGCGTCTTGGCGGCGGAGTTGATGATCTGGTCGATCGCCTGCATGGCGAAGTTGAAGGTCATGAACTCGACGATCGGGCGAAGGCCGGCCATCGCAGCACCGACGCCGATACCGGCAAAGCCGTGCTCGGTGATCGGAGTGTCGATTACGCGGCGAGCGCCGAATTCCTGCAGCAGGCCCTGGGTCACCTTGTAGGCGCCCTGGTATTCCGCGACTTCTTCACCCATGACGAAAACGTCCTGGTTGGCGCGCATTTCTTCGGCCATTGCATCGCGCAGTGCTTCACGCACCGTCATCGACACCATTTCCGTGCCGGCCGGAATTTCGGGGTCAGCGGCTGCGGCAACCTTCGGCTGGGCCGGAACGGGTGCAGCAGCAGGCGCCGGAGCGGCGGCAGGAGCTTCGGTCTTTGCCGGCTCGGCTGCGGGTGCGGCCTTGGCGGAAGAGATAGCGTCGGCGGATTCACCGTCCTGCAACAGGATGGCGATCTTGGTGTTGACCTTGACGCCTTCGGTGCCGGCATCGATCAGCAGCTTGCCGATCGTGCCTTCGTCGACGGCTTCCACTTCCATGGTGGCCTTGTCGGTTTCGATTTCGGCAATGACATCACCGGAAACGACCTTGTCGCCTTCCTTCTTGAGCCATTTCGAAAGGGTACCCTCTTCCATTGTCGGAGAAAGGGCGGGCATGAGAATGTCGATGGGCATAGTGTCCCTCCCCGATTTAGAGCAGAATGTCGGTATAGAGCTCGGATGCATCCGGCTCCGGATCGTTCTGGGCGAAATCGGCGCTGTCTGCGACGATGTCCCGGACATCCTTGTCGATATCCTTCAGATCGTCTTCGCTCGCCCAACCCTTTTCGAGAAGGCGAATACGGACCTGTTCGATCGGGTCATGCTCGGAGCGCATCTTCTGCACTTCATCCTTCGAACGGTACTTGGCCGGATCGGACATGGAGTGACCGCGATAACGGTAGGTCAGCATTTCCAGGATGATCGGGCCTTTGCCGGAACGGCAATGCGCGACAGCTTCGTCAGCCGCAGCCTTGACGGCGCGTACGTCCATGCCGTCGACCTGGATGCCGGGAATGCCGAAGGATGCACCGCGCTTGGAGAAATCGGCCTGCGCGGTGGCGCGAGCGGTCGAGGTGCCCATGGCGTAGCGGTTGTTCTCGATCACGAAAATGACAGGCAGCTTCCAGAGCTGCGCCATGTTGAAGCTTTCGTAGACCTGGCCCTGGTTGGCGGCGCCATCGCCAAAATAGGCAACGCTGACATTGTCATTGCCGCGATACCAGTTGGCAAAACCGAGGCCGGTGCCGAGCGAGACCTGGGCGCCAACGATGCCATGGCCGCCGTAGAAATTCTTTTCCTTGGAGAACATATGCATGGAGCCGCCCTTCCCTCGGGAATAGCCGCCCTGACGTCCGGTCAGCTCAGCCATGACGCCACGTGCGCTCATGCCGGTTGCCAGCATATGCCCATGGTCGCGATAGCCGGTAATGACCTGGTCGCCATCCTTCAGCGCCAGCTGCATGCCGACGACGACAGCTTCCTGACCAATATAAAGGTGACAGAAACCGCCAATGAAGCCCATGCCGTAAAGCTGGCCGGCCTTCTCTTCGAAGCGGCGGATCAGGAGCATCTCACGATAAGCCTTGAGCTCCGCATCACGATCGAACTCCGCGATCGGGCCGCCATTGGTTTCCTTGGCAGGCCTTGATGCTGTCTTACGGCTGGAAACGGTCGCGTTTTTTCGCGGCGCCATTCAACCCTCCCTGTGTGAGTAGCCTCGTTTTTTGGTGAGGCGTAACATAGGGAAGATTGTCCGCCACAGCAATGCTATAATTGCATGGCTCATATTCTCCGCAAGTTATTGATATAACTCGCGAAAAGTCGATTAACCGGAATTCGGTTAATTACGGCTATTTGTTGAAGATGACGATCTCGTTCGCCTTAGAATAGGTCAGCTGATAACGCGCATATTGATCGAGCATGTCCTTGTCCAGGGAGCCGTCACTCAAGAGCGTGACCTCCTTTTCAAGGTGTTCGCGCTTGGCGACCAGATCCGCCAATTCCTTGGCGCGATCGACGCGGCGCTGCTCGAATACTTCGGTCGCCTTCAGGCCGTAGTCGCCATGGATGCAATGATAACCGAAATAGCTCACAAAGGCGACGGTGATGGCGGGAAGGATGAAACGCCCGAACTTTCTCTTCTTATGATACTTTGTCCACATACTCGCTCGAAACGCTCTGGCTTTAAGCAATCTTACTCCAGAGCCAATGTCGCTTCGGACAAGATCACATCAAATCAAACACCTAGAGCTAATTTACCCGGCAGAGATTAACCGTCCGTTGACTCTAACTGCGCAGGCCAACAAAAAACCGCGCCCGAAGGCGCGGTGGTTCGATTTCAGATAGGAATGGCGCGCGGATCCGGAGATCCCGCGGATCAGGCATCAGCCACGCAGAATGGAGCGGCCGGCATACTTTGCCTGCGGGCCGAGAGCTTCTTCGATGCGGATGAGCTGGTTGTACTTGGCGAGGCGGTCGGAGCGCGACAGCGAGCCGGTCTTGATCTGACCGCAGTTGGTGGCAACGGCGAGATCGGCAATGGTGGAATCTTCCGTTTCGCCCGAGCGATGCGACATGACGGCGGTATAGTTGGCCTTGTGTGCGGTTTCGACGGCATCAAGGGTCTCGGTCAGCGAGCCGATCTGGTTGACCTTGACGAGGATCGAGTTGGCAACGCCCATGCGGATACCGTCGCGCAGGCGAGCGGAGTTGGTGACGAACAGATCGTCGCCGACCAGCTGGGTCTTCTTGCCGATCAGGTCGGTGAGCGTCTTCCAGCCTTCCCAGTCGTCTTCAGCCATGCCGTCTTCGATCGAAGCGATCGGGTACTTTGCGGCAAGTTCCGCCAGGTATTCGGCCATCGCGCCGGATTCCAGCGTGCGGCCCTCGCCTTCAAGCACGTACTTGCCGTCCTTGAAGAATTCGGTCGAGGCGCAATCGAGGCCAAGAGCGATTTCTTCGCCCGGCTTGTAGCCGGCCTTTTCGATGGACTTCATGATGAAGTCGAGGGCTGCCGGAGCGCTGGAGAGGCCCGGTGCGAAGCCGCCTTCGTCGCCGACATTGGTGTTGTGCCCCTGCGATGCCAGTTCCTTCTTGAGGACGTGGAAGATTTCCGAGCCCATGCGCACGGCATCGCGGATGGATTCTGCGCCGACCGGCAGGATCATGAATTCCTGGAAGTCGATGGGGTTATCGGCATGGGCGCCGCCGTTGATGATGTTCATCATCGGAACCGGCAGGAGACGGGCATGAGCGCCGCCGACATAGCGGTAGAGCGGCAGGTTGGCGCTCTGGGCAGCGGCCTTGGCAACGGCAAGCGAGACGCCGAGGATAGCATTGGCGCCGAGGCGCGACTTGTTCGGCGTGCCGTCGAGTTCGATCATGATGTTGTCGAGCTGGATCTGGTTTTCAGCGTCCATGCCGCCGATCGCATCGAAGATTTCCGAGTTGACGGCTTCGACAGCCTTCTCGACGCCCTTGCCATGGTAGCGCTTGCCGCCATCGCGAAGCTCGACGGCTTCATGCGCGCCGGTCGACGCACCCGACGGAACCGCCGCGCGGCCCATGCTGCCGTCTTCGAGGTAGACATCGACTTCGACGGTCGGATTGCCACGGCTGTCGAGAATCTCGCGGGCGATAATGTCGGTGATTGCGGTCATGATAGCTTCCTGCTCGCTGGTTTATAAATCGATTTAAATCGTCTTAATCGAAGGCACGGAAATTTCAATGCCGATCCGCGCCCCGATTTGGCACTCCTGCAGGCCGCGTAAAGCAAATTCATGTCAGCCTGTTGAATGCCTGATATTTCTTAAGCCTTGGCCACGGCATCAAAAGCCAGCAGCTTCTCCAGAAGCCGCGGCATGTCCTTCAGATAAACCATGTTCGGGCCATCCGAGGGCGCATTGTCCGGGTCTTCATGCGTCTCGACAAAAACACCTGCCACGCCGACGGCAACGGCGGCGCGCGCCAGCGTCTCGACGAATCGGCGGTCACCGCCGGTAGAGCCGCCCTGCCCGCCGGGTTGCTGCACGGAATGGGTCGCATCGAAGATCACTGGCGCGCCCATAGCCGCCATGATCGGCAGCGAGCGCATGTCGGAGACCAGCGTATTGTAGCCGAAGGAGGCGCCGCGCTCGCACAGAAGAATGTTCGGATTGCCGCTTTCATTGAGCTTGGCAAGCACGTTCTTCATATCCCAGGGCGCGAGGAACTGACCCTTCTTGACGTTGACAATACGGCCGGTCTTGGCGGCCGCAACCAGCAGATCGGTCTGGCGCGACAGGAAAGCCGGGATCTGCAGGATATCGACCGTCTTGGCAACGACGGCGCATTGCTCTTCCGTGTGGATGTCGGTCAGAACCGGAAAGCCGTATTCCTTCTTGAGGTCGGCAAAGACTTCCATGGATTTTTCCAGACCGATGCCGCGCTTGCCTGACAGAGAGGTCCGGTTCGCCTTGTCATAGGAGGACTTGTAGACAAGGCCGATGCCGAGCTTGCCGCAGAGCTCCTTCAGGACTCCGGCGACCATGAATGCATGGTCGCGGCTCTCCATCTGACAGGGGCCGGCAATCAGCGACAGCTTGGCGGTGTTGGAAAAGAGGACCTTGGAGGCACCCTCGCCGACGGTGACTTCGGAATTCGTGCTCATGCTATCTCCTCGAAGGCGAACAATGCGCCCTGTCCGGGCGCCAGCCTTGCCAGTATACGATTGTTCTTACGCGTGTAGGTGACGCCGTTAGCAGCGAAATGCGACGATGTCACGGAAAGATCGCGCGTTTTGAAAAGGATTGCGCGCGCCCTCAGCCCGGGATCGCTGGTATGAACCGGCAAATCGTAGAATGCCTCCATTCCTTCCGGCGACAAAAGTTCGAGATCGACATTGGCCGTCTTGATCGTCAAGCCGAAGGAGTGCTCGAGGACTCGCGGACCACCAACGATCTCTTCGAAAAAGCCGCGATACACCGCTGGTGTCAGCGCGGAAAGCGCCACCCGCGCGATGCCGGTCACGCCGTTTTCGTGACGTTCGAGCGCGCCACGATCGGCCGGCAGCGGATTGATACGCTGACAGCAGAAGGCCAGGAAATCCGGCGCGCGCAGATCCGCCGCAAATGCGAGACGAAAGCCGGCCGTGGTTTCCGTTCCGTCCGGCATCTTCATCGGCCGCGAGAAATCAAGCATGCGCCCGGCCGAGATCGCGGCCGCCTTGAAACGCTCGTCGTCGTCGACGGCATCGTCGGTGCCGAAAACCACGGCCGAAAATCCATCCTCGGCGACGCGGAATCGATAAGCCTGGTCACGCGCGACGAAGACGTTGCCATCGGCAATACTCGTCTCGCATTGCTCCTGCGATGCCACGCCCAAAGGCTCGAGATAGGTCTTATCGGCAAGGAAGACACAGGCATTTTCAGTGCCGAAAGGATGGCGGGCATCCGGAGCCACCGTGAAGCCGAGCTTGCCCAGGCGCTCGCGCGCCAGAGCGATGTTGACGGTCGGCAGCACGAGATGATCCAACGGATGCGGTGACAAAGTCATGGTCCTCCCTTGTTTGCCCGCAAGAACAGATTTGCGCCCATACAATGCTCAATTCAAGACCAAAGCCAAAGCCGTGAACGCGCAGAAGAACGCGGGCGCACTAATTCTCAACTGTAGCCGGCTTATGCGACAGTCGTCGTCTCCATCCGCACATGCGCCGAGCGGGATTGACGTGAAGCGTCCATAAAGCGAACAAAGCGGCATTTCTCATATTTATCGATGAATTAGCGCGGATATAATTCCCGAGGAATTTCAAGCGATCCGTGCGATAGCGGCAATTATTTGACAGACCCGGCGAAGCTTTACTGAAATTTAAGCACTTGCAGAACACATATGGAACATATAGTGTCCGTTCTGGATTTGTTTCACGATTTTTCTTGATTTGGGGTTCCAAGACGATGTTGACGCGCAAGCAGCAGGAACTGCTTCTCTTCATTCACGAGCGGATGAAGGAGTCCGGTGTCCCGCCATCTTTCGACGAGATGAAGGACGCATTGGATCTGGCATCCAAATCCGGCATTCACCGTCTGATCACGGCGCTCGAGGAACGTGGCTTCATCCGCCGCCTGCCGAATCGGGCGCGGGCGCTCGAAGTCATCAAGCTGCCGGACGCCTATAATTCGAGCCTGCAGCCACGCCGCGGCTTTTCGCCGAGTGTTATCGAAGGCAGTCTCGGCAAACCCCAGCCGGTCGCGCCGCCAGCCCCGGCAAAGGTTGCAAACGACGACCACAACAGTTCGGTATCGGTACCGGTCATGGGGCGCATCGCTGCCGGCGTTCCGATTTCCGCCATTCAGAACAATACACATGACATTACCGTTCCCGCCGACATGCTCGGCTCCGGCGAGCATTATGCGCTGGAGGTGAGGGGCGATTCGATGATCGACGCCGGAATTTTCGATGGCGATACGGTCATCATCCGAAATTCGACGACAGCCAATCCCGGCGATATCGTCGTTGCGCTCGTTGACGACGAAGAGGCAACGCTGAAGCGCTTCCGCCGCAAGGGCGCCTCGATCGCGCTGGAAGCCGCCAATCCGGCCTATGAAACCCGCATCTTCGGGCCAGACCGCGTCAAGGTTCAAGGCAAGCTGGTAGGGCTTATTCGTCGTTATCATTGACGGATGAGTTATCACTAACAGTTGGATTACCGTTGACGGGTGATACCTGCGCAGGTGGTGTACCGAATTTGCCGGTGCGCCAATCATAGGTTCGGTGTCTGGTCCATGGTCGCTGCGGGTTTTCGAAAGCGGCAGAGATAACGGGCTTATCGGCGGTGAGCGCCATTTCGATGGACCCGGTTTTGCGCAATGTCGCACCGGTTATGAGTATCGCTCCGGAGCGGCAATGATCGAGCCGCAGTCGGATCGGGGTCACGACGATATTTGCCGTGTCGCAGGCGGACGGCAAATAGGCTGCGTTTTCTATGGTGATCAGGATAGCGCCATTATCAAGCATGGCTGCGCACCATGCGCCTTTCTGGCAGGCGAAACTTCCCTGCATCGTCCGGTCCAGCGCTTCCTCCATTGCCTTACGGACTGCCTTATGTTCTTCGCTGCTCAGTCGCTTGTGGCGATCGGTCTTGCTGATCTGCGGAAGCCGGCTATCGCTGGGGAGAATAGTGGGCGGCTGGTGTTCGGTTGCGACCAGTGCCTTCTGCCATTGTTCGAAAATGAAGGCCTGCGGCCTTTCGCGATTTGTGGCGAGTATATCGTCCTGTCGCAGCGCAACCAGGACCCCATCTTCCGAAATCATCAGATCCGGCTTCGGCACGCCGGAGTCGAATGCCGCCACGCCGGTGGATGAAAGCACCAACAGCAGCCCCAAATGGCGAAGCCGGGTCCGCAACACGGTCATGATCAGGAAGCCGGCAATGAAGGTCGGCATTAGCCAGCCGGGTTGGCGGCCGAAGGTGATGTCGCCTCCCCAACCGGCCACCGTTTTGGCGATTACGATGACGAGTTCCAGTCCCTCGCCGGTGACCTTCCAAAACGGCCCGTCCAGGCCGAAGGGCATGAGCAGCATTGCCACCATGCCGAACGGCATGACAATGAAGGAGACCACCGGCATGGCCGCGAGGTTGGCGGCGAGACCATATGTCGCCAGCCGGTGAAAATGCTCGATCGAGAAGATGGCCGTCGATGCGCCGCCGATGAACGAGGTCGACAATACGCCGCCGAAGAAGCGCGAGACGAAGAGCAGCGGGCTTAACAGGCGGATCCGCGAGAGGATGTTTTCGCGGTGCCGCCGTCGTTTCCATAACGAATAGCCCGACACCAGCGCCAGCGTTGCGGCATAGGACATCTGGAAGCTTGGGCCTAGCACCTGCGACGGCGACAGAACAAGGATGACGATGGCGGATAGCGCGACATTGCGAAGGCTGAGCGAGGGCCGATCGAAAAGTACGGCCACCAGCATGATCGCCATCATGATGAAAGCACGCTCGGCGGATACGCCGAAGCCGGAAATGAGGTAATAGGCCGTTACCGTCAAAAGCGCGCCGAAAGCCGCGAATTTCTTGGTCGGCCAGGCCTGCGCAACTCCCGGAAACAAGCTGAACAGATAGCGCAGGCCGACATAGAAGATGCCGGCCGATAGCGCCATGTTCAGCCCCGAAATTGCAATAATATGGGTAAGACCGGCAATTCGCAGCGACTCGGTCGTATCCTTGGAGATCGCACGTCTCTCATCGGTGACGAGCGCCGCAGCGAAGGCGCCCGTATCTCCCGGCAGGGTTTCCCTGATCCTGTCGCCGATGCCGTTGCGCAGGCCGGCAAGCCAGATATCGGCCTTATCCAGCAGCGAATTTGCGGTGTTATCACCGGATGGAGGCAATAGGTTCGGGCTGCCATAGGCGAAACCGTTCGCACCAATGCCATTGAAGTAAGAGCTGAAGGCGAAATCGTTGAGGTCAGGCAAAGCCGGCCCGGACGGCGGTGTCAGGCGCGCCCTGCCCTGGATGCGATCGCCGAGGTCAAACGGCTTCAGCTGCTTGCGTACGAAGATCGTGATCCGTTCCGGCGAACGGCGAATCGTGGGCTTTTCCGTTGCCGCGACCCGGACGACATAGCGCCAGCCGCCATTGTCATAGGATTCACGTCGCTCGACCCTCCCCGTGACGGTCGTCGTCACGGCCGAGTCGAGCATGACAGTGGAAGCCCGCCAGCTTTCCCATTGAGCCAGCGCCATGCCGAGGCAGATCAGCATGGCGGCGAAAAGCAGATGCCGAAACAGCCTGCCCGTTTCCCGCCGGAGCGCAAAGCTAGCGGTAAAGACAAACAGGCCCGCCAGCACGGCTTGCGGAGGCGGATCGCTGCCAGCTTCGAACCAGAAGATCGCACCGAGACCCATATAGATCGGCGCGAAAAGGATGGCGCGGCCGTGTGCGGCTTCCTCCTCGACCAGCCGGGCAATGCCGCCTCGAATGCGGCCCGCGATCAGGAGGAAACGCGAGGTCAGCGGCGCCAGATGCTGCGTCCGCTCCCCTTGTCGTGCCTTGGCACGAAGCACATTCGTCGCGACGGCAGGACGAAGCTGCGAAGGCGCAGCGACTTCCCGGCCATCGTCCCGCTGCTCCGTTGCCTCCAAATTAGGCACTCGCCGCCACCCCCACGCAAAACCACAGCTTTGGCGCGATTTTTGCCGTCACCATCAGGTGATTTCAACCGAAATCGGCATGATAGGGATGAAATTGAGCCGGTTTCTCGGTACAGCACGATTAGTGGCGCTACCGCAGTGCCCAAAAGTTGATACCGCGATGCACAATTCAGCAATCGGATAACTTGGCATTAGGCTCTGGATCATATAGCTAGTCGGTAGTCGCTTAACCTTTTGGCGCTTTTTATGGCGTCAATCCCGCCAAATCTTGGAGGATCAGCATGACGGAACAAAGCGCGAAACTAACTTGGGGTGAAAAGACGGTGGACCTGCCGGTCATGACCGGAACCATCGGCCCAAGTGTCATTGATATTGGTGCCCTTTATAAGAACACCTCCACTTTCACTTACGATCCTGGCTTCACCTCGACCGCATCGTGCGAGTCCAGCATCACCTATATCGATGGCGACGAAGGCGTTCTGCTGCATCGCGGCTATCCAATCGATCAGCTGGCCGAACACGGCGACTTCCTCGAAGTATGCTATCTTCTTCTTTACGGCGAACTGCCGACGACAGCACAGAAGAAGGATTTCGACTATCGCGTGACCCATCACACGATGGTGCACGAGCAGATGTCGCGCTTCTTCACCGGCTTCCGCCGCGACGCGCATCCGATGGCCGTCATGTGCGGCTGCGTCGGCGCGCTCTCCGCTTTCTATCACGACTCGACCGACATCACCGATCCGCATCAGCGCATGGTCGCAAGCCTTCGCATGATCGCCAAGATGCCGACGCTCGCCGCCATGGCCTACAAGTACCATATCGGCCAGCCCTTCGTTTACCCGAAGAACGATCTCGACTATGCGTCTAACTTCCTGCGCATGTGCTTTGCTGTTCCGTGCGAAGACTATGTCGTCAATCCGGTGCTCGCCCGCGCCATGGACCGCATCTTCATCCTGCATGCCGACCATGAGCAGAATGCGTCGACCTCGACGGTCCGCCTCGCAGGCTCCTCGGGTGCCAATCCGTTCGCCTGTATTGCCGCAGGCATTGCCTGCCTCTGGGGTCCGGCTCACGGCGGCGCCAACGAAGCGGCGCTGAACATGCTGAATGAGATCGGCACGGTCGATCGCATCCCGGAATTCATCGCCCGCGCCAAGGACAAGAACGATCCGTTCCGCCTGATGGGCTTCGGTCACCGCGTCTACAAGAACTACGATCCACGCGCCAAGATCATGCAGAAGACGGCGCATGAGGTTCTGGGCGAACTCGGCATCAAGGACGATCCGCTGCTCGACATCGCAATCGAGCTGGAGCGCATCGCTCTGACGGATGAGTACTTCATCGAGAAGAAGCTCTATCCGAACGTCGACTTCTACTCCGGCATCACGCTGAAGGCTCTCGGCTTCCCCACGACCATGTTCACCGTTTTGTTCGCTCTCGCCCGCACCGTCGGCTGGATCGCTCAGTGGAACGAAATGATCGAGGATCCGCATCAGCGCATCGGCCGTCCGCGCCAGCTCTACACCGGCGCTCCGCTGCGCGAATATGTGCCTGTTTCCAAGCGCTAAGCTTCGGTACTGAAACGAAAAAACCGGTCAGGGATGACCGGTTTTTTTATGGGCTAGAACGTCCAGAACAACCTGCGCCGCCTTGTCGCCGGGCGGTTCCTCCGTCTGCATTCGCTCCCAGACGAGATCGTAACCCGCGAGCATGGCTGCACGTTCCGGCGTGTCGTTCGCCAGGCGCTCCATATAGCGAGCGAGCATTCCTGGCCGCAGAACATCGTTGATAAGCTCGGGCAGAACGGCGTAATCGGCAATCAGGTTCGGCAAGGCGGCCGTCCATATCTTGATGCGTGACAGCACGAACTTCGCCAGCCATTCCGTCTTGTAGGTCGAGACCACGGGGACGCCGGCGAGCCCGAGTTCGAGGATCACGGTGCCGGAGGCTGCCATGGCGGCATCAGCCTCAGCAAAAGCGCTCCATTTGGCATTCTGGCCAACGACAATATCTGGCTTTACCTGCCAGTTTCCGACAAGAGAACGCACCAATGCCTCCTGCCGCGGTACGGTTGGCAGCAGAAAACGAATATTATCGTTTCGCCGGCTAAGTTCTTCGGTAGCCCGCTCAAAAACCGGAAGCAGCTGCCGGATCTCCGATGCACGCGATCCGGGCAGCAACAGGATTGTTTTCTGCGCATCGGCGCCGGCAAGACCGCGCAATGCACGCTGGCGGCGCGTCTCCAACAAATCGGCGTCCACGGTCAAGCGGTGGCCGACATAGGTCGTGGCCGGACCGCCCAGACGCTGCATTGCGGCGGGCTCGAACGGCAGCACGGCCAGCACATGGTCGACGTAGGCGAGCATCTTCTGCGCGCGATATTCCTTCCACGCCCAGACGCTGGGGCACACATAATTAACGATCGGAAGACCAGGCAGAGCCTTGCGCACCCTCTTCGCGACACGATGGGTGAAATCGGGGCTATCGATGATCAGAAGCACATCGGGCTTTTCGGCAATAATGGCGTCGGCCGTTTGCCGGATGCGGGCAAGCAGCTTCGGCAACCGCTTGATGACCTGAATGAATCCCATGATCGAGAGTTCGGAATAGTCGAAGAGCGAGCGGAGGCCCTGCGCTTCCAATGCCTCGCCGCCGACGCCCACCAGTTCGACAGGGCCGTCGTAGCGCCGCTTCAGTGCGGCAACGAGATCGCCCCCCAGCAGATCGCCGGAAACCTCGCCGGCGACGACGGCAAGCTTCAAAGGCGCACTGCTCACATGAAGCCCTCCGCGCTCAAGCCCCGGTCGATGCCGCAGACGAAAATACCGGCCTCGTCCGCGGCGGCGATGACAGCCTGCCGGTCGAGGATCAGCGCCCTGCCGGCTTCGATGGCAACGCCGGCAAGACCGGCCTTCTTGGCGTTCGACACCGTAGATACCCCAATGGACGGCAGGTCGGCCCGGACATCCTGTTGTGGCTTGCAGAGTTTGACGAGCACGCCGCGCCGACGCGTCGAGATGCGCCCCGCCGCGCGCAGTTCGGCAACCCGCTCGATCATCTTGTCCGTGCCCTCGGCACCTTCCAGCGCGACGACACGCCCACCCACGCTGACGGCACCCTGGCCGACATCCAGCAACCCCAGCGCATCGGCGGCCTTCGCCCCTTGCGCGATATCGCGCAAATCCTCTGGGGACGGCGAGTGCCGGCCGAGCGGTCCGGTGGTCGCCAGCAGATCGGGCGCGATCTCATGCGCTCCAACGACTTGAACGCCGCCGGCTTCGATCAAGCGGATGACCATTTGCAGCACGGCATTGTCGCCGCCGGAAAGAAGCGTGCGGATAGTCAGAGGCAATTCTTTGATCACACGCCAGGTCGGATGGATCTCGCGCCAGGGCGGACGGCGCGCGACACCGCCAGACATGACGACGCGGTCCACGCCATGACGACGAAACATCGCCTCCAGCCCCGCGAAATTGCCGACACCGAGATTGGCATGGTCAAAGGCGGACCAATCCCGATCCGCCTCGTCCGTCAACGCAATAATGACGGGATTTTCACCGGCCTGGCGAGCGGCGTCGGCGACGTAAACCGGCAAAAGCCCGCTGCCTGCGATAATCGCCAGCCTGCCTTTGCCGTTTTGGCCGGCCGAAACCACGTCAGCTCTTGCCGCGATTGGGCGACGACAGAGCGCGGTCGCTATCGGCTGCGATGAAATCGAGGATTTCGACCACTTCCTTGCAGTCGGCATATTCGTCGCGGATCGCAGCCGCGTTGTCGCGGATCGAGCCTTCATTCTCGAAGATGGTCTTGTAGGCGCGCCGAACCCTGTGAATGACCGCGCGCTCTATACCCGCACGCGACATGCCAACAATATTAAGGCCCGAGAGAACGCCCGGATTGCCATTCAACATGCCGTAGGGAATGACGTCGTAACTCGCAGCCGAAAGCCCCCCGATAAAGGCCTGCCGGCCGATGCGGGTGAACTGGTGGACGGCACAGCCGCCACCCAGGATGGCGCGATCCTCGACGGTCACATGCCCCGCCAACATGACATTATTCGACATGATGACATTGTTGCCGACGCGGCAATCATGCGCGACATGGGAATTGGCAAGGAACAGATTGTTGTTGCCGATGATCGTCTTGCCGCCGTAATCGGCCGTGCCGGTATTGATCGTCACGCCCTCGCGGATCGTGCAGTTCTCGCCGACATCGAGCGTTGTTTCTTCGCCGCCGTGATGGACGCTTTGCGGATCCCCGCCAACAACGGCCATCGGAAATATCTTCGTTCCCTTACCGATCGTCGTGCGGCCGGTCACGACCGCATTGTTGAGCAAGTGAATATTATCATGGAGTACGACTTTCGGACCGACATAGCAGAACGGGCCGACCACTACATTCTCGCCGATGACTGCGCCATCTTCGACGACCGCCTGCTTGTGAATGCGAGCGCTTTTAGCGATGCTGCTCATGCCTCGTCCTGATCCTTCCTCACAATCATCGCGCCGATATCGGCTTCGGCGACCAGAGAGCCATCGACCTTCGCGTCGCAATGGAATTTCCAGATGGTGCCGCGCTGCTTCTGCTTGACGACGTGAAACTCGACGCGGTCACCGGGAACGACCGGCTTGCGGAAACGTGCGTTATCGATCGTCATGAAATAAACGAGGTTACCGCCAATGCCGTCCTTGCGTGCGCAGATCGCGCCAGCTGTCTGCGCCATGCCCTCGATGAGCAGCACGCCCGGCATGATCGGAGAACCGGGAAAATGCCCCGTGAACTGCGGTTCGTTGGCCGTGACGTTCTTGATGCCGATCGCGGAATTGTCGCTATCGATCTCGATGATCTTATCGACCATCAGGAAGGGATAACGATGCGGCAACAGCTTCATAATTTCCAGAACGTCAGCCGACGACAACGACGCCTTGGCTTCCTCAGTCATGCTCCGCACTCCCGTCTTTCTTTTCCCTGGCCCCTGACCGCTTTGCGATCTCCGCCGATTCCCTTAGAAAATCCCATAGAGGCCGCGCTGGAAGGCCCGCATAACGCTCTCCCGCCGGAATACTGTTCATCACGCCGCTCTTGGCACCGATCTGCACGCCATCGCCGATGTGGATGTGGCCATTGAGGCCAGCCTGGCCGCCGATCTGGACACCATCTCCAATCACCGTGCTGCCGGCGATACCGACCTGGCTGACGATAGCACAATGCCGACCAATGCGGACGTTATGTCCGATCTGAACCTGATTGTCGATCTTGGTGCCTTCGCCGATCACGGTGTCATCCATGGTGCCGCGGTCGATCGTCGTATTGGCGCCGATCTCGACATTGTCCTGGATGATGACGCGGCCGATCTGAACGATCTTGACCATGCCGCGAGGCCCTGGCGCATAACCGAAACCATCTTGGCCGATGCGCGTACCATTGTGGACGATGACGCCATTGCCGAGGTAGGCACAGAGCACGCTCGCACCGCCGCCAATGCTACAATTGCGTCCGATTTTCACGCCTGGCCCGATAAGGGCGTTGGCACCGATATACGTGCCCTCGCCGATCTCGGCGCCAGCCCCGATGACAGCACCCGGCTCGACGCCAATATTGGCCTCCAGCTTCGCCGTCGCATCGATAGTAGCGGCCGGTGAAATCGTTCCCTGATTCGCCGCGAATGCGATCGGCCGCATGGCTTGCGGATGCAGCAAACCTCCGACGATCGCAAAATCCGTATGCGGCTTCCTGGACAGAAGCACGGGAATATGATCGGGAACGAAAGATTTCAGCGCCGGCAAGCAAATGATGGCGGAAGCCTTGCAGGTCTCCAGCTCAGCGCGATTCTTTCGGGAAAGGATATAGCAAATATCACCCTCGCCTGCCCGATAGACGGGGGCGATCGACCTGATGACGACCTCCGAAGAGGCCGCATCAGCAAGTTCCGCCCCAAGATGCTCAGCCAGTTGCTTTAAGCTGACGCCACCATGGGGCGGGAAAAAACCAGTATGTTCCATAAGCACCGGCTCCAGAACGGTGTTTAAGCCCGAAGTTCTGGACTGCCGATATCAGAACTGGTTGGCGATGCCAAACCGGAAATTCTCGACCTTGTCGTAATCTTCCTTGAGAACAGGTACGGCATAGTCGACGCGGATGACACCGAACGGCGACGACCAGATCAAACCGGCACCGAGCGATGCGCGGATCGAGCTGTCGTTGTGAAGCGTATCGCCGAAGAGATTCGCCTTGTTGCCGTAGAGCGAACCTGCATCGGCAAAGGCCGCAATACGCAGACCGATATCCTGCGGTACGCCCGGCATCGGCATGCTAGCTTCCGCCGAAGCCGTGAAGTAGGTCGTGCCACCGAGCGGATCGCCATGCGACGAACGCGGGCCGATACCGGCATTCTCGAAGCCGCGGATTTCACGGCCACCAAGCGTGAACTGATCGAAGACGTTCAGCTTGCCGTCCGTCGGCATCACGTAACCGGCACCGACCGTCAGCGAGCCGATGATATCGGCTTCGTCGCTGATCATCTTGTAGTAACGAGCCTTACCGCTCAGCTTGTAGAAGTCGGAGTCGCCACCGAGACCGGCATATTCATGCGTGAACTTGGCGATGATGCCTTCGCGCGGCAGGTTTTGGTCATCGAGCGTATTGTAGGTGAAGGTCTGCGAAATAGTCGACTGCGTCCAAGGGCCGTTCTCGACGAGGTTGACATACGGAGCAGAAAGATTGTCCTGCCAATTATTCGTGCCGTCGTAGGTCAAGCGCTTATAGTTATAGCGCAGGGTCGTCGCGAAGTTCTCGGTGATCGGCGCGGTGACGCGCAGCGAGAAGCCTTCTTCCGAGTAATCGTAATAATCATCGCTCGACGTCTGGTTCTTGAAAATATCGAAGCCGGCGGCAAGACGATAACCGAGGAAGTAAGGCTCGGTGAACGAGATGTTATAGGTACGGTTACCTTCCGTGCCGGCACCTGCGGCAATACGGATGTACTGGCCGCGACCAAGGAAGTTCTTTTCTTCGACCGAAGCTTCGAGCAGCAGGCCGCCATTGTTACCGACAGCGTAACCGGCGCCGATACCAAAGGAGCCGGTCGGCTGGTCTTCGACGTTGACGATAACGACCACGCGATCCGGGGCACTGCCCTGCGCCGTCGAGATATCGACCTTGGTGAAATAGCCGAGCGCATCAAGGCGACGCTTGGCGCGCGTGATCATTTCCTGATTGAAGGCATCGCCTTCATTGAGGTCGAACTCGCGGCGGATGACGTAATCGCGCGTACGGGTGTTGCCGCGGATTTCGATCCGCTCGACATAGGCGCGCTCGCCCTGGTCGACCAGATATTCGATACCGATGGTGTGACCGGACAGATCGCGATTGCCACGCGGCGTGATGCGGGCGAACGGATAGCCCGCGGAGGCCACGCGCTTGGAAATGTTCTCGATCGAGGTCTGGATATCCTTGGCGCTATAGACATCGCCCTTGTGGGTGATGATGAGACCCTTCAGCTCGTCGGCATTGACGCCGTCGACCGTCGAGACCACGTTGATGTCGCCATAGGTGTAACGCGGACCTTCGTCCACATTGAAGTTCAGCGTGTATTCGTTGTTCTGCTCGTTCAGCGTCGCGTCGGCGCTGACGATGCGGAAATCGGCATAGCCGTGATTGTAGTAGAACTGACGCAGCGTATCCTGGTCTGCCTGCTGGCGCTCAGGGCTGTAGACATCCTTACGGGTCAGGAATGACAGGAAGTTGCTCTTCTTGGTGCTGATCACCGAAGCCAGACGGCCGCTGCCATAGGCCTGATTGCCCGAGAAATTGATCTTGTCGATCTTGGTGCGATCACCTTCGTTGATGACGAAGGCGACGTTGAGGCGGCCCGGCGAGACTTCCGCGGTCTGCGTCGTCACCTGGACATCGTTACGACCGATCGCAGCGTAGGCGTCCTTGATGGTCTTGATGTCAGCCTGAACGCTAGCCTCGTTGTACGGACCAGCCGAATGGGTCTGAATGACGCCCTGAAGCTTGTCGTCCTTGATCTTGCGGTTACCGTTGAAGACCACGGCGTTGATGAGCTTGTTTTCCTGGACCGTTACGATCAGGGTGCTGCCCGAAACCGTGACGTGGACATCCGAAAAATATCCGGTGGCATAGAGCTGCTTCACCGAAGTGTCGATGTCGCCGGGGGAGAAGCTCTTTCCGGGCTTGATCGTGATATTGTCGCGAACTGCCGTCGCGCCAACACGTTCCGCACCGCGAACGTCAACGCGCTGAATGACAGCCGCTTCCGCGACCGAGGCAGAGGCAAGTGTGAGAACACCAGCACCAGACGCAACAACACCAGCAGACAGCGCTACCGCCGACACTGCGTTCAAAAATTTTGAACCAGCCTTCATTTTCACTTCTTACCTTTTTTCAATCGTCCCCAGCCTCGAGCGAACCCGATTCCGGCCACGTGTGTCGTTTTACCCGCTTTTGACATACAAGCAAGGGAGCACGTTAATTTCTGTTTACTTCATTTCAAAGCGTGGCTCATTCGCCACTACAGCTTTGAAACATCGTAAATAAATCGTAATTTCCTCTCGTCGCAGCTCCGCTAGCCTATTCTGGAACTGATGTCGTTCCAGGTCGCAAACACCATGAGTGAGAGCACCATCGCAAATCCGATCCGGAAAGCGATATCCTGCGCCCTTGCACCCAGGGGTTTTCCCCTTACGGCTTCAATCGCATAGAACATCAGATGGCCGCCATCAAGTACCGGCACCGGCATCAAATTTAATAACCCTATTGAAACAGAAAGTATGGCGGCGAATTGGAGCACCGCAGCAAAGCCTAAAGTTGCCATTTGCCCCGAAAGTTGCGCAACCCTGATCGGGCCTCCAAGCTGATCGGCCTTCATATAGCCGCCAATGACATTGCCGATATATTCGAAAGTGCCGGAAACGATGCTGCCGGTCTGCTTCACACCCTCGGCAAGCGCCTGGAGTGGCCCATAGGCCTCATAGCGCAGCTTGATCGGCTTTTGGCCGTCGGTGATGCCGATGGTGGCGATCTCCGTCCGGGCGCCAAAGGCATCGGTCTCTTCCGACTTCCTGGGCGTCACCGTCAGATCGCGTGTCTGACCGTCGCGCTTGACCGTCAGCGCCATGGGCTTGTCGGCATGAGCCGCTGCATAACGCTGCACTTCGCCGACGGAGCCGATGTCCCGTCCATCCACAGAAAGAATGCGATCGCCTGGTTCCAGGCCGGCCATCTGGGCGGGGCTGTCGGAACCGATCGAGGCAACGATCGGATCGATCGGTGCGATTCCGATGCTGCCGATATCCTTCTTGTTGCCAGACGCATCGGTATCGACAAGCGTTTCGGGCATGATCGGGATATCGCGGATTGCACCGTTGCGCTGTGTGGTCAGCACGATGCTCTTGCCGGGACGGTCGGCCACGTAGCGACCGATATCGTAATAGGTCGCGACGTTGTGGCCGTCGACCGCAATCAGCCGATCGCCGGCCTGCAAGCCAGCCCTGGCGGCCGGACCTACCGGCTCAACCGCCGTCACCACCGGATCGACGAGCGCAATGCCGATGCGGCCCATTTCCATCTTGTTGCCGAACTGATCCGTATCTTCCACGAGCTTAGGCACGATCCGGAAATCGCGATTCTGGCCGTCGCGCTCGACCGTCAGAACGATGGTACGGCCCGGGCGAAGACCGACATAGCGTTGCACTTCATCGAAGGTCGCCACCTTGTTGCCGTCGATGGCAACAAGGCGGTCGCCTGGCTCGATGCCTGCCTCGGCGGCAGCTCCGTCACGCGTCACCATGGCAACCACCGGATCGGCGACCGTACGGCCATAGATACCGAAAAGGACGGCGAAGATCGCAATGGCGAGAAGGAAATTGGCAATCGGGCCGGCCGCAACCGTGGCCGCCCGCTTCCAGAGCTTGGCACCGGCAAAGGACTGTGCCCGCTCCTCCTCCGTCATGGCTGAAAGCTGATCCACGTCGACCTTGCTGGAGGCGTCCTCGTCGCCGAAGAAGCGCACGTAGCCGCCGAGCGGGATGAGCGAAAGTTTCCAGCGCGTGCCGTGCCGATCGGTAAATCCGGCGATCTCCGGGCCAAAGCCGATCGAGAAGGCCATGATGCGGATACCGGACCAGCGGCCGATCAGATAGTGGCCCATCTCATGCACGAAGACGAGCAGCGACAGGACGAAAACAAACGTGATGACGTTGTTCGTCAAGAAACCAATGAAGCTAGCCGCGCTACCCATGCAACGATCCTGTTCGTGTTAATTTCAGACCCCGAGCAGAACGCCGCCCAACGAAAAGGTCTCGCCGCTCATTGTCAGCGACATTACGATAGCCAACAAAAACGCCGCAAAACAAGCAAAAATTAGTCCATCGACCCGATCCATGACGCCGCCATGGCCGGGAATCAGATGGCTGGAGTCTTTCACACCAAACTTGCGCTTGACGAACGACTCGAACAAATCGCCGATCTGGCTGCATACGGAAAGCACCAGGGCAAGGATGGGAATCCGCAGCTCATCGGCGGAAAAGAAGCTCCAGACGACCGCAGTTCCAGCCACGACGGCCGCAATGGCACCGCCGATCGCGCCCGACCATGTCTTGCCCGGCGATATCCGCGGGGCCAGTTTCGACCCACCGATGGCGCGCCCGACGAAATAGGCGAGGATATCCGTTGCCCACACGGTGGCGAAAATGAACAGCATTACGACGAAGCCGCGCAGATCGTCATCGCGAATCTCCGAAAGCGCAATCGTCGTCAGTCCGGAATAGAATATGCCGCCAGGCAGCCACCAGCTTCTGGCGCGAATCCCGACCATGATCGCCGTGACGATGACGAAGACCGCCAGAACTTCGATGGAGTAGACGGATTCGCCCAGGATCGTCGCGCCGGCCATCAGCACGAGACCAAGCCAGCCCAGCGCATTTCCCTGGGGATCTCGGCCATGCAGATCCGCTATCGTCGACCATTCATAGTAGACGAGCAGACCGATCGCGGCCGCCAGAAGACGAAAGCTCAAGCCGCCATACCAAGTGGCGGCAAGGACGATGACGGCGAGAAGGATGCCTGAAATAATGCGCAGCCTGAGTTCGCGGCTCATCAGGACCCCACGGCGGCCGCCGGCTTGGCGGAAAGGCCGCCAAAGCGCCGGTCGCGCGCTGCATATCTTTCCAGCGCGGAGAAGAAGAGATCGCGGCTGAAATCGGGCCAATAGTCCGGCACGAACATGAATTCGGAATAGGCGGCCTGCCACAGCAGGAAATTCGAAAGCCGTTCCTCGCCGCTCGTGCGGATAATGAGGTCGGGATCTGGAATTCCGGCGGTGTCGAGGCGGGCATCGACCAGTTCAGGGCTGATGTCCTGGGGGCGCAGCCGCCCAGCCTCGACATCTTTTGCAAGGCTCGCGAAGGCGCGCGTGATTTCATCGCGCGAGCCATAATTGAAGGCGATCACCAGCGTCAGGGCCGTATTGTTCCTGGTGGTTTCCTCCGCCTCGATCAACAGGGGCAGAATGTCGCCGCGCAGGTTACTGCGATCGCCGATGACGCGAATCCGGACGTTCTGCCGATGAAGCTCGGCGAGGTCCCTTCGGATGAAGGCCTTGAGCAGGCCCAGCAAATCGCTCACCTCAGTCTCGGGGCGGCGCCAGTTCTCCGAGGAAAAGGCAAACAGCGTCAGGTATTTGATGCCGATATCGCCGGCGGCCCGAACCGTTTCCCTGACCGCCTCCACGCCCTTGCGGTGGCCCATGGTGCGCGGCAGACCGCGCGCATTGGCCCAGCGACCGTTGCCATCCATGATAATGGCAACGTGTTCGGGTACGACAGAGAACGTGGGAGCTGACATATGGATCCGGTTTCGTTCGGCGGAAATACGCTCTGGTCTCGTAATCTAGGGCGCGGCCACCGCTTTCAATATTGCCAAATCAAAAGCGCGACATCTCCCCAGCGTGCGATCAGACCTGCATGATTTCCTTTTCTTTGTCGGCTAGCAAGCGGTCGACTTCCGAAATCGTCTCATCCGTCATTTTCTGCACACGTTCGGAGAGAGAACGGCTCTCGTCCTGGCCGAGTACACCATCTTTTTCGGCCTTTTTGAGACCATCCATGCCGTCGCGGCGGACATGGCGAATCGCCACCTTCGCCTTTTCCGCGTATTCATGGGCGACCTTTACCAGCGACCGGCGCCGCTCTTCGTTGAGCTCCGGCAGCGGGATGCGCAGGTTCTGGCCGTCGACGATGGGGTTGAGGCCAAGATTGGATTCACGGATGGCGCGCTCCACGGCACCGACCATCGACTTGTCCCACACCGAAACCGTCAGCATGCGCGATTCCGGCACGGTAATGTTGGCAACCTGGTTCAGCGGCATGCGCGAACCATAGGCTTCGATCACAACCGGATCCAGGATGTTGGCGGATGCACGTCCGGTCCGCAGAGAGGCGATATCGCTCTTGAATGCCGCGATGGCGCCGTCCATGCGGCGCTTCAATTCCTTGAGGTCGTTGCCTTCACTCATGTTTATACTCCCGTCTGATATGGCGACACCGGGCATGCCCGGCGTCACAGGAACGTCAATTATCTGATACGATGGTCTTGCGGCCGCCGCCGGTCAAGATTTCAGCGAAACCGCCCTTCTCGTGAATGGAGAAGACGACGATCGGAATGGAGTTTTCGCGAGCAAGCGCCACGGCGGCCACATCCATGACGGCCAGTCCTTTTTCGAGCACCTGGCTGTGCGTCAGATGGTCGAAGCGCTCGGCATCGGGGAATTTCTTCGGATCGGCGGAATAGATGCCGTCGACCTGCGTGCCCTTGAAGATCGCTTCCGCGCCCATCTCGGCCGCTCGCAGCGCGGCCGCGGAATCTGTCGTAAAGAATGGATTGCCGGTGCCGCCGGCAAAGATCACCACGCGACCGAGCGAGAGATGATAAAGCGTGGCGCGCTGCGAGAAGCTTTCGCAGATTTCCGGCATGGAGATGGCCGAGAGCACGACGGTGTCGATATCGAGCTTGCGCAGCGAGGTCGCCAGAGCCAGCGCGTTGATAATGGTGCCGAGCATGCCCATGTGGTCGCCGGTCACGCGGTCGCCACCCTTGGAAGCCACGGCGACGCCGCGGAAGATATTGCCACCACCGACGACGACGCCGACTTCAACGCCCATTGCACGCGCTTCCGCGATGTCGGATGCAATCCGGTCGGAGACGGTCACGTCGATACCGAAGCCCTGACTGCCCATCAGAGCTTCACCAGAGGCCTTGAGCAACACGCGCTTGTAGATCGGCTGGGACATCGTAGCTCCTTGAAGTGATCACCGGGGGAATGATTGTGCAAGCCGGATACACGAAGGGCACCGCGTTGTCACGCGATGCCCTGATGTTTTCCCTGATATGGTTTCACCAATCCGGGATATGATTTCTTTTTGCCGATCAGCCCTTGGCGACAGCCGCAACTTCGGCAGCGAAGTCGGTCTCTTCCTTCTCGACGCCTTCGCCGAGGAGCAGACGGGCCATGCCGGTGATTTCGATCGGGGCGCCGGCGGTCTTTTCGGCTTCCTTGATGGCAGCAGCGACAGTCAGGTCCGGGTTGATGACGAAAGCCTGCGAGAGAAGAGCGACTTCCTCGAAGAACTTGCGCATGCGGCCTTCCACCATCTTTTCGATGATGGCTTCGGGCTTGCCGGATTCGCGGGACTGCTCGATGAAGACGTTGCGTTCGCGCTCGGCGACCGCGGCATCGACTTCTTCGGCGCGGATAGCCAGCGGGTTGGTGGCAGCAATGTGCATGGCGACCTGGCGGCCGATCGACGTCAGAACGGCCTTGTCACCGACCGACTTCAGGGCGACCAGAACGCCGAGCTTGCCGATACCGTCGCCGGCAGCGTTGTGGATGTAGGTCGCCACGACGCCGTGCTCGACTTCCAGCTTGGCCGCACGACGAAGCGTCATGTTCTCGCCGATGGTTGCAATCGCATCCTTGATGGTGTCGGCGACCGGCTTGCCGGATGCCGGATAGGTCGCAGCCGAAATGGCTTCGACCGTGCCGTTGGTGGACAGCGCAACTTCGGCGATGCCGCGAGCGAGGTCCTGGAAGGCATCGTTACGGGCAACGAAGTCGGTTTCGGAATTGAGCTCGACGACAACGGCCTTGTGACCGGCGCCGGCAATGGCGACCAAGCCTTCAGCGGCGGTACGGCCGGACTTCTTGTCGGCCTTGGAGATGCCCTTGGCGCGCAGCCAGTCGATCGCAGCTTCGATATCGCCGTTGGTTTCGGTCAGCGCCTTCTTGCAGTCCATCATGCCTGCGCCAGACTTTTCGCGCAGTTCCTTCACCAGTGCAGCCGTAATCTCGGTCATAAGCTTCCTCTTGTCGGTTCATACGGTGCGGCATGCGGTTTTGAGCCGAAGCGGCACCGATTTGAGGGACGAAATGTACCCGTAAGTATGACAGCGTTATGAAGCCGCGTCATACTGTGGAATTCTTGATTGGAACATGCCTGGATTTACCGCCTACAGCGCCGTGCGTCACAAGTGACGCGCAAAGGTCGCTGTAGCACTTAAATCCGCTGCATAATTTTACCCTTAAATCGATTCCGATTTAAGGAATTATGCAGTAGGCAAGGCCTTTGCAAAACGCGATAAGGCCGCTCGAACTTCTTGAAGTCGCAAACGGCCTTATCCCGGATGTCAATGCGCGTGGGCGGGCAATCTTCTGCCCGCCTCTGGGCGCGATCAGGCTTCGGTGCCGTCCGCCAGGGTCGGCTCGATCGGAGCTTCCTCGGAAGCGCCGAGGTCACGACCGGATGCACCCTGCTGACGGGCGATGCCGTCGATGGCAGCGCGCGCGATCAGGTCGCAGTAGAGAGCGATGGCGCGCGAAGCGTCGTCGTTGCCCGGGATCGGATAGTCGATCAGGTCCGGATCGCAGTTCGAGTCGATGATGGCGACGACCGGGATGCCGAGGCGCTTGGCTTCGTCGATCGCGATCTTTTCCTTGTTGGTGTCGATGATGAACATCAGGTCCGGCGTGCCGCCCATGTCCTTGATACCGCCGAGGGCCTTGTCGAGCTTTTCGCGCTCGCGCTCAAGGTTCAGACGCTCCTTCTTGGTGAAGCCCTGGGCTTCGCCGGAGAGGATTTCGTCGAGCTTGCGCAGACGCTGGATCGAATTGGAGATCGTCTTCCAGTTGGTCATCATGCCGCCGAGCCAGCGGGCGTTGACGTAGTACTGAGCCGAACGCTTTGCGCTGTCGGCGATCAGTTCGGACGCCTGACGCTTGGTGCCGACGAACAGGACGCGGCCGCCGCGAGCAACGGTGTCGCTGACAACCTGCAGGGCGCGGCTCAGCATCGGAACCGTCTGGGCGAGGTCGATGATGTGGATGTTGTTACGATCGCCAAAAATGTACGGCTTCATCTTCGGGTTCCAGCGATGCGTCTGGTGGCCGAAGTGAACACCTGCTTCGAGAAGCTGGCGCATAGAAAAATCGGGCAATGCCATGCCTTTGTATCCTTTTCCGGTTGAACCTCCGCAAGGCGAACAGCACCCTCTTCGAGAATGCCACCGGGCGGAACAATCCGGATTTCTCCCGGACAATCCCATGCCTTACGTGTGGAATGCCGGTGCCCATACATTCGATTCACTTGGAATGCAAGGCTTTGGGTCGAAAAATAACCCTACCCTGCCCTCAAGCCGCCAGTTTATCGAGCAGCGCCAGCATGACATTGGCGTCCGGCAGCGGCAATACGGCATCGATTTCAGCCGGCAGCAGGCCGGCAATCGCGCTGTCGGCATCGCCGGTCATTGTTCCCAGCGGCCCCCGGAAACCGTGCTTGGTCCAGGCAAGCTCCTGCAGCCGCGGGCTGACCAGGGCCTCGATCATGCGATCGACCTGTTCATCGATGGCGATCAGCGGGTGCGCGGAATAGACTGTCGGATGCGGATAGAGCACCACGGGCTTGGCGCCGTTGCCGGCCTGTATCCTCTGCCAGCGCTTCGGGTCGGCGATAATCCATTCCACCAGCTGATTCTCGTAGCCGACGATCATCGGCTCGCCGCCGATGCCGCCGGCGAGATACTGCTCGAACAGCTTGCCTGATGACGACGACTTGAAGCCCATGTTGCGGAAGATCGTCTGCGCCTTGTCGCCGAACTGCGCGAGGCTTTCAGCGCTCGCGACATTGCCGCTCAGAAGGCTGAGCACGAGGCCGGAGAACATGAAGCCGGAGTTGGAACGGTTGGGATCCGTCGAGACGATTCGGGCCTGGCCATAGAGCGAGTTGACGCCGAGCTTCGACCAGTTCGTTCCGGCAAGCATTGCGTCCAGCAGCGCCTTGAGGTCGAGCTGGTGCTGCCCCGCCGGGGTCGTAGTGACGAGCCCGGCCTTCGTCAATCCGTCGACGACGGGCTGCCACGAATAGATGACGACGGGCGTATTGAGGATGACGCGATCATTGCGGATCTTGACGCCGCCCTGACGGGCGATATCGACCATGATCGACGAAGACGGCCACAGGAACGCGGGGTCCTGCGAGAGAAGCGCCTGCTCGCGCACCATCTCCACCGAACCGGCTACGCGGCTGTTGATCTCCAATCCGTAACCGTGAAGTGCCGAGATCACGTCGCTATCGGCCAGGAAGGCTTCCTTCTCGCCGCCGATAAAGCCGAAGAGCTTGGTGCGGTTGCCAAGCAGCCCCTGCAGCTCCGGACGGTCCTTGATCGCGAAATAGCCTCCAGTCCCCGCGACACCGGCGGCAAGAAGCCCTACTCCAAAAGCGCGGCGGGAAATGGCCATCAGCGTCTTATATCCTCTTTGAGCGAAGCCTGTATGAGGCGCAGCTCGGTATCAAGCGTATCGAGCCTGTCTTCGAGCAGGCTGTCGGAATAGTGCACGAAAGCGTCTTCCAGCTTGGTCAGGACGAGACCCACCTCCTGCAGGCGCGCGGCGTCCGGCTGGCGTTTCGCCTCGATCACGGCAAATCCTTCCGCCACCTCCGCCGCCCGCGGCAGATAATAGCTGAGGAACCGCCGGACCGTGCCGGCACTTTCCGGATTGGCCTCCACCTTGGCGAAGACGTCGGCGGCAATGTCAGCCAGATGCCGCACCCGTTCTGCCGTTTCCTTGCTGGCGATCTGACCTGCCGATGCCTCCAGCCTTTGTGCGGCCGGTGTCGCCGCACTCAACAGGTCACGGGCAAAGTCCAGGCGTCCCCTGCCGATTGCCTTCGCATCCAGCCCTTCAAACAGGCGCGTGGGCGCGAGCACGAAGATCAGGCCGACGAACACCAAGAGACCGATCAGCGCCGCGATCCATATCGGCATGCCGGCAAAAAAGCTAAGCAAAGGAACGACGATCGCGGCGGCAAGCCCCGCCACGATCCAATTCCAGTCATTGCCGAACCAATTGCGCATTATCGTCCTAAAGCAATTCCAGCAAACGTGCGAAGCGGTTTTGCGTCCGGAATTGCGAGAAAACAAAGGGATAGAGCATTTCTGTGGCTTCATTTAAAACAGAAATGCTCTAGTTATAACCGCGCACTGCCCGGAACGCGCTGACCAGATCGCCGCGACCGTCGAACACGCGTGCCGAGGTCTCCTTTGCGATAGCATCGAGCTGCCGCTTGTCCGCATCGCCGAAGGTGATACCGAACACCGGCACATGCGGGTTCACCGATGCCCAGCGGCTCATGAAATCACCGTTGGCATCATCGGATCTCCCATCGGTCATGATGACGACCGCCGGCAGATAGGATGACAGATCCCGCGTCGCACTTATCCAGTCAAGCGCCCTGCTTGCGCAGGCATACATATCCGTGCCGCCGTCTGCGTGCTGGCGCGAAACCTTGTCGACAAGCATTTTCTGCTGAGCCGGATCTCCCGTGCCCTCGAAAGTCGTGCGCACATCGGCGTCGAACGGAATGACCATGATACGATCGGCCGGCGTCCATTGCGCCAGCACTTTGCCTGTTTCGCCGGGATTGAACAGGAATCGCATGGCCGCCTGGAGCTGCTCCTCGCCCTTGCCCCCCATCGAGCCCGAGAAATCGAGACAGAGAGCGGTCAGCGACGGCTTGCGCAGAGCGACCTGATAGAGATCGAGTGCCTGGCGGATGACGGCAGGTTCCGGCATGCGGATCGCCGTCACGAGCCGGGTCGGATCGAAATTCCATGACGGATCCGGCTTTGCGGCAACGTCGGCGAGAGGAATGCGGCGGCCGGTATCGGCGATGCGCTTCTGCACCGAAGCGGAGCGCAGATAATCGACAAGCTGATTGAAGAAGGTCTCGACCTCCTGCCCTCGTCCGTGATCGACGAAGCCGATCGGCGAATCGGCAACGACCACGCCATCGGCGGGATAGATGGCATAAAGCGGTTCCTTGCCCATGCCTGCGAGCTTGTCGTTGGTTTCCTTCAGCACCGCCTCGTAATTCCACATGGCGTCGTAGAGCACGCCCTTTGCGGCCGAGTCGGTGTAGAGATCGGCAAGCCAGCCAGACGAACCCGAAGAGCGCTCGACACCGGCAAGCAGCGAGCGGACCGCACCCTGAACCTCCGGCTTGTCGAGATCGCCCGGCTCGATCACGGGCTTGTTGCCGAGCGCGCTCGAAAGCATGCCGAGATAGGCGCTGGCGCCGGAATTGGATTGCGTCGCCGATGTCATGAGAAATTTCAGCGAGCCGTTCTTCACCGCCGCCAGAATGTCCTTCATATAAACCGGCTTGCCGACCCAGCCGAGCACCTCGGCCTTGGATTTGCGTAGGCCGAGAATGACGGGCATCTGCGCGACCGATGTCAGCGACTTCACCCGGCGCTTGGCATCGAACATGTCGACCCAGACGCTCGAGGCCGGCCAGACTGCGTCCTGCTCGACACCCTTCTCGCTCTGCAGGGCCAAGCCGATATCCAGCGTGCCCTCGTAGGCGAAGGTGCAAGTCGCCTTCTTCTCCTTGCAGAATTCCTCGACAACAGGCTGAAGAACCGTATTTTCCGAGCCGGAAACGATCGAGAACTTCGGCCCCTGGCCGCCGACATCGCAGCCGCTCAGCGCAAGAGCTGACGCGAGCGTCAAGCCGGTAACAAATGTGCGGATTGTCATGCGAATTACCGCGCCTCGATCATTGCTTTCTTGAGCTCTATGGTCATTTTCTGCATCCGCTGCTCGGCCTCTGCCCGCTTGGCGCGGCCATCCTCCTGCACCTTCAGGACACCACTGATCGTGTCGATCAGGTCGCGGTTGGCAGCCGCAAGCGTGTCGATATCGACGATACCGCGCTGCGATTGCTGTTCTATGGCGATCGCCTGATCCTTCATCATTTTCGATGCCTGACGGATCATGTCGTTGGTGGCGTCGGTAACAGTCTTTTGCAGGTCGAGCGCGGATTTCTGCTGCGTCAAGCCGAGCAGAATCACCATCTTCTGCTTCCAGGCCGGCACCGTCAGCGCGGAAGTCGCCTGCAGGTTTTCGATCAGGGTTTCATCGCCCGACTGGACGATACGGATCTGCGGCAATTGCTGGATACCGAGCTGACGGGCCTGCTGCAGGTAGAAAACCCGCTTTTCCAGCCGATCGAGGGCCTGAAGGCTATCCTGGTAGATCTGCGCTTCCAGCATGCCGCCGCCAGGATTAGCGGAAGCCGCATCGGCGACGTTCTTCAGGCGGGGAAGTTCGGTGGACCGAAAACGCTCGGCAAAATCCTTGCCGGCCTGCACATAGGCATCGAGCTGCACGATGGATTGCTTCGTCTCCTCATGCAGATCGTCCAGCAGGGCGATATCCCGGCGCAGGATATCCTTGTGCCGATCGAGCTCGAGCCCGATGCGGTCGATCTGGCCGGCGACATCCTCGAATTGTTCCTTGAAGCGCTCGAGCCTCGCCCTGAACGAGGAAAACATCCGCGAGAGGAAACCCTCGTCCTTCAGGGAAGCGGGGTCCAGCTTCTTTGATTTGACGATGATATCGGTCAGCAGCTTGCCGACCTCGCCAAGATCGCGATTGCGAACTTCGCGCAGGATACGATCGGAATAATCGGAAACGGCCTGCTGGGCGCGATCGCCATAGACGGAAATGCCGGCGCGATCGGTCAGATCGATGCCGTCGCCGATGCGGGCGATTTCCGCCGGATCGGCGGCGACAGCCGGCAGGCTGTTGGTGGAACCGGCGGAGATGTCGGTATTGCTCATAGGTCGTGCTTTCTCGTCCATAAACACGGAGCCGACCGCAAAAATTTTCAATCGCCCCAAAAGGCGATCATTCCCCCGCGCGCCCCACTACAATTCCAGATCGGCGCGAGCGAAAGACGGACTCACCCACACGTGCCAATCGTTTCACACCATAGTGAAGCTTAGATCACAGTTTTATGACGATGATTTTATGTTTCGGCCGACCCAACGCCGCGCGCCGGACTACTGGCACGCCTTGGTATCGAGAACCTCGAGCTTGGTAAGCTTGCCGGTCAATACGAAGTCACCGTAATCCATGGTGAGATCACGCGTTATGCCGTTCTCGTAGAGCTTGAAGGACATGCGGTAGACGGGCGTGGCGTCGCCTGTGGACTTCTCGTTGAAATAAGCCACGGTCACCGGCCAGAAGGACGTCTTGGCGAAGGCGCCGGCCTTGTCGGCATCGGGATCATCCGTGGCCGGAGGCTGTTCCTTCCCCACGACCGTGGTGGCGATGAGCGGCTTGTCGCCGTCATCGGAGCCGTCGAAGACCTGCGCCTCGAAGAAATTCCTGCCGAGCTTGGCGTTATGGATGATGTCGAGCATATGCTCCGTCGGGAAGCGGCTCTGGATGAGTTCGACCTGCTTGTTATGCGGCTGCGTCAGATCGACCTTGATACCCTTTTGATCGTCGCTTGCGGCACCCCGTACGTCCTTGTCGAGCTGGTTATCGGTAAAGGACTTGGTCTCGAAGCGGAACAGGCGCTTGCCGAGATCCTCGAATGTCGTCGTCTGCTGGTCGCTGACGCGGGTGGAATCGCCCGTGTCGATCCTTGTCACGAAGCGGAAATTGGTGGTGAACCCGGCGCAATCGGAGCCTTCGAACTCATAGACCATGCGGCCGACCATGCCGGAAATGCCGGAACGATCGGAAGCATCCTTCAGCTCGAGATCATAGACGGCGCGATGCGCGATCAGCCCGCTCGGACCGGCTGCATGAGCTGCCGAAGTCGCCAGTGACAGAATGCCCAGCCCCGAAACGACGGTGGCAGCAAGACTCGAGCGGAACATTCATTATCTCCTGTTGGACTCGCATGCGATGTTATAAGAACGCTTTCGGCTAAAACGAGACTGCCGATCCCAAGTGACGGAATTTAGTCTTGATGCCGGATTTTTGAAGTTTTTACAACAAAACGGGAGATGAAAATGTCCGACGCCATCGAGGGTCGCCTGAAGGAACTCGGCATCGTTCTGCCGCAAGCCGCGGCACCGGCCGCCAACTATGTTCCCTATGTCATCAGCGGCAATCTTCTCTATCTGTCGGGGCAGCTGCCGATGGAAAACGGCAAGATCGGCGTGACGGGCCATCTCGGCAAGGACGTCGATGTCGCCGGCGGCCAGCGCGCGGCAGAACTCTGCGCCATCAATATTCTCGCCCAGGCGAAGGCCGCGCTCGGAGGCGAGCTCGGCCGGATCAAGCGGCTGATCAAGCTGAACGGCTTCGTCGCTTCGACCCCGGATTTCGTCGAACAACATCTTGTGATCAACGGCGCTTCCAATCTTCTGGCAAATGTATTGGGCGAAGCCGGCAAGCATGCCCGCGCCGCTGTCGGCATGGCAGCCCTGCCGCTCAATGCCGCCGTTGAAATCGATGCCATTCTGGAAATCGCATAATGAGCAAGCTTGCCTGGCTGACCGAGCATCCCGTCGCTCACCGTGGCTATCATGACATGAACAAGGAAATATGGGAGAACACGCTCTCGGCCTTCAGCCGCGCCATCGAGGCAGGTTTCGCGATAGAATGCGATCTGCATTACGCCTCGGACGGCGTTCCGGTCGTCTTCCATGACGATGACCTGCAGCGCGTCTGCAACCTGCCCGGCGAAGTGCGGGAGCGCACCTCGGCCGAGCTCGGCCTGCTCTCGATCGGCGGCACCAAGGACAAGATCCCGACGCTGAAGCAGCTTCTGCGGCTCTGCGACGGCAAGGTGCCGCTGGTGCTGGAACTCAAGGGACGCGAAGACGATGACGAAGGCTTTGCGGAATCCGTTCTCGAGGTGCTGGAAGGCTATAAGGGCCATGTCGCGCTGATGAGCTTCGACCATTGGCTGCTCAAGGACCTTAAAGGCCTGGAAGCACCCTACCCCGTCGGGCTTACGGCCGAAGGAAACAAGCCCGAGACGTTTTTTCAGCATGACGAAGCCATGCATCTTGGGCTAGACTTCATTTCGTACTTTTACGGCCACCTGCCGAACCCTTTCGTCACGGCGCAGCGCCAGCGCGGTATTCCGGTCATCACCTGGACCGTGCGCGATGAGGCGGCCCGCAAACATACATTTGCCAATGCAGACCAAATGACCTTCGAAGGTTTTGACCCGCGCCTGGCCTCGTAAATCGGGATCGGTTGAAGGAGAGGCTTTGCGCAAACCCAAATTACCGCTGCGCCTGCGACGTATCCTCCCGGATGGAGGCGCAGCGGTGAGAGCCCTCCCTTCCTTCTCAGCGCAAGAACTTGATGACAGACGAATTATCCATTCGAGTTGAACGATCCTTCAAGAACATCGCCCCGGAGAGCTGGTCCAAGCTAGCCGGAGCGTCCAGAACCGGCAGCCTGCTGCCATACAATCCCTTCGTCTCGCACGCCTTCCTGTCGTCGCTCGAGGAGTCCGGCTCCGCGACCGACAAGACGGGCTGGCTCGGCAATCATCTGTTGCTCGAAACCGACGGCGGCGAATTGCTCGGTGCCGTCGCGGGCTATCTCAAGAGCCACAGCCAGGGTGAATATGTCTTCGATCATGGCTGGGCCGATGCTTTCGAGCGCGCCGGCGGCCGCTATTATCCGAAGCTGCAATGCTCGATTCCCTTCACGCCCGCCACCGGGCCGCGGCTGCTTGTCGCCGAGGGGCAGGATCGGAGCGTGCTGCAGCCGGCGCTCGCCGAGAGCCTCAAGGAAGTCACCCGGCAACTCGGCGTATCCTCGGCGCACATCACCTTTCTGCCGGAAGAAGAGGCGTCCGTCTTCGAGGGCGACGGCTATCTGCATCGCACCGACCAGCAGTTTCATTTCATCAATGAAGGCTATGCGGATCACGATGCTTTCCTGGAAACGCTGGCGTCGCGCAAACGCAAGGCGCTGAAGAAGGAGCGGCGCACGGCAGTCGAGCACGGCATTACCATCGACTGGCTGACCGGCAGCGATCTCACCGAAAACATCTGGGACCAGTTCTTCGCCTTCTACATGGATACGGGCAGCCGCAAATGGGGTCGTCCCTATCTCACCCGAAAATTCTATTCACTGATCGGCGAGCGCATGCCCGACGACATCCTGCTCGTCATGGCCAAGCGGGAGGGCCGCTACATCGCCGGCGCCATCAACTTCATCGGCGGCGAGACGTTGTTTGGCCGGCATTGGGGCTGCATCGAAGATCATCCCTTTCTGCATTTCGAAGTCTGCTATCATCAGGCGATCGATTTTGCGCTTGAGAAGGGGCTGAAGCGGGTGGAAGCCGGCGCGCAGGGCGAGCATAAGCTGGCGCGCGGCTATCTTCCGGTCATCACGCATTCCGCGCACTATATCGGTCATCATGGCCTGCGGCGCGCCGTTGCCGACTACCTGGAGCACGAACGGGAACAAGTGGAGGAAATGAGCGAAATCCTTACCGAACATAGCCCCTTCCGCAAAGGGGAACGGCAGGATATCTAAAGCGTTCCGCGTTCCTGGAATCGCGAAAACACTCTATCTTTTTTGTTTTTACGCAATTCCGGACGGAAGCCGCTCTAGAATTTTCCTGGAATTGCTCCAGCCGTTCAGGACAACAATAAACGGAAGACGAGGAGACCCTGGATGACCAGTCCCGCTTATGACGACAACAATATCTTCGCGAAGATCCTGAAGGGCGATATCCCGTCCTATCGCGTCTATGAAGACGAGCACACGGTTGCCTTCATGGATGTGATGCCGCAGTCGCCCGGCCATACGCTGGTTATGCCGAAGTCACCTTCCCGCAACATTCTCGATGCCGATCCGGCCGCGTTGCAGCACGCAATCACCGTGGTACAGAAGATCGCCATCGCGGTTCAGGAGGCTTTCGATGCCGACGGCGTCTATATCGCCCAGTTCAACGAACCGGCCGCCGGCCAGACGGTGTTCCATTTGCATTTCCACATCATCCCGCGCCTCGAAGGCGTCGCGCTGAAGCCGCATTCGGGCAAGATGGAAGATGGCGCGGTGCTGGCTGACAATGCCAAGAAGATCATCGAGGCCTTGGCCTGACGCGCTGAACTCCTCAAGTCATTTCTGAGGTTTTCTTCATAAATATATAAAAACGGCTGCATTATTCCTAATGCAGCCGTTTTATTTTTTTCAAGCAGCCGATCGGCGATTACTTGCGCGGAACCTTCGGGACCGCGCCGCCACCCTTGCGCGGCGACTTGCCTCCCGGCTCATCGCTTTCGCTTGATGTCGAAGCCTTCGCGGAACGGCGGGCATCGGTTGCTGTTCCGGCCTTGCCGACGCGGCTCCGGGTCTTGACGGTATCGCCGTCATCCTCCTCCACCTCGACCGGCCCGTCGCCGACTTCGGCTTCCGGTTTGGGCCGGATCGGAGCGGTGTCTGCGATCGCGTCGAGCAGGATGCCGGTGGAACCGTCCTCCTTTTTGCCGACCGTGACGGTGACGACGCCACCCTTCTTCAGCTTGCCGAAGAGGATTTCGTTCGCCAGCGGCTTCTTGATGTTTTCCTGGATGACGCGCGCCAGCGGACGGGCGCCCATCTTGTCGTCATAGCCCTTCTCGGACAGCCATGCGATCGCGTCCTCGTGCAGGTCGAAGGTAACGTTCCGTTCGGAAAGCTGCGCTTCCAGCTGCATGATGAACTTCTGCACGACCTTGTGGATAACAGTCGTCGGCAGCGGCGCGAAGGGAATGACCGCATCCAGACGGTTGCGGAACTCCGGCGTAAACAGGCGGTTGAGAGCCTCTTCATCCTCGCCCGTGCGCCTGGACGAGCCGAAGCCGATGGCGGCCTTGGCCATTTCCGAAGCGCCCGCATTGGTCGTCATGATCAGGATGACATTGCGGAAGTCGATCTTCTTGCCGTTGTGGTCGGTCAGCGCGCCATGGTCCATGACCTGCAGCAGGATATTGAAGATATCCGGATGCGCCTTCTCGATTTCGTCGAGCAGGACGACGCTGTGCGGATGCTGGTCGACACCATCGGTCAAGAGGCCGCCCTGGTCGAAGCCGACATAGCCGGGAGGTGCGCCGAGCAGACGGGAAACCGTATGACGCTCCATATATTCCGACATGTCGAAGCGCAGCAGCTCGACGCCGAGCGACGAGGCAAGCTGCTTGGCGACTTCCGTCTTGCCGACGCCCGTGGGGCCGGAGAAGACGTAGCAGCCGATCGGCTTGTTCGGTTCGCGCAAGCCCGCACGGGCCAGCTTGATCGAGGTCGAGAGCGCTTCGATAGCCGTATCCTGGCCGTAGACGACCGAACGCAGTTCCTGTTCAAGATTGGCGAGAACCATCTCGTCATCCTTGGAAACCGTCTTCGGCGGGATGCGAGCCATGGTGGCGATCGTCACCTCGATCTCGCGCTCGGTTATCAGCTTGCGGCGCTTCGACGGCGGCAGCAGCATTTGCGCGGCACCGGTTTCGTCGATGACGTCGATCGCCTTGTCCGGCAGCTTGCGGTCGGAGATGTAGCGAGCGGACAGTTCGACAGCCGACTTGATGGCGTCGTTCGAGTAACGCAGGTGATGATACTCTTCGAAATAGGGCTTCAGGCCCTTCATGATTTCGATGGCATCTTCAATGCTCGGCTCGTTGACGTCGATCTTCTGGAAGCGGCGCACAAGTGCCCGGTCCTTTTCGAAGAACTGGCGATATTCCTTGTAGGTGGTCGAACCGATGCAACGGATCGCACCCGAGGAAAGCGCCGGCTTCAACAGGTTCGAAGCATCCATCGCGCCACCGGACGTGGCCCCCGCACCGATAACGGTGTGGATTTCATCGATGAACAGCACCGCGCCCGGATACTCTTCGAGTTCCTTGACGACCTGCTTCAGGCGTTCTTCGAAATCGCCGCGATAACGGGTGCCGGCCAGCAGCGTGCCCATATCGAGCGAAAAGATCGTTGCGTCTGCCAGAGCCTCGGGAACCTTGCCCTCGACGATGCGCTTGGCAAGACCTTCGGCGATCGCCGTCTTGCCGACGCCGGGATCACCGACATAGAGCGGATTGTTCTTCGAACGGCGGCACAGCACCTGGATGGTGCGGTTGACCTCCGAGTGACGGCCGATCAGCGGATCGATCTTGCCGTTCTTGGCCTTCTCATTGAGGTTGACACAATAGGCCTTCAGCGCATCCTGCTGCTTCTTGCCGTTGCCTTCCTCCTGCTCGCCGCGGGAGGTCGGCTTGCTCTCGGATTCGCTTTCCTCGGCACCGCGCGGCGTGCGGGTCTGGGTAGAGCCCGGACGCTTGCCGATACCGTGGGAGATATAGTTGACCGCATCGTAGCGGGTCATTTCCTGCTCCTGCAGGAAGAATGCAGCATGGCTTTCCCGCTCCGCGAAAATCGCGACGAGAACGTTGGCGCCCGTCACTTCCTCGCGGCCGGAAGATTGCACATGGATCACGGCGCGCTGGATGACGCGCTGGAAGCCGGAGGTCGGCTTCGAGTCTTCATCATAGCCCGTGACCAGGTTGGAAAGTTCATTATCGACGTATTCAGTCAGAGTCTTACGGAGCGCGTCGAGATCAACATTGCACGCGCCCATGACAGCTGCGGCATCGGCGTCGTCTACCAGCGCCAAAAGCAGATGTTCCAGCGTGGCATACTCGTGATGCCGCTCGTTCGCGTAGGTCAGTGCCTGATGCAGCGCCTTCTCAAGACTAGGCGAAAATGTTGGCACGTTCAGATCCTCACTTCTTTTCCATAACACATTGCAGCGGATGCTGGTGCTGCCGGGCAAAATCCATCACCTGACTCACCTTCGTTTCGGCTACTTCATATGTATATATCCCGCATTCGCCCACGCCGTGGTTGTGAACATGAAGCATAATGCGGGTGGCACTCTCGAGATCCTTTTGAAAGAAACGCTCCAGGATATGGATCACGAAGTCCATGGGCGTATAGTCATCATTCAGAAGCAGCACGCGGTATAGATTGGGTTTCTTGGTTTTGGGCTTGGTGCGCGTAATCACCGAGGTCCCGCGATTTCCGTTGTCCCCGTTCCTTTCGCTGTTGTTTTGCATCCGGATCGGCTCAGCGATCATTTCATTCATTCCTCAAATCATCCGGCACAAGCTATCGCATTCCGACTTGGCAACTAGGATTATTTTCTTCACTTGGTCGGGCCGGATATCCGAACCTCTAACTTAGTTCATATTGGCGTGATTTTAAGCCCCTTGCTGGACACTGCAATCACAATTCGCTGACAAAGCGGGCTGCGGCCAAAAAAGTCGCTGCATATCCTCAACTTCGGTTCAGCGCGCCAAAACGCAAAAGACCGGCCACGCATACCGCGTCGCCGGTCTTTCCGGAAATTTTGCCTTTCGGCGAAAGTTTTAAGCGGCGGTTGCCGTTGGTGCTGCCTTACCGGCAGCCTTCGTCGCAGCCGCGACGGGCGCTTCGTAAGGCTTATAGGCGGTCTTGGCGATATCGGCATACATTTCGCCGAGCTTGGTGGCTTCGGCGACGAAGTTTTCGTAGGAAGACTTCACATAGCTGCTCTGCAATTCGAAGGCAGCTTCGAAGCTCTTGACGCCGGCGAGCGTTTCGAAGTGTGTCACGCCATCCTGGAAAGACTTCTTGGAATATTCGGCGGCTTCAGCAGCAATCGCCTGAAAGCCCTTGGTGACATCGGAATAGCTCTTCAGCGCCGTGTCCATGGCTTCCTTGCCCTTCTTGTTCGCTTCATCGAAATTAAACATGCTTCTCCGTCCCTTGTTGGCCGGCCGGCGGCCGGTTTACAGGATAAAGCTTAAATGCGACGCACAATTAGTCAAGTAGTCTTGTGCGGCGCAATATCTCCCTTTGGTTGCGTTTCCGATGACAACGCAGTGTCAGTGATGATGAGTGCACCGCATCATTCTGTTTTTTCTAATATATATCATTGCCCTTGCAACCACAGGCTTTGGCCAAAATATTAGCAATTGGGCTGGAAAAGCTGCAGCGATTCAAAACGGCTACGGAATGATTGAACGGGCAATTGCCAAAGAAAAAGGCCGCATTTCAATGAAATACGGCCCGAATATTCAATCACTATACGAGATCGACGAAATTAGAGATCGACATCCAGGATCGCCATCGAGAAATTATAGGAGCGATCGCCATCTTCATCATCGATATAGACGACACCCAGAAACTCTTCGCCGAGATAGACTTCCGCAGAATCGTTCTTGCGCGGACGGGCCTTCACCACCATCTGCGGGTTGAACGTGCGCTTGAAATAGGCGTCGAGCTTCTTGATTTCTTCAGGCTTCACAATGCTTCTCCGTGAGGATCTCGGTTGGCCGCTTCTTGCATAGGAAAAGCGGCGGTGTAAAGACCGGAACCGCGCATACCTGTCCAGCGACAGCGCAAGCCTCCGAAAGTCAGGCTGAATTTTTCCTAGATGCCCGCGCCCATGATCTGGTCGACGACCATTCGTTCGGCGAGCAGCTGATCCATGGAGCGCGATGGCTCGGAACAGCCCGCCTCGCCGACCACCTTGGCCGGAACGCCGGCAACCGTGGTCTTCGGCGGCACTTCCTTCAGCACCACCGAGCCGGCGGCGATGCGCGAGCAGTGGCCGATCTGGATATTGCCGAGAATCTTGGCGCCAGCGCCGATCAATACGCCATGGGCGATTTTCGGATGACGGTCGCTGCCTTCCTTGCCGGTTCCGCCAAGTGTGACCCCGTGCAGGATCGAGACGTTGTCGCCGATCACGGCGGTTTCACCCACCACGAGGCCGGTGGCGTGATCGAGGAAGATGCCCTTGCCGATGCGCGCCGCCGGATTGATATCGGTCTGGAAGACGCTGGAGGAACGGCTCTGCAGATAGAGCGCGAAGTCGCGGCGGCCGTGATTGTAGAGCCAGTGCGCGAGACGATGCGTCTGCAGCGCGTGGAAACCCTTGAAATAGAGCACGGGCTCGAGGAAACGCAGGCAGGCGGGATCACGATCGTAGACCGCCTGAATATCGACGCGGAGGATCGATCCCCACTCCGGCCAGTCGGTCAGCATCTCTTCGAAGGTCTGCCGCAGGAGGACGGCCTGCATGTCCGGATGGTCGAGGCGCTCGCAGATGCGATAGATGACGCATTCCTCCAACGAACGATGGTTGATGATCGTCGAATAGAGGAAGGCGGCAAGCAGCGGATCCCGCTCGGCAGCGGCGCGAGCTTCCTCGCGCATGCTGTCCCAGATGGGATCCATGACCTTAACCGCGCCTAAGCCCTCTACCGGGCGAATGTCCGTTGCTGCGACCATTGGCGGCCTCCCGATTTTCTGTCAGGGATACATTATATAGATTAAATGCCACACAAGACAAATGGGTTGGCCGCGCATGAATTTCGAGCATGACTTTGCCGGTGGTCTCGTCCGCGCGACGTGCAGCGATGCCATAGGCACCATCACCATCTGCAACTCCGACCGGAAGAATGCGGTGACCGCCGCCATGTGGCGTGCCATCCCGCAAGCCGTGCGCATCCTGACCGATGAAGCGCATGCACATGTGGTCGTCCTTCGTGGCAGCGGCGGGGATTTTTCCGCCGGCGCCGATATCAGCGAATTCGATAGCGTACGCAAGAACACCGAGACCGCAGTCGCTTACGAGGCGTTGAACAGCCAGGCTTTCGAGGCAATCCGGCATTGCCGCGTGCCGACGATCGCGGCAATCCGCGGCATCTGCTATGGCGGCGGCTTCGGGCTGGCGGCCGCCTGCGATTTGCGGATCGCCGAACGAGGCGCCCGGTTTTCCGTACCCGCCGTTCGCCTCGGCATCGCCTATCCCGCCGATGCCGTGCAGGATATCGTCAATGCCCTTGGGGCGCAGATGGCCAAGGTCACGCTGTTTACGGGCGCGCCCATGTCGAGCGAAAAAATGGTTACCGCCGGCTTTCTTCTGGAGGAAATCGAAGCGGACGCTTTCGACAGTGAAGTCTCCGCCCTCGCCCACGCGATCGCCGCCAATGCGCCGATCGCGCTCCATGCCTCAAAGCTCGCGATCCGTGCCGCCATCGAGCAGAACCCCGACCTGCTGCGCGAAGCGGAAGTGATCGGCGCCGAGACCTTCGACAGCGCCGATTATGCCGAGGGCCGCGCTGCTTTTGCCGAGCGGCGGAAACCCCATTTCACCGGCAAGTGACCTCGAGCATTTCCGCTTTTCTTCGAATCGCGGAACCGCTCCATCCTTTTGTTTCCTGACGCATTCCGGGCCCGCCGCCGCTTTTCCTGGGAATGCTCTTAGCGCTTGTCGAGACGCTGATAGAATTCGAGAACCGCCGCCTTGAAGACCTTGTCTCCAACGGCAAGCATATGATCGCGGTTCGGTATGTCGATAGCCTCGGCGTTCGGCATCAGCGCCGCCAGTTCATGCCCCGAGCCGGCAATATCGTCCTTGGTGCCGACGGCAATCAAAGTCGGCGCTTCGATCCTTGCCACATCTTCCCTCGCCGCCAGATCGCGCGAGCCCTGGATACAGGCGGCCAGCGCCTGCCGGTCGCTTTTCGTCTGCTCCGCAAAGGCCCGGAACATGCGCCCGCGCGCATGCGTGACATCATCGAGCGACGGCGCAACCAACGCGTCCGCGATCGGATCCCAATCGCCGACCCCCTCGACCATGCCGATACCAAGACCGCCCAGCACCAGCGAGCGGACGCGATCCGGATGGGCGATCGCCATGAAGGTGGCAACGCGCGCGCCCATGGAATAGCCCATCACATGCGCCTCCGGTATGCCGAGATGGTCGAGAAGAGCGACGGCATCCTCGGCCATGATCCAGGGGTGGTAGACATCGGCGTCATAAGGCTTGTCGCTCAAGCCGTGGCCGCGATTGTCGATGGCGATCGCGCGGTAACCCGCTTCGCCCAGCGTCTTCAGCCAGCCCGGATTGACCCAGTTCGCAATCGCCGTCGAGGCAAAGCCATGAATCAGCAGCACCGGCGGGCCGCTCGGCTCGCCTTCATCGAAAAAGGCGAGCTTCAGTCCGTCTCGGACAAAATTGGACATCGCAGGAGCATTCAAATTCATGGCTTCGTCTTCGCAAGCTGGGTTCCGTTGGCGCCGGACCATATTTTATCGGCAGTATCAAATGAACCCTGCGCGTGCGAAAATCTCTGCATCAAGCCGGACTTTCACACTACACAATCAGGAAGAAGGATTATAAAGAGGGGCTACCAAGTCTGGCGCAACATTCATGCCGCTCACGGCAGGACGCATTCGGAGATCATCATGGCCGGCCACAATATTCCCCATTTCCAGAACGACGGCGGACATCGCGTCATCGAAATCGGCGTGAAGGAATTCATGTGCACCGGCGCCTCGATTCCCTACGATCATCCGCATATCTTCATCGATATCGGTGACGAGAGCGAGAAGGTCTGCTCCTACTGCTCGACGCTGTACCGCTACAATCCGTCGCTGAAGGCGGATCAGACCAATCCTGCGGGCTGCGTCTTCCACTTCAAGGCGGCGTAATACCGTCGATTCCGATCGGACATAATCGATGCCGATCAAAAGAGCCGCCATCATCGGTGCCGGAATAGCCGGATTGACTGCAGCGCTGGCGCTGGCGAGACACGGCATAGAATCGGACATTTTCGAACAGGCCGAAGCGCTGACCGAAGTCGGCGCCGGCTTGCAGATATCCCCGAATGCTTCCCGCATCCTCGATACGCTTGGCGTGCTCGATGCGCTTCGGCCCCTCTGGCTGGAGCCTGAAGAGGTTCAGCTGGTATCCGGCTCCTCGCTGCGGCAAATCGCGTCCGTTCCATGCGGGAATTTTGCGAGGCAACGGTGGGGAGCGCCCTACGGGACGGCACATCGCGCCACGCTGCAAAAGGCGCTTCTCGATGCCGTTGCCGCCAATGCGCTGTGCACGCTGCATCTTGGCCGGCGCATCGATATTGAAGACCGAACGATGCCGGATGGAATCGCTGGCCGCGACTTTGATCTCATCATCGGCGCCGATGGCGTCTGGTCGAAGACACGCTCCCTTGTGCCTGGCGCCCCCTTGCCGCTCTTTTCCGGAAATATCGCATGGCGTTTCACGATTCCGGAAGCATCCGCGCCGGCGATCCTGAACCGCACCAGCGTCACGGCCTTTCTAGGCCGCTCCAGCCATCTCGTTTGCTATCCGATCCGGGAAAATGCGGCATTCAACATCGTCGCGATCGTTTCCGGCAGCAGCGCCAGCCATGACTGGAACGCCACCGGCAGCAAGGCTCAACGGGAGGGTATGCTGCGCGGCTTCTCCGGCTGGAACGACACGATCCTGCACATGCTGGAAAGACAGGAACAGGCGAGCTTCTGGCCACTTTACGAGATGGGTGCGGGCCGCTGGCACAACGGCAACGACACGATCCTGATCGGCGACGCCGCGCATGCGATGATGCCGTTTGCGGCTCAGGGCGCGGCCATGGCGATCGAGGACGCCTTCGAGCTGGCGGGCATGCTGGCGACACGTCCGCCGTCGGAAGCGTTCGATCTCTACGAGAAACATCGAGCGCCGCGCATCGCCCGCCTGCGCCAGCGCGCCGCCTTCAATCAATTTGCCTATCACGCCCGCGGGCCGATCCGGATGGCGCGCGACCTCGTTCTCTCGCTTCGTCCGCCGCAAAGCCTTGCGGCGGACATGGACTGGATCTACGGCTATCGCGCCATCGGCTGATCAAGCCTCCTTGGCTGCGGCGAAGCCCTTCTCAATGTCCGCCTTGATATCGGCGACGTCTTCCAGGCCGATCTGCAGGCGGATGACCGGACCCTCCGTCGGAGCCTTGGTGACGCGACGGTCGTTGAGATTGACCCGCAGGGCGAGGCTTTCGAAACCGCCCCAGGAGTAGCCGAGACCAAAAATGCGCAAGGCATCGAGGAAGGCATGCGCCTTCGCCTTGAATTTCCGCGCATCGTCGACCGCGAGAACGAAAGAGAAGATCCCGCTTGCACCCTTGAAGTCGCGCTTCCATAATTCGTGGCCGGGAAAGCTCGGCAGTGCCGGATGCAGCACGCGCGCGACCTCTTCCCTGCCCTCGAGCCACTGGGCAATCGCAAGCGCGCTCTCCTGATGCCGCTCCAGGCGCACGCCCATGGTGCGCAAGCCGCGCAGCACCTGATACGCGTCGTCAGGCGCGCCGCAGATGCCGAGCTGTCCGTGCGCGTCCAGCAACTGCTTCCAGTGCGCCGCATTGGCGGAAACGGTTCCCATCAGAATATCGGAATGGCCGGCCGGATATTTCGTGACGGCATGAATGGAAACGTCGACGCCGTGATCGAGCGGCTTGAAATAGAGCGGCGTCGCCCAGGTATTGTCCATTGTCACCACGCAGCCATGCCGGTGAGCCGCCGCCGAGATCACGGGAATATCCTGCATCTCGAAAGTATTGGAACCCGGCGCCTCGGTGTGAACCAGCTTGGTGTTCGATCTGATCAATTGTTCGATGCCGGCTCCGATCATGGGATCGTAGTATTCGATCTCGATGCCGAGGCGCTTCAGCATGGTGTCGCAGAAGAAGCGTGTTGGACCGTAGACCGAATCAACGATCAGGGCGTGATCGCCGGCAGACAAATAAGCGAGAAACGGCACGGTGACGGCCGCAAGCCCGGACGGCACGAGGATTGTTCCAGCCGACCCTTCCAGCGCATCGATCGCCTCGCACAGCGCATCCGTCGTCGGCGTGCCGCGCGTTCCATAGGTGTATTTCTGGTCGTGTGTCTCCATGACGTGCGCATTGGGGAACAGCACCGTGGAGGCATGCACGACGGGCGGATTGACGAATCCGTGGAAATCGAAGGGCGAATTGCCGATGTGGGATAAACGCGTATTGATGCCGGCGTTCTGCAGGAATGTGTCTTTGTCTTTCATGTCCGGATATGCCTTTGGCGCTGTAGGAAACCGGATTTGTGGCGGGCAAGTCCGGTGGGGTCAACCCCGATCCTTTCCGCAGTGCTTTTTATTCGAAGGCTAAAATAACGAAACTATTGAAAAAACTCCAATTTCGCGCAGTTTTTCGGCAAAATGCCGCCTATTTTGGCGTCAAACGCCATTTTTTCAGCCTCGAAGGGCAAAAATGCCGAATAAATCCGCAATTATTGAGGCGATCTCTTGACCGTTACACCATTTGCGACTGTGATAGGACCACTCGCACCGGGAAGGGAAGGAACGTGGTTCTCCAAGAACCTGCTTCGGAAGCGATTACATTTTAACTATAAGACAAATAGACAAAGGTAGGGAAAATGAAAAAGTTTGCTCTCTCCGCATTCTTCGGAGTCGCAGCATTGGCCTACACCGCATCGGGCGCTTCGGCCTCGACGCTGAGCGACGTGAAGGCCAAGGGCTTTGTTCAATGCGGCGTGAATACCGGCCTTCTCGGCTTTGCACAGCCTGACGCATCCGGTAACTGGGCCGGTTTCGACGTCGACTTCTGCAAGGCCGTCGCTTCGGCCGTCTTCGGAGATGCGACGAAGGTTAAATACACCCCTCTCAGCGCCAAGGACCGCTTCACGGCTCTGCAGTCCGGCGAAATCGACGTGCTGTCGCGCAACACCACCTGGACCATCAACCGCGACACCGCGCTTGGTCTCAAGTTCCGCCCCGTCACCTATTATGACGGCCAGGGCTTCATGGTTCGCAAGGAACTGAACGTGAAGTCGGCTCTCGAACTCTCCGGCGCCGCCGTATGCGTCCAGTCCGGCACGACGACGGAACTCAATCTTGCCGACTACTTCAAGACCAACAACCTGCAGTACAATCCGGTGGTCTTCGACAAGCTCGAGGAAGTCAACACCGCCTACGATTCCGGCCGTTGCGACGTCTACACCACCGACCAGTCCGGCCTCTATTCGCTGCGTCTGACGCTGAAGAACCCGGACGACAACGTCGTTCTGCCTGAAATCATCTCCAAGGAGCCGCTTGGCCCGGCGGTTCGCCAGGGTGACGATCAGTGGTTCAACATCGTCAGCTGGACCGCCTATGCGCTTGTCAATGCCGAAGAATTCGGCATCACGCAGAAGAATGTCGACGAGATGAAGGGTTCGGCAAATCCTGATATCAAGCGCTTCCTCGGCGTCGAACAGGGCTCCACGATCGGCACCGACCTGGGCCTCACCAACGAATGGGCCTACAATGTCATCAAGGGCGTCGGCAATTACGGCGAAGTCTTCGACCGCAACATCGGCGCAGGCAGCCCGCTGAAGATCGCTCGCGGTCTCAACGCTCTGTGGAACAAGGGCGGCATCCAGTACGCACCGCCGGTTCGCTAAGTCACGCGAACGGCCCAACTCTCGGAGAAAGGCGGCAAGCCGCCTTTCTCACCTCAAGAAAACAAGCCTGAAACAGGCACATTGGGGAAAATTCTGTATGGCAATTACTACCAATTCGCCTGAAGGCGAGCGCTCATCCCTATCGGCAGCGCTATACGACCCCAAAGTCAGGGGGGCGTTTTATCAGGCCATCACGATCATCATTCTGGCGGGTATCTGCTGGTTCATCGTTGAGAATACGATCGACAATCTGCACGCATTGAACCGCTCCTTCGGCTTCGGCTTTCTCGAAGGTCGCGCCGGCTTCAATCTGGGACAGGCGCTGCTTCCCTATTCGAGCGATTCCACCAATACCCAGGCGCTCCTCGTCGGCCTGCTGAATACGCTTCTTATTTCAGCCGTCGGCATCGTCTTCGCAACGATCGTCGGCTTTATCATCGGTATTGGCAGGCTTTCGCACAATTGGCTGATTGCAAAACTTTCACAGGCCTATGTCGAGCTCTTCCGCAACATACCGCCACTGCTCGTCATCTTTTTCTGGTACAGCGGCGTTCTGGTTCTGCTGCCACAGGCTCGAGACGCCGTGCACCTGCCATTCTCCACCTATCTCAGCAATCGCGGTCTCGCCTTCCCCAGCCCGATTTTTGGCACGGGCATGTGGACCGTCGGCGTCGCCTTCCTGGTCGCCATCGCCGTGGTGTTTTTCGTAGCGCGCTGGGCACATAAGCGCCAGGCGACGACGGGCCAGCAATTCCATACGATCTGGGTATCGATCGGCCTATTGATCGGTCTGCCGCTATTGGCCTTCCTCGCGGCCGGCCTGCCGCTCTCATTCGACTATCCCGTGGCTGGCAAGTTCAATCTGACGGGCGGTTTCGTCGTGGGACCGGAGTTCCTCGCGCTTCTTCTGGCGCTGTCTCTTTACACCGCGACCTATATTGCCGAGATCGTGCGCGCAGGCATTCGTGGCGTAGCGAAAGGTCAGTCGGAAGCGGCGGGGGCGCTCGGCCTGCGCGCTTCGGCGATCAACAGGCTTGTGGTCATCCCGCAAGCCATGCGCATCATCATTCCACCGCTGACGAGCCAATATCTCAACCTGATCAAGAACTCGTCACTCGCCATCGCCATCGGCTATGCCGATCTCGTCGCCGTCGGCGGCGTGATCCTCAATCAGTCCGGCCGCGCGGTCGAAGTCGTCATCATATGGATGATCATCTATCTCGCCCTGAGCATCGTAACCTCGCTGTTCATGAACTGGTTCAACGCCAAGATGGCTCTGGTGGAGAGATAAGATGCCGAATCCAAATCAAAGCTTCGTCAGCAAGACCCTTTTGTCGCAGCAACCCGCACCGGCCGGCGAAAAAGGCGCATGGCATTGGATCAAAAAGAACCTCTTTGCCTCACCGAAGGACGTGGTTCTGACTGTTCTTGCCATTGCCCTGCTTGCCTGGGCGATACCGCATCTGGTCAATTGGCTTTTCATAAATGCCGTCTGGAGCGGAACCGACCGCACATTCTGCGCCACGACCGTTCAAGGCGGAACCCAGCCGGATGGGTGGAATGCAGCCTGCTGGGCCTTCATCCGCGCGAAATTCGTCATCTTCATGTTCGGTCTCTATCCGCCGGACGAACGCTGGCGGCCCATACTCGTCATCATCCTGACGATCATTGCCTTCGCGCCGCTCCTGATACCATCGGTTCCCAGGAAAGGATTGAATGCGATCCTGGCTTTCTTCGTGCTGCCGATTATCTCGTTCTTCCTGCTCCATGGCGGCTTCGGCCTCGAGACCGTGGAAACGGAGAGATGGGGCGGCCTGCTGGTGACGCTGGTGATTGCCTTCGTCGCAATCGCGGTCTCCTTTCCGTTCGGCATCCTGCTTGCGCTGGGACGCCGGTCGAAACTGCCCATCCTTCGCATGCTGTGCGTGATGTTCATCGAAATTATCCGCGGCGTGCCGCTGATCACGGTGTTGTTCATGGCGAGCTACATGCTGCCGCTGTTCATGCCGCAGGGCTGGACGGTGGACAAGCTGCTGCGTGCCGTGGTCGGCGTTGCGATCTTCACCTCGGCCTATATGGCGGAAGTCATTCGCGGCGGTCTCCAGGCAATACCGAAGGGCCAGTTCGAAGGGGCCGATTCGCTCGGCCTCGGCTACTGGCAGAAGATGCGGCTGATCGTACTGCCGCAGGCGATCAAGCTGGTCATCCCGGGCATCGTCAACACTTATATCGGCATGTTCAAGGACACGTCGCTTGTGGCGATCATCGGCATGTTCGATCTGCTCGGCATCGTCCGTCAGAATTTCTCGGATGCCACATGGGCAAGCGCAGTGACCCCAATCACGGGTTTGGTATTTGCCGGATTCGTATTTTGGCTGTTCTGCTTCGGCATGTCGCGCTATTCAGGTTTCATGGAACGCCATCTCGACACTGGCCACAAGCGATAAAAATTGAGGGAAATAGAAAATGGCTGACGCCCAACCGAAAAAACTGACCATTTCCGAGACTGAAGTCGCGGTCGACATGATCAACATGAACAAGTGGTATGGCGATTTCCACGTGCTGCGCGATATCAACCTGAAGGTCATGCGCGGCGAGCGCATCGTCATTGCCGGCCCTTCCGGCTCGGGCAAATCGACGATGATCCGCTGCATCAACCGCCTGGAAGAGCATCAGAAAGGCCAGATCATCGTCGACGGCGTGGAGCTGACGAACGATTTGAAGAAGATCGATGAAGTGCGCCGCGAAGTCGGCATGGTGTTCCAGCACTTCAATCTCTTCCCGCACCTGACCATTCTGGAAAATTGCACGCTGGCGCCGATCTGGGTGCGCAAGATGCCGAAGAAGCAGGCGGAAGAAATTGCGATGCACTTCCTCAAGCGCGTCAAGATCCCCGAACAGGCAAAGAAATATCCCGGCCAGCTTTCCGGCGGCCAGCAGCAGCGCGTGGCAATCGCCCGCTCGCTTTGCATGAACCCGAAGATCATGCTGTTCGACGAGCCGACCTCCGCGCTCGACCCGGAAATGATCAAGGAAGTGCTCGACACGATGGTAGGCCTTGCCGAAGAAGGCATGACCATGCTCTGCGTGACCCATGAAATGGGCTTCGCCCGCCAGGTCGCCAACCGCGTCATCTTCATGGACCAGGGCCAGATCGTCGAACAGAATTCGCCGAAGGAATTCTTCGACAATCCGCAGCATGAACGCACCAAACTGTTCCTTAGCCAGATCCTGCACTAGAGCCGGATGCATCACGCTCTAATCTAGCAACAGTTCGACCAGAAAAACCCGCCGCTGCATCGCAGCCGGCGGGTTTTTCATGTCTAGCCCTCGCGACACAGGCTGCGAGGCAAGCCTGTCAGCGCAAGGGCAAAGCATAGGTCTGTTTGACGATCTGGCTCGGCACGTCGGTCTTGACGTTCTGGATGCCGTTGACCTTCGTCAGATGCGTGGACTGGAATTGTCTGTAGTCATCGAGATCGGACACGGCGACGCGCAGCAGCGCATCGCTTTCGCCAAGCATGATGTAGCATTCCATCACTTCGGGCAGTTTCTTCATGGCCGCTATGAAGCGATCGATCGTTTCGGCGTCCTGTGCCGTCAGCCAGACGCGAGCGAACAGTGACAGCGGCAAGCCGGCCTTGACCGAGTTCAGCACCGCCACATAGCGATCGATGATGCCGGCATCCTCCAGGAGCTTCACACGCCGCAGGCAAGGCGATGGCGAAAGCCCGACCTCTTTTGCCAGCTCTACATTTTGCATCCGCCCGTCGCGCTGCAGCGCGCGCAAGATGCGCTTGTCGATCTCGTCCAGCCGCATTGGCATTCTCCACCGATAAAATAGATTTTTTGAATTTCAATGCCAATTATCAGATAGAAACTAGCATTTTTGCAAGCCAATTGCGTCGGAAAGCCTCTAGGCTTCCATCCATGGAAAACGCCAATCTTCTTCTTTTTGCGGCCACCGTCCTGCCTCTTATCTGCACGCCCGGGCCGGATATACTGTTTGTGGCATCGCAGACGATCTCCGGCGGCGCCATCGCCGGACTACGCTCGACGGCCGGTATCTGCATCGGCTACATCGTCCATTCCACGCTGGCTGCCCTCGGCGTGGCAGCCATCATCGCCGCCTTTCCTCTCCTGTTCATGCTGCTGCGCTGGATCGGCATCGCTTATCTCGCCTACCTCGCAGCCCGCCTCATAAGCTCCTCACTGAAGGCTGGCGAGGTCACGGCGGTATCCGGAATTGCGACAGGTGGATTTCGGCGCGGCTTTCTGACCTCTGTCCTCAACCCCAAGGGCATGATGATCTATTTCGCCATCCTGCCGCAGTTCATCAACCACGATGGAAACATAGCGCTGCAGGCATCCTTGCTATCATCCGTATTCATCGGGCTGTGCGCGGCCGTCAATGTCCTCCTCAGCCTCGTCCTTGCAACGATCGGATCGCGCAACGGCTTCAGCGATCGCCACCGGCGTTGGACCGAGGGCATCGCAGGCTGTCTTCTCCTGATTGCGGCCTCGCGATTGGCAGCGTGAGTAAGCCCCGTAGCGCTTCGCATAAAACCCGATATACTCTTTGCCGCCGTGAATAACGCGGCATTCACGAGACGTCAGGGGAAGCGGGCCGTGAAGAAAAGCGATAGAATCATCGGCGGGCTGGCGCTTTTGAGTGCAGCCATCATCGCCATCAAACTGGCCGGATCGATGTTCGGCTACGATCTCATCCAGATGACGGTCGATGCGACAAGACCTTCGGACGCCGCGGGCTGGCCGCGAGCGGCGAACTAGGGATTACTGAAATCAAGGCACACGGGAGCAGACGCACGATACGCTGTTTGTGCTGCATGGCTCCTGGAGCCATTTCCCCAAATTGATGAAGGTCGCTTCGCACGGAATGCGTTTTGCATGATTTTAGCTGTTGCAGCAGGAAGATGAACCGTGTATCTCCCCACTCGTTCCGCAAGGCAGATGTCAGGCGGTACAGGAACTTGAAGCATGATCTTTCGGCATAGGCCGGCATTCTGAAGACCATGCGTGACGGTACGGAGTGTAGCGCAGTCTGGTAGCGCATCTGGTTTGGGACCAGAGGGTCGGGAGTTCGAATCTCTCCACTCCGACCATTTTTAAATCCCCATTCATATCGACGAATCCATGCTCATGCGGATCGCCTTTTCGCTTGAAAACAAAGGGATTCGCGGCTAAGCAAAAGTCGTGTTCGCGCGGCCTGTATGGGTCGCGCAACGGCAAAGGAAGCAAAAGCGGGAGTTCCCGCTTTATTCGGAGGCGCTGCAGCAATGCCTGCCAAGATTTATCGTCCCGCAAAGACCGCCATGCAATCCGGCAAGGCCAAGACCAATATCTGGGTCCTGGAGTTCGATCAGGAGACCCCGCGCAAGATCGATCCGATCATGGGCTATACATCTTCGGCCGATACGCGCCAGCAGCTCAAGCTGACGTTCGATACCCAGGAACAGGCTGAGGCCTATGCCCAGCGTAACGGCATCGACTATCGCGTCATTGCTCCGAAGGATGCGATTCGACAGGTTGTTTCCTATTCCGACAATTTTCGCTTTACACGCATCCAGCCCTGGACTCACTGAGGACGGCGTTTATTGAGGCCGCCGCCCATTGAGTTTGACGGCGGTTTCAGGCATGAGTTGGCGGCCGCAATTGACTTGCGGCTTGGCCCTAGGCCCCTTAGCTCAGCTGGATAGAGCACCTGCCTTCTAAGCAGGTGGTCGCAGGTTCGAATCCTGCAGGGGTCGCCAAAATCTTTCTTGTCCATACCGAAGACATAGGTAACAGTTTGTCCCTAAGACATGGGTGACAACCTCGTGCCGAACGGGTTGTGGATGGTTTGCAAAGTTCTCTGCTCCAGATCGATATATCCCAGATCATAATGCATGAAGCTGACGAGCCAAATACCGTCGTCGACTTCCTTGATTCCGAGCCTCTGGCCGGCCATGACGGTCGAGATGTTGATCTTCTTGCGATGGATGCACAGACGGCCGCAGTTGGTGACGATGGCATCGCGGTCGTGGAAGGGATAGCTGATCTCGGGCAGTCCCTCATAGGGGCGTGGCGAGGCCGCGTAGACTGTCCATACCGAAGACATAGGTAACAGTTTGTCCCTAAGACATGGGTGACAACCTCGTGCCCGGTAGTGAATCGGCATTGCGACGACGATAGCGCTGGCCGACCCTGCCCCTACCGCCGTGGCCTTCAGATCGCCATGTATCGAAGACGCGCTACTTGCCGAGCTTTGCCGAGATCGTGGCGCTCGTCACCTTGTCGCCGACGGCAAGGCCGAGCTTCCTAACGATTCCGCCGTTCAATTCGATCACATAGGCGACCGGTCCGCCGGAATTGATGATCGATTCGGAATAGGGCACGGCGTTTTCCTGGATATGCGTAATGGTGCCGTTCTGGTCCAGAAAGAGCATGTCGAGCGACAGCTCGGTGTTCTTCATCCACATCATGACCGGCCGCGGCGCGCCGAAAGCAAACAGCATTCCGTGGTCGGCCGGCATCTTGTCGCGATACATCAGGCCATATTCAAGCTGCGCCGGCGTCAGCGCCAGCTCCACGGTGAATTTATGTGTCTGGCCCTTGGCCGATGCGATCGTCAGCGGCTCCGAATCGAAGGCCATCAACTGCTGTCCCGCGGTTTGCGCCGCGAAGGAAGACGGGGCCATGGCCCCAACGAGAAAAAGCGCCAAAATGGCGCTTCTCAGAACTCGAACAAACATGTCTCTGTTCATATCAATGCGGCCGCGTAACCGGGCTCGGCGCATCCGGATGGATTTCCGCCGCCATCAGGCCCTTTTCGCCTGGCCCGAAGCGGACGAGCACCACCTGCCCCGGCCGCAGCTCGGCCAGGCCGAAACGACGCAGCGTTTCCATATGCACGAAAATATCCTCGGTGCCCTCACCGCGCGTCAGGAAGCCGAAGCCCTTGGTGCGGTTGAACCACTTGACCAGTGCGCGCTCCAGGCCGCTCGTCGCCGTCACCTGCACATGCGTGCGCACCGGCGGCATCTGCGAGGGATGCACTGCGGTCGACTGATCCATGGAGAGGATCTTGAAGGCCTGATAGCCACGCTCCCTGCGCTGGATCAGCGCGACGATGCGGGTTCCTTCAAGGATCGTCTGATAACCATCACGGCGCAGACACGTTACATGCAGCAAGACATCCTGCATGCCGTTGTCGGGCACGATAAAACCGAATCCCTTGGCGACATCGAACCACTTGACGACGCCTGAGATTTCGATGAGCTCGACGGTATCGCCCGACATCTCCTCGAAGTCGTCAACTCCCTTCGATGAAATTCTGTCACCCATCCTAGCCAGCCCTCGATTACGCGTCACACTGTTACGGTTAACTGATTCCCTGATATCAAGATTAACATCTTGGTAACGGAAAAGCGCAAGTCCTAGTTTTCGTTTATTCCCACCCTAAGATTACCGCTCCAAGACTTGCGCGAAGCTGGTGCCTCGATCGAAGATCCGGCCAGCTCAACATTAAGAGAGGAAATAGAATGCGTTATCTCCATACGATGGTCCGCGTCACCGATCTCGACGCCTCGTTGCATTTTTATAGCACCCTGTTCGGTCTCACTGAAACCCGCCGCTACGAGAACGAGAAAGGCCGTTTCACACTCGTGTTCCTTGCAGCGGGCGAGGATGCCGAATCGTCTCGCAGCAACGGTGCCCCCAGCCTGGAACTGACCTATAACTGGGACCCGGAGGAATATAGCGGCGGGCGCAATTTCGGTCACCTCGCTTATGAAGTCGACGACATCTATGCGACCTGCCAGAAGCTCATGGACAATGGCATCACCATCAACCGCCCGCCGCGCGACGGTCACATGGCCTTCGTGCGCTCTCCGGACGGCATTTCCATCGAAATCCTGCAGAAGGGCGACAATCTTCCGTCCGCCGAGCCCTGGTCCTCGATGCCCAATACCGGCTCCTGGTAGGCGCAAGCTTTCGCGAGGCTTACGGCACGCGCGGAGCCATCCGTTTCGCGCTTGCCGCCTATGCCCATCCTCCGGCATGCTTGGACGACTCGAAGCATCATGCATCGGATATCGCGCGGTTATCGTTCCCAGTCGACCCGTGCGGTATCATCGTCCCTCGCAGGAGGCCGTTCCGATGCAAACCTCTTGCAGGGAACGTCCCATGTGCGATCAGCAGATTTTATACGGCGGGAAGAAGCTAGCAAGCACTATTGCCGTCATCGCGTCATTTGTGATGATCGCGGGCTGCGCGACCACGGCCAAGAAGCCGGTAGAGACATCGGAAGCGGCGCCCGCCGCCCAACCGACGGCGGCCGAACAGCTTGCGGCCGACATGAACAACAGGGCCGACGCCCGGCGACGCAAGGCGGATGGCACCTATCGCGACCCTTTGGTGCATAGCGTCAACGATACGCGCCAGCAGATCGTCGCCCAGCAGAATCAAGCGTTCTATCCCGCCCCGACGGCAGCTCCCGCGGAAGGACAGACTGGCATTGCCGGCCTGGTGACACAGCCGACCGGCGTCAATGCGAACAGAAGCAGCATCTTTTCAGCTCCGCCGCCGATCGCCGTCAACCCGGACGGGACGCTTGCCAAGACGCAGCCCGACGGCACACAAGCCATCACGCCGATGATGCACAGCGTCTACAGCACGCCGCCGACAGCGATGCAGACCACGGAGCCGCAGGCTATGGACGCCACAGGCGTGCCGAACGGCCGCACCTCGGCCGATATGCTGCCGCCGCCCGTCATCCGCAATGCAAGCCCTCCCGCAGCGAATTCGGGGCAGCCGGCTGCGCAGGCGGCACCCTCGGGCGTCGTGGCTACACCGAACCCTAACGTCCGCGTGTTGAACAGCAAACAGGCAGCGATCCTGGCGCAGTTCGTCGCATCGAAGAACCAGCCTCAGAACGGCAAGCTGATGGTACAGCCGGTGCAAGGCGCCAACGGCCAGTAGGAAGCCCCTGTTTCCAGGACGCCTTCGATATCGCCGCAAAGCCCTGTTAAGGCTCGATTATTCGAGAAGACCGGTCGCTTCACCCATCTGTCATTTTTTCCACAAAAAAGCAAAATTGCCGCTTGCAGGAATGAAATCACCCCGCTATAAGCGCGCCACACAACAGCGCACGCGCCCTTCGTCTATCGGTTAGGACGACAGATTTTCATTCTGTAAAGAGGGGTTCGACTCCCCTAGGGCGTGCCACTGTTGTTCTTCTTCCCATTATACATTCATTGAGCTACCGCTTGCGGATGCAATAGGCTATTCCTATTTACAGCATGTCGCGCAAAAGTGTGCTGCATGCGCCCTTCGTCTATCGGTTAGGACGACAGATTCTCATTCTGTAAAGAGGGGTTCGACTCCCCTAGGGCGTACCAGATCGCGATGGCACAACGTTTTCCACAATCACCTCGAAAAATCTTGTCTAGTCATGAATTTTTCTGGGATTTTTCTGGGATTTTTCTCGTTTTTCCGCTTGCGGGAATGAAGGGTGCTGACTATAAGGGCGCCACAGCACGCGCCCTTCGTCTATCGGTTAGGACGACAGATTTTCATTCTGTAAAGAGGGGTTCGACTCCCCTAGGGCGTGCCACTGTCCCTCCCCTCGAAATCGTTGATTTTGCTTCTTTAAGCGACGTTGTGGATGATTTATTTCACAGAGCTTTTGCCGCGTCCGTGACGCGAAGCTGCACGCGTCGGCTTCCCTGCCAGTGATCGGCCCCGAGCGTGCCGGCAACATGGATCTGCACGCCGCGGGAGGACATCAGCAGCTCGCCCAGAGGCGTCTCAGCCGCACGGAAGGCAATACCGTCCACCCGGGCGCCATCCTGCGCCTCGAGCGTAATCTTGATATGCGACTGGCCGACAAGACGGGAATCGCGCAGCCTGTGGCTCGGCAGGGCGAAGACAGGCTGCGGATGGCCCGAGCCATAGGGACCAGCCGTCTCGAGCCTGTCGATGAGCTCCACGGTCGCGCCGCTTGCGCCGAGCGCGCCGTCGATCTTCAATGTCTCGTTGGCAACGAGCCCGGCTACCTGCTTCTCCGCCTTTTCGGTAAAGAAAGCCCGCAGCTTTCCGAGATTGCTTCGTTCCACCGTCAGGCCGGCGGCCATGGCGTGGCCACCCCCCTTGACCAGCAGGCCGGCATCGACGGCCGCGCGAACCATGCGCCCCATGTCGAAACCATTGATGGAGCGGCCGGAGCCCGTGCCCTTGCCGGTCGGATCAAAGGCGATGGCAAAGGCCGGGCGGCGGAACTTGTCCTTGAGGCGCGAGGCGATGAGGCCGACGATCCCCGGATGCCAGTTCTCGCGCGCCGTAACGACGACGGAGGCGCCGTCGCCATTGCCATATTCCGCCAGCGCCTCGGCCTCGGCTTCCTGCAGCATGGCGGCCTCCATGGCCTGCCTTTCGCGATTGAGCTCGTCGAGCTTCGCGGCGATCGTTTCCGCCTCGCTGGTATCGTCCAGCGTCAGCAGCCGAGCGCCGAGCGCGGCATCGCCGATACGGCCGCCGGCATTGATGCGCGGGCCGATCAGAAAGCCGAAATGATAAGGCGAGACGGGACCGTTGAGACCGGCCTTGCGAAACAGAGCGGCTAGCCCGAGATTGCCCTGATGACGGGCGGCGATCAGCCCCTTGACGACATAGGCGCGATTGAGGCCCTTCAGCGGCACCACATCGCAAACGGTCGCCAGCGCGACGATATCGAGCCAGGCAAGCAGGTCGATCGAACGCACGCGGGAATCGCCGGCCTCGCGCAGCAGCCGCAGCGCCGCGACCAGAACCATGAAGACGACGCCGGCGGCGCAGAGATGCCCCTGCCCCGACAGATCATCCTCACGGTTGGGATTGACCAGGGCATGGCAATGCGGCAGCTCGTGCGCCACTTGGTGGTGATCGATCACGACGACGTCGATATTGCGCGCCCTCGCCGCGTCAAGCGATTCGAAGCTGGTGGAGCCGCAATCGACCGTGACGATTAGCGTCGCGCCATTGTCGATGAGCTGATTGATGGCTGTGGGATTGGGGCCGTAGCCTTCGAAGATTCGATCGGGAATATAGATGCTGGCCGGAACGCCGAAATGCGTCAGGAAGCGATAGATGAGCGCCGAGGAGGCCGCGCCATCGACATCGTAGTCGCCGAAGATCGCGACGGTCTCGCCTTTCCTGACCGCATGCAGAAGACGCTGCGCGGCCTTTTCGCAATCGGTCAGCAGATGCGGGTCCGGCATCAAGCCACGGATGGTCGGATCGAGGAAGGCCATGGCTTCGTCTTGCCCGACGCCGCGCCCGGCAAGCACGCGGGCAATCAGCTCGGGCAAGCCATGCGTCTGCGCAATGGCAAGCGCCCTGTTCTGGCCAGCCTGATCGAGCCGGGAAACCCAGCGATTGCCTAACACCGAGCGCTCCACGCCCAGAAATGCCCGCTGAACTGGATCGACCGGTTGCTCCACCATCTCTCCTGGAATTTGAGGGCGGCTTCTTTGCGCGATGCGCCGCCGTTATCAGCCTATTCTTTCGGCCGCTCGATACGAATGACCTGCGGTTCGCCGACGAGATAGCCTTCGTTCTTGATTGCCGCAACCGCCTTGCGCACCGAATCCTCTGTCGTCGCATGGGTGACGAGGATGATCGTCTGGTGATCGGATGGTGCCAGATGCTGCTTCGAGCGCTGCACGATCGATTCAAGCGAAATATGGTTTTCCGCCATGCGGGTCGCGACGCTTGCGAAGACGCCGGTGCGGTCGAGAACGGTCAGGCGGATGAAATAACCGCCTTCGTGACTCTGCATCTGCGCCTTGCGATAGGGTTCGAGCGCCTTGGCGGGATGACCGAGCACCGGCACGCGCTGCTCGCCCGGGCGGCTCTTGGCGATATCGGCGATGTCGCCAAGTACGGACGAGGCCGTCGCATTGCCACCGGCGCCGGGGCCGACCATCAGCAGTTCACCGAGAATATCGGATTCGATCGCCACGGCATTGGTGACGCCATCGACCTGGGCGATGACCGAATCAAGCGGCACCATGGTCGGATGCACGCGCTGCTCGATGCCGCTTTCGGTGCGCTGGGCGACGCCCAGCAGCTTGATGCGGTAGCCGAGATCGGCAGCGGCGCGGATATCCTCGATGGAGACGTTGGTGATCCCCTCAAGATAGATGTCGTCGGCCGCGATGCGATTGCCAAAGGCGAGCGTCGTCAGGATGGCGAGCTTGTGCGCAGTGTCGTTGCCTTCGATATCGAAGGCCGGATCGGCCTCGGCATAGCCGAGACGCTGCGCTTCCTTCAGGCAATCGGCGAAAGACAGGCCTTCCTTCTCCATCCGGGTGAGGATGTAGTTGCAGGTGCCGTTCATGATGCCATAGACGCGGGAAATGGTATTCCCGGTCAGCGATTCACGCAGCGCCTTGATGACCGGAATGCCGCCGGCAACAGCAGCCTCGAAATTGAGAAGGGCGCCCTTCTCTTCCGCAATCTGCGCGAGCTCGACACCGTGATAGGCAAGCAGCGCCTTGTTGGCGGTGACGACATGAAGGCCGCGTGCAAGCGCCGCGCGCACGGCAGCATTGGCAGCGCCCTCGGAGCCGCCGATCAGCTCGACGAAGACGTCTATATCGGCCTTCTGCGCGAGGTCGACAGGACCGCCGAACCATTCGATATCGGTAAGATCGATGCCGCGATCCCGCGTGCGATCGCGCGCGGTGACGGCGACGATCTTGACGGGACGACCGCAGGTAACGGCAAGCTCGTTAGCGCGGCTCTGGATGATGCGGACCAGCGAAGCACCAACGGTGCCCAAGCCCGCAATGCCGATTTTGAGGGCATCTGCCATGGAAAATTCCTGATCAGTATTGGGGACGGCAGCCGCGGGAACGGCTGCCGCTCGATATTATGAACGATGAGCGTTCAGCGAAATAACATTGTGCGTCGTCTCGTCCGCGGAGGAGAGGAAGCGCTTCAGATTACGCGCGGCCTGCCGGATGCGGTGTTCGTTCTCAACGAGCGCGATGCGAACATAATCATCGCCCTGCTCGCCGAAGCCGATACCAGGGGCGACCGCAATGTCGGCCTTCTCGACCAGAAGCTTGGAAAATTCCAGCGAACCGAGATGACGGAACTTTTCCGGAATCTTCGCCCAGGCAAACATCGTTGCCGCCGGCGGCGGTACTTCAAAGCCGGCCTTGCCGAACGTATCGACCAGGACGTCGCGGCGGCGCTTGTAAATGCTGCGCACTTCAGCGATGTCGGAGCCGTCGCCGTTCAGCGCATGGGTCGCCGCCACCTGGATCGGCGTGAAGGCGCCATAATCGAGATAGGATTTTACCCGCGTCAGGGCCGCAATCAGCCGCTCGTTGCCGACGGCAAAGCCCATGCGCCAGCCGGGCATGGAGAAGGTCTTCGACATCGAGGTGAATTCGACCGTCACATCCATCGCACCCGGAACTTCCAGCACCGACGGCGGCGGCACGTCATCGAAATAGATTTCCGAATAGGCTAGATCCGAAAGCACGATGATATCGTGCTTCTTCGCAAAGGCGACGACTTCCTTGTAGAAATCCAGCGTCGCGACATAGGCCGTCGGATTCGACGGATAGTTCAGGATCAGCGCCAGCGGCTTCGGGATCGAGTGGCGCACCGCCCGCTCCAGCGGCGGAAAGAAACTGTCGTCCGGCTCGACCGACATGGAGCGGATCACGCCGCCGGCCATCAGGAAGCCGAAGGCATGGATCGGATAGGTCGGATTCGGGCAAAGGATGACGTCGCCGGGCGCCGTGATCGCCTGCGCCATGTTGGCGAAGCCTTCCTTGGAGCCGAGGGTGGCGACCACCTGCGTATCCGGATTGAGCTTCACGCCGAACCGGCGGGCATAATAGGCGGCCTGGGCACGGCGAAGGCCGGGAATGCCCTTGGAGGAGGAATAGCGATGCGTGCGCGGGTCCTGGACCACTTCGCACAGCTTGTCGACGATCGCCTTGGGGGTCGGAAGATCTGGATTGCCCATGCCGAGGTCGATAATGTCCGCCCCGCCCGCTCGCGCGCTCGCTTTCAAACGATTGACCTGTTCGAAAACGTAGGGCGGCAAACGCCGGACTTTATGAAACTCTTCCATTTCTTTCCCCATGGGACAGCGGCCCTCAAAACCGCACTGAAGTTCGTTGATCTTCCGGCCAGCCGCGATACGAACTTGGGACTCGCGGCGCCGTATTCATGCTATCTCGAAAGATAAGGTGAATCTTGGGCGGCTATGCACGCAAAGTGCAATTCGCCGGTCAGACACATTCAAATTCGGCCGATCCGAACGCTTTGCGTCCAAATTGCCTGGAACGCAAGGCTAATTCTCCGTCGGGGCCGGCTGGGCGCTGCCCTCTTTCTGAATTTCCTGCAGCGTATCCTGGCCATGTTCGGCGGCAAGCTTGCGCATCTCGGCGACGCGCTTCTGGTATTCGGCCTCCGATATGGTGCCGGCCTTGCGCTGCGCGCCGAGCGCCGTCAACTGCTTGGCCATGTCGCCCGCCTGCTGATCGTTGATCTGCACGTTTGCAGCCGTCGGAGGCGCGTTGAAGGAAGGATAGCCGTCCTTGTAATATTGTTGCGTGCTGGTTTCCACGACCGGCGTGCCCTTGGCGGGTTTTACGATCACCGCCTCAGGCGGCTGCTTGCGCTTGGCGTAGGCCGCCTTCTCCTCGGGCGTCGAGCAGCCCGCCAGCGTCAATGCGAGAATCCCGCACATTGCACCGCAGAATACGGAATACCGGTTCAGTCTTGCCACCATGCCGCCGCCCATAATTGTCTTCCTGCGCTATTCCTTGCTGTGGGTTGCGACTGTTAAATTTGTCGCAGCAGCAAAGCAAGAGCAGGGTTGCGTTTCATTCGACTTGTATTCCTTTTCCCGCAAGATGTACAAATGGAAAACAAGACACAAGCTGCCGCCGGGAGGATGATGCGTGACCGACAGCAAGCGGGACAATAATGAAGGTAACGGCGGCTTCCCCGGCTTCGACCCAAAGTCAGTGGAGCCTTACATCGTCAGGGATCCCGAAGCGATGGCCGTCAACTTTGCCCGCGCGCTGGAAAATCTCGGCAAGGCGGCCTCCGCCTGGCTTGCGCCACGCGAGCGCGGCGAGAAGGTCGATACGGTTGCCGATCCTTTTACCGACATGGTCAAGACGCTGTCCAAGGTCGGCGAATACTGGCTATCCGATCCTCGCCGGACGCTGGAGGCGCAGACACATCTCCTGTCCGGCTATTTCGGCCTGTGGACAAAAACCATGCAGCGTCTCAGCGGCGATTCGTCCGCCGAGGCCGAAGCCGAACCGGTCAAAGACAAGCGTTTCGCCGACGAGGACTGGCAGAAGAATCCCTTCTTCGATTTCCTGAAGCAGACCTATCTGCTGACATCGAACTGGGCGGAAAAGTTGGTCGGCGAAGCCGAGGGGCTGGACGAGCATACGCGTCACAAAGCTGCGTTCTACACGAAGCAGATCACCGCCGCCTTTTCGCCGACCAATTTCATCGTGACGAATCCGCAGGTCTACCGCGAAACCATCGCCTCCAATGCCGAGAACCTGGTGCGCGGCATGAAGATGCTCGCGGAAGATATCAGCCTCGGCCACGGCGAACTGCGCCTGCGGCAGACCGACATGACGAAATTCGCCGTTGGCCGCGACATGGCGCTGACCCCCGGCAAGGTCATCGCGCAAAGCGATGTCTGCCAAGTCATCCAATACGAGCCGGCGACGGACAAGGTGCTGAAGCGGCCGCTGCTGATCTGCCCCCCCTGGATCAACAAATTCTACATTCTCGACCTCAACCCGCAGAAATCCTTCATAAAATGGTGCGTGGAGCAGGGTCACACGGTCTTCGTCATCTCCTGGGTGAACCCCGATCAGCGCCATGCCACGAAGGATTGGACCTCCTATGCCCGCGAAGGCATCGATTTCGCGCTCGACACGATCGAAAAGGCGACGGGAGAGCAGGAGGTCAATGCTGTTGGCTATTGCGTCGGCGGCACGCTGCTGGCCGCCACGCTCGCGCTCCACGCCAAGGAAAAGAACAAGCGCATCCGCACGGTGACCTTCCTGACGACCCAAGTCGATTTCACCTTCGCCGGCGACCTGAAGGTTTTCGTCGATGAAGAACAGATTGCGGCACTCGAAGAGCAGATGAATGTGCTCGGCTATCTCGAAGGCTCGAAGATGGCGACGGCCTTCAACATGCTGCGCGCCTCGGAACTGATCTGGCCCTATTTCGTCAACAGCTACCTGAAGGGGCAGGATCCCCTGCCCTTCGACCTCCTGTTCTGGAACGCCGATTCCACGCGCATGGCGGCCGCCAACCATTCCTTCTACCTGCGCAACTGCTATCTCAACAATGCGCTCAGCCAGGGCAGGATGATGCTCGATGGCAAGACGCTGTCGCTGAAGGATGTGCGCATCCCCGTCTATAATCTGGCAACGCGCGAGGATCATATCGCGCCGGCCAAGTCCGTCTTCATCGGCAGTCAATATTTCGGCGGCCCGGTGGAATTCGTCGTGACGGGTTCCGGCCACATCGCCGGCGTCGTCAACCCGCCGGACAAACATAAATACCAGTTCTGGACCGGCGGCCCGACAACCGGCGACTATGAGAACTGGCTGGCCGAGGCAAAGGAGACGCCGGGTTCCTGGTGGCCGCATTGGCACGCCTGGATCCTCTCGCAGGATCATCGCATGACGACAGCCCGCCCGCCGGGCGGCAAGGCGCTCAATGCGCTTGAAGAGGCGCCCGGCAGCTTCGTCATGGAACGGGCGTAGGCGATCGCCAGACCATGCTCTTTCCTTCGCCTCTCGTTCCCGCCCGCCTGATCGCGCGCTACAAGCGCTTCCTCTTCGATGCCGAGCTGGAGGACGGAACCTTCATCACCGGTTCCTGCCCGAATACCGGCTCGATGCTCGGCCTGACGGCGCCGGGCTCGCGCATTTGGCTCTCCGAACACGAAGGAGCGAAGCGAAAATACCGTCACGTCTTCGAACTGATCGAGGCTGATGGCACGACCGTCGGCGTCAACACGGCCATGCCGAACCGGACCGCGGCGGAAGCGATCGCGCTTGGACAGGTTTCCGATCTCGGAGACTATACGACGGTAAAGCGCGAGCAGAATTATGGCCGCAATTCCCGCATCGACCTGCTCTTGACCGACCCTTTGCGGACAACCACCTATGTCGAGGTGAAGAACGTCCATTTCATGCGACGGCCGGGCCTTGCGGAATTTCCCGATACGGCAACGGCCCGCGGCGCCAAGCACCTAGAAGAACTCGGCGATATGGCAGAGGCCGGTTACCGCGCCGTCATGCTGTTCGTGATCCAGCGCCATGATTGCAATCGTTTCCGGATTTGCGGCGATCTCGATCCGGTCTACGCCAAGGCCTACGATCGGGCTTTGGCGCGCGGCGTCGAAGTATATGCGCTGAAATGCAGGGTCTCGCCGACGGAAATAACGCCAGCCGGGTTGATCCCGATAGACGAACCCGGCATAGCTGCATTAGATACGAGTATAAAGATTTCTGCTGAAGGCTAGTCATGGTGAATTACATCGAAGCGGCAACGGCGCCGGCGAAGAATACGGGCGCTATCCGCATCTACGGGCAGGATGCCTTTGCCGGAATGCGCAAGGCATGCCAGCTGACCGCCCGCTGCCTCGATGAACTGGCCGCGATCGTCAAGCCCGGCGTGGCCACCGATGTCATCGACCGCTTCGTTTTCGAATTCGGCATGGATCACGGCGCCTATCCGGCGACGCTGAACTATCGCGGCTACATGAAATCCTCCTGCACCTCGATCAACCACGTCGTCTGCCACGGCATTCCCAACGACAAGCCGCTGCGCGAAGGCGATATCGTCAATATCGACGTGACCTATGTGCTCGACGGCTGGCACGGCGATTCCAGCCGCATGTATCCGGTCGGCGAAATCAAGCGTTCTGCCGAGCGGCTGCTGGAAGTCACTTACGAATCGCTGATGCGCGGCATCGCCGCCGTCCGGCCGGGTGCCCGCACCGGCGCCATCGGCGAAGCGATCCAGACCTATGCCGAGGGCGAGCGCTGCTCGGTCGTGCGCGATTTCTGCGGCCATGGCGTCGGCAGCCTGTTTCATGACTCGCCGAATATCCTGCATTACGGCCGGATCAATGACGGCCCGGAGCTGCGCGAAGGCATGATCTTCACCATCGAGCCGATGATCAATCTCGGCAAGCCGCATGTGAAGGTGCTCGGCGATGGCTGGACGGCGGTCACCCGCGACCGCTCGCTTTCGGCGCAATACGAGCACACGGTCGGCGTCACCGCGACAGGTTGCGAAATCTTCACCCTATCGCCCGGCGGCCTCGACCGCCCCGGCCTGCCGCCGCTGCAGGGGTAAATCATGGCGAAACGTCCCGCTTCTTCCAACGGACATGGCGACATGCCCCTCGATAGAAGCGGGGAGACGGAAGCTTTGGAAGAGGCCCCGCTTCTGGACGAGCGACTATTCTTCGCACCACAAGCCGCCAAATCCGCCACACAAGCCACCAAATCCGCGCCAGCGGCCAAACCCGCCGCCCTAGCTGTGAGGTTTCAGGAGGTTGTCCATTCGGAGCGGATTTGGGAGACTGGAGTTACCACACCTCAGTATGCCAGGATCGCCCCGAATGAACATTCACAAGAATGCCCGACTGACCCCGCTGCGTCGAGAGGAAATGGCCTCGGCGGTTGTCGGTGGCCGACTGTCGCAAGCGCAAGCCGCCCGCGTCTATGCCGTCTCGCCCAAGATCGTATCGCGGTGGATTGAACGCTTCGAACAGGGTGGGCGCGCCAAGATGGCGGATCACTCGTCTCGGCCCAAAAACAGCCCCAGGCAGACGGATCAGGTTTTAAGCGATCGCATTGTCGCTCTTCGTCGCCAGCGCCTGACCGGCAAGCACATTGCCATGGAGACAGGCGTATCACCGGCCACCGTCAGCCGCGTTCTCAAGCGGGCCGGTCTGTCCCGGATGAAAGACATTGCTCCAGCCAAACCGGTCGTGCGTTACGAATATGCCGAGCCAGGTGGCTTGATCCATCTCGATATCAAGCGCCTCGGCCGCTTCGATCGGGTCGGTCACCGGATCACCGGCGACAGAACCGGCCAGAGCAACTCACGCGGCATCGGATGGGAATACGTCCATGTCTCAATCGACGATACCTCCCGGGTCGCCTTCACCGACATCTTCCCGAACGAAAAGGCCGTCAGCGCCATCGCCTTCCTCAAGGCGGCAGTTGCCTATTACGCCAGCCTCGGCATGACGGTTACGCGGGTCATGACCGACAACGGTTCTTGCTACATCGCCAAGGATTTCGCACGAGCCTGCAAGGCTCTCGGTCTCAAGCACATCCGCACCAAACCCTACACACCACAGACAAACGGCAAAGCAGAACGCTTCATTCAGACCGCATTGCGCGAATGGGCGTATGCGCGGGCCTATCCATCGTCAGAGACACGAAAAACTCATCTGCCAAGCTGGACCCATATGTACAATTGGCACCGCCCTCACGGCGGCCTAAAATCAAAACCGCCAATCAGTCGCCTCGGTCTGAACCGAGACAACCTGTTGAGGCTCCACACCTAGAGCGTGATGCCGAAGCCCATTATCATGGCCACCGCGAGCGGTTGCGCAATCGCTATCGCGACGGCGGCGACGCGGCGCTGGCCGATTATGAAATGCTCGAGCTGCTGCTCTTCCGGCTCATCCCGCGCCGCGACACGAAGCCGATCGCCAAGGCTCTGCTCGCCCGCTTCGGCTCGCTCGGCGGCGTATTCGGTGCGCCGGTCAGCCTGTTGACCGAGGTCAGCGGCGTCGGCGATGCGGTCGCGCTCGACCTGAAGCTGGTTGCGAGCGTCGCCCAGCGCATGCTGAAGAGCGAGTTGACAGGCAAGCCGGTGCTCTCTTCCTGGAAGGCGCTCATCGACTACTGTCATGCCGCCATGGCACATGAGACGCGCGAGCAATTTCGCCTGCTGTTTCTCGACAAGCGCAATGCCTTGATCGCAGATGAAATCCAGGGGCTTGGCACGGTCGATCATACGCCTGTCTATCCCCGTGAAGTCGTCAAACGGGCGCTGGAACTCTCCGCTTCAGCAGTGATTCTCGTCCACAACCACCCCTCGGGCGATCCGACGCCGTCTCGCGCCGATATCGACATGACCAAGACGATTGTCGACACCGCCAAGCCCTTGGGCATAACTGTTCACGATCATGTTATCATCGGCAAGAACGGTCATGTCAGCTTCCGCGCATTGCGTTTGATCTGAAATTGTCGCGCACGCCCTAATTTAATTATTCAAAAACGTATCATATCATTTTGATATAATATCACTTTTCAGAACCATCGCGTATTTCCAATTTTTCAAAAACTCCAAGATCGCCCGTCGCTGTCTCCATTTTCGCTTTTCAGTTCAGCGTCAGGATGATCTGGCAGAAGGATGGCCGCATTCAGTCGGCGAATCCGCCGGCGGAAGTCGTTGTTTTGATTTGGCCAATCTGCTTGCGCGGTCGGCCCGCCCCGGAGATCGCATGCTGAAGACATCGCCGACGCTTTCCCATCGCCTCCGTCGTGTTGGCCGCGGCGCGCTTGTCGCCCTAGGAGCTTTCACCGCGGTGGCAGTCGGTTTCTACGCGCATATGCTCTGGACAACGAACTTCCACCCGGTCATCGCCGGCGAACTCTATCGCTCCTCTCAGCCAACGGCCGCCACGATTGCGGAGCTTCAAAAGCAATATGGCATCAAGACCATCATCAACCTGCGCGGCGAAAACAGCGGTCGTCATTGGTATGACAAGGAAGTCGCCGAGGCCAAGCAACTCAACATCAACCACATCGACTTTCACATGTCGTCTGCTCGTGAGTTGACGCAGCAGCAGGCCGCACAGCTTATCGAAATCATGCGCGATGCGCCGAAACCGCTTCTCATTCATTGCCAGGCGGGAGCGGACCGCACAGGGCTCGCCTCGGCGCTCTATCTCGCCGCCATTGCCAAGACGAACGAGTCAACGGCAGAAAACCAGATGTCGATCTTCTACGGCCATCTTTCATTTTCGTTTACCCGCGCCTATGCCATGGATCGGACATTCGAGAAGCTGGAACCCTGGCTCGGCTTTTCCGCGTCCTGACCGCCGGCCCATCCCGTTAGATAATCTGTAACATTGAGCAGCTACCGGTTGACGGAGTGCATGTTGCGTTGCGACATTGATTCCCTATCCAGTCATCCGAGGCTTCCCGATGGACCAATTCGATCTCCTAGTCGTAGGTAGCGGCCCTGCAGGCCGCAGAGGCGCTATCCAGGCCGCCAAACTCGGCAAGAGGGTGCTCGTCATCGAGCAGGGCAAACGCGTCGGCGGCGTCTCGGTCCACACCGGCACCATCCCCTCCAAGACGCTGCGCGAAACCGCGCTCAACCTCTCCGGCTGGCGCGAGCGTGGCTTCTATGGCCGGGCCTATCGCGTCAAACAGGAAATCAGCGCGGAGGACCTGCGCCGCCGCCTCCTGATCACCCTCGACCACGAAGTCGAAGTGCTCGAGCATCAGTTTGCCCGCAATCGCGTCCAGCACATTCGGGGCAAGGCAAGTTTCGTCGATCCGCAAACCATGCAGGTCGTCAAGGACGACGGCGAAGTCGTCAATGTCACGGCGGCAAGCATCCTCCTTGCCGTCGGCACCAAGCCGTTCCGTCCGGATTACATACCCTTCGATAGCAAGACAGTGCTCGACAGCGACGAACTGCTCGACATCGAGGAACTGCCGCGGTCGATGGTCGTCATCGGTGCCGGCGTCATCGGCATCGAATATGCGACGATCTTCAGCGCGCTCGACACGCAGGTAACGCTGATCGATCCGAAGTCGACCATGCTCGATTTCATCGACAAAGAGATCGTCGAAGACTTCACCTACCAGCTGCGCGATCGCAACATGAAGCTGCTGCTTGGCCAGAAGGCCGAGAAGGTGGAGCGCCTGCCGAGCGGTAAAGTGGAGCTGACGCTCGACAACGGCCGCCACATCACCACCGACATGGTGCTGTTTGCCGCCGGCCGCATGGGCGCGACCGATACGCTCAATCTCCCCGCAGCCGGCCTGGAGGCAGACAATCGCGGTCGCCTGAGCGTCAATCCCGAAACCTTCGCCACGAAGGTCCCGCATATCTTTGCCGCAGGCGATGTCGTCGGCTTCCCGAGCCTTGCCTCCACCTCGATGGAACAGGGCCGCATCGCCGCCCGCGTCGCCGTCGGTGCGATTGCCAAGGAGCCGCCGAAATACTTCCCCTACGGCATCTATGCCGTGCCGGAGATTTCCACCTGCGGCCTCTCGGAGGAAGAGGTCAAGGACCGGCATATCCCCTACGAATGCGGTATCGCGCGCTTTCGCGAGACCTCGCGCGGCCACATCATGGGCCTCGACACCGGCCTCTTGAAGATGATCTTCTCGCTGAAAACCCGCCGTCTCCTCGGCGTCCACATCGTCGGCGAAGGTGCCACCGAGCTCGTGCATATCGGCCAGGCCGTGCTGAACCTCAAGGGCACCGTCGAATACTTCGTCGAAAACACCTTCAATTATCCGACGCTCGCCGAAGCCTACAAGATCGCCGGCCTCGATGCCTGGAACCGCATGGGCGACATCAAGTCGGAGATTTGAATTTTTCATGGGTGCGGCAATAGCCCCTCTTCCCCGGAAGCGGCCAAACTCCGAGGGCCTAAGCCCTTTGCCTTATCCCGCGTTTTCCAAACCATTCATGCGGGATCAGGTTAATCGCAAAATCCCCTCTCAGCGTTGACCCGACACCATCTGCATGATGAGCGTGATACGTTGAGCCCGGAAAGCGGGCCTTATCCTGCCGTGACGTTCAAGTTCCGCCAGACCGTGAAGTGCCGACCAGAAGGTTTCGGTAGCGGTATCCACATCCTGGGAGAACGGCGCGATCACCGTCGCCATGGCTCCGAAACCATCACGAAGTTGGGCTGGCGTGTCGGATCTGGCAAAGCGGAGACCAGTCGGCAGGACGAACATCGCCTCGTATAGCGCAGGGCGAGCGAAAGCGAAATCGAGATAGGCGGCTGCGACGTCTTGCACTCGCTCCTTTGGCGTGGACGATGGCCGGATCGCGGCGCGTAGCATCGCTGCCAATTCGCCGAAGCCTTCGAGCGCGACCGCACCGACGATCTGATCGCGATTTTCAAAATGCGAATAGAGAACCGGCTGACTGTATTCTATCTCCTCGGCGAGACGCCGGATCGTGACGGATGCCCAGCCGTCGCGTTCCGCGATCGTCCTCGCAGCGACGACGATCCTGCGTTCGCGCTCCCCGCGTTCCCTGGCCTTGCGTTCGCTGATGCCCACCTAGCTTCCTCATCTCCATTGGAGTGAATTTTGTAATGCCAAAACTGCCGAAAAGGAACGTTGATTGACAATCTAGCAATGCTAGAATATATCCTATCGCTATGCTAGGCCTGAGCGTCATGGCTCATCATCGAAGAGAAAATCAATGAATCTTCCAATTCCAATTTTCACGGGCACAACGTCACTCGATACCATCCTCGTCTGGCTGGCCGCCGGGGCGTTTCTCGTCGGCGCTATCGTCAACGCGAGTGGACATCCGAAAATCCGCGCGGGCTTCGTGCGGCTTGGATTTCCTTTCTGGTGGTGCTGGGTCACGGCCGCCCTTGAACTCGTAACCGCTGTACTTTTGGTCACAGCCGGCGCCCGATATATCGGGGTCGCGTTGGGCGCCTGCATCATGCTCGCCGCGATCACCGCCATTGTCGGCATCCGGAACTATCGGGAACTCCCGCCGCCTCTCGTGTTCCTGTTGCTGCTGGCACTGGCGGGTGTCAGCGGCCAAGTCTGAGTATTCCGCGGGCAACATGCCATCCAAATGAGAACGCATGCGTGACTGGCTGGAAAAGGTCCTATCGCCAGGGCGTCGGGTATCATCCCCCCCAATCATCAACCCACCGAGAAGAAGACGTCAGTCCGAGCGAACGCGCTTCCGGACAGCGTAAAGCCATGGCCAGAAGGAGGCCAAAACCATCATGTCAAATCGCACAGCAAGCACAGTCGTCGTTTATCATTCCGGCTACGGCCACACCCAGCGGATGGCGGAAGCCGTGGCGGAGGGTGCGGGCGGAGTCCTTTACGCCATCGATGCGGATGGCAATCTTTCCGACGACGGATGGGGCGCGTTGGACGCCGCCGATGCCATCATCTTCGGATCACCAACCTACATGGGAGGCCCGAGCTGGCAGTTTAAGAAGTTTGCCGACACGTCCTCCAAGGCCTGGTTCACCAATAAGTGGCAGGACAAGGTTTTCGGGGGCTTCACCAACAGCGCCAGTTTGAACGGCGACAAGCTCAATACCCTCGAATACTTCGTTCTCCTGGCGGGACAGCATGGAGGCCTGTGGGTCAGTCTGGGGATGAAGCCAGCGAACGTGAAAGCCTCCAAGCGCGATGATGCAAACAGGATGGGATCGTACATCGCGCCCATGGCGCAGTCCGATGCCGACGCAGCCCCGAGCGAAATGTCGATCGGCGATCTGGAAACTGCTCGCGCTTACGGCGAGCGCGTAACACGAGTTGCGCAGCGGTTCGCGTCAGCCGGGCATTGATGCACGGGCCGCATGGGCGGTATCAAGTCGGAACTTTAGACTTAGGCAATATTGACCATGCCGTCGGGGCTTATTACCCTGGCGGCATGATGAAAATTCTCAACATCGCTTCGATCTTCTTCATAAGCCGCTAATCCGCTGGCTTTCAGCCAAATGAAGACGCGACCGCCTCAGCGGCTGTAGCCGCGGCTGGTCTATGCCGAAACGGCCGTATTCCCACATAGGAAGGGCAAAATACGGCGCGACGATGAGAGAGATTTCATGCGAACCGAAGAACAGTATCCGGCTGCGCTTTCCAGCACGCAACTGAACGATTTCATTCAACATGGTTTTGTGCGCATCGATGATGCGTTTTCACGGGAACAGGCCGCAGAAGCCCGCGCCCTGATGTGGCACGATCTTCCGTGCAGCGAGCACGATCCGGCAAGCTGGAGATTTCCGGTCGTGAGACTGCCGGGCTATGGCGGCGAACCATTCCGCACCATCGCCAATATGCCTATCCTGCACGCCGCCTTCGACCAGCTGGTTGGGCCGGGACGATGGCTGCCGCGGGACGGTCTCGGCACCTTTCCGGTGCGCTTTCCGCATCCGGACGATCCGGGCGACGCTGGCTGACATATCGATCTAAGCTTCCCCGGGGACGACTGTGATCCGAACGAGCGGAGCGACTTCTCGGCCTGGCGTGTGAATGTCACGTCGCGAGGGCGCGCATTATTGACGCTGTTCCTGTTTTCGGACGTCGGCGAAGACGATGCATCGACGCGCATCCGTATCGGTTCGCACATGGATGTGGCGCGCTACCTCGAGCCGGCGGGGGAGAATGGATGCTCCCATATGATGCTGGAGAATGTCGCCGGCCATCGCCCTCAAGCACTGGCAACTGGGAAAGCAGGAACTGTCTATATCTGCCATCCTTTTCTGATCCATGCTGCCCAAAAGCATCGTGGAACGACGCCGCGCTTCATGGCTCAACCTTCGATCGGCCTCGCCGAGCCCTATCGATTGGAGCGACCTGACAAAGCCTATAGCCCGGTCGAGACAGCCATCCGCCACGCGTTGGGTAAGGAATAATCGGTGCGATAGCCCGCACCCCTTACCCAGACCCTCCCTCCGTTTTGACGGGGAGAGGGAGCTTTTTTCCTTGCCTACCAACAAGAAAGCCCCGCCGTTGCCGGCAGGGCTTAATTTCAATCCGGAAGAAAACGGAATTACTCGGCGCTGTCTTCAGCAGCCTTCTTCTTCGGAGCGGCCTTCTTCTTCGGCGCGGCGGCTTCTTCGCCTTCGGCGGCAGCTTCCGTTGCTTCAGCCTTGGCAGCGGCCTTCTTCTTCGGAGCAGCCTTCTTGGCAGCCGGCTTGTCTTCAGCTTCGTCGTCGGCGAGCAGCGCTTCCTTGGAAACGGTCTTATCCGTGACGGCGACTTCGGTCAGCAGGTGGTCGATGACCTTTTCTTCGAAGATCGGAGCGCGCAGGTTGGCGGAAGCGCCGGGCGTGTTGCGGAAGAACTCCAGAATTTCCTTTTCCTGGCCCGGGAACTGCTGGAGCTGTGCGTAGAGCGCGCGCTGCAGTTCGTCTTCGCTGACTTCGACGCCGGCCTTCTCGCCGATTTCGGAAAGAACGAGGCCGAGGCGAACGCGGCGCTCGGCGAGCTTGCGGTATTCTTCGCGAGCCTTTTCTTCGGTCGTGTCTTCGTCTTCGAAGGACTTGCCCGATTCAGCGAGATCGGTTTCGATCTGGCGCCAGATGCTGGCGAATTCAGCTTCGACGAGCTTCTGCGGCGTGTCGAACTGGTACATTTCGTCGAGCTGGTCGAGGATCTGGCGCTTGACCTTCTGGCGGGTCACCGAGCCGTACTGGCTTTCGATCTGGCCGCGAACGATTTCCTTCAGGCGGTCGGCCGATTCGAGGCCGAGCTTGGTGGCGAGTTCGTCATTGATTTCGACTTCGCCGGGAGCTGCGACTTCCTTGACGTTGATGTCGAAGGTGGCTTCCTTGCCGGCAAGGTTCTTGGCCGGGTAGTCGGCCGGGAAGGTTACGGTGATGACCTTCTCATCGCCAGCCTTGACGCCGACGAGCTGTTCTTCGAAGCCCGGGATGAAGCGGTTAGAGCCGAGGACGAGCTGCGAGTCTTCATCCTTGCCGCCGTCAAAGGCAACGCCGTCGACCTTGCCGAGGTAGTCGATGGTGACGCGGTCGCCGTTGGCGGCCTTGCCCTTCTTGGTCTCGTAGCTGCGGGCGCTCTCGGCGATCTTGAGGATCTGCTCGGTCACTTCGTCTTCGCTGATTTCAGCGACTTCGCGGGTCACCTTGATACCGTTGACCGGCTTCAGCTCGATCGCCGGGATCACTTCGTAGGAAAGCGTGAATTCGAAATCGGCCTCGGCGGAAAGGATCTTTTCCGCCTCGTCCTTGTCCTCGGTCATGGCAACTTCCGGCTGGGTCGCCGACTTTTCGCCGCGCTCGGTCAGGATTGCCGGCGGCTGATCGCGAACGATTTCGTTCACCAGATCGGCCATGATCGACTTGCCGTAGACCTTCTTGAGGTGCGAGACCGGAACCTTGCCCGGACGGAAGCCGTTGATGCGGACCTTGTCCTTGACCTCGGCGAGGCGCTCGTTCATGCGCACTTCCATGTCCTTGGCCGGGATGACCACCTTGATTTCGCGCTTCAGCCCTTCAGCGAGCGTTTCGATAACCTGCATTGTCCTACCTTCATTCATGGCGGCCGTGCCCAGACAGCCGTTCGTTTCGATGAGCACGACGCCGGAAAATCCCGAGCGTGGCTTGGATGCAATTCTCTTTCACCTTGCCAGAGCGCCGCGCCTTCAATTGAACGCGCAAAAGGCAGCTCTATCCCGTCACGAGCCAAAACATCTTATCCCCTTCCTCATCGAAAGCGGGATGCTTTGGGCAAGATGGCGCGTCCTGCGGCATATTGGAAGACAGGCTTGGTCGGCCTCCCCCCGTCCACAAGACAGTGTTGGTGCGGGTAGAGAGACTTGAACTCCCACGCCTTGCGGCACCAGAACCTAAATCTGGCGTGTCTACCAATTTCACCATACCCGCGTTCCCAAAACCGCATGGCGAATGCCTGCCCATGGGGCCTTCCGGAGCGCGGCGTCTCTATATCACCCGTTTCAAACCACGCAAAGGAAAAATGACGGTTCCGCGACGACGCTTAAAGCTTATCGGAGCTCTTCGCGCAGATGTCGTCAATAAAGCGGCTCCTCGTAGACGGATTTGCCATCAAGCAGCAGGCTTCTGATATGGGCAACGCCATCGGAAGACACGCGAGCCGCGACGGCGACGCGATTGTCGTTGCGGGCGCTCTCGATATCGTGCCCCTGCCCCTCGGGCACGTAATAGCGCTCGATGCCATAGGTCACCCCGATGATCGCCTGCGACGGATCGATCGCATCACCATAGAAAACATAATCGACAGGCAGGCTTTTGAGCACGACCGTGTCGGGTTTCGGAGCGAGCGCTCCGAAGGATGATTCGACAATGCCCCAGTAACCGTCGTCCTGCTTCTTCAGGCGAACGGACAGAATCGCGTCATTCCGGCTCATCTTCGGCGGGCCTTCGACCATCGTCGAGATCGGAACCCGCGATATGTCATAGTTCAGGATCACGTAGTCGCCACGCAGGAGATCGCGCGGATCGACCGGCGCGGTCTTCAAGAGGACTTCGGTGCCGCTTCGCAGCCCCCAGGCGCGCTCGCCGACCATATATCCGAGGACCGCGGTCTGCAGCACCGCGACGATGATGGCGGCAACCCACGCTCGGGAACGACCGCCGAGGACTATGTTCTTGTCAGTTATATAGGTCATGCCCGAGTTCCCTGCCCGCTAGCCGCTGAAAATCGCCTTTCCAGCCGTATGACCAGCCAGGCGGCAATGGCCACCAGCAAGCCGGCGACCAGGAAAAAGCCGGCCGTGCCGATGATCGAGCCGATCGTCTCGCCGGCAAGATAGAGAATTTCGCAGGCAAAGACGAAATAGGCGAGATAGCGAACCGCACCGTTATCACGGCCAGCAAGGACGATTGCGATCACCGAACTCACGAGCGTCACTGCGGCCACGATGATGAGCGGCAGCTTGTCTTCCACCCAGACATTGTTTTCGAAAGAGCCGTTGCTGATCTCCGCATGGACCAGGAAGAAGCCGATCGATGCGACAAGAAAGGCATAGAAGGCTGGGGCCGCTCCAGCCGTTCGCGCAAGCGCCATCAGCGGCGAAGCGGGAATGCTTGCGAGAAGAAAGGCCGCCATTCCGAGGCCGGCAAACAGGATCGCGGTGTTCAGGCTCTCATGCCGGGCGAAAAGCCAGGTAAACCACCCCACCAGCATGATGTAAGCGAGATGCCGCGCGCCCGGCGCGTCGACATACCTGACGAGCGCAATCAAAATGACGGCCATCAGAGGCGGCACCCATGGCATGATGCCATGCCACTGATCGAAATGGTCCCACAGATAGACGCCGCAGAATGCCCAGGCGAGGAAGCCGGCAAGGGCTACCTGCGCGCTCAAGCGAAACAGCGCCGCCACGATGCAGGCCGCCGCAAACCAGACGAGCATCATTGTCAGCTCGTCGCCGGACATGTTGTACATCTGGCCGACGAGCGCCATGGCCCCGCCGAAGCTCAGCGTACCCAAGATCAAAAGTCCGGATGCGACAATCGAGCGACCCAGGGTAAGGAGATGCGCCGCGCCGAGATAGAAGGCCCATATCATGGCGACGAGCCCCGCAAGCCGCATGATTCTCGGAATTGCCTCCCAATTTGCGGAAACGAAAAGCAGTATCGCAAGGCCGAGAAGCACGGCCGCTATGATAGTCAGCACGCGCCCGGCACTGAAGCTCGTCCGGCGGCCGTCATATTCACGCAGCACCGCCTCCGCGGCGCCTACATCGACAAGACCTTTTTCGACCCAGATTTTCAGATCTCGTTCCAGCCTGCCCCTGTACATCCCCGCTCCCTAGCTGCGACTCCGTTGCGGGGAGAAATATCACAATTCCGCCAACTATGCCGCCGGCACCTTCCGGCGGAAATATGTCCCACGTTAATACGGAATTAAGCGATGATTTGGCATTATGAGGAAAGGTATCACGATACCCTTACAAGGCATGCACGTTCGACATGTCTCCTATGAAATTATTGCGCTGCACAAAATCAAAAAGTCATACTATTAATAGATCAACAAAACACGGCAATGGCGCGCCGGGCCGGCTTCAGTCGGAAAAGCCTGGGGACTTATGTCCCGACACGGAATTCGGAGCTGCACACTCCTCCTCCCAGTGCGCTCCGATAGATTGACGACACTCCTCCTCCCAGTCGTCAATCATCTCAAATGACGCCCACCGCACCTCCTCCCGCGGTGGGCGTTATTTTTTCCGGTCCAAATCGGCTTCATATGCTGCGAACACCCTAATGGGTTGGCAAATGCCGGAACCTGACACCCAAGCAGTCGAGCGAAAATCCGCAGCCGGAAAACAAGCCGCTGCAGCGACACGACCTCTCCCCAAACAGCATGGCTGGCCAAAACATGGCCGAAGGCCGGCAACAAACGGAAAGCGCTTGCGAAAGCCGGGTATTGCCGTGAAGCGAACCTCTCAAGCAGTTCTTCATTCGGCCGCGATATGCACATAAAGCAGCCATTATCTTAGGCAGATTACCCACGAGACTTGCATATTGTGCATAGGTGGCATGAAGCATTCGCTCTTTTAGTTTTCGCGGCGCAGCATATATTTAAATCCATTAGATCGACGACGGAACCAATCGCGGAACCGCTCGATCCCGGATCCTCGAAAGGGACTTAACATGAACCTGACCCGTTCTTTCAATAACTGGCGCAAGTATCGTCAGACCGTCAACGAACTCGGCCGCATGAGCTCGCGCGAACTGCACGACCTCGGCATCGACCGCGCCGACATCCATCGCGTTGCCCGCGAAGCCACCGGCCGCTAATAGCCGGATAGGCTTCGCCCAATAGCGAAAGCCTTCTCAACGCCCGTTGCGGACCGCCGCGACGGGCGTTCTTTTTTGCCTGTCATTGAGCAAGTGCAGCATTCCCAGGCATCATTCAGCTATTCGCCACATGCAAGGCAGTTAAATTTTGAGCATTGATGGCTTTTTGGGCGGCACATTGCACAAATGCATAGCAGACGCCATTTATTTGCACTGCACAAAAGACCTCCTCGCGCCTATATGGAGTGCAAGCGCTGAGACGGTAATCGTACCGCTCGCAACCAAGATACCGAGGATAAGATCATGAACCCGATTCGCATTGCAAAGAACTGGATCAGCTACCGCCGCACTCTGAACGAACTTGGCAACCTCTCCAGCCAGACCCTTTCGGACATCGGCGTCAGCCGCTACGAGATCCGCAATATCGCTTCTCGTTCCTTCCGTTAATCGTTAGGAATTGCAGACTGCTTCAAGACGGCGCCTTTCGGCGCCGTTTTTGATTCCGGCGATTAACGTGCATCGTTCGATTTCATCGGCTCGCGGAGATTGCGTTGATTAGCGGCGAGCCGCTCGCCCCCACTGGCGCCGGGATGGCAACCATGTGCCCCAAGCGGAATAGCCGCTGCCGCCATCACGCGCGATTTTGGAACGGAACCGCGTCTTTTCTCATTTACAGGTGGAGATCTTTTGACAGGGAGGCGTGAGAATGCAAATCCAAGGAATTTACGCCGCGCTCGCGACGGCGAGCATGGATAGAGCGGAGACGTTCTATACCCAACTTTTCGACCGGGAGCCCGACGATCGCCCCATGGATGGGTTGATCCAATGGCGCAACGTCGCAGGCGCAAACATTCAAATCTTCCATGACCAGGAGAAGGCGGGGTCCGGCAGACTGACCATTGTCGTGCCGAAAATGGATGAAGCCCGCAAATCGCTCGAAGACTTTGGCGTGAAGCTCACAGGTGAATTGGACGGTGACTACGGACGGATCGCCCAGTTCGCAGACCCTGACGGAAATCGCATCACTCTTGCAGAGCCGCCTTCGAGGCCCTTCAACACATAGCCCCCATTAAGCGCGAGACCAGAGACAAGTTCGGCGGAAGACCGAACGAACGGAAACTGATTGCATGCAACGAAAGAAGACATCGCTCTTGCGCATGTCGTTGCCATAAAATCACTGCACACTTTTGCGCGACATGCTTTAGCAAAGCATTGGATCGCTGCCTCGCCCGTGATAATGACGCGCGCATGACACAGACCAACTCCCATTCCCCCATCCACGTCATCGGCGGCGGGCTTGCCGGCTCGGAAGCCGCATGGCAGATCGCCAGGGCCGGCGTGCCCGTCATCCTGCATGAGATGCGCGGCGTGCGCGGCACGGAAGCACACAAGACCGACAGCCTTGCCGAACTGGTATGCTCCAACTCGTTCCGTTCCGACGACGCGACCAGCAACGCCGTCGGCGTCATCCATGCCGAGATGCGCATGGCAGGCTCTCTCATCATGGCATGTGCGGACAAGCATCAGGTGCCGGCTGGTGGGGCGCTCGCAGTCGATCGCGATGGTTTTTCCGCAGCGGTAACCCAGGCGGTGGAGAGCCATCCCTTGATTACCGTCGCCCGCGAGGAAATCCAGGGCCTGCCGCCCAGGGAATGGGACCAGGCGATCATCGCCACAGGTCCGCTGACGGCGCCCGATCTTGCCAGCGCGATCCAGGCCGAAACCGGCGCCGATGCGCTTGCCTTCTTCGACGCCATCGCACCGATCGTCTACCGCGACAGCATCAACATGGACATCTGCTGGTATCAGTCGCGCTACGACAAGGTCGGCCCGGGCGGCACCGGCAAGGACTATATCAACTGCCCGATGGACGAAGCCCAATATAATGCCTTCGTCGACGCCCTGATCGCCGGCGATGCCGTCGGCTTCAAGGAATGGGAAGGCACGCCCTATTTCGACGGCTGCCTGCCGATCGAGGTCATGGCGGAGCGCGGGCGCGAGACCCTGCGTCATGGACCGATGAAGCCGATGGGCCTGACCAATGCGCATAACCCGACGGTCAAGGCCTATGCCGTGGTGCAGTTGCGCCAGGACAATTCGCTCGGCACGCTCTACAACATGGTCGGCTTCCAGACGAAGCTGAAATATGGCGCACAGGCGGAGATCTTCCGGCTGATACCCGGCCTTGAGAATGCGGAATTCGCGCGCCTCGGCGGCCTGCATCGCAATACCTATATCAACTCGCCGACCCTACTTGATGGTTCGCTGGTGCTGAAATCCCGGCCGGGCCTGCGTTTTGCCGGCCAGATCACCGGCTGCGAAGGCTATGTCGAAAGCGCCAGCATTGGGTTGCTCGCCGGCCGCTTCGCGGCTGCGGAACGCAAGGGCGAAGCACCGTCGTTGCCGCCAACTACGACGGCGCTCGGTTCGCTGCTGAACCATATCACCGGCGGTCATATCGTCTCGCACGAGGAGCCGGGCAAACGCTCCTTCCAGCCGATGAACATCAATTTCGGGCTTTTCCCGGAACTGCAGCCGGGATCGATCGTCAAGCCGGAGGGCGTCAAGCGCTTCCGCGGCAAGGACAAGACCATCATGAAGCGCCAGCTCATCGCCAAGCGTGCACTTGCCGACTGCGCCGCGTGGTTAGGCGTTCAGGCGCCTTTGCTTGCGGAGAGTGCCTGACGGTTCGAGCTGAGCTTTCGGAAATTTCAAGCTTTGGCCGGCGATGCCTGCTCCTGCGGCTTGGCGTCTTCACCGGCGATATAATTGCCGAGCAGCCAGAGCGATACTTCCGCGGCTTCGGCGGGCGTCTTGAATTCGAACGTGCCGTTATGGTGAGGCGCGTCCAGAAAATCGACGGTCAAGCCGCGACCGGTTGCCGAAATCTTGGCATAAGCCCTGCCGGGCTCGATCAAATGAACGCTGAAATGGTTGCGCACGTTGCGCATGAATCCGGCTTTGTCGTCATGAAGTCGTACGAAGACCGCCTGTCCATCGATCGTCGTCTGTAGCTGGCGGATCGCCTCGGTCGGAAAGGCGCGGCCGAATTCCAGAATGGCGAGGCCGGTATCGTGCAGGCCGTCTTCCTTGTTCTGCGATGCCATGCGCGTCGCGTAGTAGGCAACGACGATGACGATCGCGAACAATATGCACCAGACGACAATACCCACGGCGACTCCCCCTGACATGCAATTCAGTGCCCGGCCCTCTCCATACATGCCGAGACTTGCGCGAACTTGGCGTATTTTAGATTTTCTTTGTAATCGACGCCATCGCCATGCGCATCTGCCGGCGCCATTGCGGCAATGCCAGGGATCGATCGAAAAGACCGGCGCCATGCTTCTGTGCCTGCTTCAGGACCGGCTCGGCCAAGGTGACGGGCAGAAAGGCCGGGAATACCGCCTGCGGTATGGCCCCCGCCGCCCTCGCCTTGGCAAGATGCTCGCGGCCCAGGCCGGCAAATGCCTCGATCGCCGCTGAAATGCGCGGCCCATCCTCGCCGGCAAGGAAGGAATCGCGATCGAGACCGGTTGCCGTCAAAATCTCAAGCGGCAGGTAAAGTTGGCCGCGATGACGATGGGTCGGCATTAGCAGCAGCTGCCCGGCAATCGCCTGTGCGACACCGGCATGTCCCGCGGCATCCGCGGAACGCTTGGCGTCATCCGCCGACAAGACCAGACTTGCCAGCTGGATCAGCGCCGAAGCCGTCTCGCCGGCATAGCCTTCCAAAGTGCCGCGCGTTTCCATCGGATCGTCGTAGAGATCGAAAATGCGCGCATCGATCATGTCAACCAGCGTCTGGCGCGGCAGGCGGTATTGCTCGATAGCCGTCAGGAGTTCGGCGGCAATCGGATTGGCCTCGCTCGAGCCATGGGCCTGCCCTTCGAGAAGATCGCGCCAGTATTGCATGCGCACTTCACCGGGCAGCGGTTCGTGCACAAGATCCCGCACGCGCGCCAGCTCGGCATTGAAGGCATAGAGCGCGGCAAGCGCAGGACGCTTCTCTTCCGGCGCCAGCAGACAGGCGAGATAGCGATCGCGATCGGTGTCGCGAAGCGTGGCGAGGCAGATGTCCCGGTTGCTACGGGGCGCAGCTGTTGTCGTCATACGTGGATCCGAAGGTCAGACGGCGATCAGCGCCGCAGCCACGGCACGCGACTCGGACAGCATGATGTTGAAGGTGCGCACGGCAGCGCCGGTGCTCATCGGGTCCGACGAAATCTGCTTGCCTCGCAGGGCGGCCTTCAGCTCGGCGGGGAGCGGTCGCAGCTCCGTGCCGGTGCCTACGAGCAGCACTTCGATCTCCGCAGCTTCATCGAGCACCTTCTGAAAGCGGTCCGGTGTCAGCGCATCGCCTTGCAGCATGTCCCAGGCGTAAATGCCGGAGGGCAGGCAAAGCAGCGAGCCGCGATGCGACATGTCGGCAAAACGGAAGCCGCCATTGCCATAAGCGTCGATCGGGGCGCGCCCGGGAAAATGCGCGTTACGGATTTCTATTCCTTTAGCCAATGTCTCACACCGCTGGTTTGCCTGACTGGATATCGCCGGCAGCGGGTCCATTGCTTTCGCCGCCGGTCTGGAACTTGTCCGGCCGCAGCTTGAACAGGATCAGCACCGGCGCCGCAATATAAATCGACGAGAAAGTGCCGACAGCAACGCCGAAAAGCAGCACGAAGGTGAAGGCACGGATCACCTCGCCGCCGAAGATGTAGAGCGCGAAGAGCGCCAGGAGCGTCGTCGCGGACGTCAGAATGGTACGAGATAGTGTCTGATTGATGGAGGCGTCGATCAGGATCGGCAGCGGCATCTGCGAATAGCGCTTCAGGTTTTCGCGCATGCGGTCGTAGACGACGACCGTGTCGTTCAGCGAATAACCGACAATGGTCAGGATCGCAGCGATGCCGGTCATGTTGAATTCCATGCCGGTCAGCACGAAAAGACCGAGCGTCAGAATGACATCGTGGAGCGTCGCGATGATCGCGCCGATCGCAAACTGCCATTCGAAACGCACCCATATGTAGATGAGAATTGCTGCCAGCGCCGCCAAAACGGCAAGGGATGCGGTGGTGGTGATTTCACCCGATACGGCGGGACCGACCACCTCGACGCGTGAGAAATTATAGTCCTTGCCCAATTCCTCCCGCACGAGGGATACGGCGGATTGTTCGGCATTTTCACCACCCTCCTGTGCGTGGACGCGAATCACGGCGCCGAGGCGATCGGCAAGCCGCTCGACGCGCACATCGCCGGGAATGACGGCTTCGAGGCGCGATTGAATATCCGCCACGTCGGCAACACCCTGCTTGGCGCGGACCTCGATGATCGATCCGCCGGCAAAATCGATGCCGAGATGCATGCCGACCGTCGCGAAGGCGACAAGCGTGATGACAGACAGAGCCGCCGATACCGTGAAGGTGTAACGGCGGATGCCCATAAAGCGGATATTGGCATTGTCGAAAACTCCGCTCCGCACGCCGACCAGCAACGTGCGCGGCTTGCGACGCGATATCCACATATTCACCAGCGACCGCGTAACGAAGCAGGAGGCGAAGAACGTGGTGAAGACGCCGACCATGAGGGTGGCAGCAAAGCCGCGAACCGCACCTGTGCTCGCATAGAAGAGAATCGCTGCGACGATGAGCACCGTCAGATTGGCGTCGGCCACTGTCGCGGCCGCCCGGTTGAAGCCATGCCGTAAGGCATCGACGAGCAGATGGGTTTTCTTTTCCTCCTCGCGCACCCGCTCATAGACCAGCACCAGCGCATCGAGGCCGATGCCGATGATCAGGACGATGGCGGCAACACCCGGAAGCGTCAGCGTGATGCCGAGCAACCCCATGGCCGCGATCACCATGACGATGTTGATGAGGAGCGCGATGGTCGCGATGATCCCGAGCAGACGATAGAAGCCGATCATCAGGGCCGCGACGAATATGCCGGCTGCGATGCAGGCTATCACGCCATAGCGTGCGGCCTCGCCGCCGAGGCCCGGTTGGATGGTCCGCTCCTCGACCGTCGTCAATGTTGCCGGCAGCGGCCCGCTTTTGATCATGACGGTCAGATCCTGCGCGCCCTGAACAGTGAAATCTCCGGGAACATCGATCTCGCCGGTGGCGATAACCGTCTTCAGGGAAGCCGCGGAGATGACCTGATCATCGAGAACGACGACGGTGATCTTGCCGAGATTGCTTGCGGTCGATTGCGCGAAGCGATGGGTAGCTTCCGGCGTCAGCTTGACGGAGACCGTCCCCTCGCCGCTCTGGTCGTTAGTGACGGAAACCGCGTTGGAAAAATCGACGTTCGAAAGCAGAGGTTGCCTCTGCACGAGATAGCCGACCGGCGGGTCATCTTCGGAAAACAGCACGTCCGATCCGGCGGGCGGATGATTATCCATCGCATCCTGTACCGTCATCGATGGATCGACGAGGCGGAAGCTGAGCTTGGCGGGCTGCCCGAGGAGATTCTTCAGCCGCTGTGCATCGGCGAGATCAGGCACCTGCACGACAATGCGATCGGCGCCCTGCCTGCGGATCTGAGGTTCCCCTACTCCAAGCTGCGCGATGCGGGCGCGGATGACCTTAATCGAGCGCGCGATTGCCGAGGTAACGTGGCGATCGATATCCGCGTCGGTGATATCGAGCGTCATCGCGCCGTTTTCGCCCTGCGACAGAGCGACCGCCTGCTTGTCGGAGCCGGTCGTCAGCGGCTGCAATGCCGTCAGAGCGGCTTGAACCTGTGCGGGATCATTGATGCGAAGCTGGATCTTGCGGCCGGTGCCAGTGAGGCCGGAATAAGCGACATTGACAGTGCGCAACCGTGTTGCGATATCGCCGACAATGGTTTCCAGGCGATCCTTCTCGACATCGCCTCGCTCCATCTTCAACAGAAGATGAGAACCCCCGCGAAGATCGAGCCCGAGCTCGATCTTTCGATGCGCCCATGCGGGCAACGATGAAAGCGAGCGCTCGCCGAGCAGATTGGGAACGGCCAGAAGCACGCTCAAGAGAACGACGAACCAGATCAGGGCGGTCTTCCACCAGGAGACGTGCAACATCGCTCTCTCGAGTTAGGGCTTCCCTACCGCGCCCCGCTTTCAAAAGAAAATGCAACGGGCGCAGTAACATCTTGAATTTGTGCACAATCCTTCAAGAAAGTCGATGACGATTTTCGAGAATGCGCGGGCGGCGGCGAGCGCCGCTTCAGCCAAGCGCCTTACGCGGCATCCGCCTTGACCGGCTCACCCTTGACGCGAACTTCTGAAATGGCGCTGCGGACGACGCGGATGCGCACACCTTCGGCGATCTCGACTTCCAGTTCCTTTTCGTCGATGACCTTGGTGACCTTGCCGACGATGCCGCTGGTGACGATCTGATCGCCGCGACGGATGTTCTTCAGGATCTCGTCACGCTTCTTCGCCTGTGCGCGCTGCGGCCGGATGAGAAGGAAATACCAAACGACCATCAGCGGCACAAACAGGATGATCATTTCAAAGCCGGATCCGCCGAACATGCCTGCGGCCGAATCTGTCGCGCTCTGCGCATATGCGTTGGTGATAAACATCGAGAACTCCCTTGAACTCCGAGCGGGAACAGGCCCCGCCTCAGGTGGCCGGAATATAGTTACGCGCATGGCGATTGCAACAAAAACAGCCGCCAACCGTACCGTTTTCCCGGTCTGTTAGCCTTTCAGCCCCCAAAGGAGCATGATACCCGGCAAGACAGCGCGCATTTTACGACTTTCTTGTTCAATATTCAGGAGGAAACGGTGACTGAAGACCAAAACGCCCTGATCCTTGCCGAGGTCCGCCGCCTTGCCGACGCTGTCGAACGCCTCGCCGGGCCGGCTCCGGCCGTCAACGACTGGAATGCCGCCGATTGTTTCGTCTGGGTTCCAGTCCGGCTCCACCTGCAGCCGGTTCCCCGCCCGAACCGCGTGGCGCTCACCCTCATTCGCGGCGTCGACCATGTACGCGACATCCTGCATGAAAATACCTTGCGTTTCGCCGACGGCTTTGCCGCCAACAACGTGCTGCTCTGGGGCGCGCGCGGGATGGGCAAATCATCGCTGGTCAAGGCCGTGCACGAGGACGTGCGCCGCTCGACCGGCGTTTCGCTGAAGCTGATCGAGGTGCATCGCGAGGACATCTCGTCGCTGCCCGTGCTGCTCGATATCCTGAAAGCCGCACCGCATCGCATCATCATCTTCTGCGACGACCTCTCCTTCGATCACGACGACACAGCCTATAAATCGCTGAAGGCGGCGCTGGATGGCGGCGTCGAGGGACGGCCGGACAATGTGGTGTTTTACGCAACATCCAACCGCCGCCACCTCCTGCCACGTCATATGATGGAAAACGAACAGTCGACGGCGATCAATCCCTCCGAGGCCGTGGAAGAGAAGGTTTCACTCTCCGACCGTTTCGGGCTCTGGCTCGGCTTTCACAAGTGCAGCCAGGAAGATTATCTGCAGATGATCGACGCCTATGCCGATCATTTCAAGCTCGGCCTCGAGCGCGCGCAAATGCATCATGAAGCCCTTGAATGGGCAACGACCCGCGGCGCCCGCTCCGGCCGCGTCGCGTGGCAATATATCCAGGATCTCGCCGGGCGCCAGCGTATCGTGCTGGAACGGGATTGATCTTCAATCAACTAGGCCATGAACGACAAAAAGCCCGGCGTTGACCGGGCTTTTTGCAGAGTCCTTGAGACGCACTATCTATTCAAGGAACGTCATTGGGTTGACCGGGGCCGAATTCTTGCGGACTTCGAAGTGCAGCTGCGGCTGGCTGACATTGCCGCTCATGCCGGAGGTTGCCAGCGTCTGGCCGCGCTGAACCTTCTGGCCGCGGGTAACGCTGAGCGCATCGGCATGGCCGTAGACGGTGACGGTACCGTCGTCGTGACGAACCAGAACCGTGTTGCCGAGCTCCTTCAGGCCGTTGCCGGCATAGATGACGACACCGTTTTCGGCGGCCTTGACCGGCGTGCCCTCGGGAACGGAGATGTCGATACCATCATTGCGGCTGCCGTTGACGTTGGAGCCGTAGCCGGCAACCACGGCACCGCGAACCGGCCAGCGATACTTGCCGATGCCGGTTGCTTCCGGCGCATCGGCCTGCGCATCCGACTTGGCCGCGTCGTTGATGGACTGGCTCGGGGAAGCGGAGGCAACCGCCTGCGGCTTGGCATCGGCTGCGGTATCCGCATGAGCGACAGCCTTGGGGGCCTGTTTTGCGATCGGTTCGGCGGCCACCTGCTTCGGTTCCGCGACCGGCACGGCACCGGGCTTGGCCGAAACCTTCTGCGGTTCGATGGAAGCGGTCTTGACCGGATCTGCAGCGGCAACGGCGCCGTGCGGCAAGGCAAGCGCCTGACCGATGCGAATGCTGTCGCCGGCCTGCATATTGTTCGCACGCTTCAGTTCGGCGACGGTGACACCGCTCTCCTTTGCGATGCGAGCGAGCGAATCGCCCGGCTTGACCACGTAGGTGCCGGTGCCCTTCGGGGTCGGACCCTTGCCATTTCCGGCGGCAAGCTTGTTGGGATCGGCAAGGCCGGCCTGGGATTTGCCGCGCATCTGGTTGCCGGAAGGCAGTGCGAGGGCTTCCTGCTGCGGCGCCTTGGCCGGAGCCGGCATCTTGCCGCCCTTGGAAAGATCCGTCGCTTCGGACGCCATCTTGGCCGGGCTTGAGGCACCAGCGCCATTCATAGTCGGAATGATGATCTGCTGACCGGGCTGAGCACCCGCACTGTTACGCAGGCCGTTGGCGCGCAGAATTTCCTTTTCCGGAACGCCGTAGCGGCGCGACAGAAGCGCAACGCTTTCGCCCTGGCGCAGCGTCACGCTTGGCGCGTTGACGGTGGTCCAGCCCGGAGACATTTCAGGCGCGGCGGCCGTCTTGATCGTGCCGGTCGACATTGCGTCGGGTGCGAGAGCCGGTGCCGGGCGAGAGCCGTTATTGTTATGCGACGCCGGGAACGGCTGAGCAAGCGCTTCGCTTTCGGCGCGCGAACCACCACGGGGACGCGCCGCACTGGCGGAGGCGCCGGGAGGAGCAAGTTCGGTGCGCTGAATTGCAACGGGTGCGGTGGATGCACGCGCGCTGGAGTAGGACGGATTATAGCGAGCCGGCGAGTTCGGGTAGGGTTGCGATACCGGCGCGCTCTGCTGCGAATAATCCTGCTGACCGTAACCGCCGGCCTGCGCGACATCGGCGCGCGGCACCGGATCGCCATTCGGACCATTCAAACCGCGCCGGTTGATCGAACCGGTCGTCACATTGTCGGTCTTATTGAAGAGCCCGCTGAACCGGGTCGTGTCTGAGCTACAAGCCGTCGCGGTGCTCGCCAGAAGAATGGCCACCAGGACTTTCCCTGCCGATTTACCGAAATTCGAAGAAAGACTGAAACCCATGACTCGACCCACTTGAGACGCAACCGATTATGGGTCGATTAAAGCGCGTTAATCTTACCATGCGGTTAAAGCACTGGTGCGGCATGTGTTTTTTTGAGGAATTGCTAACCATAGAGGATGAAACGGCGCCGAGACGCCTTGTTTCACAGGCATTATCCCGAATTGAGCCTCAAAGATAAGAGGCAAGCATCGGCACGATGGGCTGATAGGGAACATCGAACAGCTCTTCGCGCTCGAAGCGGCTGCCGGTCTTCGTCAGCCGCACCAGGCGGCAAACATCGTCCGATACCATCAGCGGCGCGATCATCGATCCGCCCGATACCAGCTGCTCGGCATAGAAGCGCGGCATGGTCGGAAATGCGGAGGTGACCAGGATGCGGTCGAAGGTGCCCTCGCCCGGCAAGCCGGCGCTGCCATCTGCCTGACGGATGACGACATTGCGCAGCCCGAGGGTATCCATGCGCTGCTGCGCCGAGGTCGTCAGCGTCCTGTAGCGGTCGATCGTCAGAACACGCTCCACGATTCGCCCCATGACGGCGGCGGTGAAACCGCTTCCCGTTCCGATTTCGAGAACGCGGTGCCCCGGCTTGATCTTCAGGCTGTGGAGAATGCGCACGACCAGATCGATGCCCTCCATGAAGGAACCGCAATCGATCGGAATCGTGCGGCTGGAATAGGCATCATCGGAAAATTGCGGCGGCACGAAAGGTAGGCGCGGCGTCTGCTCGACCGCCGTCATCAGATCGATATCCAATATGCCTTCCGCCCGCAGCCGCAGAACCACGGCCGCAAAGCCTTCCTTTTCCACCAAACGAGGTGTCAATCCGCTACTCCATACCGAGCGCCCGCGCCACGCGGTCTTGCGCCGAATAATCCGTCAGATCGAGTTTCAAAGGCGTTACCGAAATACGATTTTGTTTCAACGCCTGAATATCGGTTCCCGGACGGAAGATACCATTGCGTTCGCCGAAGCGAAGCCAATAATAAGGGAAGCCGCGACCGTCGGCCCGCTCCTCGACCTGCACATTGAAGGCGAGATTGCCCTGCGCCGTCACTTCCGCTCCCGCCACGTCATCGGGGCGGCAGTTCGGAAAGTTGAGATTGAGGAAGGTACCGTCCGGCAGATCGACATCCATGAGCCTGCCGAGCAAGGCCGGCGCATGCGTCTCGGCCACATCCCAGGGCACGACACGCGCGCCGTTTTCATAGACATAGGCCTGGCTCAGCGCGAAGGAGCGCACGCCCTGCAGCGTGCCTTCGATCGCGCCGGCTATGGTTCCGGAATAGGTCACGTCATCGGCCACATTCGAGCCGGAATTGACGCCCGAAAGCACCAGATCCGGCTTGCCGTCCATAACCTGCCGGATCGCCATGATGACGCAATCGGTCGGCGTTCCCCTGAGCGCAAAGTGCTTGTCGGAGACCTTGCGCATGCGCAACGGCTCGGAAAGGCTCAGCGAATGGGCAAGGCCGCTCTGATCCGTCTCGGGCGCGACAACCCATACATCATCAGACAAAGTGCGGGCGATACGCTCCAACGCCGCCAGTCCTTCGGCGTGAATGCCGTCATCGTTGGTCAGAAGAATACGCATCGCCCCACCGTTCGATTATGCCGCTTTCTCGATCCTCTTCACACCACCCATATATGGCAGCAGTGCGTCCGGAACAGTGACGGACCCGTCGGCATTGAGATAATTCTCGAGAACGGCAATCAGGCAGCGGCCGACCGCCGTGCCGGAACCGTTCAGCGTATGAACGAACCTAGTACCCTTATCGTCCTTGCCGCGATAGCGTGCATTCATGCGCCGGGCCTGGAAATCACCGCAGACCGAGCAGGACGAGATCTCGCGATAGGTATCCTGCCCTGGCAGCCAGACTTCGAGGTCATAGGTCTTGCGCGCGCCAAAACCCATGTCGCCGGTCGAGAGCGTCATGACACGATAGTGCAGGCCAAGGCGCTTCAGCACCTCCTCGGCGCAGGCCGTCATCCGCTCATGCTCGGCGATGGAGCTTTCAGCATCGGTGATCGATACAAGCTCGCACTTCCAGAACTGATGCTGGCGCAGCATGCCGCGCGTATCGCGACCGGCGGAACCGGCCTCCGAGCGGAAGGACGGCGTCAGCGCCGTGAAACGCAGAGGAAGCTTCTCCTGATCAAGGATGTCGCCGGAAACGAGATTGGTAAGCGAAACCTCCGCCGTCGGGATCAGCCAGCGACCATCCGTGGTCCTGAAGGAATCCTCGGTAAATTTCGGCAGCTGGCCGGTTCCGAACATCGCCTCGTCGCGCACCAGCAGCGGTGCGCTGACTTCGGTATAACCATGCTCGCTGGTGTGCAGATCGAGCATGAACTGACCCAGCGCCCGCTCAAGGCGCGCGAGTTGCGAGGTCAGCACGGTGAAGCGCGAACCGGAAAGCTTGGCGGCACGCTCGAAATCCATGTAGCCGAGGGCTTCGCCGATATCGAAGTGCTCCTTCGGTTCGTGGTTCCAGGTCGGCTTGGCACCCCAGACATGCTTGACGACGTTGTCATGCTCGTCCTTGCCGACCGGCACATCCTCGAGCGGGATGTTGGGAATGCGAGACAACGCGTCGTGGAGCCCGGCCGTCAGCGTGCGCTCTTCCTCTTCCGCAGCCGGAAGCGAGGTCTTGATGTCGGCGACTTCGGCCTTCAGCTTCTCTGCAAGCTCGCTGTTCTTCTGCGCCATCGCCGCGCCGATTTCCTTCGAAGCGGCGTTGCGGCGGGATTGCATATCCTGGACGGACTGGATGACGGAGCGGCGCTTCTCGTCGAGCGCGATGAGGCTTTGCGACAGAGGCTCCGCACCGCGCTTGGCAAGCGCGGCATCCAGAGCCTCGGCGTTCTCACGAATCCATCTGATATCAAGCATCTTCGTTCCAGGTCGTTTGACATAAGTACAACTCCGACCGAGGTCTCGGTCGGAGGTCGAAACGGCAATGGCTGGGAAACGAGGCTAAGCCTTCCTTGCCTAGACGTTATCCGTCTTGGTGATCTCGGAAGTCCCGCCAGTCTCGTCAAGCGCTTGCCGGTTACGCTGGCGTTCCACGAGTCGCGCCGCGTAGATGGAAATCTCGTAGAGAAGGATCGTGGGCAGTGCAAGGCCGATCTGGGACATCGGATCCGGCGGCGTCAGCACTGCAGCGACGATAAAAGCGAAAACGATCGCGAACTTGCGCTTCTCGGCCAGCCAGGAGGAGGTCAGCAAGCCGACGCGCGCCAGCAGCGTGGTGATGACGGGCAGCTGGAAGACGAGGCCGAAGGAAAAGACCAGCGTCATGATGAGGCTCAGATATTCCGAGACCTTCGGCAGCAGCGCGATGCCCACCTGACCATCGGCCGGCGCCTGCTGCATCTTCAGGAAGAACCACATCACCATCGGCGTGAAGAAAAAGTAGACGAGCGCCGCGCCCATCAGGAACAGGATCGGAGATGCGATGAGGAACGGCAGAAAGGCGGAACGCTCGTTCTTGTAGAGACCCGGCGCCACGAACTTATAAATCTGCGCGGCGATGATCGGGAATGAAATCACCAGGGCGCCGAACATCGCGACTTTCACCTGGGTGAAGAAGAATTCCTGCGGGGCCGTATAGATCAGCTCGGCCTTGGAGAGATCGAGATGAGCCCATTCGACCGCCCATTTATAGGGATAGACCAGATAGTTGAAGAGATGCTTTGCCACTGCAAAGCATCCGATGAAGGCAATGAAGAAGGCCACGATCGACCAGATCAGCCGCGTTCGCAATTCCATAAGGTGTTCGATAAGCGGCTGCGGCTTATCATCGATATCACCCGTCATGCCTGGTCCTTCTTCTTGGGCGTTTTAGGCGTCGCCTTGCTGGCTACAGCACGCGCCCTGGGAGCGGGAGGCGTCTTTGCTACAGCGGCGGTCGCAACCTTGCGCGGGGCACGCTTCGGTTTTTCCGTAACGACGGGCGTCTGGACAACGGCGGCCGCGACATCGTCAACCTTGGCAACCGTCTTCGCACGCGGCTTGCGCACGGCCTTCGGCTTTTCGACGGCTTTGCCTGCGGCGACCTCACTGGCAACGGCGGATGGCTGCGGAGCGGGAGCGGTCACCAGCGGCGAATTGCTCGGCGTGGCCGTAGCCGCAAGCGCTTCCGGCAAACCAGCCGAAACGCCGGGCACCGGTTCGGCTGGCAAAGGAGTCGAGGTTGCGGCGGCCTGATCCGGCGTTGCCGCGCGCTGCAGATCGGCCTTTATCTCATTGCCCATCTCGCGCAGCGGGTTCATCGCCTCCCGCAGCGCGTTGACCGGATTGAGCTTCTGGGCATCGGCAATCGTCTGGCGCACATCGCCCAGCTCCGCCTCGCGCATGGCCTCATCGAACTGAGCGCGAAATTCGCCAGCGACTTTCCTCGCGCGAGCCGTCATCTTGCCGATGGTCCGCAATGTCGACGGCAACTCCTTGGGGCCAATCACCACCAAGGCCACGACGCCAATAACCACAAGCTCGGACCAGCCTATATCGAACATGCAAAGGCTCCTGGGCTAACGGCAAGCCTTTCAGCTTGCGGCCTGCCCGACATGATTACTTCGTTTCGTCAGCCTTGTGCTCGACCGTACGGGACGTCGTCGTCGCGGATGTCGACGTATCCTCGTCGTCGTTCATGCCCTTCTTGAAGCTCTTGATGCCCTTGGCGACATCACCCATCAGCTCCGGGATCTTTCCACGGCCGAACAACAAAAGCGCGATGGCCAGGACGATGAGCCAGTGCCATATGCTTAGAGAACCCATTGCTTTAACTCCCAATTACAGTGTCTTCCCGATGTAAGACGTTTGCGGATGTTTTTCAAACAACAAAATGCAGTGCATCCACGCATATCAGGATGATGAACGTCCATGCAGGCGACCAAACGTCTCCAAATCGAGAGGATGATTTTCATATTCGCATCCGCTGATGGCAAAAGCGAGACTTGGCCGGCAGTTTAGCGAAAATCCGCCGATAGAATTACGACCCCATTTCACAGGTCGTTCCTGGAGGGCCATTCCCGGTGAGACCGTGGCAGGCAACCGATGGAGTCAGTCGCCGGAGCTTGCGCCGCTGGGCGGCAGGATCCCTAGCTCTTCTAGATCCATCTGGGTAATCGGATCCTCGTCCTCGGTCAGCTCGTCGTTCATCAAGGGCGACGGGATGTTGAAATTGGCCGGAATCCGACCTGACAGCAGCCCTGCCCCCTTCAACTCTTCGAGACCGGGCAGATCGCGCAGCTCCTCCAGGCCGAAATGGTCGAGGAAATCGCGCGTCGTGCCGAGCGTGACCGGCCGCCCCGGCGTCCGGCGGCGGCCACGAAAGCGAACCCAGCCGGCCTCCATCAGCACGTCGAGCGTGCCCCTGGATGTCTGCACGCCCCTGATATCTTCGATTTCGGCGCGCGTCACCGGCTGGTGATAGGCGATGATGGCCAGCACCTCCAGCGCGGCGCGCGACAGCTTGCGCACCTCGCTCTCGTCGCGCCGGATCACGAAGGAAAGATCCGCAGCCGTACGGAAGGCCCAGGCTCCATCCACCTGAACAAGATTGACGCCACGCATGGCGTAATCGGCCTTGAGCTTCCGCATGACGGCGGGGATATCGACGCCGCGCGCCACGCGCTCGGCGATGAAGGCCTCCGAGACCGGCTGTGCCGAGGCGAAAACCAGCGCTTCAGCGATCCGCTCTGCCTCGCTCAACCGGCGCTCGTCGATCTCAAGCGTTTCCGCCTCGGGTTCCATGTGCTCGTCGTCCGGCTCGTTCACGCTCGTCCCTGTCCTATTCCGCTGCTTCCAGCGACGAATGCTTCGGCCCGCGCCGCATATAGAGCGGCTGAAACGCGCCTTCCTGGCGAATTTCCAGCTGACCCTCGCGCACCAGTTCGAGCGAAGCCGCAAACGCGCTGGCGATGGCCGTTACGCGCTCGCTGGCCGTCGTCATATAGCTCAGCAGGTAATGTTCCAATGCCGTCCAATCGGTGATCTCACCAATCATGCGGTCGAGAATGACGCGGGCATCGGCGAGCGACCAGACGCTGCGCTTCTCGATCGTCACCTGGGTCACAGCCTGACGCTGGCGCAGGCCGGCATAGGCCGTCAGAAGATCATAGAGGCTGGCATCGAAGGCGGATTGGCGCCGATCGGGAATATGTTCCGGTGCGCCGCGCGCGAAGAAATCCCGGCCGAGACGATTGCGATTGACGAGGTCGGTTGCCGCGTCGCGCATGGCCTCCAGGCGCTTCAGGCGGAAGGCGAGCGTCGCCGCCATCTCCTCGCCCGTCGGGCCGTCTTCCTTGATTTGCTGCGGGATCAGCAGCTTGGATTTCAGATAGGCGAGCCATGCGGCCATGACGAGGTAATCGGCCGCGAGTTCGATGCGAATGCGCCGGGCACGTTCGATGAACTGGAGATATTGCTCGGCAAGCGCCAGAACGGAAATGCGGGACAGATCGACCTTCTGGGTGCGCGCCAGGTGCAGCAGGAGATCAAGCGGCCCTTCGAAACCTGCAAGGTCGACGACCAGAGCCGGCTCATGCAAGCCGCGCTGCGCCTCGCCCTCCTGCCAGAGCTTGTCCATCGGCGTTGCCGCCTGCTGAAGCTTTTCCGTGCCGCTCACCTTGTCACCGTCCATTCCTCGAAGCCCGGTTTACGCCACCGCGAACATCGCGTCGAATTCTGCGCGGACCGCAGCTTCGTCGGCACCGTCGCTTTTTCCGAATGCCGCTTCGACCGCCTTGACCCTTGCCAGCGATGCGCCCGCCGGCGCGGGAACATTGCGCACGACCTGCCGCATCTCGTCCATGACGCCATTGCAATGCAGCACGATATCGCATCCGCCCGCAATAATATTTGCCGCACGCTCGCCGATCGTACCCTTGAGGGCGTTCATCGAGGTATCGTCCGACAGGAGCAGCCCCTGGAAGCCGATATGACCGCGGATGATCTCCTCGATCACCTTGCGCGATGTCGTGGCGGGGTTCTCCGGATCGATATCGGTGAAGACGACATGGCATGTCATCGCCATCAGCTCGTCCTTGAGCGCTACGAAGGGCGCGAAGTCATGCGCCTCGAGCTCGGCGCGCGGTACCGAGACGACGGGCAGTTCGTGATGCGAATCCGCAAAGCCGCGCCCATGACCGGGCATGTGCTTCATGACGGGCAGCACACCACCCGCTTTCAGACCTTCCGCCGCCGCACGCCCCATCTCGGTCACCGTCACCGGATCGCCGCCATAAGCGCGATTGCCGATGACATTGCTCGATCCCTCCACAGGCACGTCCAGCACCGGCAGGCAATCGACATTGATCCCGAACTTCAGCAAATCGAAGGCATGCAGCCTCGACATCAGCCAGGCGGCACGCAGGCCACGCTCGCGATCCTGACGGTAGATATCACCGAGCGCCTGCCCCGAGGGGTAATGCGGCAGGATCGGCGGGCGGATGCGCTGCACCCTGCCCCCCTCCTGATCGATAAAAACCGGAGCATCGCGCCCGACGCTGTCACGCAGGGACGCAACGAGATCGGTGATCTGCGCCGGCTCGGAAATATTGCGTCCGAATAGGATAAAACCCCATGGCTGCTCCCCCTGATAGAAGGAACGCTCTTCGGGCGTGATGGAGTGGCCGCTACAGCCAAGGATCATGGATTTCGATTCGGTCATGTCCGAATCATAAGGCTTGCGCCGGGAAATGCGAGTGACGTCAAGCGGAGATACACAAGAACAGCACATTTCAAACGAAAACGGCGAGCCGAGGCCCGCCGTTTTCAGAAGTTTCGTATCAGATCCTTACTTCGAGATCAGGCAGGTACCACCAGCGGCGCGATAGCGCGTGCAGATGGCCGCGGCCTCGTCCTTCGAGCCGGCGACGACGCGGACGCGATAGTAAGTGCCCTTGCCGGCGATGTCGGCCTTGCGGATCTCAAGCGGATGATTGCCGATGACGCTGGCGAACTTGACCTTGAGGTTCGCCTGCGACTTCTGCGCGTCGGCTTCCGTCGGCAGGGATGCGATCTGAACGCCATATGCGCCGCCGCTCGCCGCCGATGTCGCAGCCGGAGCTGCCGCCGCCGGGCTTGCCGATGCGACCTGCTTCGGCTGCGCCTTGGGCTGAGCTTCCGGGGCCGGAGCGGCTGTATTGGCCTTGGCGGCCGGCTCGGGACGCGCCGTCGGAACCGGGTTCGTCTTGACGACGCGGATCGGCGTGCTTTCGGCGCTGGCAGTATCGCTGCTATCGGGCTGGGCTGCCGTCGGGGTATTTGCCTGAGACGGGCGCGGATTGGCCGCTGCGACCTGATTGTTCGCCGGCTTGGCGACAGCGATCGTCGTCGTATCGACGGCCGGCTCGTCACGCGGAACCAGCGAGCCATCCGGCTTGACGATCATCGTACGGACCTTGCGCGGCGAGACGGCCGGGACCTGATCGTCGCCATTGGCGGCGACATTGGTGTTTCCGCCGTTCTGGTCGGGCAACAGGCGCGGATCTTCGGTTTCGCCGACCGGCGTCGAGGTGACCTGCTCGGCGCTGCCGTCATCCGGAGAAACCGCTTCCGGGATCAGGGTCTTCTGCACGACATCGACAGGCTGCTCGTTCGAAGAGACGAGCGCCTTCTGCTTCGGCGCAGCGGTGCTGTCGCCCGCGACGCGGTCGTACACGGCCTTGTCCTGATTCGGGACCACGGTGCCGCCCGGATTTTCCGGAGCGACCTTTACCGGGTCGCTGTCGGCGGTGATCACGCGCGGCTCGCCGGAGAGGCTGGAGATCGGCGCACCGTGGCGTACCCAGCTATAGGCGCCATAGGCACCAACACCGAGAACCGCGATAATGGCAGCGGCGGTCGCCATGCCGCGCACCGAGCGCACAGGGCGGCGCCCACCCGCGGCCGGGTTCAGTGTCATTCTGGCGACGTTCTCGACGGGGCTGGACGCTTCGCGGTAGCTGCGGCGGAAGTCTTCCTCCAACGCGCGCTCGAACTCGTCGAATTCCTCGATCGGCTGCTTGGCGACGGCAGCGGCAGGCTGGGCGGCTGCGTTCTTCGACCAGGAAGCCGCAACGGCGGCACCGCCAAAGGCAGTGGCAGCCGACTTGGTCGGCTCGGGTGCCGCCTCCTTGGCCGGAGCACCGAGAAGACTCGCCATCTCGGAATCGAGATCGAAATCATATTCCGGCGCAACGGCGACCGGCTCTTCGGGCTCGATCGGCGGTAGGTGCGGAACGTGCGAGCCTTCGAAGGTCTCGACACGATCCTCTGTCTCGGCGATCTCAGTCGGATCGAAAGGCAATGCCTGTTCTGCCTCGAACACCGGGGCTGGCTTGTGCGCGGCAGGTGTAACCGACGCCGTGGCCTGTACCGGCTGCGGCGCTACAACGGCAGCCACAGGAGCGACCGGCGCCGGCATAACCGGCGTTGCGCGGGAGATGATCGGCTCCACAGCCGGGGCCGGTTGGGCGCTGGAGGATTTGTCGGCTTCGGCGAAATCGAGACCGGCAAGTTCCATTTCGATATCGGCAAGATCGAATTCGAATTCCTGACCGGCAAACGGATCTTCCGCATCAAAGGCGATCGGCTTCGGCTCTTCACGCGACGGTGCGGCCGCAGAAGCAGCCGATGCTATCGAATGTTCGTCAAACGAAACGCTGAAATCGTCAAAGGCCGGTTCTGCTGGCGTCGCGGTCCTGGAAGGGACCGGGTATCGATTTACATCGGCCAGCAGGGCATCGATCTCCGCTGCAAGCGCGGCGGGATCGGCCTTGGCGATCTTTGGCGGCTCGGGCGCCCTGAAGACGGCCGGAGCCGGCTGAGACGCTACGGGCTGCGAAGCCGGTTCCTGGACCTTGAAAGGTTCGACAGGGCCAAGCTGCTCAAAATCCGGCACCTCGTCGAACATTGCCTCGACGGGCGGCGCAACGGAAGGCAATGCGGCCGGCGCCGGCTGCTCGCGCGGCGCAACCGGGGTTGCGAGCGTGAAATTGGCTATCGGCAGCCGCATCGTGGCAGCAGCGGATTGCGGTGTCTTGGCGACCGGAGCTGCCGCCGGCGGTTCGACGGGCGCGGCTTTCGGCGCCGGCTGCAGAGCAGGCGCAATCGACATCTCCAGCTCGTCGATCAGGTCACGAGCGCCGATCGTCGGCTTGACGGGAGCGGCGACCTGCTGAGCAGGCTCTTCAAATTTCGGCTCGACCCGCACCGGCTCGACGGGCACCGGCGCCTCAGCCTGGATCGGGGGAGATACCGGCTCCGTCGGAACGGAAATGTCATTTGCCGGACTCATTCGCGGCGTATCGTACCGCTCGAATTCGCGAAGAAGCTCGTCTTCGAGATTGAAGGCAGGCTCCTGCCGTTGAGCCGCAGGAGTTGCCTGAGCAGCGGGGCGCGGCTCAAAACCTACGATACGCGCGAGTTCTGCGAGCGGATCATCATCCGCAAAGAACTCGTCGTTTCCGCTTGCGCGATACGCCAACTGTTTTTCTGCCATCACCCGTTCCACTCGCAAACACTACAGTTAATGCCAGCGCAATGTGGGTAAATGGTGACGTTTATCGCATTTCGTCCGGTGCTGCGGTCCCGGTTATACCAAGACCCGACTTCAAAACCGACGCGACAGCGTACACCAGCCCAAGTCTGGCAATGCTCAATTCTCGGTTCTTATCGTTAACAAAACGTAATTCAGGTAAATCTTTACCTTTATTCCAGTGTCCATGGAAGGAACTTGCTAGATCGTAAAGGTAAAATGCGATGCGATGCGGCTCTTGCGACTGCGCTGCAGCTTCGATGATTCGCGGGAACTCCGCAATCTTGGCGACAAGCTGCAGTTCGGCCGGATCGGAGATGGCGCCGGCAACAGCCTTTGACAGATCGAGCGAGGCGATATCGAGATCCGGGAAGGCCTCCTTGGCCTGACGGAAGACCGACATGCAGCGGGCATGCGCATATTGCACGTAGAAGACCGGATTGTCCTTGGACTGCTCGGTGACCTTGGCAAAATCGAAGTCCAGTGGTTCGGAATTCTTCCGGTAGAGCATCATGAAGCGCACCGAATCGCGGCCCACTTCATCGACGACCTCGCGCAGCGTGACGAAATCGCCCGAGCGCTTCGACATCTTCACCGGCTCGCCGTCGCGATACAGCTTGACCAGCTGGCACAAGAGCACGGTCAGCTTCGCCGCGCCATCGGAAACGCCGCGCGCGACCGCTTCCAGGCGTTTGACGTAGCCGCCATGGTCGGCGCCGAGAATATAGATCATCTCGTTGAAGCCGCGGTCGAACTTGTTCTTGAAATAGGCGACATCGGCGGCAAAATACGTATAGGAGCCGTCCGACTTGATCAGCGGGCGGTCGATATCGTCGCCCACCTCCGTCGAACGGAAGAGCGTCTGCTCGCGATCCTCCCAATCCTCCGGTAGCTGTCCCTTCGGCGGCGGCAGCGCGCCCTTGTAGACATAGCCCTTGAAGGTCAGGTCGTTGATCGCGGTGCGGATCAGTGCAGCGCCATTGGCATGCAGTGTGCGTTCGGAAAAGAATACGCTGTGTTTGACGTTCAGCGCCTCCAGGTCTTCCTTGATCATCGCCATCATCGCGTCGATGGCGCGATCCTTGATAATGGGAAGCCATTGGTCCTCAGGCATGCCACGCAGCTTGGTACCGAATTCCTTGGCGAGCGCCTCGCCGACGGGAACCAGGTAATCGCCGGGATAGAGACCGGCCGGGATCTCGCCCACCTGTTCGCCAAGCGCTTCGCGATACCGAATGAAGACGGAGCGCGCCAGCACGTCGATCTGCGAACCGGCATCGTTGACGTAATATTCCTTGGTAACCTCATAGCCGGAGAAGGCCAGCAGGTTTGCCAGCGCATCACCGACGACGGCGCCGCGGCAATGACCGACATGCATCGGCCCGGTCGGGTTAGCCGAAACATATTCGACATTGACCTTCTGCCCCCCGCCGAGATTCGAGCGGCCGAATTTCTCGCCCTCGGAGATCATCGTCGCCAGCAGCCGCTGCCAATAGCCGACCGAAAGGCGGATATTGATGAAGCCCGGACCAGCAACCGAGACTTCGGCGACATCGGCGTCTTCCTTCAGCTTGGAGACGATAATCTCGGCGAGCGCACGCGGATTCGTGCCCAGCGGCTTGGACAGCACCATGGCCGCATTGGTGGCGACATCGCCATGGCTGGCGTCTCGCGGCGGCTCCACGCCGATACGTCCGAAGTCAAGTTCCGATCGCTTTTCCCTCACAATATCAATTTGCTCGAGAGCGTTCTTAATTCTTACTTCGAAGTCGGTGAAAAGGTTCATGATATCGCCCACGCATAGCTTGATCAGGCCGCTATCGGCCCGACGCCGCCGCTGCCTACCGCAAATCGGGAGTCTGGTCAAACAGACGCTTGTGGGCGCTGATGGCGTATGTGTCCGTCATGCCGGCCAGATAATCGCCGACATGCCTTGCCTTGGGAGCAATCGCAAGTCCGGCGATATGATCCACCCAGTAATGGCTCTGCATCTCCTTGGGATTTTCCATATAGGCGTGGAAGAGGTCCGTTACGATCTGCGCCGCGCCGGCCCGGATGCGCATGATATCGGGGTGACGATAGATGCGCTTGAACAGCATCTGCTTGATCAGCTTGTCGGTTTCCGCCATCTCCGCCGAGAAGGTCGCGACGATGCGTCCAGCGGCACGGATATCGGCGACGTTGCCCGGCTTGATTTCGGCAAGCGCCCGCTGGGAGACCGCAATGACATCCTCGACCATGCGGGTGATCTGCCGGCGCATGATCTCGTGCGTGAAACGGCTCGGCTCCAGATGCGGATAGCGCGCCCTCACCTCGGCCATCAGCCCCGCGAGAAACGGCACCTCCTCCAGCATGTCGAAAGTCAGATAGCCCGAGCGCAGCCCGTCGTCGATGTCATGGGTGTTATAGGCAATATCGTCCGCAATCGCGGCGACCTGCGCCTCCAGGCTGGCAAAGGACGCAATTTGGAGATCATGGATCTCGCAATAGTCGAGGATCGGCTGCGGCACCGGCCCGCTAATGCCCTTGCCGTCTGTTGTCATCAGCGGGCCGTTGTGTTTGACCAGCCCTTCGAGCGTTTCCCAGGTGAGATTGAGCCCGTCGAAATCGGCATAGCGGCGCTCGAGTTTCGTCACGATGCGTAGCGACTGCGCGTTGTGATCGAAGCCGCCATAGGGCAGCAGCATCTCGTGCAGCGCATCCTCGCCGGTATGACCGAAAGGCGTGTGGCCGAAATCGTGAACCAGCGCCACGCCTTCCGCCAGGTCTTCATCCAGCTTCAAGGCACGCGCTAAGGCGCGCGCGATCTGCGCCACCTCGATCGTATGCGTCAGCCGGGTGCGGTAATGGTCGCCGTCCTGGGCGATGAAGACCTGCGTCTTGTGCTTCAAGCGCCGGAAAGCGGTCGCGTGGACGATACGGTCGCGATCGCGCTGGAATTCGGAGCGCGTCGGGCTCGATCCCTCGTCGTAGAGCCTTCCGCGCGATGCCCAGGGGTCCGTCGCATAGACCGCCTTCTCACCATATCCAAAACCCAGTGCATGCGTATCGATCGTCATATCAATCCATTCCGGCATTTGGCCCCCGCACCATTACAGATGCGAAGGTCGTTTCATCATAACCGACGAAGGCGTTGCCTGCAGATCGGAATATACGATCCCGTCGCCAAGCGTGACCCATTGACGCCGCATTGCGGCCTTCATACCTATAGACAAGAAAACAGCAAAATGGCGTGTGGCTCAACCACGAAACCAGAGCTGTCACCGGCCTGACTTTCATGATAAAGGCTATGGATATCAGCCGTTTGAAAGTGCGACGGCCTATTTGGTTCTCTCCGGATCTTGACCCCGGCAGGAGGAAAGCATGACTGAGACTAACGTTACCCTATCGGATGCCGCGGCGAAGCGAATCGCCGCGATCGTCGGCGCGGAGACGGGCAAGCACGCACTTCGCGTTGCCGTCGAAGGCGGCGGCTGTTCCGGCTTTTCCTATAAATTCGATCTCGTCGAAGGCCCGGAAGACGATGATATCGTTGTCGAAAAGGACAACGCCACCGTACTGATCGACCAGATGTCGCTGGTCTATATGGCCGGTTCCGAGATCGATTTCGTCGACAACCTGCTCGGCCAATCCTTCCAGATCAAGAATCCGAATGCGGTTGCAAGCTGCGGCTGCGGCACGAGTTTCTCGATCTGAGGCTTCCTCTTTTTCCACAGTTTGATCGCCGGTCCGGAGCCATCGCTTCGGGCCGGCTTTCATATGGGCTGTAGTCAAGCCGGTCAGCTGCGGATACAACGAGGCGAAGCAAAGGAACGAGCTACCCATGAAAATCGCCACCTGGAACATCAACGGTGTCAAAGCGCGTATCGAGAACCTCTGCCAGTGGCTGAAGGATTCGAGCCCGGACATCGTCTGCCTGCAGGAGATCAAGACGGTCGACGAAGGTTTTCCGCGGCTGGAGGTGGAGGCGCTCGGCTATCATGTTGAGACCCACGGGCAGAAAGGCTTCAATGGTGTCGCCATTCTCTCCAAGATCAAGCCGGATGAAGTGACGCGGGGTCTACCCGGCGGCGACGGCGACGAACAGTCCCGCTTTATGGAAGCAGTGTTTTCCGTGCAAGGGCATGGCGCTCTGCGCGTCTGCTGCCTCTATCTGCCGAACGGCAATCCGGTCGATACCGAGAAATATCCCTACAAGCTCGCCTGGATGGAACGCCTGCGCAAATTTGCGGCGGATCGCCTCGCGCTCGAGGAGCCTCTCGTGCTTGCCGGTGACTACAATGTCATTCCGGAGCCGCATGATTGCTTCGATCCGAAGGTTTGGGAGAGCGATGCGCTGTTCCTGCCGCAAACGCGTCAATCCTTCCGCCAGCTCGAACATCTCGGCTTTACGGATGCGGTGCGGGCGACGACGGATGCCGTGAAGCTTTACTCATTCTGGGATTACCAGGCCGGCGCCTGGCCGAAGAACAACGGCATCCGGATCGATCACCTGATGCTCTCGCCGGAGGCGGCCGATCGCCTTACCGCGACGGCAATCGAAAAGCATGTGCGCGCCTGGGAAAAGCCTTCCGACCATGTCCCGGTCATCGCGCACCTCGATTTCGGCAATTAAACGTCAGCCCGAAACAAGGCAGTTCGGCAACTGCCCGGCAACGGGCAGTTAAGGCGGCAATCAATCGGAGCCGGCGACGTCAAGCTGATGAGCCATGGAGACCGCCACGCGACGGTCGTTCTCATTGGCAACAGAGAATGCCTGCTCCTGCAGATCTTCCATCCAGCTGCAGTCCTTCGGCTTGCACTTGTCCAATGCCGCGGTCATGAAGGCGAGACCTCGGACGGATTGACCTTCCTGGAACAGGATATTGCCGAAGACCGCCATGGCGCCCGGATGGCCGCTCTTGCGTGCCTGGTTCAGCCACTTCTTGGCCTGCTGCACATTGGTGGCGCCGCCCTCGCCCGTCAGCATCATCTGCGCGAGCTGGAACTGCGCCTCGGGAACGCCGAAGGTGGATGCAACCTGGAAATAAAGCTGGCGAGCCTGGTTGAGATCGATCTTGACCGGGCTGTTGGTAATGCCGGTCTTGTAGTAGCTGGCGAGAGCGAGCAGCGCGTTGATAAAGAAGCCGGTGTCTTCAGAGCCGGGCTCCACGCCCTGCTGGGCGATCTCGCTATAAATCTTGAAAGCTTCGAAATCGTTCTGCGTCACACCGTCGCCGTCGGCATACATGTTGGCGAGAGCCCAGCGCGACCCGGTATGGCCCTTTTCGGCGGCATAGCGATAGGCTTCGACCGCTTCTTCCTTCTGCCCGTTCTTGTAGGCCTTGAAGCCGAACTTGAAGAGATCGAACGGACCCGATTCCTTGGTGACACCGGCAGTGATATCGAATGCCTTGGCTTGACCCGCCAGCGCCACTGCCGTGGCAAGGGACAGGCTGAGCATCATGACTCTCGCTGATATGAACTCGGACTTAAACATAACAGTCGATTTCTTTCGCTCCATTCGGGCCTATGACGGCGCTTGCATGAACGCCGTCAGATTCGCGAATGTTTTCCCTGATGGCGCATGAGACTGAATCATCCTTTGCAAAGACGGTTCCCATGGCATTCAACCGAGGCTGTTTGCCACAATTGCGAGCATAGCTTGCAATTATGTCCAAACCAGCATTTGTGCGGCCGTTATCGTATCCCATCACAGAACCCGCGCTCCCGTTCGCTTGCCGAGGAGTGACATCGAACGTCGTCAGGCTGACGCCTTCCCTTGGTGGGCAAAGACTTTTCCCCTGCATCGGAAGCGTCATGGCTCCGATCCCGGATCGTTGCTTATGCCAAAGTGGAAGCTCACCCATCGATCGTTTACGCACTTTCTACAAGGCTAACCCCTGTGCCCACGTAATCGCTGCTCCCCATTTGTGGCGGGAAATGGACAAATTGTAATCTGATCACGTGGCTGCAATGTCTTGAAATAGAGTGTTGCTAATTCGTCACAAAGATTTTACCGATCTTGTAACTTCCTTAACCATAAATCCGGCAAGGAGGCCGGTTTGGCGCTCCGATCCGTCCGCGCGCGGCAAAAAAACGCCGCGGGACTTGTACAAGTCCGCGACGCTCTCAATGAGATGAAGTGATAGATGATAAGTTCGTCAATCCAATGACTTATTGTCAGAAGCTGACTTTTACCGACGTCTGAAGAGCGGCGACCAAGTCATTGCCGAAGCTGTAGCTCGCGTCATCGCCGTAGACGATGCCGCCGCGAGTGACCGGTCCGGATTTGCCTGATGTCATCAGACCAAGCGCGCCGCCGAAGTTGAACTGAACGTGCTCCGTCGCCTTGTAGGCAACACCTGCACCGAGCGTCCACGTATCCGAGTTCATGCCATAGCCATCGCTCGTACCACGATCCCAGCTCAGGCTGATGGCGCCGCTCCACTTGTCATTGAACTTGTGTCCGACACCGCCCGTGATGGTCCAGCCGTCGCGATACAGCAAGTCAAGCGACGTCAGCTGCGTCGGCCCGCCGGTCCGGCAGGAGGCGACGCCACGGGTCGAGGTCGGGCAAAGGGCGATGCTTTGCAAGAGGCTCCAATTCGTCCATTTGACCGAACCGAATGCCAGCCAGTCCGGCGCGATGCCGCTCTGCACCTTCCATTCCAGCGAGTCCGGAGCGTCGGCCGAGCCGAAGACCGAGGTAGCCGCGCCGAAGAACGGCCGAATCGGCGGCAGCTCGGTCAGATCGACACTGCCCTTGAGATTGTCGTATTTGACCCGGCTGTTGTAGACGAGGCTCGTGCGGAAGGCATATTCCGGGATTTCATAGGCCAGACCGGCGCGCCAGCCCCAGCCGTGACCATCGACATCAAGCGAGCCGACGCCATCGTAGACGGAGGAAAGCGGAGCCGGGATGGCCGAGACAAGGCGTGACTTGAAACCACTGACTTCCTGATAGAAGCCGCCACCGATAACGCGAAATTCGCCCGGGCCTGCATCGAATTTGTAGGAGCAGGTCGCCCCATAATTGTTCGTGCGGACCTTGACCTCGATTTCGTTGTTGGCACCGGCCCAGTTCTGGCCTTCGTTGAGATGCCCGCCGAATGGCTGGGAATAATCGGCCATGCAGTCGATGTTGTCGGTGATGCCGATCTTGAAGGCGGCATAAGGCATTGCATAATTTTCCGAGGCATCGGTCGAGTGGCTTCGGTTATTGAGATTGCCGTCGCTCGGATCGGTGTCTTTCGCGTTCTTCAACTTGCGGTCGGGCATGACATAGGTAACGCCGGACTCGAAGACATAACGACCCTTGTCGAAGAGCAAGTCGATGTCATAACCGGAACGGTCGAGACCGCCCGCAAAGGCCGCACTCGCAAAAGACGTACCGATGATGAATGAAACTGCGCTCCTCAACGCAATAGAAAATGCCATTGTAACTCCCCCACGTGTGCATTCGCTTTTTCGATTGTTGCGACGATCACTTGAATTGGCAATGCGGCCTACAAGGGCTGAAACCCAGTAAAAGAGTGATTGATTTACGTAAGAAAACGAACTACGCCGCGCAAAAACCGTGCGATTAGGTAAATTTTTTCTTTTTAATGTCATTTTCTTCCCCGGTTAGATTTTTATTCTTCTTTGCAACAATTCCGTTACAATATGACAACAGTTCTGCTTTTCGCGAGTGCCTAGCAGATTTAGGTGTAATATGTTTCGCCTGTGCGAAACTGACGATGAATCAGGGTGTAAAGCCCGTTGATCGATATCGAATCGAAGAAGAAAGCAAGAAAGGCACGCGGCTAACGCCGCGTGCCTTTCACCATTCTCAAAAGCAGGTCGCGCAAAAACAAGTTGCGGTTTTGCGATCAGGACATGTGCAGGATCAGGAACTTAGAGCGCACCTGAAAGATTGCGATGCGCTTTAGTTCCCTCTTTCTCAGCTCGCTTCGCTGACCCGGGCCAGTGCTACCTTGAGGCTCACCTGCTGCCCTTCGAGCTCACCGAGGCGTTCGCGCTCGGCGGCGACCACGTCCGGATTCGCGTTCGCGACGAACTTCTCGTTCGAAAGCTTGCCGTTGATGCGCGCGATCTCCTGGTCGTTCTTGGCGATCGCCTTTTCCAGACGTGCCTTTTCGGCCGAGAGGTCGATGAGGTTGCCGAGCGGCAGGCAGACGGTCGCCTCGCCGACAACGATCTGTGCGGCGCCCTTCGGCGCGGTATCGGCTAGCGAGACGGTTTCGACGCGCGCCAGCCGCTTGATGGCGGCGTCGTGGCGGAACAGGCGCTCCCGCGTCAGGCTATTCGCGTCGACGACCACCAGCGGGGCGGTCGCTGCCGGCGGCACGTTCATTTCCGAGCGCACCGAACGAATGCCGGAAACGAGGTCGATCAGCCAGTTGATTTCATCGGCGGCAATATCGTCCGCATAGGATGGCGCCGGCCAATCGGCATGGCAGATCAGGCCCTCGCGCTCATTGCCCTCGCCCGCCGTATGCGCCCAAAGCTCTTCGGTCATGAAGGGCATGAACGGATGCAGCAGCTTATAGGTCTCTTCGAGAACATAGGCAGCGCAGGACTGCGCCTCCGCCTTGGCGTTCTCGTCGTCACCATTGAAGATCGGCTTCAGCAGCTCAAGATACCAGTCGCAGAACTGGTTCCAGATGAAGCGATAGAGCGCACTTGCCGCATCGTTGAAGCGGAAGCTTTCCAGCGCTTCGGTGACGTCGCGCTCCGCGCGCGCCAGCTCCGTCAGAATCCAGCGATTGACGGTGAGCTCGGCGGCTTCCGGCACGAAATGCGGGTCGCTCTTGGCTCCATTCATCTCGGCAAAGCGCGTCGCGTTCCAGAGCTTGGTGCCGAAGTTTCGGTAGCCGGTGATACGGGCCGGATCGAGCTTCACGTCGCGACCCTGCGCCGCCATGATCGCGAGCGTGAAACGCAGCGAATCGGCGCCGTACTGGTCGATCAGTTCGAGCGGATCGATGACGTTGCCCTTGGACTTTGACATCTTCTGCCCGTTCTTGTCGCGCACCAGGGCGTGGACATAGACCGTGCTGAACGGCTCGACAGGTTCGCCGTTCTCATCCTCCATGAAATGGAGACCCATCATCATCATGCGGGCAACCCAGAAGAAGATGATATCGAAGCCGGTGACGAGCACGTTCGTCGGATAGTAGCGCGCCAGTTCCGGCGTCTCATCCGGCCACCCGAGCGTCGAGAACGGCCAGAGCGCGGAGGAAAACCAGGTATCGAGCACGTCTTCGTCGCGCGTCAGGATTTCGCCCGGCTTGAAGTTCTCCAGCAGGTCCTCGACATAGGCCTTCATCGGCCCCTCATGCGAAAGATAATGCTGGATCGCCGCCTGCAGCGCTTCTTCTTCGGTCTTTTCGACGAAGACCTGGCCATCCGGTCCATACCAGGCGGGAATCTGGTGACCCCACCAGAGCTGACGGGAAACGCACCACGGCTGAATGTTTTCCATCCAGTCGTAATAGGTCTTGTCCCAGCTCTTCGGGACGAGCTTGGTGCGGCCGTCACGGACGGAGGCAATCGCCGGTTCGGCGAGCGTCTTGGCGTCAACATACCACTGCTCGGTCAGGCGCGGCTCGATCGGCACGCCGCCGCGGTCGCCATGCGGAACCATGTGCTTGTGCGGCTCGACCCTATCCAGCAATTCGGATTCTTCGAAAATGCGAACAATGATCTTGCGCGCCTCGAAGCGGTCCTTGCCTTCCAGCTCATCCCAAGCGCCGTGCAGAGCGGCCGGATGATCGAGACCTTCGAGGAAGTCCTCGTTGTCCTTGATGGTGATGGTGGCTTCCGGGGTCAGAATGTTGACGACGCGCAGACCGCGGCGCTTGCCGACGTCGAAGTCATTGAAATCATGCGCCGGCGTCATCTTGACCGCGCCCGTTCCGGCCGTCGGATCCGGATATTCGTCGGCGACGATCGGGATGCGGCGGCCGACGATCGGCAGGATGACATGCTTGCCGATGATCGACTTGTAGCGTTCGTCGGTCGGATTGACCGCGACGCCGGTATCGCCAAGCATGGTCTCGGGACGGGTGGTGGCGACGACCAGATAGTCTCGCGTTTCCCATTCCGTCGGCTTGCCCTCGTCATCGAAGGCAACCGGATGCTGATAGGTGACGCCTGGCTCCAGCGGGTAACGCAGGTACCAGAGATTGCCGTTGACCTCGTGCTGCTCGACCTCGATATCCGAAATCGCGGTCAGCATTTTCGGATCCCAGTTGACCAGCCGCTTGTCGCGATAGATCAGGCCTTCCTTGTAGAGCGTGACGAAGACTTCGAGAACGGCCTTGGACAGGCCCTCGTCCATGGTGAAGCGTTCGCGCGACCAGTCGCAGGAGGCACCAAGGCGCTTGAGCTGATTGAAGATCAAGCCGCCCGATTCCGCCTTCCATTCCCAGACCTTCTCGATGAAAGCCTCACGGCCCATCTTGTGACGATCCGGCTGCTGGCGCCCGGCGAGACGACGCTCGACGACCATCTGCGTGGCGATGCCGGCATGGTCCATGCCGGGCTGCCAGAGAACGTCCTTGCCGCGCATGCGTTCGAACCGCACCATGATATCCTGCAGCGTGTTGTTCAGCGCATGCCCCATGTGCAGCGAACCGGTCACGTTCGGCGGCGGTATGACGATGGTGAAGGTTTCCGCGCCCGGCTTGGCATTCGCACCGGCGCGAAAGGCGTCGGCCTCATCCCATTTTTGGGCGATCTTCGGTTCGACTGCGGCGGAATCATATGTTTTGTCGAGCATTTTATGACCGGATCTTGAGGATTGGGTGATGCGGGTTGTAAATAGGATGGCTGTGGGCAAGTCAATAAAAAAGCCGCCCCGGAGCCGGAGCGGCGGATCGGTCACCCGAAGCTCAGGCTGTCAGCGGCGCGGGCCGCGGGCCACTCGTTCGATTTCCTCGCGCACGAGACGCTCGACAAGGGTCGGCAGATTGTCGTCGAGCCATTCCTGCAGCATGGGCCGCAGCATTTCCTGAGCCAGCTCATCGAGAGAACGGCGCGGGCCTCCATCGACGATGGCGGCAAGTTCTTCAAACGAGCGGGCAACCTGCGCGCCGGCCGCTTCGGACATCAATGGCGACGTAGCCACGACCTGGGCCGTCGGCAAGGACGTTTCCAATTCCGCCGCAGCGGCTACGATCGGTTCAGGTGCCGGGGAAACCGGGGCCTCGACCGGTGCGGCTGCCCGAGGCGCAGCCATTTGGAACGTACGAGTGGAGACCGTCGCCGGCAATTCTTCCATTTCGGGTTCGCCCCCGACTTCCGCCGGAGCCTGCACGGCCATCGGAGCGACCGGCGCCACCATATCGGTAATGGCATGCCGCAGCGGCGCATCGGCGACCGGCTCGACATGGACTTCGGCAAGACGCGCGGCCATGGCCGGCGGCAGTTCACGCGGCTGCGGCGGCTCGCGCCCGGCGTTCAGCAATGCGGCGGCGTTGCGCTCGGAAGCGGCGCGGACGCGCGCTGCGACATCCGCCAGCGACAAGCCGCGACCGGCACCCTCCGGTTCGGCAACGGGCATCTGCGAGTTTGCGGCGACGAAACGCGGGTCCTGCTCCGCGCGGGCGCGATCCGCGGCAGCGAACTCTTCGTCTACCGTCAACGGAATATCGTCGTCGCGCATGTTGGAAGCAGCGAGATGAGGGGAAGAAATCGGCTTGGCGCCCACGGGTTCGTTGCTTTCGATGATCCTGCGGATCGATGCCAGAATCTCTTCCATGGACGGTTCACGCACTACATTTGGCTGAGCCATATTCATCCCCGTTTTCCATATTCAACGACCGGAAACTCGCCAACTCGGCACCCGAATCAGGGTCACCCTAGATGACTGCCCTCGGGAAAAAAATCACCGTCAAAGCACTAAACCCGGTGATGCACAGTTTTGTTACGATCACAACGAATCGCTCTGCTGCCTGCGATTCTGCCACAGGCGCCGGCAATAAAAAACAGGCGCCCGAAGACGCCTGTCGCAAGCTGGATCATCAGGCCGTTCGGAAAATCAGAATACGAATTCCCTGGCCTTGGCGAAGCCCGGCAGCGGCTTGATCGATGCGTTGAAAAAAACGTTTTCCGAGAAGACGCCGCGTTCGCGCATGAAAACGGTTGCGCGGGCGGCGTGGCCATAGCCGATGACCGTGATCAGGCGGCCGTCTTCACCGAGCTGATCGAGCAGTCCCTGCGGCAGTTGCTCGATCGAGCCATCGATGAAAATGACGTCGTAGGGAGCGTTGCCGGCATGGCCCTTTTCGAGATCGCCGGTGACGACCGTGACATTATCATAGCCAAGCGCGGCGATATTGGCCTGGGCCTGGGCGGCAAGTTCCTCGTCGCTTTCGAGGGCTATGACCTTCTCGGCAAGAAGCGACAGGATGGCGGATACATATCCGGTGCCGCAACCGACATCGAGAGCCTTGCCCTCTTTGGTGATGACGCCAAGCTGCAGAAGCTTCGCCAGCGGCGATGCCTCCATAAGGAAGCGGGCCGGCTTGCCGGCAGCAGCGGCGGCGATTTCGATGTCGTTGTCGATATATGCCAGGACCTTCGACTTCTCCGGCACGAAATTTTCGCGCGGTACCGTCAAAAAGGCATTCAACACGGAATGGGAAGTGACGTCCGTCGTCCGGATCTGGTTCTCGACCATCTTCACGCGCGCTGCTTCGAAATCCATCTTATCCTCTTGCGCCCTTCATGCCCGAACGGGCCGGCTCTACTTTCTGTTACGCGTGTCTTAATCGCCTCACGTCACGCTTTCAAGGCATTGCGGCCACCGGGGCGGAGATTCATGGCCAGGCGTCGCCCGCGCACAACAATCGGCGCCCTGAAATGCACATCCGAGCCTCTCGACGCACCCCTCGCCAGTGGCATCGCACAATTCCCCTCGCCTCAAATCGGAACATCCGTTAGCAAAATGTTAACTTGACAGGACCACGCTTCGTGACGTGGAACCGCCCGAGTGTGGTCACAGATCAACCTTCCGACCCGAATATCCCTCCGGGTTAAGACTAAATTTGAATAGAAGGTGGCTGGGATGCCTGTCTCTCTCGTTCTTTTCGTTGCAACCTCGTTGCCACTTGTGGTCTTCCTGGCTGCCAGCCTTTCTTCCATGATGTAGGTTTCCGAATGAGGCTTTCGCTCTCCGTCGCAGCGCTTCTCCTTCTCCTACCCCAGGTCGCGTTGAGCGAGGAAGCGCCGAAGGAGGCAACGCCCATCATCGGCCATCTCGTGACCGGCAAACAGCTCGACGAATGGTGCGAAGAAGATCGCACGCTTGCCTCGGTCTATATACAGGGCATCCTCGACGAAGCGCAGCGGACGAAAAACCTGACGATCCGCGCTACCAAGCAGACGCCGAAGAACTCGTCCCGCTACGAGCACTATCTCCAGCAGTTCGTCGGCGCCTTCTGCCTGCCGCCCGATCTCAGCAACGCAAAAGCAACGGCGATCGCCTGCAAATGGATGGCGGAACATTCATGGCAGCTCGAACGGCCTGCCAGCTCGCTGATTGCACGTTCCTACAAATTCGCCTTTCCATGCCTTGAGGAATAGGCATCCCCGATGCCCGATGCGGCGGCTTCAAACTTCCGTATAAGCAATTGAGCCTTTGCGATCCTGTGGGCAACCAATGTCGCTGGTCGAGTGCGCTTTCAATTCTTGATTTTTTGCACGTCGCAATCGCAAAACCGCTGAACATTTTTGCGCGACATGCTCCAGTTGCACGGAATTATCCCGATCCCACCCCTGCACGCCAGCGCGTCGAACAATGCCCTTGCTCGGCCCACGCCGCGCCCGCGGCGCATGTCATTCCTGTTGACAATTAGTAAGGCAAACTTATAATTAGGACGCTGAATTTGAGTGACCTCTAGTCCAGCAAAAGGCGGCCCAGTTTTTTCCCTAGACTGGACCGCTTTTGCTTTTTCCGGACACGATATTCGCCACAACACTGTGTCGCACTTCCCAAGGTTATCGCAGCCCGGTCTGCGACAATGCCATCTCCTCAGTAGCTTAAGCGTCATTTCAGTTTCGAATGCGACGCTGTGGCGGGGGAATATCTATGGAATTACCGGGGTCACGGTGGTCGACGCTGAGGTCGTGCGAGCGCAAAAAGCTCGCTCGGCTGATGATGAAGATGTTGCTGCCGATCTTCGGAGCTCTGACGCTGCTTGGCGTCACGTTGCTCGTCCTGTCTGTATGATCGGAACAGTTCGCCGCTAAACGCACTGCAATCCAAAACGCGGTCTGGATACCTATGTCTGCCGAACGATCAGCAAATGGATCGCATCAGGTAGTTGAAAGGGTACGGCCCGAGGCCAAAGGCCAAAGGCCAAAGGCCAAAGCGGGAACAAACTGCCGCATCCTCAAAAAAATCGCGCCGTTTCAATGGCTTATCGATACCGGGGGAAAGGATGGAGGCCTCGCCCGGAATCGAACCGGGGTGCAAGGATTTGCAGTCCTCTGCGTAACCACTCCGCCACGAGGCCATCCGAAAGCAATTTGCGTTGTGGTGGCGCGGATTTAGAATGATCCAAAGAAAACCGCAAGAGGCAATCTTTGAAAAATGTCCTCTTCGATTCCTAAAGTTGCGCCTTGCCGCGTAACCGACTTTAACCATCGCATTTCAAACAAGACCGGGAGACTTCCGAGATGTTCCTGCTGCGACCAGCCAAACCCGACGATACCGCGCGCAACTATGAGATATGGCGGACATCCGTCGACGCCACCCATCATTTCCTCGATGCCTCGGACCGGGAAGCAATCGCGAGGATGGTGATGAAAGATTATCTGCCGAATGCGGAATTCATGGTTGCAGTGGACGATCACGACCTGCCGCACGGCTTTATGGGAGTGACCGGAAACCACATCGATTCGCTCTTCGTCCATGCCGACAGCAGAAGCATGGGCTTGGGACGCTTGCTTCTCGATGGCTTTCGCATGGGAAAAGATGTCGTCACGGTCGATGTTAATGAGCAGAACTCTGCCGCGACGGGCTTCTACGAACGGCTTGGCTTTGTGGTAACGGGACGCGCGGAACGCGACGATCAGGGACGTCCCTACCCGATCCTTCATATGCGGTGGCAGAAACCGGCATAGCCGGGTAGTCCAAGCCACTCTCTGGAAGCCCCATCCCGAGGCAACTTCACCGCCAGTCCATTCAGGCAGGTTATAGGTCCCTGCGGTAGATGCTAGACTCAGTACCACCGGTTCGGATGCCACCCCCGAACCGGACAGTGCCGCGTCCGACGAGACTACGCCCCCAGTAATGTCGTCGGACGCACCCGCAGCCGAGCCTGTTCAGGAAGCGCCCTTTCTCCGATTTCTTTCTTGGAGAATCATTTCGGCAATCACGCCTCAAAGCCCCAATTTTGTAGAACGGCATAGTGGTCGGCCGGAGTTGGCGCGCGGGATGATCACCATCATACGGCGGCAGCCTCTCCACTTCGCATCTGCCGCCCGCATATTCCTTCGCCCGAACGCAACTCCAGCCCTTTTCACGCTCACGAGGCTGACCATGCGGACGAGATCAAAAGCGGCCGCAGTTGGTCCCCGATTAACGAATTGCGTCATTTTTGCAACAACCCTCACTTTCGATTAGCGCACATATAGTTCGCCACTCTTAGTATCTTGCCAAATCAGCGGGGCAGGTTCAGGAAATAGTTCGCGAAGCTTATTACTTCGCACCTACTGAATAGGGAACATGAACGGGATGGGTTGGGCACGTCGTTTTTCGGCGCGATATCTCATGCCCAATCAAGAAAGATTGGAGTTACTATGAACATCAAGAGCCTTCTTCTCGGCTCCGCTGCTGCGCTGGCAGCAGTTTCCGGTGCTCACGCGGCTGACGCTATTGTTGCCGCTGAGCCGGAGCCGCTCGAATACGTTCGCATCTGCGACGCTTACGGTGCCGGCTACTTCTTCATTCCGGGCACGGAAACCTGCCTCAAGATCGGCGGCAAGGTGCGTACCGAAGGCGAGTGGTACAACGCTTATAACCGTGCCAGCCACCAGGGCACGCTCTGGCACACCCGCGCCGAGCTGAACGTCGACACCGCGACCGACACCGAATACGGCCCGTTGAAGACCGAAACTATCGTTCGTTGGGACTGGAATGATGGCGGCTCCACCTCCACCAATCTGCTGTGGTCCTACATCAGCCTCGGCGGCTTCACCGTCGGTAAGAAGGACTCGGCCTACAACCTTTACATCGGTTACGCCGGCGACGTCATCAACGACGACGTGATCTATGACGGCCCGTACGAACTCAACCAGCTAACTTACAACTATGACGCCGGCAACGGCTTCACGGCCGTGGTCTCGCTCGAAGACAGCAACTCGGCCTCGGACGGTGTCGCATCTTATGGCGCAAGCTGGTGGACGGACGACAAGTCCAATCACTACGCTCCTGATGTCGTCGCCGGCCTCGGTTACAAGGCTGGTGCCTGGGGCTTCAAGGTCGTCGGCGGTTACGACTCCATCGTCGAAGAAGGCGCCATCAAGGCTCGTATCGATGCCGACTTCGGTGCATTCACGGCCTTCTTGATGGGCGGCTGGAACACCGACGGCGACAAGCTCAACAAGTATGCCGGCACCAACCAGGACGTCTCCGCTTGCACGGCGCCGAACGGCACCGTCAATGCATCGAAGTGCGGCTGGGGTGACTGGGCTGTTTGGGGCGGCGTTGGCGTACCGTTCAACGACAAGCTGAAGTGGAATGTCCAGCTCGCCTACAGCGACTCGAAAATCTTCGAAGCCACCACCAACCTGAAGTTCAACCCGGTCAAGGATTTCCTGGTCGAGCCGGAAGTGACCTACGTTCACTACGACTATGCCAAGGACGACACCGTTTCCGGCATTCTTCGCTTCGAACGCAACTTCTAACCTGATCTGACTTGACCTCCGATCAGAGAAGGAAGGGGTCCGGCTTTCCCTGCCGGACCCCTTTTTTGATGAGAACTCCTGGAATCACAGCACCATCCTGCGATCAGCGCGCGTGTCATAAGGTATCTCGATCAACCGGAGAGAGGAACCTTGTCACCACGATGGCGTTTACCGCTGAAAGGGACGTGGCTGAATATAGGAGTTATCGCCTTGAAACATCTCGCTTCAATCGCCTTGACCACCGCGCTTGCCGTGGGTTCCGTATTATCGGCTGCCCTGCCCGCCGCGTCTGCCTCGCTTGGCGGCTCATCGACGGCTTCGAACGTCATTCTGGTGCAGGAACGCGGAACACGCAGATATCCAGATTACGACCGTAGGCCTTATTGGCGCGACCGTGATCGTGATCACCGTCATTGGCGGGAGCGCCGCTGGGAGCGGCGTCATTGGGATGACAGATGGCGGGACGACCGTCGCTATTATCGTCGGCACCATAGCGGTGTGATATTGGAGATTCGCCCCTGATATCCCAGCACCGGTAGCGACTATGGCGTCATGAGCGATTCTTCCGCGCCAAGCCGCACGGGCGGAGGTGAAAGCCTTTCGAACCACATTCAAAATAATACGGCCGCGCCTTAGATATCGGTAGCGGCCGACCTGTTTTAGAAGGAGCTTGCGCTGGTTTCGCCGCCTACCGCGCTCAGCGGGGGACGCGTAGCAGGCGGACTGATCGCTTGCGATTCATCCAATCGCGGAACGGATGGGCAGGAGGCGTCGGAGGCGCTCGTCGCGAAGGTAAAGTCCGCCCCAGGCCATGACCCCGAGAAGCAAACTGATAAGTTGTGGTGGCGAGCCGATTTCTCCGAGGCGGAAATGCGTGCAGATCGCACCGCCAAGAAAGCCGGTCATCAGGATTGCCCCAAGGATTGCCGTGCGCGGAATGGCGTAAAGAACCACGCAGACGAGAATGATCAGCCCTACCACCCAAGCCTGATTGGTCGAAAATCCGGTTGCGGTCATCTCGGCCGCGAGCGTGGCAGGCGAAAACAAGTTAACGGCGGCGTCGGCTGCAAAGACGAGAGTCACGATTACCGTTAACACCCATCCCGCCCATGAAATGCGGCGCGTAACCGGCTTGCCGACGACTGCATCCTCCACCATGTCGAGATCTCCCTATCCCCTAGCCGTCCCCATATGCCGGTCCGATGAGCGCCGCGATCCTGCCACGACTTGGAAACACTGACAATAACAATGGCTTGCCGGTGAAATACGGGCAGCGAAATATGGATGAAGGCCAGAAGATCGAGAAATCGCCAATGCGAAGCATGTGCAATAAAACTGCCAAACTGCGCTGATACAGCTTCGTCCGTTAGAGGCTGGGCAAATCTATCGACACGAGACAATGGCCATCGGCCACCCAACGACAAGCTTGTCGTCGCTATCTCAGTGCTTGCACTTGTGGAAGAAAGTGGCTCCCCGGGCCGGATTCGAACCGGCGACCTGTCGATTAACAGTCGAATGCTCTACCGCTGAGCTACCAGGGAATGCGCTTGGCGCGGTGTGAGTGGGCTTCTACAAATGCTTTCTCGATTTGCCAAGCGGTTTTTTCAAAAAAATCGAATTCTCTTGCATTATTTCCCCGCCTTACCATTTCCTGTGGATGACCGACCAAAGCCAGACGACAGAAAATGCCGATCGAAATGGCCGGAAAACCCGCCGTTTCGGCATTGATCCCTCAACCCGCGAGCTTGTTTTCGGCTCCGTGAGAATTCCCCTGCCCCGATCCCGCCTCGCCCGCCTGGGTGTGGGCGTTGCGCTCATCTTTGGCGGCCTGCTCGGCTTCCTGCCGGTACTCGGCTTCTGGATGCTGCCGCTGGGCTTCATCGTGCTCTCGCATGATATGCCTCTGGTTCGCCGCTGGCGGCGTCGCTTCGCCGTATGGTGGGCCAAGAAGCGCCGGCCGGCGAACTAGCCTTTCACCTTGCGCCGATCAAGCGGGCGGGATTGCCGACAACGGTCGCACCGGCTGCGACATCCCTGGTCACGACCGATCCCGCGCCGATGATTGCGCCATCGCCGATCGTCACGCCGCCGACAAGGATCGCACCGCCGCCTATCCAGACGCTGCTGCCGATGGTGACCGGCCGCGCAATTTCGATGCCCGCGCCGCGCAACTCGCGATCCTTATGGTGCTCGGCGCAATAGATATGGACGCCCGGCCCCAGCATGCTGCCATCGCCGATGCGAACGCTGCCGCTGTCGAGAATGGTGCAGCCGGCATTCATATAGACTCGACGCCCGAGCGAGATGTTGATGCCATAGGAGCAATGGAACGGGGCCTCGATGAAAACATTCTCGCCGACATCGGCAAAGAGTGCAGCCAAAGCCGGTCCGAGATTGCTGCGCTCGACCGGCGGCATCGTATTGTGCTGATGCACGGCTTCTCGGGCCTGCCAGCGCAAGCCGTCGAGTTCGGGATCGAAGCAGCAATACCATTCCCCCGCCGCCATCTTCTGTCGTTCGCTGAGATCCATCGATCCCTTCTCCCATGCTTTTCCGGATTCGTCCCGAAGCGATCATGCATCACCGTTCGGGCGGGCGGCAAGCAAGCCAACCTTTGGTTCACGACCAAGCAACAAGCTCAACGCGAACCATCCAATATTGCACGCCTTGATTAGCATTGACTCAAATACTTGATCGTTCAAAGATCGGCCCACCTGAAATCCCTGATTTTGGCCGAAAATGCCCGGCGATACGGGATTCTTGCTCTCAACAAACTGTCACACAGCTTGTCTATAACGCCGCTACCGCGGACTTGCGCAAGACCACCGGTTCCGAGCTTTCAAAAAGGAAATAGGGATTATGTCGAAACTTAAAAACTGCATTTCCGCCGCCGCCGCCGGCGTCATGAGCGTAGCGCTGGCTTTGCCTGCTGCCGCTGCTCCGACCAAGTTCGATTTCTGGTTCGGCCTGTCGGGCGACCTGGAGCGCGTCGTTCAGACGCTGTGCAAGAACTTCAACGATTCCCAGAAGGATTATGAAGTCTCCTGCGTCAGCCAGGGCAACTACGACGCCGCGCTGCAGAACACCATTGCCGCCTTCCGCGCCGGCAAGCAGCCGGCAATCGTCCAGGTCTACGACGTCGGTACCGCCACCATGATGCTTTCGGGTGCCTACTACCCCGTCAGCAAGCTGATGTCCGAAAACGGCTACAAGGTTAAGTGGGACGACTATTTCCCGGGCATCGCCCGCTATTATGCCACCTCCAAGGGCGAACTGCTCTCCTTCCCGTTCAACTCGTCGACCGCCCTGCTCTACTGGAACAAGGACTCGTTCGCCAAGATCGGAAAGACCGCCGCTCCGAAGACCTGGGAAGAAGCTGCCGAAGACATGAAGGCCCTGAAGGGCGCCGGCTATGATTGCCCGATGGCGATCAACATCTCCGGCAACGAAAGCTGGCAGCTGATGGAGCAGTTCTCCGCTATTCACGACCAGCCGGTTGCCACCAAGAACAACGGCTATGACGGCCTCGACGCCCGCCTGACGGTCAACAAGACGAAGTTCGTCAAGTACGTCACCGACCTCAAGAGCTGGTACGACCAGGGCCTCATCAAGATCAAGTCCAAGGATCTCGGCCAGGACATGGTTCAGGCCTTTGCTTCCGGCGATTGCCAGATGATCATGACGTCGGTCGGCGATCACGGTTCGATCACCAAGACCCAGAAAGCCGGCATGAACTGGGATGTGGCCGAACTTCCGGTCTATGCCGGTACCGAGCGCAAGAATTCGCTCGTCGGCGGCGCGTCGCTTTGGGTTCTCTCCGGCAAGTCTGCTGACGAATACAAGGGCGCTGCCGCGTTCCTGGACTTCATCGGTAAGCCCGAGACCGCCCTGTTCTGGTCGACCAACACCGGCTACATCCCGGTCAAGAAGTCCGGTTTCGACTTCATGAAGTCCTCCGGCTTCTACGATAAGGCTCCCTATAAGGGCCGTGAAGTCGCGATCGCCAGCTTGACCGCTTCCGAGCCGACCCCGATCACCCGAGGCGTTCGCCTCGGCAGCTTCACGCAGATCCGCGCCGAGTTCGGCAACCAGATGCAGGCCATCTTCGCCAACAAGGTCAGCGTCCAGGAAGGCATCGACAACCTGGTCAAGAACGGCGACGCCGTCCTCGACCGCTTCGCAGCCACCTACAAGGGCAAGCAGCTGCCGTAAGCAGCACGGCTCACGGACAGACAGCGTCCGCCGGGGTTTCCCGGCGGACGTTCGTTATGAGAGCAAGCGTGGCATCGGGATACCAAGCCGGAAGAGACAATGGAAAAGCGCATAACTTTCAGCAAATGGAGCGTCGGCATCCTGTTCGCAGTGCCGCAGCTGCTCCTCATCTTCACCTTTTTCTATTGGCCGGCCGGTCAGGCAGTCTTCTGGTCGCTGACGCTGCAGCAGCCCTGGGGCGGCGGCAACATCTGGGTCGGCCTCGATAACTTCAAATCTATTATTGCCAACGCGGACTACTGGAACTCGGTCACAATCAGCATCACGTTCGCGGTGATCAGCACCGGCATTTCCATGGTGGGCGGGTTGATCCTCGCAGCCCTGACTGACCGTCAGCTGCGCGGTTCGAAAATCTACCGTGTCGTGCTGATCTGGCCCTACGGCATCGCCGCGCCCGCAGCGGCAATGGCCTTCCGTTTTATCCTGGCGCCCGAAGCCGGCCTCATTGCCGTGGTCAATCAGTGGTGGCCGGGAATCTGGGATCCGGGCCTCGACGGCAACGCCGCCATGGCCTGCATCATCGCCGCCTTCTCGTGGAAATATATCGCCTACAGCTTCATCTTTTTCTTGGCCGCTTTCCAGGCAATTCCTCGTTCGTTGATCGAAGCAGCTGCCATGGACGGCTCCAGCGTGCTCCGTCGCTTCTGGGACGTCCAGTTCCCGTTGATCACGCCAACCATCTTCTTCCTGCTCGTCATCAATATCACCGAGAGCTTCCAGGATTCTTTCGGCATCGTCGACATCATGACATCAGGCGGCCCGCACAACTCGACCAATCTCATGGTCTACAAGATCTATTCCGATGGCTTCAAAGGACTCGATTTTTCCGGCGCGGCGGCGCAGAGCATCATTCTGATGCTGCTGATCATCGTGCTCACCGTCTTCCAGTTCCGCTTCATCGAGCGGCGCGTACATTACCGTTGAGGCTGACATGGTCGAGCGCACACCTATCCTTAATTTCTTCACCCATCTGATCCTGTTCCTCGGCTTCGTGGTGGCCGTGGGACCGATAGCCATCGTTACCATCGCCGCATCGCACAATATCGCCGACGTCAACAAAGTGCCGATGTCGCTGATCCCCGGCTCGGATTTCTGGGTCAACATGAAGACAGCCTGGACGACAGCCAATCTCGGCCCCAAGCTGCTGAACAGCCTGATCTTCGCCTCCGGGGTTGCGGCGGGAAAGGTGATCATTTCGGCGATCACGGCTTTTTCGCTGGTCTATTTTCGCTATCCGGGCCGCCATTTCATCTTCTGGCTGATCTTCATAACGCTGATGCTGCCACTCGAAGTGCGTATCGTTCCGACCTATGCGGTCGCAGCGAACGTACTCTCGCCCTTCCAGGGGATTCTTGACGTTACTGGCATCACCTGGCTCATCGAAAAAGTAACAGGCATCGAGGTCTCGCTGAATCTTGGATTGCTTAACTCCTCGATCGGCCTGATCTTGCCGCTGGTCGCGACCGCGACCGGAACGTTTCTCTACCGTCAGTTCTTTCTGACGATACCGGAGGAGCTGACCGAGGCCGCACGCATGGACGGCGCCGGAGCGCTGCGCTTCTTCATCGACATCCTGCTGCCGCTGTCGCGCACCAACATGGCCGCACTCGGCACCATCATGTTCCTCTGGGCCTGGAACCAGTATCTGTGGCCGCTGCTGGTGACCACCGATCCCGCGCATGTGACGGCCGTACACGAGCTCAAGTCGCTCATCCCAAACGTGGGTGGTCTTCCGGAATGGCACATCGCCATGGCCGGCACGCTGATCGTCATGCTGCCGCCGCTCCTCGTGGTCGTCCTGATGCAGCGCTGGTTCGTTCGCGGCCTGATCGCAACCGAGAAGTAATCTGTTTATCTGCCGCGCCCTGCTTGGTGGGGTGCGGCCATTGCGAGCCGGTCCCTTCTCTCCGCGAAGGGACTCTTATGACGGCACCAACAAAAATGGCCGCATAAATAAAAAACCCGGAAGTCGGGAAAGACTTCCGGGCGCACCTGCTGAAAAGTTATGTTTGAAATCAGCTTGCCAGCACTTTGAGCGGTGTGACGGAAGCGACGGCGTCGAGCCGCAGGCCGGTATCCCGGGCGAAGAGATGCGTGTGCTGCTGCGGCAGCTCCAGCGCGACGGACTGGCCGGTCTGGCCGGTCGTGTGGTCGGCGACCGCAACGGCAAAGCTCGAACCATTGATGTCGCAATGGATGACGCGGCCGGCACCGAGTTCTTCGACGAAATCGACGGTTGCCGGGATAGCGCCGGGCGTTCCAGCGGGAACGAGACGCGCGTGCTCAGGACGGACACCGAGGGCGACCGGCTGGCCGGCATGGCGCTTGCCGATATTGGCATCGATGGCAATCGGAATGCCGTCGAAGATAAATTGCTCGCCGTTGGCCGCGAAGGTACCTTCCAGAAAATTCATGGCCGGCGAGCCGATGAAGGAGCCGACAAAGCGGGTGCGCGGCGTGTTGTAGACCTCGAGCGGCGTGCCGACCTGCTCGACATTGCCCTTGTACATAACGACGAGCTTGTCGGCGAGCGTCATGGCCTCGACCTGATCGTGCGTCACGAAGACCGACGTCGCCGACAGGCGCTTGTGCAGGCGGCGGATCTCGACGCGCATCTGCACGCGCAGCTTAGCATCGAGGTTGGACAGCGGCTCGTCGAAAAGGAAGACCTTCGGCTCGCGGATGATGGCGCGGCCCATGGCGACGCGCTGACGTTGACCGCCGGAAAGCTCGGCCGGCTTACGGGTGAGGAAATCTTCAAGCCCGACGATGCGGGCGGTTTCCTTGATGCGGCGATCGCGCTCGGCGCGCGGCACGCCGGCGACCTTGAGCGCGTAGCCCATATTGGCGGCGACATCCATGTGCGGATAGAGCGCGTAGTTCTGGAAGACCATGGCGCAGCCGCGCTCGCGCGGCTCGAGCTGATTGACCACCTTGCCGTCGATTACGATCTCGCCCGAGGAAATATCCTCGAGGCCGGCGATCATGCGCAGCAGCGTGGACTTGCCGCAGCCGGAAGGTCCGAGGATGACGACGAATTCGCCCGAGCGGAAATTCAGATCGACGCCATGGACGACCTGATTGCGTCCATAGGCCTTGCGAACTTGTTCGATGCGGATTTCCGCCATGTTAATCTTCCCCGCCTGTCAATTCTGGGCCGTCAATCGGGTGGACTGCTAGCGAATTTGCATTACAGAACAGTGACAAGCACCCCTTATATCACAAACCGCATCCAGATTTCCTCACGAGAGTTGCGGGTGCCATTTCGCGATGAAACGCGCATTGGTGGAACCATTTTGCGACAGACATCGCATACGGGTTCCGGCAGCCATAAATCAGATGCCCACGCGTCCCTGAAAAAGGATGGATGGCGGCGCTATTCCGCCGGATGCGGGGTCACGCGCGGACCGACGGACCGGCGTTTATGACCGATGCCGAGAAAATATCTCAGCACGCGGAAATAGAGGCTATAGGGCAAAAACTTCAGAAGCTTTGCCCGGAAGACCAGCCCCTTCGGGAAACTGATGTCGAAGGCCGACGATTTCAATCCGGCTGATATCGCATCGGCTGCCTGCTGCGCCGACACTATATCGGGCATTTCGAACTTGTTCTTTGCCGTCAACGGCGTATCGACGTAGCCTGGAGTGACGAGCTGGATACGGATACCCATGCGATCGAGCTCGAAATTCAAGCTTTCGGCCATGTTGATGAGCGCGGCCTTGCTGGCCCCATAAGCAGCGCCGCCGGGCAGGCCGCCGTAGCCTGCGACGGAAGACACGAGGGCAACCTGGCCGTATCCCCTGGCACGCATATGCCGGACCGCCGGAACGAGACAGTTGACGACGCCATGAAGATTGACGGCAAAACTGCGCTCGAACGCCTCGTGATTGAGGTCTTCGCCGCGCGCGGGCAGATAGATGCCGGCGTTCAGGACCATCAAAGCGACGGGGCCATGCTGATATTCGATGGCCGCGACGGTGTGTTCCATGTCCTCGGCATCGGTCACATCGCCGTCGAGCACGACGATGCTGCCTGCAAGTGCGCTTGCCTCCGATTGCAAGGCCAGAAGTTTGTCATGGCTGCGGGCAGTCACGGCAACCTTGTAGCCTTCCTCCGCCAGTTTCAACGCCAGCGCGCGGCCGATACCGGAACTGGCGCCGGTAATCCAGGCGACTCCGTGTTCAGGACGTGCGATGAACGGGCTCATGGCTCTTCTCCTTGGCTGGCGGCCGCCTGAATCAAACGCTTTACCGCGGCCGTCCGTGGCATTTTAGAGATAGCGTATCATTGTGGCCGCTTTCGGCCTGTTTGGCGGCCCAACGGGGAAAACAATGTCACCGAATGGAGACTGGCGCGCCATACGGCAGACTTCGGCCAACGAAGGCTGCCAAGTCGAATTTTGCGGCACGAACAAATAGCGAGGAACAGAATTTCTTGCCTATGCCGCCTTGTGAAGGGAAAAGACCGTTCTTACAGTAGTTGCGAACAGAAGGCAGATTCCAATGACCGTCCATCCGTCCGTCCTCGAAGCAATTGGCAATACGCCGCTGATCAAGCTCAAGGGCGCCTCCGAGGCGACGGGCTCGACCATTCTCGGCAAGGCCGAATTCCTCAACCCCGGCCAATCGGTCAAGGATCGCGCCGCGCTCTATATCATCCGCGATGCCGAGAAGAAGGGATTGCTGCGGCCCGGCGGCGTCATCGTCGAGGGCACGGCCGGCAATACCGGCATCGGCCTGACGCTCGTTGCCAAGGCGCTCGGCTACCGCACCGTCATCGTCATTCCGGAAACCCAGAGTCAGGAAAAGAAGGACGCGCTGAAGCTGCTCGGCGCCGAGCTGGTCGAGGTTCCCGCCGTCCCCTACAAGAACCCGAACAACTACGTGAAGGTCTCGGGCCGGCTTGCCGAACAGCTGGCAAAGACCGAGCCGAACGGGGCGATCTGGGCCAACCAGTTCGACAACGTCGCCAATCGCCAGGCGCATATCGAGACGACCGCCAAGGAAATCTGGACCGACACATCAGGCAAGGTCGACGGCTTCATCTGCTCGGTCGGCTCCGGCGGCACGCTTGCGGGCGTCGCCATGGGCCTGCATGCTTTCAACAAGGACATCAAGATCGGCATCGCCGATCCGGAAGGTGCTGCCCTCTATGAATTCTACAAGAATGGCGAGCTGAAATCCTCCGGCTCCTCGATCACCGAAGGCATCGGCCAGGGTCGCATCACAGCAAACCTGGAAGGTTTCACGCCCGATTTCGCCTATCAGGTCACCGATGCCGAAGCACTCCCTTACGTCTTCGATCTGGTCGAGCACGAGGGCCTGTGCCTCGGCGGCTCGACCGCCATCAACATCGCCGGTGCGGTTCGCCTCGCCAGGGATCTCGGCCCCGGACATACGATCGTGACCATCCTGTGCGATTACGGCAATCGCTACCAGTCCAAGCTCTTCAATCCCGATTTCCTGAAGTCGAAGGGCTTGCCGCTGCCGGGCTATCTCGAAAAGCGGGCTGAAATCGCCGTCCCATACGAAACAACAGCGTGATCTTATGACCGTCAATGCCCTCTACCGTGATGATTTCTATCTCTCGACCGCCGAAGCAGTCGTAACCGCAATTCACGAAGACGGGGGCATCGAGCTCGATCAGACTTGCTTCTACGCCACCTCGGGCGGCCAGCCGGGCGATACGGGTTTCCTGGAGCGTGGCGACGGTTCCAGGATCATGCTCGGCCAGACGAAGCATGGGCCGATCAAGGACATCATCATCCACGTGCCGCTCGAAAATCAGCCCCTGCCCATCGTCGGCGAGAAGCTGGTGCTGCACATCGACTGGGCGCGCCGTTACAAGCTGATGCGCATGCATACGGCCTGCCATCTGCTTTCCGTGGTCTGCCAATATCCGATTACGGGCGCGGCCGTCGGCGAGGATGAAAGCCGCGTCGATTTCGACATGAGCGAGACAATCGACAAGGATGAAGTGACGGCCAGGATGATGGCGCTTGTCAACGAGAACCATCCCGTTTTCGTCCGCTGGATCACGGACGAAGAGCTGATTGCCAATCCCGGCATCGTCAAATCTAAGAATGTACGCCCGCCGATGGGCCTTGGCCGTGTCAGCCTCGTCTGCATCGGCGAGGATTCGGCCGTCGACAGCCAGCCCTGCGGCGGCACGCATGTGTCGGAGACGCAGGAGGTCGGCGCGATCCACATCGCCAAGATCGAGAAGAAGGGCAAGGAAAACCGACGCTTCCGCATTCGGTTCGGCACGCCGGCCGACGAGAATTGACCGCGCAAGCGCCTATATCTCGATATCAAGACCAATAAACCATAGCAGGGAGTGATCATCATGGCAGCGGACAAGAGCCGTTTCGTCGTATCCGCCGACTGGCTGCAAGGCGAGCTGGGCACCAAGGACCTGCGCATCCTCGACGCATCCTTCTATCTGCCGGCGCAGAAGCGTGATGCCGATGCTGAATATGCCAGCGGACATATTCCCGGCGCGATCCGCTTCGACCAGGACAAGATATCAGACCATTCGACCAACCTGCCGCATATGGTCCCCTCGCCCGAACTTTTCGCGGCCGAGGTCGGCAAGCTCGGCATCAGCGAGACCGATCGCATCGTCATCTATGACGGTCCCGGCCTGTTTGCCTCGCCGCGCGTCTGGTGGCTGTTCCACATCGTCATGGGTGCGCCGAACGTCTTCGTGCTCGATGGCGGTCTGGATGGCTGGAAGGCCGAAGAGCGGCCGCTGGAGACGGCGCTGCCCGGCTTCGAACCCGCAACCTTCAAACCCAAGTTCAATGGCAGCCGCGTCGTTTCGCTCGACGAGATGCGAGAAATCGTCCACAGCCGTTCGCTGCAGATCGCCGATGCCCGCAGCGCCGGCCGTTTTGCGGCAACAGAGCCTGAGCCGCGCGAAGGAATGCGCTCGGGCCATATGCCGGGAGCGAGAAACCTGCCCTCGGGCGTCTTTGCCACCAACGGCAAGTTCAAGTCGCTGCCGGAACTGCGCGAAACGATCGAGAAGGCCGGCATCGATCTCGAAAAGCCAGTTGTGACGACCTGCGGGTCCGGCATTACCGCCGCCATCATCACGCTGGCGCTCGAATCCCTCGGCCATGGCAACAACAAGCTCTATGACGGCTCCTGGTCGGAATGGGGCAGCCGGACGGATACCCCCATCGTCACCGGTCAAGATTGAGCGTGCTGGCCGTGAAGACACCCTCGTCCATCAAGGTTCATATCACCCGACTGGAAATGACCGCGCCGCCCAAGGCAAGCCTGCCGGTGCCGGTCAACATCCAGACGGCGATCATGCGTTCGCCTACTATTCCGCTGCCCTTCTATCGCTATCTCTATCGCCAGGTGGGTGCCCGCTGGCACTGGGTGGAGCGGCTGCGCCTCTCCGACGAGCAACTGGCCGCTGTTCTTCACGATCAGCGCAACGATATCAGCGTGCTTTACGTCAACGGCGCTCCGGGGGGATTCTTCGAATATTTCCGCCAGGACGAGGAGACGATTGAGCTCAGCCATTTCGGCCTCATCGAAAATGCGCTCGGCCTCGGTATCGGCAAATGGTTCCTGCTGCAGTCGCTCTACGCCATATGGACGCTGAACCCGCAACGCATCGTGACGACGACGAACAATCTCGATCATCCGCGGGCATTGCAGCTCTACCAGATGTTCGGCTTCTCGCCGATCTCGACCGGCGAAGGCATCGTCAGGCCGCTCAGCGACAAGGAACTGCTGGAGCTCGCCAAGAAAAGCTGACTCGTCGACCCAGCAGGAATCGGGTGGTTTCGCATCTCGCTCCAGAGCATAACATGGCAAATCTCGAAAGGAGTGTTGCCATGCTTTCCATCGCCTTTGCAGCCATGCCCACGTCCGACGCCGAAACTCTTTGGAACGGCGGCACCGATGCCTATGGTCACCAGCCGGAGACCATGATCTCAGATGGTCCGGGCCATCCCTGCCGCCACTGCCTGCGCAATATCGATGCCGGTGAAGCGCTGTTCGTCTTTGCCTATCGCCCCTTCCCCGAATTGCAGCCCTACGCGGAAACGGGTCCGATCTTCCTCCACAAGACACCGTGCCGGCGCTACGGAGCGGAAGAAATCCTGCCGCCCGTGCTGACGACCAGCCGGGATTTCATCGTGCGCGGCTATGGAAAGAACGATCGCATCGTCTACGGAACCGGCGCCGTAACGCCGACCGACGATATCGCAACCTATGCGGCTTCGCTGCTGGAACGCCCCGACATCGCCTATGTCCACGTCCGCTCGGCGCGCAACAATTGCTACCAGTGCCGCATCGATAAGGTGGAGGCGCCGGCCTATGCCGATGCCGGCGCCTCCATTTGATTGATATTACGCGACGTTCAGAATGCTCTCGGGCGCAACGGCCTCATAGCCGAGCGCCTCGGCCACCGGCCGGCTGGTGATACGGCCCTTGTGCACATTGAGGCCATTGCGGAGGTGCTTGTCTTCCGCGATGGCGCGCAGGCCGCGATCGGCGAGCGCAAGGCCATGATAGATCGTGGCATTGTTCAAGGCATGGGCCGAGGTGACGGGAACCGCACCCGGCATATTGGCGACGCAATAATGCACGACACCTTCAACCACATAGGTCGGATCGGAATGCGTCGTCGCATGCGAGGTCTCGAAGCAACCGCCCTGGTCGATGGCGACATCGACGATCACCGAGCCATTCTTCATGCCTGACAGCATCTCGCGCGTCACCAGCTTCGGCGCGGCGGCGCCGGGGATCAGCACGGCACCGATGATGAGATCGGCGGAGAAGACTTCTTCTTCCAGCGCCTGGATGCTGGAATAGCGCATGTGGACCCGGCCGTTGAAGATGTCATCGAGCTGCCGCAGGCGCGGCAGCGAGCGATCGAGGATGCTGACATCGGCGCCGAGCCCTGCCGCCATCTTGGCGGCATGCAGGCCAACAACGCCGCCGCCGATAATCGCCACCTTGGCCGGCAGCACGCCCGGCACGCCGCCGAGCAGGATGCCGAGGCCGCCATTGGCCTTCTGCAGGGCCGTTGCGCCCGCCTGGATCGACAGACGACCGGCGACCTCCGACATCGGCGCCAGCAGCGGCAGGCCGCCGCGTTCGTCGGTCACGGTCTCGTAGGCGATGGCCGTTACGCCTGAAGCAAGGAGGCCCTTGGTCTGTTCCGGATCGGGTGCGAGATGCAGATAGGTGTAAAGAAGCTGGCCTTCGCGGAGCTGCGCCCATTCGGAGGGCTGCGGCTCCTTGACCTTTACGATCATGTCGCACTTCTCGAAAATGTCCTTAGCGCTTGCGGCGATCTTAGCTCCGGCGGCCACATAGGCGTGATCGTCGGCGCCGATGCCGGCACCGGCCTTCGTTTCGACCCAGACCTCGTGGCCATGGGCGACATATTCGCGAACCGACGCCGGCGTCAGGCCGACGCGATATTCGTGGTTCTTGATTTCCTTCGGGCAACCAACGCGCATTTCATTCCTCCTCGAATGCTTTTGCGTCTTTCGTTTTCTCCGCTGGAAATCAGACCACCTCCGCCCCGCAATGTCCTTGCAAAGACGATTTGCGCGGCGGTCATTTTTCATGATTTATTGCGCGAACAGGAGTTTTTTCGAAAGTTCTTCGAATGTCTGACCTCGACGCCATAGATCATTCGATTCTACGGATGCTTCAGCAGAATGCACGGATCACCAACGCGGAATTGGCCGAAAAGGTCGGCCTCTCGCCCTCAGCCTGTTCTCGCCGGCTCGATATCCTCGAAAAGAGCGGCGTTATCGACGGCTATCATGCGCATCTGTCGCAAAAGGCGCTTGATTATAAGATGATCGCCTTCGTGCACATCTCGCTGTCAGGCCAGTTCGCCAAAACGCTGTCGGAATTCGAGACGGCGGTAAAACGCTGTCCGAACGTGCTTGCCTGCTATCTCATGTCCGGGGAATACGATTACATAGTGCGCGTTGCCGCGCGGGATCTCGAAGACTACGAACGCATCCACCGCGACTGGCTCTCCGCGCTGCCGCATGTGGTGAAGATCAATTCCAGCTTTGCACTGCGCGAAATCATCGAGCGGCCGAATGTCGGCCTGTGATCTTCGTCAGCGCAGGTCCAGCAGCAATGCGCGGTGATCCGAGACCTCGGGCTCGGCCACGGGATCGAAATGGATCACTTCGACATTCGCAGTCACCAGCATGTAGTCAGCGAAACGGGGTTGCTTGCGATAGTGAGACGTGCGCGTGTCGTCATGTCCTCGTGAAGTAACAAGATCGACAAGGCCCAGGGTACCGAGGATTTCGAAGGTCTCGCTGCCCGGCAGCACGTTGAAATCGCCGCAGACGACCAGCCGGTCGCCGTCGTGTTTCACCTGACGGATCAACTCGACAAGCGCATTGGCCTGATGGCGACGTTCCGGCGTATCGCCCTTGCCTTCCAGATCCCGCAGGCCATGCATATGGGCAATGGTGATGGGATAGCCGCGCTGATAGTCGAAGAGGCGGATGCAATGGGCATTGCGCGAGCGCGGATGCGGTCCGTAACCATCGGCCGAAAATTCACCATGAATGAATCCAGCGGCCTGAGCGACGATCGGATAGCTCCTGCGCACGAAGGTCGCCAGGCCGAATTCAGAGGAAAACCGGCGGTCGCCATCGAAGAGATCGCCTCGCGCCACCGGAAGGAAAAATGCATCGTAAGCCGGCAAAGCAAGTTTGAGTTCGTCGAAGAGTTTGGCCCGCTGCGGGAGTTCGATTCCGTGATCGCGATAGACCAGCCATTCGGATTGCGCGTCGTGCGTGCGGACCACTTCCTGCAGGCACAGGACATCTGCATCGACTTCGGCGAGATAAGGTATAAGCGGCTCATGCAGCCGGCCACCCCATGCATTCAAAGAAACGATGCGCATGTTCTGCCCTCTCGACATTCGTATAGCTGGCCGGGTTCACCACCGATTCCGGTACCGATTCGGGACGTCCGGCTACAATTTTAGCGTTTATCCTAAGCAGCTCTCAATGCTCACCTGATATCCAGGCGGGGAAAAAGATGTATGAGCCGGGATAACATCATGCAGTTCTCTTCGAAATCACCTGTCCAGGGCAATCTGAAAATCAAGACGCGAGGTTCGCCGCGCCATCATGCACGGCTGATGGGCCAAGTCCGCTATTTCACCAAGCTCGTGGCTGGCCGCGTCGTCGATATTTCCACCAGCGGCATTGCTCTCGATCTGCAGTCGCCACTCTATGCGGCCGCAGGCAGCAAGGTTCGCGTCGAATGCGACGATATCGGCCTCCTGGATGGTTTCGTGCGCTGGGCTCATAACGGCCGCATCGGCATCGAGTTCGATCGCTCGTCCAACGCGTCGGCGAAAGTCGCGTCCTACTTCCGCTTTTTCCACAAGGACATAAAGCCGGTTCTCAAGCGCTGATCGAATACCGGTGCAAGCCGGCTACGATCCACAATAAGCCTGTCACATTCCTGGTGCACACCTTCGAAAATCGTCCTAATCTCCCTCGCCCGAGAGATGATCGACGGACTTATAGCCCCATCGTTGAAGGAGTGTCTTATGTCTTCCATTCTGGATTTGCCCAGCATGTCGCGCCGTTCCCTGCTGCAAGGCCTGAGTGCTGCGGCAGCGCTGATCGTGCTGCATCCTTTCGCCGCCCGCGCCGCCGGCAACCAGGCGCATCTGCGCCTCATGGAAACGACCGACATTCACGTCAACGTCTTCCCCTATGACTATTATGCCGACAAGCCGAACGACACGATGGGCCTGACTCGTACCGCGACGATCATCGACAATATTCGCGCCGAAGCCACCAACTCGCTCCTCATCGACAATGGCGACGTGCTGCAGGGCAATCCGATGGGCGATTACATGGCCTATCAGCACGGCATGAAGGATGGCGACGTCCATCCGGTCATCAAGGCGATGAACACGCTCGGCTATTCCGTGGGCACGCTCGGCAACCACGAATTCAACTATGGCCTCGACTTCATGTTCAAGGTGCTAGCCGGCGCGAACTTCCCGTTCGTCTGCGCCAACCTGACCAAGGGGCAGCTTGCCGCCGACCCGACGAAGGACGACCTGTTCTTCAAGCCCTATCTGATCCTCGAAAGGAAGATCAAGGACGGCGCCGGCAATGAAAGCCCGATCAAGATCGGCTTCATCGGCTTCGTGCCGCCGCAGATCATGCTCTGGGACATCAAGAACCTCGAAGGCAAGGCGCAGACGCGCGATATCGTCGAAGCCGCCAAGGCCTGGGTCCCGGTCATGAAGGCCGAAGGCGCCGACATCGTCATCGCCCTCTCCCATTCCGGCATCGACGGCAGCGGGCCGAGCGAGAAGATGGAAAACGCTTCGCTCTATGTCGCGGCGGTCGATGGCATCAACGCCGTCTTCACCGGCCACCAGCATCTTGTCTTCCCTGGCCCGAAGACCTGGGACAGCATCAAGGACGCCGATCCGGTCAAGGGAACGCTGCATGGCAAGCCCGCCGTCATGGCCGGCTTCTGGGGCTCGCATCTCGGCCTCATCGACTTGCTTCTGGAGAAGGACGGCAAGAGCTGGAAGATCGTGGATTTCACCTCCGAAGCGCGGCCGATCTACCACCGCGACGACAAGAAGAAGGTCATCGCCGACGTCGCCGACAAGAAGGAAGTGGTGGAAGCGGCAAAGGCCGAGCATGAGGCGACGCTGACCTATGTCCGCACGCCCGTCGGCAAGACCTCCGCGCCGCTCTATTCCTATTTCGCGCTGGTGGCCGACGATCCGTCGGTGCAGATCGTCAGCCAGGCGCAGGTCTGGTACATCAAGAATATGCTGAAGGAAACGCAGTATAAGGACCTGCCGGTTCTTTCCGCGGCAGCCCCCTTCAAGTGCGGCGGACGCAACGGCGCCGACTATTATACGGACGTTCCCGCCGGCAATATCGCCATTAAGAACGTCGCCGACCTCTACCTCTATCCCAATACCGTGCAGGCCGTCGTCATCAACGGCGCACAGGTCAAGAACTGGCTGGAAATGTCGGCGGCCATGTTCAACCAGGTCAAGCTGGGCGCCAAGGATGCGGATCTCATCAACAACAGCTTCCCGTCCTACAACTTCGACGTCATCGACGGCGTCACCTATCAGATCGACCTTTCGCAGCCGCGCCGCTTCGGCGATGACGGCAAGGTTCTGAATGCCGATGCCAACCGCATCCAGAACCTGCAATTCGACGGCAAGCCGATCGACGTCGCGCAGAAGTTCCTGGTCGTGACCAACAACTACCGCGCCGGCGGCGGCGGCAATTTCCCTGAGATCGCCGCGGACAAGGTCGTCTATCAGGCGCCGGACACCAACCGCGACGTCATCGTGCGCTATGTCCATGATCAGGGCACGATCAATCCGACCGCCGACGGCAACTGGACCTTCACGCCGCTGTCCGGCGCGACGGCGACGTTCCAGAGCTCCCCGAAGGCCAAGGATTTCCTCGACCAGGTCAAGAGCGTGAAGATCGAAGACGCCGGCGAAGGTGCGGACGGCTTCCGCAACTACCGGCTGGTTCTGTAATCCCGACAGCTGCTGGCCTCTCCCCGTTACAGGGAGAGGCCTTTTTCACTCGGCAGCCAATCGCTTGTCGCCGGGATGGAACATTTCGACCGCCGCCTTGAAGTCTTCCTGATTGGGGCATCGCGACAGGCGATCGCGGAAAGCCTCGATCAGCCAGGCGGCCGCAGGACCCGGAGGATTATCAACCTTGCGGATGGCATAGAGCGGATATTCGCTCTGGTCATAGGCATCAAGCGCCAACGGCACGAGCCTGCCCTTCTGCAGATCCTCCATGATGAACGAGGCCGGCAGGCCGCCCCAGCCAAGACCACCGCGGATCAGCTGATGCTTGGTGGCGATATCGCTGAGGTGCCAGATCTTGTAGGACAGGACGTTGAAATCCTTGCCGTTGGTGAGGTTTGACGCGTCGGTGACGACCAGTTGCACTTCTTCGCGCACATCGGCAAGCGTCAGCGGTCGTCCCAGCAGAGCAAGCGGATGCGTCGGGGCGGCAACCGGCATCATGAAGGAATGTCCGACGCGCTCGATGACCAGGGCATCATCCTGCTTCAACACCGAGCCGCCAATACCGATCGTCGATCTGCCGCCGGTGACGAGCTCCAGCATCGAACCAAGTTCGCCGGTATCGAGCCGCAAGGAAACGTACGGGAAGCGATCCCGAAATTCCCGCAGCACGTCGACGGTGGCATGCACCGGCACCATGACGCTGATGGCAACGGCCACCTCCGCCTCAAGCCCGCTCTTCAGGCCCTTCACTCTCGCACGCATCACCTGGAGATCGGAAAGAATGCGGCGGGCATCCTCCAGCATCACCCTGCCCGCATCCGTCAATTTCGGCTGGCGCGAACCGGACCGTTCGAACAGCGGCATTTCGAGCTGGGCCTCCAGATTGGCAATCGTGTAGCTGATCACCGATTGAGCGCGATTGAGCGCGCGCGAGGCGGCGGAGAAACTGCCTGATTCAGCGACGGTCAGAAAGACCTGCAATTGGTCAAGGGTGGGATTGGGGAGCATCTGCCATCCATTCTATCGATAATTCCGATCCATATTATCACAGTTTTTCTCGATAGCACTGACGACTTATTTATGGAGGCGAACGTGATCGGACTCTCCCAGCCGATTTTCGCAACCTATTGAAAAGGAAAACGGATATGTCGTCCATTCTGCTTCTGACTTCGAGCCCGCGTCCGGACTCGCTCTCCACGAAGATCGCAACCGAGCTTGCCGAGAAGATTAAGACCAACAATCCCGGCAAGACCCTCGTTCACCGCGACCTCGCTGCAGACAACCTGCCGCACATCGACGGCCCCTTCACCGCTGCCATCCGCACGCCGGCCGACGCCCGTACGCCCGAGCAGCAGGAACTGGTCAAGGTTTCCGACGCGCTCGTCGACGAGCTGCTCGCAGCCGACACGCTGGTCATCGGCACCGGCCTCATCAACTTCAACATCTACTCTTCGCTGAAGACCTGGATCGACAACATTGCCCGCGCCGGCCGCACCTTCACCTATACGGAAACCGGCCCGAAGGGTCTCGCTACCGGCAAGAAGGCCTATATCGTACTCGCCTCCGGCGGCGTCTATTCGGAAGGCCCGGCTGCTCCGCTGAACCATGCCGTTCCCTACCTGAAGTCGGTTCTCGCCTTCATCGGCATCACCGATGTCGAGACCGTTTACATCGAGGGCGTTGCCTTCGGTCCGGAAGCTGCCGAGAAGGCAATCGGCGCCGCCCAGGTCCGCGCTTCCGAGCTGGCCCTCGCCGCTTAATTGACTGCGATATTCAGATACTGACAGGCGGCCGGCTTCAATCGGCCGCTTTGCTATTCTGCTCGCGGCAGCTCCTTGACGAATTGCTTGACGGTTTCCAGGATTTCATCGGAAAGAGCCTCGTCGCTCGCCACGCGCGCAAGGCCGAGCGCACCGGTCATCAGGCATGAGGCGATGATCGCCTTTCGCCTTGCTTCGGCGGTTCCCAGCCGCGGCATGCGCGCCGTCATGGCGTCGAAATTCCTTCGCAGGCCATCCGTCGCAACAGAGCGGACCGCATCGCTGCCGCGCGCCATATCCGCCGTCAGCGCCGCATAGGCGCAGCCCTCGCCGCAATGATCCCGGTGGCGTTCGCTGAGATAAGCATCGACGTACTCGTCGAGCGAGATGCTTTCGGGATCGATCCCCTTGTCCTCCTGCTGCCGCCGCCATGATCCGATCGCCGATTCCATGGCTTCCGCCACGAGTTCGTCGCGCGAGGCGAAATGCTTGTAGAAGCCGCCGACGGTGAGACCCGCCTCCTTCATCAGGTCGGCAACACCGATCCCTTCCAATCCCTCCTCGCGCAGACGCTTGGCGGCGAGCGTCACGATGCGTTCGTGCGTCTTCTGCTTTTCCAATTGTGAGCGGCCCATCGAAAATCCTTTCGTGCCCGGCTTGACAAAATGGATTACGATCATAATCCTTATAGATGACGATCATAATCCAGATCGCGACAAAAGCCAACAGGAGCTACGAACATGCGTCTCAAGAACAAGGTTGCCGTCATCACCGGCGGAAACAGCGGTATCGGGTTGGCCACCGCCCGCCTCTTCCTCGCCGAAGGCGCCAAGGTCGCCATAACAGGCCGCAACGCCAAGACATTGGCGGCGGCAGCGGAACAACTCGGCGGCGGCGTGCTGGCATTGCAGGCCGACACGACCGACATCCCCGCCATGGAGAGGGCGTTTGCCGAGGCTGCGGAGAAGCTTGGAAAATTCGATGCGGTCTTTGCCAATGCCGGCATTGCCGGCGATACCCCGCTCGGCAACACTACGCTCGAGCAGTTCGAAACCATCGTCCGCATCAATTTCACCGGCGTTTTCTTCACCGTGCAAGCCGCCCTGCCATATCTGAACGATGGCGGCTCCGTGATCCTGAATGGCTCCGTGCATGCCGTCCTCGGCATTCCCGGCGCCTCGGCCTATGCCGGCACGAAGGGCGCCGTCCGCGCCATGACCCGCAATCTTGCCTCCGAGCTTGCGCCCCGCGGCATCCGCGTCAACCAGGTTACGCCGGGCGCCACCAAGACGCCGATCTGGGAGCCCCGCGCTGCCACGCCGGAGGCCCTGGATGCGTTGCAGGCCCGCTTTGGCGGCCTGAGCGCGCTCGGCCGCATGAGCGAAGCCGATGAAATCGCCAAGGCCGCGCTCTACTTCGCCTCCGACGATTCCGCCAATGTCACGGCGATCGAAATCACGGTCGACGGAGGCGCCGTCAACGCCCCCGCCGGCGCGAAGATGTTCCGCACGGCTTGAGCCGTAGCGAAAGTCCGACCAGCTATCGATTCAGTGAGTGTTATGGGCCGCCTAAGCAGATGTGGGATGCGGCCCCCGCACCAGCAGGCGCATATTAAGGAAATCCGCCTGGTATCACACCTGGCGGACCTTTTCGCCGTCGCCGAAGAGACCTGGGCCGTTCTGATCGATGATCTGCTGGCCCTTGCGGAAGGTCGATTCCACGGCATCATCCGACGAGGTGAAAACATCGGCGCGAATGAAATTGCGCACCAGGATCTCGCCGTTCACATCCTTCTCGATCCGGCCCATGAGGCGGAACTGATTACCCTCGCGCTGCGGTGTCGCATAGATCGTGCAACCGCCATGCATCTGCGGCTCGGCGCTGACAGCCGGAGCGGCAGACTTTTCGGTGCCCGCCTGCGATGCGCCACCGGTGAAGATCGAAAGGATATTTGAAAACAACGAAGCCATGGATCGCCTTTAGCATGAAGGTTGCGGGCTCGCAAAGTCAAATGATCAGGTTTGCCAGGATGTCGTTTTCGGTGATGTCCTCGTAGCCCATGCCGGAACTTTCGAAATTGGCGATAAGCTGCTTGAAATTATCGGGATTCTTCGTCTCGATGCCAATCAGAATGGAGCCGAAATTGCGGGCGCTTTTCTTCAGATATTCGAAGCGGGCGATATCGTCTTCCGGCCCGAGCATGTTGAGGAAATCGCGAAGCGCGCCGGGGCGCTGCGCCAGGCGCAGGATGAAGTATTTCTTCAGTCCGGCATAGCGCATGGCGCGCTCCTTGACGTCGGGCAGGCGCTCGAAATCGAAATTGCCGCCGGAGACGACTGCAACGATGGTTTTGCCGCGGATGCTGTCGCGATCGAGCTTTTCCAACGCCGTGATCGCCAGAGCGCCGGCCGGCTCCAGCACGACGCCCTCGACATTCAGCATATCGGTGATGGTGACGCAGATGGCGTTTTCGTCGATGAGCTTGACCTGTTCTGCGGCAAAACCCTTCAGGGCGGCGAAGTTCAGCTCGCCGACACGGCCGACGGCAGCACCGTCGACGAAATTATCGACCTTGGCAAGCGTCACCACCTGCCCCGCCTCGATGCTGCGGCGAAGGCTCGGCGCTCCCGCCGGCTCGGCAAAGGTGAAGGCGTCACGGGCAAGCGTGTCGGCAAAATAGCCGGTGATCCCGGCCGCAAGACCGCCGCCGCCGACTGGAAGAAGTATATGATCGGCGACAACGCCGTCAGGCAGTTGCTCGGCGATCTCGGCAGCGACGGTTGCCTGCCCTTCGATGATATCGGCATGATCGAAAGGCGGTACCATGACGCCGTCGATGCTTTCGACATGATCGCGCGCGGCCTGATAGCATTGGTCGAAGAAATCGCCGAAGAGCTTGATGGTGATGAACTCGCCGCCGAATATGCGGGTCTTGTCGATCTTCTGCTGCGGCGTCGTCACGGGCATGTAGACGACGCCCGGCACGCCGAAATGCCGGCAGACGAAGGCGAAGCCCTGGGCGTGATTGCCGGCGGAGGCGCAGACGAAGGTCTTTTCCGTACCGCCTTTAGCAATCACCTTGCGGAGGAAATTGAAGGCGCCACGAATCTTGTAGGAACGCACCGGCGTCAGATCCTCGCGCTTCAGCCAGATATCGGCGCCGTAGCGGGCCGAAAGATGCTCATTCAACTGCAGCGGCGTTGCGGGGAAAAGGCCACGCATGGCCTCTGTGGCTTCGAGAACAGTCTGCTTGTCCACGGTCTATCCGTCCTTCTTCAATCCACGCCCGCTATGACACAGGAAAGATGAGTAAAGAAAGCCTGTTTAGCGCGGTTTTGGGCCTGCCGGAACGATATTCTTCCCAATGATGCCGTCCGCCGCCTCATCCCCTAATTCTGCGAATTGACAGTGCGGCTTTGCCTGTCTCCAATACGTGACAGCCATCATGACGATGGTTAGAGGCCCGCCCAAAACCGATCCGTCGGCTCCGGCGGGCTTCGCCTGTTTTGCACAGCATTCTCAACGGCTATTTCGGCGCTGATACAACTTGGTCCGTCTCGAAAAACATTTCCTTGACTGAATCGCTCAAGTGCTTGAAGGGGAAAGGCGCGCGGACGTGGCGAAACTGGTAGACGCAAGGGACTTAAAATCCCTCGGCCTTTGGCTGTACGGGTTCGACCCCCGTCGTCCGCACCAAAGACCAATCCAGTAGCCCAAACGGAAAAGGCGCAGCTTTCGCCGCGCCTCTTTCGATAATATGCAAAGCTGAGATCAAGCCGCGATCTTGGCCGCGATCTTGGCGACGTGGGCGCCCTGGTACTTTGCGGCTTCCAGCTCAATTTCGGAAGGCTGGCGCGAGCCGTCGCCGTTGGTGATGGTGGAAGCGCCGTAGGGCGAGCCGCCCTTGACTTCCTCGGTGCCCATCTGGCCCTGGAAGGCATAGGGAAGTCCGGCGACAACCATGCCCTGATGCAGAAAGGTCGGGATGAAGCCGAGGATGGTCGATTCCTGGCCGCCGTGCTGCGTGGCGGACGAAGTGAAGACCGAGCCGACCTTGCCGACGAGCTTGCCGTCGAACCAGAGGCCGCCGGTCTGATCCCAGAAATTGCGCATCTGCGAGGCGACCGTTCCGAAGCGGGTGCCGGCGCCAACAATGATGGCGTCATAGTCAGCCAGTTCGTCCGGCGTTGCAACCGGGGCTTCCTGGTCGAGCTTGAAGTGGGAGGCCTTGGCAACCTCTTCCGGCACGAGTTCGGGTACGCGCTTGACGGTGACTTCCGCACCGGTGGACTTTGCGCCTTCCGCCACGGCATAGGCCATCTTCTCGATATGACCGTAGGAGGAATAATAAAGAACCAGAACCTTAGCCATGAACGTCTCCCGTTTGTTGGACGCGTTGATTGTTGCGGGATGTTGTATCAGCGATGCGACAGCAGCGCAGCCCCCATGCCCGGAACGCACTGTTCATCCCTTATAGACGAAAATTCATTTGCATTGCCTTCCGATGATTGCCGACGATGCGAAATCGACCGTTTGCATTCGCGGAAAACGGCGCTACCTATTTCGGACTTTTTGCGAACGCGCCGATGCGCATTTTCACGGATCTCCTCATGTCAAACGATACCATTGTCACAGCGGCCATGCTGGCCATCGGCGACGAACTGCTCTCCGGCCGGACAAAGGATAAGAATATCGGCCATCTCGCCGATGTGCTGCTGCTGGCCGGCATCGACCTGAAGGAAGTCCGCATCGTTGCCGATGAAGAGGATGCCATCGTATCGGCGCTGAATGCCCTGCGCGGCCAGTATGATTATGTCTTCACGTCAGGTGGCATCGGCCCAACCCATGACGACATCACCGCCGATGCCATCGCCAAGGCCTTCGGCGTGCCCTGCGAGCACGACGGCGAAGCCATGCGGATCATGGGCGAAATGTATGCGCGGCGCGAGATGGAATTCACCGAGGCGCGCCAGCGCATGGCCCGTATGCCTGTGGGGTCGAAGCATATCGCCAATCCGGTCTCGACCGCTCCCGGCTTCAACATCGGCAACGTCTACGTCATGGCGGGTGTGCCGCAGGTTTTCCAGGCGATGCTCGATAATGTCATACCGACGCTCAAGACCGGGGCGCGTGTTTTGTCGACCGCCATTTCCTGCCCTTACGGCGAGGGCGAGATCGGCACGCCGCTCGGGCTTATCCAGAAGGCACATCCGGATACCAGTATCGGCTCCTATCCGCGCTATGTCGGCCAATTCTTCTCGACCGAAATCGTCGTGAGGGGCCGCTCCGCCGAACTGGTTGAAAATGTCGCGGCCGAAGTACGCGCGATGATCGAAACCATCAGACAGTCGAAAGCCAAGGAAAATCAGTCGGCTGAGGCATGACACTCAACGAATAAGTGCGTCCGCTGGGGAACCAGAGGTGATCAAAGCGCATTAATTTATCGCGGAATAGAGATATAATGCGCAGATTCAACCCTCCGCATGGGAGATCACGTCATGGCGTACAAGACCATATTGACCGTTCTCGACAATCCCGGCAACACGCGCATCGCCGCCGATTTTGTGGCAGCGCTGGCGAAGGAGCACGACGCTTACGTGGTCGGCCTTCATGCGGAAATCGTCTCGACCGTACCGCTGGTGGCGCCGATGGAAATCCCGGACCCTGTCGCCGTGCAGGCTCTCCAGGATGTCGCCCATAATCAGGCGGTCGAAATCGAGCGGCTGTTCCGCACGAAGATGGAACGCGCCGGCCTCGACTACGAATGGCACAGCTTTGCCAGCACGATCGGCTATGGCACCGAACCGCTGATCGAAAGCGCCCGCAGCGCCGATCTGCTGGTTGCCGTGCAGCCGGACCTATCCAAATATGGCGACTCTCAGGTCGATGTCGAAACCTTCCTGTTCGACAGCGGCCGCCCGGTGCTTCTGATTCCCTATATATTGACCGTTCCGAAACCGATCCGCCGCGTGCTGATCGCCTGGAACGGATCCAAGGAAGCGGCGCGCGCCACCTTCGATGCCCTGCCTTTCCTGAAGGCCGCGGATTCGGTCGAGATCCTCTCGGTCAGCACGTCCGAGAAGGAAACCCGCCCATCGCGGGAAACCGGCGTTCGCATCGCGGCGGCACTGACGCGCCATGGCGTTCGCGCCAAGTTCGAAACGGCGGCCTGCACCGGCAAGTTGACGCCGTCGCAGGTCATCGAAAACCGCCTGGCGGATGACAGCATCGATCTGCTGGTCATGGGCGCCTATACGCATTCCTGGCTATGGCAGATGATCTTCGGCGGCACGACGCGTACCCTGCTGCAATCGATGACGGCGATGACGCTTCTGGCCCGCTGAGCCGCGAAAGCTCGAATCAAACGGTTTCCGGTATAGATGGGCACCGATTGCCCGCTTTGCGACTATTGCCTTTTGCCGGCAAATCCAGCAGAAAGCAGCGACCGATGACAGAATTCCCGCCAGGGAACCGTTCGCGCGGTCGACGGAGCATGGTCCCGAAAAAGCATATGGCTTTTTTCCCGATGAGATCCTGTTCAAGCAGATAGCAAGCGAATCGCGTTCCGGATTTGGTTCATGGTCCGCGCCCGCCGCGGGGTCTGCTCAGGGTCGCCGGCGGTGCCGGCGCGTTATTATTCCATGCCCCGGAGCTTCTGCCATGTCCCTGCCCGATAAAGCCTTTCCCGTATCCTGGGATCAGTTCCACCGCGATGCGCGCGCGCTTGCCTGGCGGCTTGCCGGCCTCAACCGCGATTTCAAGGCAATCGTCTGTATCACCCGCGGCGGCCTCGTGCCGGCCGCCATCATCTCGCGCGAGCTCAATATCCGCCTGATCGAGACGGTCTGCGTCGCCTCCTATCACGACTATTCCAGCCAGGGCGAAATGACCCTGCTGAAAGGCATCGCGCCGGAATTGATGGTCGACGGCGGCGAAGGCGTCCTTGTCATCGACGACCTGACCGATACCGGCAAGACTGCCGTCGAAGTCCGCAACCTGCTGCCGAAGGCGCATTTCGCCTGCGTCTATGCCAAGCCGAAGGGTGTGCCGACCATCGACACCTTCATCACCGAAGTCAGCCAGGACACCTGGATCTACTTCCCCTGGGACATGGGCTTCACCTATCAGGAGCCGATCGCCAAGGGTCCCCGCGGTTAAGCCTGCTTGTTCGCTTTGCGAATCACCTGTTGATTCTGCTGCGCGTCAAAATGGAACCGGAAGACGGTAATAGAGGTGGGCGCTGCGGCGCCCACTAGATTTAGTAGGCGTTACAATAGCGAGAATGCGTGGGATTCAAGGGTTTCCGCGCGAATCATGATGCGCTACGGCATGATTTCGCTGCCTTGCCAATGGCATCACGGTCACGGTCACAATTTTGTCGTTTTTGACTCCGGCAGTGATGAGCCTTGCGCCTTCTTCGGTCGCACAAAGGGCGAGCATCTCCCACCAAGCTCTTGAATCTTCTACTCTACTGGCGTTTCCCCAATTTCCACAGGTGAGCCCACAAGATATTGTGGTTAACAATCCATCGCAAACCACCCCTTGACGGAATCGGGTCTTTCAAAGTTAATGGACGACGTTGCGGCGGCGACTGGACCAGGCGGGTTAACGAGGGCTGGTTCTCAATTCGAAATCGGATCTGGATTCAAGGCGATTCACCTTTGCCGGTGACCGCTGCGGGGGTTTTTGTGTCGATCTCGATGCCGTCGAAAAAATATGTGCGGGGACTGGCGGCAATAAGCTGTTAATACTATATTTAGTGTTTGCAGCCACCATCACCACAAGATACAGGAAAGTCATCTCCGGACGACACCTCCTGTCAGAAAGCGGATTGAAAGCTGGCTGCGCGTTGAAATCGCGATGCCGGAATGAAAATTTTTGCGCCCTGCCTTGATGCGGGCGCGCACCAACGAATGAGGATTGGGACCATGCGCATCGAACGCCGTTTTACGAAGGCCGGCCAGTCACCCTATGCGGATATCGAATTCCGCAAGGCGACCAGCGAGATCAAGAATCCCGACGGCTCGATCGTCTTCCGCCTCGAAAACATCGACGTTCCCGCGCAGTTCTCGCAGGTCGCCGCCGACATCCTTGCGCAGAAGTATTTCCGCAAGGCCGGCGTGCCCGCCAAGCTCAGACGCGTCGAGGAAAACGACGTTCCTTCCTTCCTGTGGCGTTCGGTTCCCGACGATGCGGCCATGAAGGACCTGCCGAAAGAGCAGCATAGCGGCTCCGAAACCGACGCGCGCCAGGTCTTCGACCGCCTTGCCGGCACCTGGACCTACTGGGGCTGGAAGGGCGGCTATTTCTCCTCCGAGGAAGATGCCTCCGCCTTCTGCGATGAGCTTGCCTACATGCTCGCTACCCAGCGCGTCGCACCGAATTCGCCGCAGTGGTTCAACACCGGCATGCACTGGGCCTACGGCATCGATGGCCCCGGCCAGGGCCATTTCTATGTCGATCCCTTTACCGGCAAGCTCACGAAGTCCAAGTCGGCCTATGAGCATCCGCAGCCGCATGCCTGCTTCATCCAGTCGGTCGAGGACGATCTCGTCAACGAAGGCGGCATCATGGACCTGTGGGTTCGCGAAGCCCGCCTCTTTAAATACGGCTCTGGTACCGGTTCGAACTTCTCGATGCTGCGCGGCGAGGGCGAAAAGCTCTCCGGTGGCGGCCGCTCCTCCGGCCTCATGAGCTTCCTGAAGATCGGTGACCGCGCCGCCGGCGCCATCAAGTCGGGCGGCACGACGCGCCGCGCCGCCAAGATGGTCGTCGTCGACATCGACCATCCGGATATCGAGGAATACATCAACTGGAAGGTCAAGGAAGAGCAGAAGGTTGCCGCTCTCGTTACCGGCTCGAAGATCGTCGCCAAGCACCTGAAGGCGATCATGAAGGCCACGGTCAACTGCGAAGGCGACAATGACGATTGCTTCGACCCGGCCAAGAACCCTGCCCTGAAGCGCGAGATCCGCGCCGCCAAGAAGGACCAGGTTCCGGAAAACTACGTCCAGCGCGTCATCCAGTTCGCCCGCCAGGGCTACAAGGATCTCGAATTCAAGACCTACGACACGGATTGGGATTCGGAAGCCTATCTGACCGTATCGGGCCAGAACTCCAACAATTCCGTCTCCATCAAGGACGACTTCCTGCGCGCTGTCGAGAATGACGGCGAGTGGCACCTGACCGCCCGCAAGGACGGCAAGATCATCAAGACGCTGAAGGCGCGCGACCTGTGGGAATCCATTTCCTACGCCGCCTGGGCATCGGCCGATCCGGGCCTGCATTTCAACACGACGATGAACGACTGGCACACCAGCCCGGCGGCCGGCCCGATCCGCGCCTCCAACCCGTGCTCGGAATACATGTTCCTCGACGACACGGCCTGCAACCTCGCCTCGCTGAACCTGATGACCTTCAAGGATGCGGCGACGAAGCGCATCAACATCGCCGATTACGAGCACGCCGTCCGCCTCTGGACCGTCGTTCTCGAAGTCTCCGTGATGATGGCGCAGTTCCCCTCGCGCCGCATCGCCGAACTCTCCTACGAATACCGCACGCTCGGCCTCGGCTACGCCAATATCGGCGGCCTGCTGATGTCGTCGGGCATTCCTTATGACAGCGACGAAGCCCGCGCCATCGCCGGCTCGCTGACCGCGATCATGACCGGCATCGCCTACGCGACCTCGGCTGAAATGGCGTCCAAACTCGGGACCTTCCCGATGTTCCAGCCGAACCGCGAGAACATGCTGCGCGTCATTCGCAACCATCGCCGCGCCGCCTATGGCGAGACCTCGGGCTATGAGAACCTGTCGGTCAATCCCGTAGCGCTCATCCATGGCGACAATCCGGATCAGGACCTTGTTGCCCATGCCAAAGCCGCCTGGGATAAGGCGCTGGAACTCGGCGAGAAGCACGGCTACCGCAACGCACAGGCAACCGTAATCGCGCCGACCGGCACGATCGGCCTCGTCATGGATTGCGACACGACCGGCATCGAACCGGACTTTGCCCTGGTGAAGTTCAAGAAGCTTGCCGGCGGCGGCTACTTCAAGATCATCAACCGCGCCGTTCCGGAAGCGCTGCGCACGCTCGGCTACTCCGAAAGCCAGATCGCCGAGATCGAAGCCTATGCCGTCGGCCATGGCAACCTGAACCAGGCGCCGGCCATCAACCCGTCGTCGCTAAAGGCCAAGGGCTTTACCGCCGAGAAGATCGATGCCGTCAACGCAGCCCTGAAGAGCGCCTTCGACATCAAGTTCGTCTTCAACCAGTGGACGCTCGGCGCCGACTTCCTGAAGGGCGCGCTGAAGGTATCCGACGAGCAGATGGCCGATATGAGCTTCAACCTGCTCGACCATCTCGGCTTCTCCAAGAAGGACATCGAGGCCGCCAACATCCATGTCTGCGGTGCGATGACGCTGGAAGGCGCGCCGTTCCTCAAACAAGAGCACCTCGCCGTCTTCGATTGCGCCAACCCCTGCGGCAAGATCGGCAAGCGCTACCTGTCGGTCGAAAGCCACATCCGCATGATGGCGGCTGCCCAGCCCTTCATCTCGGGCGCGATCTCCAAGACCATCAACATGGCGAACGAAGCGACCGTCGAGGATTGCAAGAACGCCTACATGCTGTCCTGGAAGCTCGGCCTCAAGGCCAACGCGCTCTATCGCGACGGCTCCAAGCTCAGCCAGCCGCTCAATTCCTCGCTGATCGAGGACGACAGCGACGAGGCTGCGCTTGAGGAATTCCTGCAGGCGCCGGCAGCCGCACAGGCCGTGACCATCACGGAAAAGATCGTCGAGCGCGTGATCGAAAAGATCGTGCGCACGCAGGAAAAGCTCCCGGGTCGCCGCAAGGGCTATACCCAGAAGGCCAAGATCGGCGGACATACGATCTTCCTGCGCACCGGCGAATATGACGATGGCCGCCTCGGCGAAATCTTCCTTGACATGAACAAGGAAGGTTCGGCTCTCCGTGCCTTCATCAACAACTTCGCGATCTCCGTCTCGCTCGGCCTGCAGTATGGTGTGCCGCTCGAGGAATATGTCGACGCCTTCACCTTCACGAAGTTCGAGCCGGCGGGCATCGTCACCGGCAACGACGCGATTAAGAACGCCACGTCGATCCTCGACTACGTGTTCCGTGAGCTGGCGATCTCCTATCTCGGCCGGCACGATCTTGCCCATGTCGACACTTCGGACTTCAACAACACGGCGCTCGGCCGCGGTGTTTCCGAAGGCAAGGCCGATGTCGTCTCCAAGGGCCTGACCCGCGGCTACAAGCCGACGCTGGTTCCGACATCGGGTGACCGTTCGGCAGACGCCAAGGGTTCGGCAACGGCCGCCCCGGCGCGCGCAGCCTCGCTTTCGACCGTTACCGCCTTCGCCGGCAATACGGTGCGCAAGCTGGAGCCGACAAGTGCGGTCGCGACCTCCGAAGTGGTCGCCTTCAAGCGCGACTATGAGGAGCGCGCAAAGGAATTGGCCGAAGAGATCGCAGAGGAACTAGCGAGCGAAACCACTGAAACCACCGGCCTCTTCACCGACAAGGCGGCAAACGACGCAGCAACGGCGAAGACGGAAGCCAAGAAGCTGGAATCCGAACGCCGCGCCCGCTCCATCATGCAGGGCTATACCGGCAACATGTGCACGGAGTGCCAGAACTTCACGATGGTCCGGAATGGGACCTGCGAGAAGTGCGACACGTGTGGAGCAACGAGCGGCTGCAGCTGAGTGTTCAATCGATCCGCTTTGCTTCGGCTTGTAACAAAAGTCATTGTGCCCAGGTTTCCGTACATTCTGTACCGATAGAAATGTCAGAGAGCGGTCGAAAGGCCGCTCTTGTTCGTTAGAGCCTATGTGAGAAACCCAAGCTGGTCCTGGCCAAATACCGCAGAAACTGGCTATCCCATAACCAACACCCTTGGAGCTGCTAGCAATCGTTCAAGGCTTTCGCAGTATTCTCAGCTCAAGCAGGGGGACGTCGTGAACAGCCACGAAACAGCGAACGAAGCGGCTCCGGCGTTCTTTTCAAAAGGCAACCGCTCCGAGAATCGCATATCTGTTTGAATGACTAGGGCGGGAACTCTCATGTATCTTTCACGGATTGCGATCGAGAACTTCAGGAACTTTAGAAATCTTGACGTGGCACTTGCCGGCAGCGTCGTGATCGTCGGAGAAAACCGTGTTGGAAAGTCGAACCTTGTTTATGGTCTCCGCCTGATTTTCGATCCATCACTACCGGACAGCGCGAGGGATCTTCAGCTCGGTGACTTCTGGGATGGCATCGAAGAATACGAGCGGGAGACGCGGGTTAAGATTTCCGTCGAGATCAAGGATTTCGAAGACGATCCCGATGTGCTCGCCGTTCTCACGGACTTTCGTATCCCAGGCGACCCTCAGACGGCTTCACTGACCTATGAATTCAAGGCGCGACCCGGCTTGTTAAGGGCACCGGCGAGTGAGAAGGATTTCGAGTTCGTTTGTTATGGCGGTCGAGATCTAACAAGGAGGTTCGGCTACGATGTACGGAGCCGAATTACAATGGATGTGCTGCCAGCCCTTCGCGATGCCGAGGGAGACCTCGCGGTCTGGCGGCGCTCACCACTTCGACCACTTATAGATTCTGCGTTCGCCACCATCGACCGGGATGGGTTGCAAGGCGTTGCCGATCAGATAGCTGCGGCTACGGGACAGCTCATGGATTTCCAAGCGGTGTCTGATCTTGAGGATGACATCGCCCAGTCATTTCGCACGATGAGTGGAGCTCGCCAGGACGTCAACCCCACTTTAGGGTTCTCAGCAACGGACGCCTCGAAGCTCCATCGGCAAATAAAATTGCTGATTGATTCCGGGCAGCGCGGTATCGCCGAAGCGAGCCTCGGCTCAGCAAATCTGATCTTTCTCACATTGAAGACAATGGAACTACATAATCTCATCGCGGGCGACAAGCGGGATCATTCACTGCTTGCCATTGAGGAACCCGAAGCGCACCTTCACCCGCATCTTCAGAGACTCGTCTACCGGAGCCTTTTCCAAGATGCCAGCGAACCCGAGGATGATGGTTTAGATCCCCCCTTGTCAGTGATAATGACGACGCACTCGCCTCACATCGCCAGCGTTGCACCAGTCCGTTCGCTTGTTCTTCTTCGTGAAGAAGAAGGCGAGACCGTCGGATGCTCTACGGCGTCTCTCGACTTGAGCGTGAGCGAGGCTGATGACCTCGCTCGGTACCTAGACATCACACGCGCCGAAATGCTGTTCGCAAGAGGTATTATTCTTGTAGAGGGCGACGCTGAACGCTTTATGGTCCCGAGATTTGCGGAAGAACTTAATATCGACCTCGATGGACTGGGCATCACGGTCTGTTCCGTCGCCGGAACAAACTTCACCCCATATGCCAAGTTTCTCGAGTCTCTGAAGATTCCGTTCTCGATAATCACGGACTTCGATCCGGATGCCGACAGGGGGCAAAAGCGAACGGTCGCGCTCGCGCGGCTGTTGGATGGCATACGAACCGAAAAATACGATGATGACTACTTCGACGAACTTCTCGGCACGGATGAATGGGAGCGCTTCGATCAGAGCATCGGGGAGTTCGGTGTATTCACCAACGCCGATACACTCGAGGTAGACCTCTTCAAAGGCGGATTCAGTGCCGCGATAATAACAGGTCTCCGGGAGGGCGACTTCGGGAAGGTACGCAGGGATAGGATCGACACCTGGGAAGACGATCCGAGATCGATGGACCGTGAGCACCTGCTGTCCATGATAGAGGACATCGGCAAGGGGCGATTCGCACAACGACTGGCTACTCGCGTCGGCGGGATCGACGTGCCCGGATACATCAAGCGTGCAATCGAACACCTGACCGACCGTGTCTGACTCCTCTCTCTATCTGACCGCATCGGAGGAATTGAGACCAAACCCGGATCAGTGGCAGGCATACCAGTCAGTAGGCCATTGTGTCATCCTCGCAGGCCCCGGAAGCGGCAAGACGAAGACCATGACGATCAAGCTGGCCCGCATCCTCGGCGAGGATGTTAAGGCACCCCGCGGCGTGGCCTGTATCACCTACAACAACGAATGTGCTCGAGAGCTAGAAGATCGTCTTTCTGCCCTTGGGATCGAACCAGGAAAGCGTGTCTTCATCGGCACCGTGCATTCCTTCTCGCTGACGCAGATTCTAATCCCCTATGCAAACTCCTTAGGCATCGGCCTCCCAGACCAGTTCCAAGTGGCCGACATTCAGCAGAAGAGGCATGCACTTGCTCGAGCGCACAGAGAGGTGATCGGCGGACCCGGAAATCCGGAAGATTTTCGCTTTGGCATGGATTTACACCGTCGCACGCATCTGGACCGCACGCATCCCTCGTGGGTCAATTTCAACCCGCAGCGTGCCGCCCTCGCCTCGGCCTACGAGACATCGTTGCGGGAGGCAGGTCTCATAGATTTCGACGACATGCCGTTGTTGGCACTGAGGGCCCTGGTCAGAAATCCATGGCTTCGTCGCGCACTTCTCGCTAAGTATCCGGTTCTCGCCATCGACGAATACCAAGACCTCGGCACGGCTCTCCACCAGATGGTGCTGGAGTTATGCTTTCGAACGGGCATACGGCTTCTTGCAGTAGGCGACCCAGACCAGTCGATCTATGGCTTCACAGGCGCCAGACCGGAGTTGCTGCAGCGGCTTTCCGAGCGCGACGAAGTCGAGACTGTCACGTTGGGCCTCAATTACCGTAGCGGCCACAGAATCGTAGCCATTTCGGAGTATGCTCTCGGAGAAGCTCGCGGCTACCAAGCTGCGGAAGGAGCGTCGGAAGGCACTGTCTACTTCCATCCGATTACCGGGAATTATGAGGAACAAGCTGCATGGCTGTTCTCAACGCTGCTTCCCGATATCGAAGCCCGAAATCCTGGCATTCCTCGGGGCGACATTGCGATTCTCTATGCTGCGGCATTCATTGGCGACGCGGTAGCCGCGGCAGCAGCAGAGCACGGGCGGTCCTTTGTCCGCACTGATACGAATGCGCTTTATCCAAGATCCAGCAGGATCATGCGCTGGATCGAAAATTGCGCGCGCTGGTGCTGCGGCGGATGGCAGACCGGCGAACCTCGATGGGCAAGGATCGCGTCAGCAGGGATGCGCATGTTCTCGGAGACCCTCACCTCGGATGCTGATCGCTCGCAGTTCAAGCGTGCTCTGTTGGAATTTATGTGGGCTCGGCGAGATAGCTCGCTTTCCTTTACGGTATGGCTCCGGGAACTTGATGCTCAAATTCTTCAGACGCTTGCGATCGGCTGCAGGGCAATGTCCGACGAAATTGCCATCATGAGAACGCTCACGTCACGCTTGGAAAGTGACACGGATCTTGCGGACGTAACCCTAGGACAATTCTTCGGGGTCGGCCAAGCGAACGATCGGATCAATCTAAGCACCCTCCATAGCGCTAAAGGGAGGGAGTTTGATGTCGTCATCATGTTCGGGATCGATGAGGGTCGGATTCCCAGACCGAATCCTACACCGAACGACGTGATAGAACAGCGGCGCCTGTTCTACGTCGGCTTCACCCGCGCCCGATCCGAAGTCCATCTGGCTTGGTCTGCCCCAAGACCTTCGCGTTTCATAACCGAAGTGGAAGACCGCATCAGTGCCGAACCAAACCTTTCCTAAAATGCGAAGCCGACGCAATGGCGGCCTCCAGCAAACCTGACGTTAACACGAACACGTCTATCGTCTTTGAAAGTGACTTGTTCGCCGCCGACGATGACGATAGTAGCCACGCTGCGTGATCGCAGTGCCCTAAGAAGTTCGACACGCCCAGAAGGCCCATGACCCTGACCAACGACCCCATAATCCGAAAGGTGATCCGGCAGCGGCTTGCGACCACGCATGACGGCCAGGATGCCGTGATCGTGGACGAGCTACGCGTTGGCCGGGGTTCCGCACGCATCGATGTCGCCGTCGTGAACGGCCTCATCGATGGTTTCGAAATCAAGAGTGACAAGGACACACTTGAGCGCCTCGAAAGACAGGCAATGCTCTATGGCGAAATCGCTGACCGCATGACACTTGTCGTCGGTGAGCGGCATCTCGACGAGGCCGTGCAATTGATACCAGACTGGTGGTCGGTAATCCTGGCGCGGCCGCATGGAGAAAGCTGCAGGCTGAGGAGTCTCCGCAAGGGGCACCGAAACCGGTCGCTCAGTGCGTGGGCGCTGGTGAACATGCTCGAACGTCAAGAGCTAATGACACTGCTCTCCATCCATTCCCTTCAGAAAGGTGCGAGCCGTAAGATCTTTTCGGAACTCGCAGATACCGCTACATCCGGCATCAAGGCCAAAGATATCGCATCCTTCGTGAAACACGTGCTGAAGGTACGTGCAACGTTCGAGGTTCTCCACGGGCGGTCCGCTTTCGCGCGAGCGGCAATCATCTGCGGGCCATCCTCGCAAGGTGCTGGTTTGCTCTAACCGAAAGCCAGGGACCGGGTACGGTGAAGGTGGTTCCGTCGACCTTTAGCTTCCCTTCCCTAACCGCTTCAATCACGGTCGTTCCCCAACAACGCTCGCGGCCCTGCCACGCAGGTTCGCCGATCAGAGCTGTCGCTGCTCGCACGAACCCTTGTGGATCGTCTTTCACCATGTCGAGTTTGATGCGCCAGCTCTCCGCTTCGACCAGGTCGACGTGAGGATACCAGCCATTGCTTCCGGAGCCTTTCGGTCTTTTCGCCACGGACATATAGTCTCCGTAGCTGATCTTCCAGTGCCTTATAACGGACCGATAGAGCTCCACCTCGCCCATCGCGATCACCTCCGGATAGTCTTTCAATGAATCCTTTGGGAAACTATTCGAGAGCAGCACCACCTCGATTCGGTTGAATAGATCCCCCATTGCTGCCTTTGTTCGGGAAAGGAAGTCCTTCACCGCCTCTGCGTTCGCAGGAACCTTGTTGCGGATGTAGCCAGCATCAACCAGGAGGAATGACTTGCCGTCAGGCCAGGACTCGATGAGTGGCAGTGATCGAAGGAAGTTTGAAGTGTCAGCGGGCTCCTTGAGCCTCACACGGACCGCACAGCCGCAGCCGAGGTCCCTGGCAAGTGCGATCTGTTCGGCGACAACCTCGGGACTTGGCAGTCGAACCGTGGGAATAAGGGATGGGAAGCCAGCGATGATGCCTATCCAGGATGTCGGCCCCTTCACGGGGTCGCCCAGCATCTCAAGATGCGTGTTGAAGGCTTCCTTGCCGTCTCTGTCGCGCTGATCGCTGGCAAGCTGCCTCTCGCTGCGACCCTTGATCGGCTTCCCGCCAGTTTGCACCCTGGCTGCGCTTCGACGCTGGCGATCCCGTTCTGCCTCGGCGGCCGAAGTCACCTCCACTGGTGTGGGGTCGAAGTCGACGATCGCAGGACGCCCATCGAGAGCGGACAGAAGGAAACCCGCAGCCTCCTGAAAACTCTCGGCCTTGCCGTATCGCGTCAGCGTGACGACGGGGATGCATCCGTCCTTCACGCCTTCGTCACTCTTCTCATAGGCCAGAAACTCGAAGGCTTTGGTACTCAGACAAGGGAAATATATTCCGTCGACCATCAAGGACTCCATTTGTGCACGGCGTGTCGCATAAACGAATCGCTTTTCAACTTTGACACGAAACAAAGCGCAGCGCATGCAGCCTGTCTTCAATTCACAGATCCGAACAGCGTGAACTGCCTGTCATAGCATCCGCGACGGCTGATCACGTGGTCCGAGCGAAGATGTGTCCATCAAGGATCCAAAGCACATCAACGAGATGTTCATAGCACCACTATTGGGGAGAAAGGCGCGTGTCGGCTTCTACCTTTTCCCTGAGGAGCTGCGTGGCAAGCATCATAAGGCGATGGAGATACTTGCCCGAATCGAACTGGCTGAGGATGAAGTAAATTCGATCGCTCTATTTGGAAGACCGACCGAGAACTGGTGCGCTCCGTACGAGAGCGTTCTCTTGGCAAGCAGACGTCCGGACCCAATAGCCTCAACCAACCATATTTGGGTCGAGGTTCAAGATCGTTACGACGCCCTCTCCAGGAATTCGGAACGACTGTTCCGTAATTTCATACCTGGCAGCAGAAGCCTTGTCGAACCACGCGTCCGCACCGATTTTTCGGGGGAAGCGTTGCTCTTCCTGGTTCTGATTATGGAGCAATTCGAACGCAAAGCTGTCCGCATCCAATTCCTCTTTCGGGAACCACCAGGTTGGCATTTTAGGAGCGGATCTATGCCATTTCCTACCACCAGTACCGTGACGGATCATCATCGATGCCGGATAAGTGTCGCTGTCGATCATCCTAATCAAGGTGGCTGTTAGGCTAGTCTTGAAGATACCCGCCACTTCCTTCAGCGCCTTCAAATCCAGACGAGGATGCTTGCGGCACTCGTTCTTGAACATGGACCACGGCATCAGGAGATCGGCGGCATACTGGTCGGCCGAGCGCTCGACATTATTCGTCTTCGAGAACTTTCCGATGTCGGTTGCGCGGCAGGCAACGGTCTCGCCGCGGTGATGAGCCCAATGGCCGAGTTCATGAGCAATCGAGAAGCGCTCGCGCTGAGGCATGCCACCCGGATTGACCGATATGATGCCCTTATTCCCCAGACCTGTGATCATTGCCTCACAGCACTTGAGACAGCGCCGCTTTACGCGAAGGCCGACATAGTAAGCTATCGCCTCGATATCGATATCGCGAGGTTCTGTAATTCCAAGGGAGCGAAGCAATGCATCTGGAGACAAATTTGTAGGAAGCGGATCAATTCTCTTCATTGTTTCTGTCTTCGTCTTCCAATTCCGCGAGATCTTCAAGAATTGCTTCGAGATCATCGTCCATGGAACCATCACCAAAACGAGCAGCCAAAGTGAGACCTGCGGTTGAATCACCCGCTTTCGCGCGGTCATACCGACGCTTCGCACGCTCCTTATCGAGGTTGCTTACACCATTAGACATATTGCTGGAAAATGCACCGGCGCGAGCGCGCTCTAATCGCGACTTCGCGAGCCTGACTTTTGCACTTTCGATAGCATTGTTGAACATCTGAATGTTTGCCTCATCTTCCGGACCGACAGGGCTATCGTCGGAGAGGATGAAGTCTATGAAGTTGTCCACGGCGTCCTTCTTGTCGCTCATCACGCCAGCCCTTCCTTCGCTCGATAGCCATCGGCGAGCTTGTCAATCTTCCGCTTCAGCCGGGTGCGTAACGCTTCAAGGCGCTTCTCGTCTACTCCCACAGCCTCCTGCAGATCCTTTCCTATCAAACCTTCTTGGATACCCATGAGGAGCAGCAGCATCTCGTCATCATCCGCGAAATGTTCCTCCAGCTTGGATATCGCGTCTTCCATAATTACCTTGCGGGCAAGCCCGCCATCGTCGTCGTTCGCGGCCACCATCTGGAGATCCTCGGAGGTCACGATAGCGAAGCCCTGCTCCAGGCGCACGACCTTTCTTTCATCGGTCACGAATACGCTATCGCTGCGTAGGCTCTTCATCACGCCCGCCACGAACGGGATGAATCCGTGCTCCCGCGGCCAGCGTCGTTTCCCTTCGGCGATTCGAACGTATGCCTCGTTGATCAGGTCATCTGGAGATGGGAAGCCGCTGGTGCCCGCTATGAAGCGGGCGATGCGGGCAAGGTTGCTCCGATCGTTGTCGGAAAGCGCGTCGAACGCCGCAATGGCGTCTTCTGCTCCATAGTGTTCTTCGTCAGGCTGACCCACCAGCTCCTCCGCATTTTCTTATACATATGTCGATCTCCTCCTTGATCTTCAGTCTGCTTGCGCACGGCAACGCAGATTCCGACAAATTTCTTTCGTGTCGGAATCGCCGGTGCCGTCCGCAAAGGAGGTGGACGACCTGTCCTCCCAAAACTTTATCAACTAGGAATCACAAATTATGACTATCGAACATCAGGAAACGGACCGCGGCAAGAACACTACTGTCGAAATCGCCGGTCTCGACCTCAACTTCCACGCTTTTCTACTGGACACCAATACGCCTAGCGGTGGCAAGATCGCGAAGGCCGCTGGCTTCAACGCGGACCAGTACCCCTACGTCCTCCAGTGGCGTGATGACGGTGATCTCGAAGAACTCCGTGCCCAGGAAGAAGCCGACCTCGGCAAGGGCACGAAGTTCATTGTCGCCGAAAGCGACAGCAGCAATCGCATTGCCATCGAAGGTGAAGCACTCGATTGGCCCGCCGACGAGATCTCCGGGGCCGTTGTCCGCAAGCTCGGTCGGATCCCTGCTGACCGCTCTATCTATCTCGAGCGCACTGACGAGCCTGACCGCCTTTTAGAAGATAGCGATATCATCAAGATCAAGAAGGACGGCATCGAACAGTTCCGCAGTCAGAAGCCCGAGGTCTGGGAACTGAACGTGCAGGGCAAGAAGATCATCTCCATCACCCCCGTGATTTCGGTGGTGGACGCACTTACCCGCGCAGGTTTCGATCCGAACGCCTGGATCATCATCCTCAAGGTCCAAGGCCAGCCCAAGCGTCAGCTTTCGGTCGGTGACGAAATCGATTTGCGCGCGCCGGGAATTGAGAAGATCCGCCTGACGGCAAAGGATGTGAGCAACGGTGAGGCGCGCACCGCGCCTCACCGTGACTTCGCGCTTCTGGAAGTTGACGAGTCCTACCTGGGCGGCCTTGGCCTCCAGTGGGAAACCCGCAACAGCGACGGTCATCGCTGGCTGATAGTTCACGATTATCCGGTTCCCGCTGGCTACACGGCGACCACCACGACGCTCGCCCTCATGATCCCGCCTACGTACCCGCAGTCGCAGATCGACATGTTCTACGTCTATCCGCCCCTGCAGCGAGCGACGGGAGCCCCCATCCCTGCGACCGAGGCGGTCCAGAGTATCGGCGGTCTTCCCTTCCAGCGTTGGTCGCGCCACCGTGGCAATGTTGTCCCGTGGAATCCCCAGCGCGACAACGTCGTCACCCACCTCGCTCTGGTAGAGTCCTCTCTCGCTAAGGAGGTTGGCGAATGATGCCCGAACATACCCTTGCGATGGCGGGCGTCACACACTCCATGCTCAAGGCTCATTTGCTCTCTGACGGCAATGAGGCCGCGGCAATCCTCATCTGCGCCCCCTCGCCCGGTCCCCGACAGCGGCTCGTTGTTCGGCAGGCCCTGCTGGTTCCGCACGAAGCCTGTCCGGTTCGCAAGCCGGACGCCATCGTCTGGCCCGGCGGCTACATTGAAGAAGCTATCGATATCGCCGAAGCTGAAGGACTCGTGATCATCCTGCTTCATTCCCATCCGGGTGGCTGGTTGCAGTTCTCGCATATCGACAACGAAAGCGACGCGCGCGTTATCCCCGGTCTGTTCGAAGCTTTCGACAGTTGCCACGGTTCGGCGATCATGACCCCAGAAGGTGCAATTCGTGCTCGCCTCTATTCGCCCGACATGACACCGCAGCCCGTCGATCTCGTGACGATCGCAGGCGACGATATCAGCTACTGGTGGAACGACCGGATCGTCAATGGCCTCCCAGCAGATCGGCCACTTGCCTTCACAGGTGCGATGACCGAGGAACTCTCCTGCCTGTCCGCGGCTGTGATCGGCGTATCAGGAACGGGATCCATTTCCGCGGAACAGGTTGCGCGTCTTGGCTTCGGCTCTGTTACCCTCGTCGACCCGGACAAGATCGAGAAGAAGAACCTCAACCGCATCCTCAATGCGACTTTGGCGGACGCCGAGCAAGCACGTTCGAAGGTCGAAATGTTCTCCGCTGCTATTGCCAAACATCGCGGCGACGGCGTTGCCATCAGCATCACAGACACGCTCGGAACCCGGAAGGCAGTCGAAGCGGTTGGTCAGTGTGACGTCATCTTCTGTTGCGTGGACAGCAAGGAGGGTCGCCAATATGCCGATCTGATCGCATCAGCGTTCCTCATCCCCCTCCTTGATGTCGGTGTCACGATCCCGACATTCCTTGACGACGGCAAGGTTGCCGTTGCTGATGTCAGCGGCCGGATCGACTACGTCCAGCCAGGCGGCTCTACGCTTTCCGACCGCGGCGTGTACACGCAGGAAAGCCTGCGAGCCGAGTATTTGCAGCGAACCGACCCAGCCGCGTTCCAGGACGAGCTCGCCGCAGGATACATTAAGGGTATCCACGAAGAGGCGCCGTCGGTGATCACGCTGAACATGAGGGCCGCTTCTGTCTTGGTGAACGAGTTCATCGCTCGCGCCTACCCCTATCGCCAGGAGCCGAATCGCAACTATGCCCGCATCGCATTCAGCTTCGCAGCTTGTGACGAGGATCACCACACTGAAGACGACTTCGAGCGAACCGAGAATGCGCTGCTTGGTCGGGGAGCTGTCGAGCCGTTGCTCGGGCTGCCGCTGTTCCGTAAGCCGAGAAAGGATGTAGCATGAGGATCGTTCGCTGGTTCCGGCGGCTGTGGGACAAGTGTGGCCCAGCCCGTCGGCTGCAGATTATCGAGGGCGACGCCTTGCCGTCGGACTTGCCGGCACGCGATCTTGTCCTGGTGCGAGATGATGGCGACGACTGGAGCGTCGGCATGCGGTGTCCGTGCGGATGTGGGGACAAGATCGAGCTCCTAATCTTGAAGGAGGCTCTCCCGCGATGGGACATCAGCGTCAACAAGGCTGGATATCCATCGCTCCACCCGTCAGTCTGGCGGAAGTCAGGATGCAAGTCCCACTTCTGGGTTCGAGAAGGTCGAGTTCTTTGGTGCGAGTAGTCAGCCGTCTCAAGCATTCCCTGCGTTTACAGGAAGTGCTCGATCCAGATTTCCGCAACTTCGCCACGGGACTTTTTATCGAGTTCGGCAAGGCTTTCCGCTGCGAGTGGAACCTCACCTTGGATCAACTTTTTTATGGCGTAGAGCTTTTCGCCTTCGATAAGCTGAATGGCGGGACCGATGACGGCGCCGTGGATGAAATTTGCGGCATTGCCGTCAGCGATTAGGAAGAAGTGGCGCCCGCTCTCTCTGTTTTCTTCGTAGCGAATGTAATTCTTCTCAATCTCTATCCGACGATAGCCTCTCGAAAGGCTGCCTAGGTCGAACTCGTCGTCCGCCGAGGTGACGCTAGCCACGACGCATCCCGATTGCAGCATTCCGAATCCCCTTAGGTCCAGCGATTTGTTCCCGGTGGCACAGACGATGAGAGACGCTTGCCCAATTGCCTGGTCAAGCCTTGTATTGGCCTGGAAGCCGCGTGCGGCGGCCTCGGCGAGTTTGATGGGATCGGAATCGTATACAACCGTGTTAATTCCTCTGCTTCGGAGGATGCTCGCGACCGATCGCCCAACGCGGCCGTAGCCGATCACGGCGGCCGTTCGGGTCTGCAGAATTTCGGCCTGGCCGCGGAGAACTGCCTCGATAGAGAATACAATGCTCGAGGCCACCAGGTGGTCCTCTGGCAGTTTTAGCGGGCTTCTCGCGACGGTGATGATAGGTACGGAAATTGGCAGGTGCGCTTCGTACTTCTGGACGCCGTTTTCGGTGCCTTCCATAACACCAAGTATCTTGCCATCGAAGAGTTTGGCGATCTCGTTTATCGACGAGGCGAAGTAGCCGCCGATGTCGACTAGGACGACCGACTTGCGTGAAAGGCCCAGCTTTTTCAGCTCACTTACGACGGCGACAGGATCAGCCGACCATTCACGAGAAAGAGGCGGTGTTGGAAATCTTGCAGCGATCTCGTCGTACTCAGCCCGCTCGACCGATTTCGGCTTCGCCAGCACGGCGCTTACGTTCATCAGCTTGTCAAGTGCTTCGGGAACGAACAGGACTGTGTTAGGAACCATGTGGGCCACTGCTAAACAGTAGACGTTCGGCTCAGCTCCGAGAAGGCTCACAAGGTGCGAGAAGAATGCGGTTGCCCTTCTCGCACCTGCGGATTTTTCATCAGTAGATCGTGTTACGTGTCGACGCCCATTTTCCTGCTCCCTTTTCGTTCTTCTACTACTAGCTAGTGCGGACTTCACACCTTGTCTACGTTTCATAGTGGGTCCATTCAAGCTTGTGCCCGAAATTTCCACTATCCGGGTTAACGATTATCGCCTCAAACTCAAGCCGGCCGTTATCCAAATCTTTCGGATCAACCTTGCGCGAGACAAGTATCTTTTCCGTATCGTGTGTGAATTGACGGAAGTTCACCTCGAGGCCACGCCAATTTGGCACCGTCAGCTTCAACGTGATCTCCCCGCGGACTTGCGACGATGGGCGCACCTGAAGCATCGGTTTAAACGTTCCTCTCAAATCTTTCATCCTATGATGAAAATGCACTGTCGTCTGCTCACCGGGTCTAAGTGTTCTTCCCAGATCGACCACAAGGATTCGCGCGTTTCCCTCCACAATGAGGGGGCCATGAATCCTATGCTGCGGAAAGCCCCAATCGTCAATTTCTGAGACAACTTCGGGAAGTGTCTCGCGTTCGGCGCCCGAACCAGTCCAAAAGTAATCGTGATGGAAGAACCGGCTCGGCACGGTCGCCTCAAGCAGGAAACTGTGTTCGGAGCGAAAGGTCATCGAGGCCCGGTCTATGACCTCGAGGTGATGATCAGCCTTGCAGAAGAGGAAGGACATAAAAGTGCGTATCCGAAAGCAACTGCTCCTGATTACAGGTGATTCGGGAATTACTCAACGGCACTTACGCGTTTAAGTGGTTGCAGACTGTGGCGTTTTCTAAGAAGTCTCCGATGTTCCATCGGAATAAATGTCTTGGGGAGGCTTGGCCCCTTGCGATCCGCATCGGTATCCAATGCAGTCCAAGTCCAGATTGGGCTCCTGCAGCACTGCTATAAATCTGCTCGGATGAAGCCTGGGGTCAGATTCGAGCACTTATGTCAGTCGAACCGATGATTTCTTCAGAGGCGCGTGCAAAAGTGAATTTGACCCTCAGCCAGACCTCGCTCCATGAGGCCGACCGTTTCCTCATGCAGGTGCGCTGGGGCATTTGTAACGAATCTTACCCGCCATTGGGAAACGCTTCTCGCGGATCGGGACCCCGCTGACGCAGCATACAGAACTAAAATAGTCCGCTGCTGGACGTCGACCAACGCGCTATGATCGCTTTCTGAATGTGGCGATCGTTCTTTGGTGCGAAAGTTGAATCTGGCAGGCAAAAATCGCCTGAGACATCGGCCACAGGCCGAAGAATGCAAACGCAGCGGATCAGCGACGCTCTTTGAGTTTCAGATCGGCGTCCCGGATCACGTACGGCCCTCGAAGGGTTTCAGGCCGCTCCAGCACGTTCTTTACAGCGTCCCTCATGATGGCGCGCAGTTCGTCTCCCCGCTCTTGGCTTGTGGACTTGTCTTGCACGGCTAGGTTTAATTTCATCACTACACCCTCCAAGTGATCCGACTCGATAATACCTGTATTAACGAACTAGCGATATGATAATCGCATCACAGTCTTAAAGTTCCCCTAGGAGTCACGAGTGACAACTGCTGCGACCGTGGACAATCCGGAGATCGTCATGGGACTCGTCGGACCGATAGGCGTCGACCTCGACGCGGTCGTTGAGTTCTTGAAGGAAGCACTGGGCAAAGTCCAGTACAAGAGCGAGCTGATCCACATTACACGGGTGATGCGGGATGTCTTGCCGCAGATCGTTGTGGATGAATCGAGCTATATGAACAGGTACGAGTCCTTGATCGGCCACTCGGACGACGTCCGGCGGAAGGTGAACAACAACGCCGCGTTGGCTTGCCTTGCGATCAGCGAAATCCGGCGCATGAGAGCTCGCCGCAACGAAAGCCGCCGTCCCGACGAACCGACTCTTGGCACCGTCTACATCGTCCGACAGCTTAAGCGCGAAGAGGAGATCACGCTTCTTCGAGCGGTCTACGGCCGGAAGTTCGTGCAGGTCTCGATCTATTCGGATCCGGACGAGCGCCGTCGTCAGCTCATGAAGAAGATCAAAGGTTTCGGCACCAAAATCATTGAAGACGATGAAGCCGAAAAGGAAGCGATAGGACTCATCGCGAAAGACAATAACGAGGTCGATGAGGTCTTCGGCCAGCGTGTGTCCGACGTGTTCCCGCTCGGAGACGTGTTCGTCCCAGGCCAGGGTGGCCGCGAAGCAAAGGAAGTCGTTGAAAGATTCGTCAATGCTTTCTTCGGCCACAACGGGCTTTCGCCGACCAAAGCGGAATACGGTATGTACGCCGCGGCCGGCGCCTCGCTTCGATCACTCGATCTCTCGCGTCAGATCGGAGCTGCAATCTTTTCGGATCGCGGCGAAGTGATAACTCTGGGCTGCAACGAAGTGCCGAAGGCGTTCGGTGGAACGTATTGGTGCGACGACGCAGGTACCCGCCATCGCGACTTCGAGGAAGGCGAAGATGGAAATCACAGCCGCAAGCTGAGGCTGCTCCACGACCTCGTCGACCGGATGGGACAGCTCGGCTATCTCTCGGACAAGTTGGAAAAGGAAGGCGCTACCTCGAACCAGGTTAAGAAGATGATGACCGAGCGACTGATCTCGGATTCGCGCGTCATGGACATCATCGAATTCGGCCGCATCATCCACGCGGAGATGTCGGCGATCACCGACGCCGCTCGCAAGGGCAAGGCGCTGGCGGATTCGATCCTCTTCACGACGACCTTCCCATGCCACATGTGCGCAAAGCATATCGTCTCCTCCGGAATCCGGCGGGTCGTGTTCCTTGAGCCATATCCCAAGAGCCACGCAAAGGACCTTCACGAAGATTCGATCACCTTTTCGTTGTCCGAGCAGTATTCGAAAGTGCTCTTCGAGCCGTTTATCGGCATCTCCCCTCGCCGCTACCGCGATATCTTCGAAAAGAAGAAGCGCAAGGGCTCCGACGGAAAGGCCATTCAATGGGCGGAGAAAAAGCCGATCCCTAGGATCGAGGACAAGAGCCCGTCGTATATCGCAAACGAAGAGCCTGCCATCTCGCTCGTCGTTCAGAACATTCTGAACCTGTCGGAGAGCACCGGTTCACAAAACGGTTCCAACGCTGCAGCCCGCGGCTTATCGAAGCGCGCAACCAAGAGCGCTCGAAAGCCCAGAACATAGTAGCCGGCTCTGTGACAGGCACCTGGCAGTGCAGCCGCCATCGCCTATGGAAACCCTATGGGCGGCACACCGATCATGGCATCGTTTCCGGACGCCTCCCTGGACCTGTTTTTGTGCGCCCTATTCAGAGGGGCATCCGCGACTGAGATGGTCGTCGTGGATAAAATCGTGCACGGAGGCCCCAACGAAGAGTGCTTCAATCCCAAAAGATCAGTCAAGGAGATCCTGCAGGCCGCCGGTGACACCTTTACGGGCCACGAACCAGTATTCCCTGGGAGCAATGAAGTCGCCTCTCGATGCGAAATAAAGGACCTTGCCAATCTCGCCGAGAGCGGACGCCTCCCCCAAGGCGGAACTGTACCGCTTGCACTGGTAGAGGTGCCAGTACCTGTCCGGGTCGCCCGGTTTCCCGAACCAAACCACAATGTCCCTTCCCTTATCGCCAGCACCGCCCCTCGGCTGGAGCTCGCTGACGCCCGGTACCTTCTCCGCGAGGTAACCGTCCGCCCACTCGAGAACGAAGCGTTCGAACTCGTCGGGACTGAAAGTGCCAAGCCGATCAAGCGGATCAACGGGAAGTCCGAGCCCCACGCCCAGAAGGCGCGCGTTCGCATTGGGCCATTTCGATGGCTTCTCGATGCCTTTCAGTACGTTGCTCAATTTGGACTCGATAAGGAGATGTTCAACTTGCGGTACCGATATCTCGCGACGCCTTACACCGCAAGCGTGACCTCACCGATTGCTAACGTCGTCCAACGGCCCAGAGCCAACGTGTCGCGAGGACGCGCGACAGAGTGGGGAAGCTTCGGCAGCGTTCGAGACCCCCTGTTTTGAGGGTATTAAGATGCCCGTCAAATTCATGTGGCCATTGCGTCATTTTCAATTGGCCACTGCACATGTTAAGTCATTGATAGATCTAATAGTGCTACGACATAATCGCTGGCTGCCTACACGCTTTGCATGTCTCGCGTCCATTGAAACAATCTCCCGGAGGCGTTTGGATGGATTCTTCCGCCTAAATCGCCTCCCAGACTGAGACAAAAACATCTTTCAGGCGGAACAGTCCGCCTGAATAAAATCATCCAAAAGCTCGGGCGTCTTTCGCCCGAGCTCTTTGATTCGGGGCATGACGAGCGCGTGTATTGCGTAGAAAGGCAAACTGATGGCGATCCTTGGGTTTAATCTCCAGAAGGGAGAGTTGCACTTCTGCCTGCTGGACGGCACCAGGCCGGATCCACGGTACCTCATGCATGGTCGTCATCGGTTCGAGGTCGATCAGCCGAGGCCAGAGATGGCAAACTTCTTCAAACAGACGTTTAACGAACTGATCGAAGCGCAACAACCGCGAGGCCTCGCATACCGTTTGTCGATGGACGGCAAAAAGGCCGATCAAATCGCGTATTTAACCTTCCCCTTCGGGATTCTGTCCCTTGTCGCCTACGAGCGAGGGTTGGCAATTGCACAGTCGACCATTCACACCTTCACAAAGAAGGCTCTGGCGCATTCGGGTGACAAGTTCACGGCTTGCGATGAGCGGATCGAGGATTGTCCTGCAGCGTGGCCGAACGCCGCGAAACTCGCGGCCCTACTCGCGTCGGGCGGGGATGAACTCCTCGCCCTCCAATATGAAATACGACGGCCTGCGATGCTTGGATCGGAAGGATTGCGTTATCGGAGGCATCGGCTTTGCCACGATACCCCGTAGGTGGGGTATCTCGCTGTAGGCCTTTTTTCGCATTTCGAGCGCTTCGCCTACCGATTTTTTGCAGCGTTTTCAGCGTTAGATTTGACGCCTACTTCGATTTTCTGCCCTTTGGTAGACCGCCCCAATCGTTTCAGCCGCTAAAGAGCCACTCACGGCGGTTAAGAGGATCGGGGACAAGTTCACCGCCATGGCGCCCATCGGCGACGATGCCGCGTTCGCGTTTGGTATCGTTTGTGCTTGGCGACGACTGGTGTATGGTCGCTCCCAATGCCCGCCCTCCGTATACGACAGTCACTTGGAAATCCGGTTCGCGGATTGATGCGCCGCCCATGATGAAATTCTCCCTCGATCACATCCCGCCAAAGAAGCAGCGAGAGCTCGAGCGCGCCGTCGAGATCCTGCACGAAGAGTTTGAGGATGCGCTAAAGGATGGGACCGCAGAGTTCAAGAAGCGCGGGCGCATCCTGAAGATCATCCTGTTTGGCTCCTATGGTGCGCCGTGAAGGCGTGGGAGGTTATCATGCAATAAAGGCAACCTCCCAAACTAACTGGTTCTTGACCGGTGACTGGAATGTCACCCCTCTACAGAGAGTAGTAGACGGAAGGGGATCG